>NZ_JRPA02000038.1 GCF_000765675.1 Helicobacter sp. MIT 05-5294 | reverse complement strand
CTTATAATGTAGATAAGAGAGACTTGGATTTAGACTTGTTTGTATTCCAAAATGAGCTTATTCGCACATTAAATGCCAAAACACCTGCGGGGGGGGGGGGGAATATGATTACACTGATATTTGGTAGATTTGATGAGGGGGACTGAGAATGATTTGGAAAGAAGAGGATTTGGTTGAGATTAATTTCTCGCAACAATATCTTAACCCTAAAAGCATTGTTCTACATCTCACCCAAGAGGAAAAAATTGAATATATTGAACTATGGAATGTTAAGAATCCTATGCTAGAAGTTCATTGTTTTATAAATGGAGAATGGGCGGAAGTTGATAAGAGTCATTTTGAAAGTGATTCTGCGAATAATGTTCGTATTCTGCTGTATTCTAAGATTTGGATAAAAACTTTAAAAATAAGCTCTAACGAAAATTTGTCGTTACCTGAAGTGAAAATTTTTAAAAGAAAATTTCCAGCTCTTCTTATGTGTGGAAGAGGGGATGGTTTTGGTTCAAGGATTCTTAATTTTTTGTTTGCAAAATATTGTGCGGATAAGTCTGGTTTAAAATTTGGTTTTGTTTGGAATATAAGAAATGCTTCTGAAAAAGGGGTTTTTGTGGATTCCAAAGAAAATATTTTTACCGAATCTTTTTTGGAAAAATATCACTACCCTTTACCGCAAATTTATTCGAGTGATTTGTTTGCAAATCGGTATTACATCAGTGATCTTGCTAAGGGTTCTTATAAATATTATTGGGGCGGATATTATACTTCGGTTTTTCTAGGTAAAAGCCATTTTAAAGACTTCGATGGAGAGGATTTCAACAAAGAAGCTATAAGAATATGGAATGAGATAGATTTTACCCCAGAATATCAACAACTAATTATCTCTGCCAAAGAGGCTTTTCAAGATGATTTCATAGCGATACATATCAGGGTGGGAGATGTGGTTTTTGATCATTTACAGAGAAGAATGTATTTTAGCTATACTGATAGAGCACCTATGAATAGAATTTCTCCGATAGAGATTGTAGCTCATATTATAAAGTTAAACGCAACTAAAAATATTGTCTTATTCAGTGACGAAAAGGCATTAGTCCAAAAGATTAAAGATTATTTCAATGCCTTTAATCGCGAAATTAAGATTCAATTGGCTGATGACTTTAAGAGTGGGTTGTCTTTAACAAGAATGCAAGATACGATTTTTGATTTAGTTTTTATGTCTCAAGCTAAAGAGATTTATTGCCCAAAAGAATCCACATTTTCTATATTGAGTTCTTTTATTGATCGAGCCAAAATCGTTCATTTTAATGAAAAATTTTCTCTTGAGGAGCAATACAGTATTATTGAAGCTGGTTTAAATATTGAAGTTGAACCTCTTATTCGTGCAGCTTCTTTGGCTTACTTTTTCAATCTATCCAAGAAACTTAATAAGGGTCTATCTCATAATGTTTCTATATTGAATAAATATTTAGAATTAGATAAAAATAATTTTGCTACCTACATAGCTATGTTCCATCTATACTTCGCAAATAATCAAGCAGATAAAGTAGAATATACTCTCATGCATTTATTTACTTTTGAAAATTTTGAGCATTTTATTAACACGCTATTATGGACCAAGCAAAATTATGTGGAATATAGAGAATACTTTCAAGATTATAAACTTAATGCAAATGAAAAATTCAAGAGAATTAGTATTGTTGCGGCAAGAATATCGGAATCACAGAATGATATGGCAAGTGCTATAAGCTTTGTTTGTTTGGCGATGGGACAAAAGTATCGTTTTGGGTTTGAAAATAAAAATAATACTGCAAAGCAAAAATTACCAAATGAGCCAAATAAACAGCTTCAAACCCAAAATATAGCATTCCAAAACAAAATCAAACAAATGGAATCTTTCATAGATTCTAAAACTAGAATCCACTCCCACTTAGCCTATAAACTAGGTTCTGCAATGATACTCAATGCAAGGAGCTTTTTGGGGTGGGTGCGAATGCCTTATGTGCTTAGCTATATCAAAGAATTCCATAGAGAAGAACAAAGAAAATATCAAGAAAAAGTAGCAAAGAATCCTAGCTTAAAACTCCCCAAACTAGAATCTTACCCAGACTACAAAGAAGCAATTAAAGAAAAACAATGCTTTACTTACAAATTGGGTGAAGCACTCATAAAAGCTAATAATGTGCGGGGGGGGGGGCGAATATTTGCTTATTTGCAATTCTTCAAAGAAGTGCGTGAGTTAAGAAAAGAGTTTAGAGAAAAGAAGAAGTGAGGAACGCGACAATAAAGAATCTCGCCTAAAAGATTCCATTGTTTGTCTTGCAGATTGTTAGCGTTATGGATTGCTGTGTCGTTTCACTCCGCGCCATGACGATATGGCAGAATCCTCCAAAACTAAAATTATAAATTTGTGCAGTGCGGACAAACTGCAAAGCAGTGTGTGCCACGAGATTCTAGCGAATCTCTCGCAATGACGGAGTGGAATACAAATGATAGCTGAACTTGTGGATTGCTTCACTGCATTCATAATGACGACTTGCCAACCTACGATTCCAATACTTCTATTCTTAAATGCAGTCAAGCAATTCATCGTTTGAAATCTTGGTTAACCTATTATTAAAATTTATATTTTATTTTTATCCATGTTGAAGTTAGGGTGAATTTAGATAAAATTCTAAGTTAAACCCTAAAAAGAGAAACAATGGATTCTAGCGTTTGGATTAGTTTAATTGGTGTTTGTGGGACTTTAGCAGGGGCTTTCTTTGGGGCTTGGCTAAATCCCTATATGCAAGAAAGAAAAGAAACTCAAAGGCTAAAAAAATACTCAAAGAAGCAACGCCTTTAGATAAACTTATTATCTTTAATGCGTATAGAAATATGTTTTTGCCCCTCAATGGAATGCTTATTGCTCCAAATCAACAGCTTGATTTTGAAAGCATGCAGATTATTAATTGCTTTGATGATTTGATAATGCGATTGATATCTAATGTAAAAAGAATGAATGAGGAGAGGATTTTATTTGCCTACGAAGAGCATTATGGGTATAGATTGGTGCTTAGTAGTCAATTTTATTCTTTGATTCATCAAAATGAGAAAATAAAAAAAGAGTTAATGAAGGAAAATAAGCAATTTATCAAAGATGAAGTTTATCCTCTATGTAAAAAAATAATAGAGTCCGAAACTATTTTTAATCTTTTGCAGCAAAGCCAACAACCAAACATAAATGCTACGCCGCTACTAGGCAGCTTAAGTATTTTTATGCATAATATTGGCGTCTTTAATATACCTGTTGATGTAAAGCATTTAAATCCCGCTTCGCCAAAAGATTTTTTAAACTTTCCAAAAGGAGAATTTCACCCTGAATATCAGGGGTGATTTACCTCTGTATTCTATTAAAACCTCCTTTCATTTTAAAATCCATTCCCTCTTTTTTGAATTTTTATGCTAAATTCCTTTTAAAACAAAAGGGTTCTTATGGAAATGGAAGAAGTGATAGAAAAGCTAAAGGACATCTTAGCAAGTGAGGGACAAGAGAATACTAAAGGCATTGATGTGGCTAAGGCTTTAGGCATACACCCCGATACTTTTAATAGTATGAAGTTTAGAAACTCTATCCCCTACAAACAAATCCTAAACTTCCTAGAGCAAAGAAAGATTAATATCAATTACTTTTTCTTTGGAAGTTCGCCAAAGGAAAGCTTAGAATGTGAGGAGAAGTATAGGATTCTTAAACTCTACAAGGCTAATGCTTCCTTGGGGGGTGGAGGATTGAATGAATTTGTGAGTGTAGAGGAGATTACTTTCCCTATTGCATTACTAGAGAAGCTAAAGATTAATCCTAAATGGGAAATCATAGAATGCAAGGGGGATTCTATGGAATCTCTTATCAAAGACAATGCGCTCTGCTTCATTGATAGACAAGCAAGTCTAAAAGACAAAGGAATCTTTGTGATTAACACCAATGAGGGATTGTTTGTCAAACAAATCATCTTAAAAAATAATGGAGTGATTCTGCATTCTTTGAATCCCGCTTATCAAGATTTATTCTTTCAAAATGGGGAGTATTTGATTGTAGGGAGAGTGGTGGGTGTGGCAGATTCTAAGCTACTATATTTAATGCCTTATGCGTTATAATGCTAAGCAATAAAATTTAAAGGATTTTTATGAAATTAAAAGATGATTTCTTTGATAAAAAGGAGAATTGCACATTTGAGTTTAGATTCTCATTTGAATGATTAGTATTTGTATGATTGGGATTATTGGAATCTTGGTTTATATCATTAAAAGAATTACTTGAATGATTCTTTAAATGATTGTTTGCATTATTAGAATCTTGGTTTATCTCTTCTAAATAGAATCTATAATTGCTTAAAGTCATTAAAGTTTCTTTTAAATCCCCTTGTTCTCTTTGAATGAATAA
>NZ_JRPA02000063.1 GCF_000765675.1 Helicobacter sp. MIT 05-5294 | reverse complement strand
CAAAGCACAAAAGATTCAAATAGAATCTAAGGATTTAGAGAAACAATCTATCACTAAACAATTTAAGATTCCAATTATTGAAGATTTTAAAGAGAATGAAGTGGTTAGGGGGTGGAGAGATGAGGAAGATTTAAACGAAATTGAAGTAGTTGGGAAGAAAAGTATTAAAATCACAAATAGTAAAGGTGAATATTTATTTACCATAGAGAATAAAGAGATTCAAAAAGATATTTTAGAAGTTAAAGATTTGTATAATTATGAAGGGATTCAATGGTTTGAAACAAGCGCAGAGAAATACCATAAACTTTTAGATGTTAATCCAAAACTAAAAGACAAAGAGAAATGTGAGAAACTAGGAGTATTATATTTTACTTGGAGAGAAATTGTGGAGTTTGCCTTAATAGACAGATATTCTTTTCAATATAATCCATATGGAAATGGTAATTGGAAAGCGGTAGAAAACGGAGCTAAAGGCTATATCCTTGTTTCAATGGAGGGGATTCCTTATTGGGCTGATGCTGTGGGACAGATTCCTTATGCGATTGATATTTACAGAAAAAAATTAAGTGATACCAAAAGTAAAGATTTGAGCAGAAAAATTGTAATTCAAAAAGGGTATGAATATGGAAATGGATTGCCTTTTATCGGTTATGATGATTCAAATTCTTATGATAACGCTATGATTCTAAGAGGAGTAAATTGGGCTGAAAAAAATTTTGATATTGACGATGCTGGAATAAAAAATAATAATATTAAAGCTTCATTGTTGCGATTAGATTCTCAAGGAAGAATTATCCATGAGTAATATTGTAAAAATTATATTAATCATCATGAGTTTATTTTGGAATTATTTGTTTTCTTTGTTGGTGCTATGGCTCTTTATTATAATAGGCATCATACAATTTAAGGTGAGGGTGTTTGACGCTGAAATTTTTGCATACACAAATTGCATTATGTTATTTTTTATAAATTACCCGCTTTTTTATATAGAAAAAATAAGCAAGAAGAAGATAATATTTCTTAGCATCGGTTATATTATTTTCTTGGTTGTTGGATTTTCTATATTTTCTGATTTTAGAATTAAAACAAGGTATATTCCATTAATATACGCCTATTTGAGCGTATTTATTTTCAATAGTTTCTGCTTATTGATAATATGGCGATTATGTAGAAAAATGTTAAGGATTTTCAAGTAAAACAATCTCGAAAGATAGCTAAAACAAAACTCCAAGAGACTTATAACAACAATGGAAACTTTAGTATTAAACTTACAAATATTAACTTACAAGATACTAAACTTCTCTTTCTTTCTTTTATTCCCTTTAAAGATAATGATGAGGCTAATAATACCAAAGCACAAAAGATTCAAATA
>NZ_JRPA02000037.1 GCF_000765675.1 Helicobacter sp. MIT 05-5294 | reverse complement strand
TTACAATAAGGAGTTGGATTATATAGAGTAGAAGTATTAGAATCTTTAGAGTAGGAATTTAAGAGAGGAGAATGGGAAGGATTGAGGGGGTGGAGGGAGAGATAGGAAACCCTAGAGGAAGTGCGATATTTACAAAGATAAGTAATACATTCTTCATAGTCTTTTTGATTCATTTTATCTTTCAATTTAGAAATTAGAATCTTATCAACTGCTCTTTGTGTAATTTCTCTTTTTCTTGTTTCTAAACTTCTTGTATCAGATTCTATGAGAGACATTATGTGTTATATAGCAGCATTGGCTGAACTTTTGGCTTGTTGCCAAAGTGCTAGGGATTTGTCTTTTAAGTAGAGATAAATCCTTGAGAGAAAGTAAGAAACAATGGCTGCCACACCGATACTAAGCACCAAAGTCCAGCCACCGGTTACAATACTAGCAGAAGTTAGAATATCTATTGCCATTTCAGTTACAATGCCTATTCCAATTTGCAATCCACCTAGAATCAGTATATCATCAGCATTCAAATTATGGTCGCTAATATTTAAAGCCATTGTTTTAGAAGCATTTTTGCCCTCAAGCATTATCCTTACATAAAAAAGCAACCTCTTTTCAATATATTTGACACTTTCTGTAATTATGCTATCCATTGAGCTTAGCATAAAAAATAAGTTGGATTTGATTAATTCTTTATCACCACTCTCTAAGTCATCTACTTCAATCTGAATGGGGCAAGGCTCATTATTGCTTGTAATACAAGATGGCGGAAGCGTTATTGTTTTTATTTCATCACCCATGATAATCCCTTATATTGATTTTATTATCCTGTGCTTGTTTTGTATTTTCCTGTAAAATTACTCTATTTGCAAGGATTTTAATAAGTCGTGCAGAATCTATATGTGTTGCAAAACCAAGAATAGAAAGCTTAACAATATATTCATCATCAATGATACAGCGAGTTAGTTGCTGACACCTATATGGAATGGTTGATTGAGAGTGGTAATATTCGCAATAATATAAACTTTCATCATTTTTGATAGGATATAACCCAATAGGGATTCTAAAAAATGTGACAAATCCGGCGTATAGTGTGCCCTTTTCATCGATGTATATACACTTTATCTGTGGAGTAAGACAAAGTAAAACGAGCGGTGAAAAAAATCCAATATGCACATATATGCCCAACAGACAAAGCACAACAACAGCAATCATCGAAAAAAATTGCATAAAGAATTTAATAAGTCTTGAAACTTTGCTATAAGGTGTAACATTGTTTAAGGGTATTTGTTTTGTGATTCTAAAAGAAATAAAATTTAAAAAAATAAAAATATATACTACACAACAACAAGCAAAAAACAATATGCCCAGCATATTTACACAAGGCAAAAAATCAATTAAAAAATCTTTATTTTTAAGCCTTCATCAAAGCTCACTAGCAACACTAATATCCCGCAACAAAAGCTTAGTAGAGCAAAGATTTTACCAAGATTGAATATATATTTATATATCTTAAGTCTTTTGTGATTTATCGCATTTTTAGATTCTGTATCATTATTTATTTTTGGTAACCCATGCAACAACCATAGGTCAAATCTTTTTATAAAATCTTTGTCTGCTTTTTTCATACTCTAACTCCTTTGTCTTTCTCCCATGAAATCAAACTTTCTTTACCCTTAAATCTTAAGATAAAAAGAACTCATAATTTTAATATCTCCCCATTTGTAGGACATTTTACCATATATGCGATGATGTAAAACAAAATATTTTTCATAAATTTGTGCTTTATAATACCAGCCCTCCCAACACGCTTGCAACAAATAAAGCAGAATCCCCACACCAAGTAAAATATCTATAAAATAAAAGCATAATGCAAAAATTAAAGAAGCAATAATCATCATAAAATAATGCACTAACTTATCATTGTTTATATTGCAGACATAAAGACTTTGTTCGCACTCGCTGATTTGATTTTGTTTTGAAGTTTTGAGGTGTTGCCCTATATTAAAAAGACTGATAAAAATAGCATATATTCCTAAAGATTTTAATAAATAAGGCGGAAATTCCCAATGATAAATAAAAGCAGTAATAAGCACGAAAAAATAAAAGAATAGAAGTAGAATCTTTGCAATAAGAAGCAATATTGTTATTCCTTTGGAATTATAAGATTGCATTTGATTATAAGGACTATTAGGATTAGAATCTATCATACCTAATTTTACATCAAAACCTTTATTACTAGAGTTGGGTAGGTTTATTTTAAAACCAAAAGATTGTTTGTCTTCATTGGGGTTCATCAACATTTCTCCTTAGTAAAGAATATCAAATTGCTTCTCTAAAACATAAGGCAAAGATTTTATATTTATGCCTTTAGATTCCAAAGCCTCTTTTGTTTTTTTGACAAGAAAACTATTTAAATATGATTTACCTATTATTTCATTATATAATTTGGGAGATAAGTAGGTTTTTCGAGCCGCAATAGAAAATAAAATCGGTTTTTAAAACTCAATCTTTTATGCCCTAAAGGAAAAATATTAACAACATTAATGGTTACAAGTATCCCTACCCCCAAATCCACTCCTGTTCTTACCTCCACTTCCCCAAACTTAAAGAATCCTTTTTGCATTTTAAACTAATGCCTAAGCTCAAAGCATATGCCGTCATTGGTGATATAGATTCTGTTTTTGTGTGCGTAAAACAAATAATAAAAGCTAAATAAACACCGCCCCAGCCAAATATTACTGAAAAAATAAATATATCCATTCCTATTTTTTCAACAAAAAATCTTGTATCCCACAAAACGCTATGCTAAAAGCAAAAAGAAAGATAATGCCAAGCATAAAATAATCCCATAAGAAGATGAAGTTGCTTTTCAACTCCCACAATCTCATTATCTTCTATACTCTCTTTTTCTTCTTTCACAATCTATTCCTTTTTGGATTTATAATTCTATCCATTCTCATTCTCTTTTAGTTTTATGGGTAGCATTATAGTAGAATCCTTATGAGATTCGTCTTTGAGACAACAAGGATTCTTTAATATCGCTTGGCTTAAAATAGATTTGATTTTTAACACAGAGATTCTCATCAAGTTTTTTATTATTAATAAACCAAGTAATGGCAACATTCGTGTTTTTATTGATTTCTCTTTTCTTTTGACTAAGGAGTTTATCTTTTTCTATTTCTTTATAAAAGTAAGCACAAACACGAATGATTTCTTCTTTGTCTGCAATAAAGATTTCTTCTTCATTATCAAGAAAATAATCATAGGATTTTTCTTGATTAACCTTATTATGGTAATTCTCATTGTTTTGTTTTACAAGGCAATGGGCATAAAACCTTTAACGGAGATTTTAAAAATCCATTCTAATTCACCCACCAATACTTAAATTTTTATTAATGCTTACGCCATTTTCATCAATGATAACTTCACTATCTTTTATCTTGAAAATAATTTTATCCTCGCTGATTGCCATCTTTGCATTAGCAGCTTCAAGATTGATGTTTGTATTGGCGTAAAAGTTCATTTTATTTTTGCTCTTAGTAAGCAAGTCGTCCACATTGATAGTGAGATTTTTATCGCTTCTTAAAGACAAAGATTGTTTGGTTAAAATATGCAAATCATTTTGTGAGCTTAGAGTCAATTCTTCATCAGCACTAAGGTGAAAACTTTCATCACTATGTATGTTTAGCTGCTTCTCTACTCTCTCTCTTTTATCCCCTTTTATACTCCTGTTTTCATCTTTCCCTACCTGTATTGTGAGGTCTCCCCTCACTTCCACTCCCTTATTCCCTCCTACAGATTCACTAGAATCCTTAGCAATTCTTGTTGTGTTATTTGCTCCTACATTGAGTGTATTACTTAATCCTACATTAGTATCTTTAGAGAGTAGAGTGTTTTCTAAATACTCTGCTCCTACATTAATGTTTTTAAATCCTACAATGTTTTGTATATGTCCTTTTGTAATAAACTCTGTATATAATGCTCCTATTTCTGAAATTTTATTGTTTTGTATGGTTTGTTCATAGTTATGTCCAATTTCTTGTTTATAATCTTTTTGTGCAAGGATATAAATTTGTTCTTTATCCTTATCGTTTTTAAGAGTGATTTCATTTCTTGCAGTTGCTGCAAGATTCTCTGTTCCTATGGTAGCATTTGAAAGCGTAAGATAATGATTGTTAAGATAGTTGAGTTGGTATTCTGTATTTTCTTGAAGATTCAGTTCTTCTAGTCCTTGATTAAACATCTTAAGGGTTGTGCTTAAATGAGCTAAAGTATCCAAGGCAATCTCTCTTTTATATCTTGGATAATTATATTGAGGCATCGTATTACTCTGATTATACAAACTCCCACTCACATAAGGTTTATCTATATCATCATCTAAAAAAGAAATAATGACTTCATCACCTACTCTTGGAATATGAAA
>NZ_JRPA02000036.1 GCF_000765675.1 Helicobacter sp. MIT 05-5294 | reverse complement strand
AACAACCCAGACTACCAACTAAGGTCCCAAAGTTCTATTCTAAGTGGAAAAAGATGTGGAGTTACTCAGACAACCAGGAGGTTGGCTTAGAAGCAGCCATCCTTTAAAGATAGCGTAACAGCTCACTGGTCTAGTGATTCTGCGCTGAAAATATAACGGGGCTAAGATAGACACCGAAGTTGTAGATTGTGCTGATGCACAGTGGTAGAAGAGCGTTCGCATCTGCGTCGAAGCCATACCGGCAAGGAGTGGTGGAGCGATGCGAAGTGAGCATGCAGGAATGAGTAGCGATAAAAGTGGTGAGAATCCACTTCGCCGAAAATCTAAGGTTTCCTACGCTATGCTCGTCATCGTAGGGTTAGTCGGGTCCTAAGACAAGTCAGAAATGGGTAGTCGATGGAAAATTGGTTAATATTCCAATACCAATATTAGTGTGCGATGTGGGGACGCATAGGGTCGAGACAAGCTGACGGATAGAAGTGTCAGTCGAAAGGTGCAAGTTAGGAGATTGGTAAATCCGCTCCCGTATCCCAAACCCAACAGGCTCTTTGAAATCTTCGGATGGAAAGGAGAATTGTTCAGATCGTCGTGCCAAGAAAAGCCTCTAAGTTTAGCTAATATTGCCCGTACCGCAAACCGACACAGGTAGATGAGATGAGTATTCTAAGGCGCGTGAAAGAACTCTCTTTAAGGAACTCTGCAAACTAACACCGTAAGTTCGCGATAAGGTGTGCCACAGCAATGTGGTCTCAGCAAAGAGTCCCTCCCGACTGTTTACCAAAAACACAGCACTTTGCCAACTCGAAAGAGGAAGTATAAGGTGTGACGCCTGCCCGGTGCTCGAAGGTTAAGAGGATTAGTCAGCCGCAAGGTGAAGCTTTGAATTGAAGCCCGAGTAAACGGCGGCCGTAACTATAACGGTCCTAAGGTAGCGAAATTCCTTGTCGGTTAAATACCGACCTGCATGAATGGCGTAACGAGATGGGAGCTGTCTCAAAGAGTGATTCAGTGAAATTGTAGTGGAGGTGAAAATTCCTCCTACCCGCGGCAAGACGGAAAGACCCCGTGGACCTTTACTACAGCTTGGCACTGCCGATGGGAACATTATGCGCAGCATAGGTGGGAGGCTTTGAAATCTTTACTCCGGTAGAGATGGAGCCATCGTTGAGATACCACCCTTAATGTTTCTGTCTGCTAACTAGCTTGAGTTATCCTCAAGTAGGACAATGCCTGGTGGGTAGTTTGACTGGGGCGGTCGCCTCCTAAAAAGTAACGGAGGCTTGCAAAGGTTGGCTCAAAATGGTTGGAAATCATTTGTAGAGTGTAATGGCATAAGCCAGCCTGACTGTAAGACAAACAAGTCAAGCAGAGACGAAAGTCGGTCATAGTGATCCGGTGATTCTGTGTGGAAGGGTCATCGCTCAAAGGATAAAAGGTACCCCGGGGATAACAGGCTGATCTCCCCCAAGAGCTCACATCGACGGGGAGGTTTGGCACCTCGATGTCGGCTCATCGCATCCTGGGGCTGGAGCAGGTCCCAAGGGTATGGCTGTTCGCCATTTAAAGCGGTACGCGAGCTGGGTTCAGAACGTCGTGAGACAGTTCGGTCCCTATCTGCCGTGGGCGTAGGAAAGTTGAGGAGATCTGTCCCTAGTACGAGAGGACCGGGATGGACATGCCACTGGTGTAGCTGTTGTCCTGCTATGGGCATCGCAGCGTAGCTACGCATGGATGTGATAAACGCTGAAAGCATCTAAGCGTGAAGCCAACTCCAAGATGAACTTTCCCTGAAGGTCGCAGGAAGACTACCTGCTTGATAGGGTAGAGGTGTAAGCATAGTAATGTGTTTAGCTGACTACTACTAATAGACCGTTTGGCTTAATTGATTTTTTAAAGCCACTGCCTTAATGAGTGTAATCACTCTAAGCAAACTTGGTTTATGATTAAAGTTTTACTTACAAAAAGAATCTTATGATAAAAGATTTTTGGAATTTATAGGATTTAGAAGCTTTTTAAATATTGGTTTATTAGTTTTTATTGGATTATCCAAATAAGAAAGTGATTCCTAAGAATCTATAAGATACTTTTTCAAGGCTTTTTACATTGTCATCTTCGTGCTGATAGAGAAGAGGTCCCACCTAGCTCCATTCCGAACCTAGCAGTTAAGCTCTTCTTCGCTGATGATACTGCTCTTTGCAAGAGTGGTAAAGTAGGACGGTGCGGAGATGAGAGTGTAAAGAATGAGTTGTGATATTTCTTTTATTTTTTATTCCCTATACTTTATGATTCTTTTAAACTTTTTTCTTCTTTTTTGGAAAAATCTTTATCTATTCTTATTATTTTATCAGTGTTTGTTTTAGCTTTCATTTTTTCTTTAGCTCTCATTGATTAAATTCTGTTTTTTGATTTGGAATCTCTTTAATTTTCTATTTTTTGTTGTCGTATAGGTAAAGATAGTTTTATAGGGTTTGATTTGAAAGTTAATTTAATGGGTCTATTTTGAGTTCTCTATTTGCCCAAATAAGCCAAATATTTCTCCTATTTTGGCTTTTCTTGTAGTTGTCTCGCTCTTTGAGAATTTAAAAAATGTCCATTTTCTACAAATAGAATCTTTACTTACAATGCAAAGCATTGCAAAGTGCAGAATCGCAAAAGTGCTAGCATTGAGCAAAGCGAAATGCGTTTTGCGATTCTAAGCGTTTTCACAAAAAGCATTTTTCTTTTTGCAAAATCAATTAACGAAAGCGTGGTTTGTAAAGAGGGCGGAGGGTGAATGGATTTCTAAGTCTTTAAGATTCTCGCGTTCTATGCTTTATTATCTGGTGTTATTGTGAGGAGTGAAGTGAGAGAATAGATGCAAATTGCTTTACAATTTGCCCACACTTGCAAATCCAAGTCAAAATGCAAAAAAAAAGGGGGGGGGGGGAGATTCTATTACTGCGTCATTGTGGGTGAGCAAAGCAAATGTGGTAATCTGTAATATAAAATCTCGCTCTTGGGTTTTATGTCTTTATGGTTTAATTGTTGTATTTTTTGGTTGTTTGGATTATGGATTGCCACGAGATTTTAAAGAATCTCTCGCAATGACATATGGAGATTCAAAGAGCAGACGAGTTGGAATCCTTAAACTATATTACATAGTGGATTTGCAAGTGTGAGCAAATTACTCACGCAATGTGCGCCACGAAGTTGTATTTAGCAACTTCTCCTAAAACTTTTCCAAACTTCAGCTAAATTCCTTCCCAACTCTTGCCCCCCCCCCCCCATTATTTGCTATAATATTGCTTTTGTTTTAAAATCTCTCAGAATATCTTTTAAGAGATTTTAATATATTTTATCAAGGATTCCATAATGAGATTCAATTTTATAAACTCATCTCTCTCTTAAATAGCTTTCTTTATTCTTTTTATCATCACTTTCTCTCTTTTATCTTAGGATTATTTTCTAAAACTTTTTCAATACAAACATTTTATTTTAAAATTTTCTAGCTTTTGTTCTTTCAAGGGAGAATCCCTATGAGTAAAGGTAGCAAGATTTATAAAAGATTTGGTTTAAAGTTTGCAATAGCTCATAGATCAAGAAAGATAAAAACAAGAATTAAAGAAAAACCTTTTGCCCAACAATTACAAATGTTTTTACTGATTTTAAAACTAAATCATTCAAAGAAGTTTAGAGTCTATAGTTTATTAAGAAAACAGAATTGCTTAATCACCTCCTTAAAGCATTTAGAATTTATTGCTTTATGCTTTAATGAGATTATACAATGGCTAGAATCTAAAGAGTTTCAAGAACAATACCTTGATACTAATCACCCTTATCCTCCTTTGCTTAATCCTAAGAGGTTAGTAAGGGATTCTCAAAATCCTTATGCGAATCTAAGCTATGAGAATATCTCTGCTGAACTTGCGTGGGAGATGAATCTGCCCTTGCCGCCATATTATGATTTAATATGGCTTAGACTTGATGGAAGTGGAAGTAGCGCATATGGGAGATTTATAAAGTTGTGTGGTATCAATAAAATCAATGCAGATGATGCGATTTTAAATAATAAAATCTTTCATTATTATCCTTGCTACCAACAACTTTTGGCACACAAAGATTCTTACAATCTCATTGCTATCCACGAATATTGGCACGAAAGCTATATGAAATTTTGCGCATTGATTGATAAAAATGTCCCCGCTATTTGCAATATACGAGACCAAATAGAGCGGCTTAAGCATGGGGTAAATCATCTCAATAGTTGGGAATGTGCTCCATAAATAAATTTTTTAATCTCACTTGCAAGTATGCTAATCTCTTTCCTATACTATCTTACGATGCTTGCACTCCGACTATTCCTCCCAAAAATTTTGATTCTGATGTTCCTTTACTAGATGCCCTTTATAACTATTCAAGCAAAGGTTGGAGAGGTGCAAGCATACAATTTTATAAGCGACTAGAATATCTTAAGAATCTTACACACATAGAATATATAGATATGAGTGAAATCTCTAAAGACAA
>NZ_JRPA02000062.1 GCF_000765675.1 Helicobacter sp. MIT 05-5294 | reverse complement strand
TAACTCTATACCTAAAGTAGAATAAGCTTTGTCTTTTTGTAGGATTGTTTGTAAAGTATAAGTAGAGGGGGTAGAATCTTTAGATTCTAAATTGGCTTGCATTGCAAGAGAATCTTGGTTAGGGTTTAAATGATTGTTAATGTTTAGATTGTTGGAATCTGTATTCATATTAGCATTAAAATGATTGATATTATTATTTACATTCTTTACAATATTTCTTTACAATGCGTTCAATTTCGGTTTGGTATTCTGGGGAATCGTAGAGTTCAAGACAAGATTCAAGGTCTTGAAAAGCATATTTACCTCCTTTAAACTGCTTTTCTATAAAGTTTTTTATTTCTTCTATGCCCCCTTTTCCACCCCCTTTCTCAAGAATCATTTCCCTTATAAGTGAATTCGCATAATATCTTGAATGACATTTAAAGTATTTTAAGCAATAATCAATCCCCACAAGCTCATACTTTTTCCTCGCGCTTTCTTGAAACATTTTTTTGGCTATCTTATCATCTTGAAGTATATGCCTATAAAGGTTCACCCTTGATGTATCGGCATCTGCTGCCATTATATTATTAGATAGAATACTCACAAGAATACATAATATTGATATTTGCTTTTTCATCATTTCACCTCCCAAAAGTAAAACTCACTCACTAAAGGGTGTGTATTCTCTGGATCATTTAAATAATCGTATCCATAAAGATTTTCTACACTTGATTCTTTATTCATTTTTACATCTACAAAATCGTCTTCCTCCCATAATGTAGTATGTCGGATTCTATTGCCTTGTAATCTCATCGCTACGATTCCTTTTCTTTTGAATGATTTAAATTCTTCAAATAAAGCTTTATTTTGCTTCTTGCTGTTCATTGTATGGTAAAAATCCTCCGAGCAACCACAAAGAATGGATTGTTTAATTGCTTGATCATATATCTTTGGTTTGTGCCATATAGTGGATAAAATCTCAATGATACCATCAACAGAGATTCCATAATATGAATTATTGATAATCCAAGCGTTGTTTGGCGAATTCTGATTTTCTTCCTTTGCAAGTGGAATCGCAGTGTTGTTTATCGCATAGCTTACCCTTGTAGCACAGGTGTTATACCGCTTGTTTCTATCTTCATTAAAGAAATTGAACAATCTATCGCTCACTGCTTTATATCGTGCCCCCGACATATTAATATACAGCTTTTTCACTCTTTCTTGTGCTTCAGATTCCGTTATAATGTTTGCTTGGTATTGCTTAATTACTTCCCAATACTCCCCTATAAATTCTTTAGAGCCAACTCTCGTTATCTCCTCATACGCCTTCTTCACGCTTTCAAAGCTTGGTCTTTGAATCTTTATTGACGCTTTCTTATTTCCACAACGCACTTCCCATTCTATTGGCATTATTTTCCTTTAAACACATTCTTTATTACTGCTTTATTATTATGTATTTTAGCACAAGTTGTAAATCTTTGATAATTTGAAGATTCTAAGGTTATTTCTATCTCCT
>NZ_JRPA02000003.1 GCF_000765675.1 Helicobacter sp. MIT 05-5294 | reverse complement strand
CAAACTATTTTAGCAAAAATCCAAGTAATTAAAAAGGGATTATAAATTGGGATTCCATAGTAGAATAGAATCTTTTGTGCTAGATTGTGGATTTGTTTCACTAAGTTTGCAATGACGAGTTACCAATCTGTAATTTTACTACTGCGTCATTGCGAGAGTTTTGTAAAAACTCGTGGTGCGCAATTTGTGAAACAAATTTCACCCGCTTTAGCGCAAATCTATAATCTTGATAAAAGGGGATTCTACAATGGCGAGATTCTAAAGCGTGGATTGCCGCACTCGCAGACGCTCGTTCGCAATGACGCAAAGCAACACGCATTGTAGAATCTCACGACGACGAGGCAGTAACATTAAAATTGATTTGATTATCCTTGTAATGGTGCAGGGGATTCTTAATGCAATGTCGTTTTTAAAGGATAATGGGCGAGATGGAATCCCGACTTTAAGTAATGTGGGATTCCATATCGGATTATAAGCTGTTTTGTAGAAGCATATTAAGGCGCGTTACAAACGCATGAACATCTTTGAGTTTGCCACCCTCTAAAAGCTTGGCTTCTTCAAGGAGTAAATGCGCGACTTGTTCTTGCTTTTGGCTGTCTGCGTCTAAGAGTTTGGTTAGAATCGCATGGTTTGGATTGAGTTCTAAAATCGGTTTGGGTTCTGGAATCTCACCGCCCATTCCCATAGCACCCATTTGCTTCATCATCTTAAGCATTGCAGCATTGGGGTCTTCAGGGTCGCTTACGATACAAGAAGGCGCGTCAATCAATCGCGCACTTAAGCGCACTTCTTTAACTTCTTCGCCTAAAATTTTTGTGAAGCTTTCCAATAGGGCTTTGAATTTTTCTTGCGTTGCTTCCTCTACTTTTTCTTCCCCTAAATCCTCTAAGGCTTCTTTGGAAGTGATAGCGCGTAGTGGCGTTTTGTCAAACTCTTGCACCATTGGCATTACGATTCCATCAATCTCTTCAGCAAACAAAAAGACTTCAATTCCTTTTTTGTTGAATGCATCTAAAAGAGGGGAGCTTTTCAATAGTTCCAAATCCTCGCCTTGTAGGTAATAAATCGCTTTTTGCCCTTCAATCATTCGCTCTTTGTAGGTTTTAAATGCGATTTCTTTGCCCTCGCTTTTGGTAGAAGCGAATCGCAAAAGTTCTAATAGTTTTTCTTTGTTTTCAAAATCGCTATAAACTCCCTCTTTGAGGCAGCGTCCAAACTCTTTATAGAATTTGTTGTATTTTTCCTCATCTTTTTGCAGGGATTCTATTTCGCTTAGGATTTTTTTGGTTGATGCGGATTTAATTGTCGCTAGGATTCTGTTTTGTTGTAGAATCTCACGACTTACATTCAGCGGTAAATCCTCGCTGTCAATGATTCCGCGCACGAATCGTAAATAAGGAGGCAAGAGTTCTTTATCATCATCGGTGATAAACACGCGCTTGACATAGAGCTTCACACCGCTTTTGTAATCCACGCGATAGAGGTCAAAAGGCGCAGTTTGTGGGATATAAAATAAAGTCGTGTATTCTAAAGTTCCCTCTACTTTAGTATGAATCCAGCTTAGAGGGTCGCTAGAATCGTAGCTTAGGTTTTTGTAAAATTCTTTATATTCTTCATCTTTTAAGTCTTTTTTGGAGATTCTCCAAAGCGCGGAAGCTTTGTTGATTTGCTCGTTTTTCTCTTCTATGATTTCTTTTTTATTCGCACCCTCACCCTCGCTTTTGGTTTCTGTGTAATGCAAGAAAATAGGGAATGGAATGTGGTCGGAATATTTTTTGATAATCTCTTCAATTCTCCAACGACTTGTCCATTCTTTTTCATCTTCTTTTAGATAAATCTTGATTTCACTTCCGTGCGATTCTTTTTCGCATTTTTCAATTTCAAATTCCCCGCTTCCGTTGCTAATCCACGCATAAGCTTGTGTTTCACCCGCTTTTTTGGTTGTTACGATGATTTTGTTTGCTACCATAAAGGCAGAGTAGAATCCCACGCCAAATTGTCCAATCAGCGCGGAATCCTTTTTCTTATCTCCGCTAAGTTTGGAGAGGAAGTTTTTTGTGCCACTCTTTGCAATCGTTCCTAGATTTTCAATCAAATCTTGCTCATTCATTCCGATTCCGCTATCGCTAATAGTGAGTGTGTTTTTTTCACTATCAAAAGCAATGTCAATTTTGGGTGTAAAATCTAGGTTTTTGAGTTTATCGTCTGTGAGGGTTAAATATTGCAATTTATCAAGTGCATCAGAAGCGTTGCTTACTAACTCGCGCAAAAAGATTTCTTTGTTGGAGTATAAAGAGTGAATCATCAAGTCAAGTAGCTGATTCACTTCGGTTTGAAAAGTATGTTTTGCCATGGTTTATCCTTTTTGAATCTTAAAATTTGTGCGAAATTATAACAAAAGTTTTGATAATGTCAATAAACTTTATATTATTATTATCAAGTTTCATTATATGATGAATATAAAAGTTTTGTTTGGCAAAAGCAAAGAATAAGATGCTACATTTGTGCGAAATCTTTTGTAATTTGTTATAATTACAGATTGATTTTATTTCAATGCAATCTTGCAAATAAAGGGCTGATTTTGAATCCAAAAACACAAACACAAACCACAAAAACGCAACCTAAACCTACGCCACTAGATCATATTATCATCACCAATGCTAAAGAAAATAATCTCAAAAACATCAGTTTAAGTATTCCTAAAAACAAGCTTGTTGTCCTCACGGGGCTTAGCGGAAGCGGGAAGAGCACCCTTGCTTTTGATACACTTTATGCCGAGGGACAACGCAGATATATAGAATCGCTCTCTAGCTATGCAAGGCAGTTTTTGGATAAAATCGGCAAACCCGATGTGGATAAGATAGAGGGGCTAACTCCCGCGATTGCGATTGATCAAAAAACTACAAGCAAGAATCCGCGCTCCACGGTGGGGACGATTACTGAAATTTACGATTATTTTCGGCTTCTTTTTGCGCGGATTGGTGTGCAGCATTGCCATTTGTGCGGCAAACCGATTTCCAAAATGAGTGCAAGTGATATTATCGCAGAGGTTTTAAAAATCAAAGAAGATTCCAAAATCCTAATCCTCTCCCCGATTATCCGCGAAAAAAAGGGAACTTTTAATGACAAATTAGAATCTCTGCGTCAAAAAGGCTATATCAGAGCGCAAATTAATGGTGTGCTGACGCGCTTAGATGAGGAAATCAGTCTTGCTAAAACCAAAAAGCACACGATTAAAGTTGTGATTGACCGCGTGGTTGTGAATGTTGCAAACAAAGAAAGAATCGCAGAAGATATTGAAAAGGCTTTAAAGGAATCTTATGGCGAAGTGGAGATTGAGATTCTACCCGAAGATAAGGAATCCAAGCCTACTTTGGTGCATTATAGTGAGCATTTGGCTTGTTTTGATTGTAAAGTCTCTTTTACTCCGCTAGAGCCTCTTAGCTTCTCGTTTAATTCTCCCAAAGGAGCGTGTCCTAAATGCGATGGTTTGGGGATTCGTTATACGATTGATACCAAAAAAGTTATCCAATCAAGTTTGCCTTTGAGTGAGGGAGGGATTAAAATCATTTATGGATTCAACAAAAGTTATTATAATGAGCTGTTCCGCGCCTTTTGTTTGGCAAACCAAATCAATCCCAAATCGGCTTTTGAAGATTTGAATGAATACCAACAAAAATTAGTTCTCTATGGAAGTCAAGAGGAAGTAGAGTTTGTTTGGAAAAGCTCGAAGCTTAAGCGTCCTTGGGCTGGAGTGATTGCGATTGCTTATGATATGTTTAAAGACAATAAGGATTTGGGCGATTATATGAGCGAAAAAGTCTGTGAGGATTGCGGAGGACATCGTTTGTTGCCCGAATCTTTGGCTGTTAAAGTCGCTAACAAAACCATTGGGAATCTGATAGACTTGCCGATTGAAGAATGTTATGGATTTTTTGCCAATCCTGAAAGTTTCGTACATTTGGATAAACAAAACGCGATGGTCGCCGCTCCGATTCTAAAAGAAATTTGCGAGAGGCTTTATTTCCTCTATGATGTGGGGCTTGGATATTTGAGTTTGGGGCGTGATGCACGAAGTATCAGCGGGGGCGAATCGCAACGCATTAGAATCGCAAGTCAAATTGGAAGTGGATTAACCGGCGTAATGTATGTGCTAGATGAGCCAAGTATTGGGTTGCACGAACGCGATACGCTAAAACTCATCAAGACTTTAAGAAGTCTGCAACAAAAGGGAAATTCTGTGATTGTCGTAGAACACGACAAAGAAACGATTGAACACGCGGATTTTATCGTGGATATTGGACCCGGTGCGGGTAAATATGGCGGGGAAGTTGTCTTTAGTGGGAATCTTACGCAGTTGCTAAATAGCAATACGCAAACCGCGCAGTATTTAAGCGGGGCAAAAAAGATAGAATATTTCGTGCGCCGCAATCAAGAAGAATGGATTGAGATTCGCAATGTTAATATTAACAATATCCACAATCTTAATGTCCAATTACCGCTTAAGAATTTCGTGTGTGTAACGGGCGTGAGTGGAAGTGGCAAAAGCTCCCTTGTATTGCAGACTTTGCTCCCTGTTGCGCAAGAATTGTTAAACAATCGCAAAAAAGTTAAAAAAGTTGATGGTGTGGAGATTATAGGGCTAGAGAAGCTAGATAAAGTGATTTATCTTGACCAAAGCCCCATTGGGCGCACTCCGCGTTCAAATCCTGTAACTTATACAGGCGCGATGGATGAGATTCGGCAAGTTTTCTCGCAGACGAAAGAAGCGCAGATTCGTAACTATGGCATTGGACGCTTTAGCTTTAATGTCAAAGGCGGAAGATGCGAAAAATGTATGGGAGAGGGAGAAATTAGGATTGAAATGCACTTCTTGCCCGATATTATGGTTAAATGTGATGCGTGTGGCGGGACGCGTTATAATGCGCAAACTTTGGAAGTAGAATATAGGGGCAAAAATATCGCAGAAGTGTTGTCCTTTAGTGTTGATGAAGCGTGTGAGTTTTTTGCTAAGATTCCGCGCATTTATCAGAAGCTTAAAACATTGCAAGATGTGGGGCTTGGCTATATTACTTTGGGGCAAAATGCGGTTACGCTAAGTGGTGGAGAAGCGCAAAGGATAAAACTAGCCAAAGAATTGAGCCGCAAGGATACAGGAAAAACGCTTTATGTGCTTGATGAGCCAACTACGGGATTGCATTTCGCCGATGTGGATAGGCTTACGCGCGTGTTGCACCATTTGACAGATTTGGGCAATAGCGTGATTGTGATTGAGCATAATTTGGATATTATTAAAAACGCGGATTTTATCCTTGATATTGGACCAGAGGGCGGAAGCAATGGCGGAACTATCGTAGATAGTGGCACACCTGAAAGAATCGCAAAGCGATACAAAAAAACAGGAAGCCATACCGGGAGATTTTTGGCAAAAGAGCTAGGAATGGAATCGTAAAAGACTTTTGTTGCTGCATTGGCGGTTCACTTACACTTGTAAATCCACACCTAGAATCTCGCCTTTAGGATTCCATTGTTAGCTTTGTTGGTAACCAAAGTTGCATGGCAACTTCTCGCAATGGAGGCTGGTGAGACAAAGTCAAAGGCTAATGCAAAACTCACAAACAAGAAAAGGAAACCTTCCTTATTGCCTGTTTGTTTGCATTAGCCTTTGACTAGGACTATTTGCGTGATTGAAATAGCTGTAAGGATTCTATTGTTTCGCCTTTTGGGCTATTTGCATTGCGGATTGCCACGAAGTCTGACAACCTCTCGTAATGACGCAAGGTAACAAACGCGCATTGTAGAATCTCGCAATGACGCATGGTAATACTTTGGCAATCGTGCGCAATGTGGAATCCTGTGATGATGTAATGAAAACACCTGCCAAATCCACGATGCTTAAGTGGAGATTCTAAAACTTCTTATTATTGGCTTCATCAAGCACTTTGGTGGCTAGATTATCCACAACATTAGAAATTTCTGCACAGGAGTTGGCGATAGATTCGTTCTCTTGTGTGAGTTTTTCTAGTTGTTCTACGGCAAGGTTGATTTTCTCTACACTTTGGGATTCTTCCTTGATAGATTCACTCATATCATTAATGCCTTGCACTAAGACATTCACATTTGCTTCTATCTCATTTAAGGATTTTCCTGTTCTCTCTGCTAGTTTTCTCACTTCATCGGCAACAACAGCAAATCCTCTTCCATGTTCTCCTGCTCTTGCAGCTTCAATAGCAGCATTAAGTGCTAAAAGATTGGTTTGGTCTGCAATGTCTTTAATCACGCCGACAACATTGCGAATATCATCGCTTTGTTGGATTACTTCTCCGCTTTTGTTAGCGACATTGTGCATAGAATCCGTGATTGCAGTAACGGCAATGCTTGTTTGCTCTAAGGATTGCGTTTGTGCGTGTGCGGAAGCTTGGAGGTTTGCCACGCGTTCTTGTAGAGTGCCAGAATGCCCTTTAAGCGTTTGGGCGATTCCGCTAGAAGTTTGGAGCATATTTTGGATATAGCGTCCTAATTCGTTGATATTTTCTACCACGCGAAGCAATGCGCCCTTGCTTTCGTTAGTGTCTGCAATGTGTGTGAAATCATTGCCTTTAAACATTTCTAATGCTTTTTCAATGGTTTCAAAGTTTTGGTTTAAGTCTTGCAGAGTTTGATTGAGGTAGAGTTTGATATTGTTAAGCTGTTTGTTGTTGGATTCGGATTCTATGAAGCGTCCAAAATTCCCTTCTTTAGCGTATTCAAGAGATTTTAGAGTTTCTTGCACACAGGTGCGTTCTTTTTCTAAATTTGTCTGAATCTCTTTAATGTTTGCGTTGATAGTTTGCGCCATTTCTCCTAATTCATCGTGGGTGTTGATGTGCAAAAGCTTGACACTCGTAGTTTTGAAATGCAAATAATCAAAGAAATCCAAGATTCCTTTGCGCAAGACTTCAATAGGACTAAGGATTTTGCGCGCAAAAAGGTTGATAAGCACAATAAGCACAATCGCAAAGACAAGCAAAGAAATCGCTAGAAAAGTCGTGTTTTCGTGAATGGATTTATAAAGTAGTTTTTCCTCTCCGACTAAGCACACATTCCATTGAGTAAGCGGATTGAGTGAGCAGATTCCGAACTTTTCTTCCCCTTCTTGTTCAAAGAAAATAAATTGATTCGTATTGTTTTTGGATTTTTCTACCAATAATTTAGAGATTTCACTTTGGTTAAGAATCTCATCGGCATTTTGCGAAAGAATGATTTTGCCACTAGGGTCGGTTGCGAAAATTGTATAATGTTCGCCTTTTTGTAGGGATTCCAAATAATCATTAAGAGGCTTAAGCGCAATATCTCCACTGACGACGCCGTAAAAACTGCCATTGTGTTGCAAAGGCGCACCAAATCCAAACACCGGAAGTTTTTTACTCGCTTGTAGCCAAGCATTGTTTAAGACAATGGATTGGTTTTGTGCTTTAGTATCATAATACCAACTGCGTTTGCGCGGGTCATATCCACTTTCTGGGAAGACATGGTTTCCATTGCTACGCATCATTCTACCGCTAGTCTCTACACCAAAATAAACAAGGTTGAATCCGCTTGTTTTTTCGACAAGCTCTAGGCTTTTGGCAATACTCGCCTCATCGTCAAGATGATTTGCGATTTCGTCTTTGAGGCGATTAATAGCGGTTTGCTTTTCTGAAATATAAGAAACAAGCAAAAGCTGAATAGAATGGAGTTTGCCTTGATAGCTTTTTTGCTCTGTTTGCAAAGTGCTTGTTTTGGTTGTTTGGTATTGCAAGATTCCAAAAATCAAAAATCCAATGATTGCTGTGAGCGTAATGCTCAATGTTACTTTTAAATTTAATGATAATTTCATTTCCCAATTTCCCTTTTTGTGTTGTCTAAACATTGTATCTCACAATCATTTTAATAAACCTTAGGATTCCATAATTCCACCTAAGAGTTTTTATCCCCTGTGTAAAAATGTGCTTTTCGTGTAGAAAAGCAAGAAAAATCAAAAACTAAAATTTGTGTTTTGTAGTTGCAAGAGGAATTATGCTATAATCTTAAAAAATTCACACAAATAAGGATTAAATGATGATGCCAAGCGTCCAGCAATTACTGATTGTCTTATTGATTATTGTTGTCTTGTTCGGAGCAAAAAAGATTCCGGATTTGGCAAAAGGTTTGGGTTCGGGGATTAAAAACTTCAAAAAAGCTGTTAAAGAAGACGATGAGGAAATCACCGCACAAAACACGAAGATTGAGCAAGATAAAAAAGAATCTGCCACAACTACAACTAACGAAACAACAAAAGCATAGTTTATGATGCAAAATATCAAACAAATCGTAGATGAGGCGTTAGGAATCTCTAGTATTTTAGAAAAGCCTCGTGATAGGAAATTCGGTCATTTTGCTTTGCCGACTTTTAGCTTTGCGAAGAGTCTGCGCAAAAGCCCACAAAGCATTGCAGAAGAGTTCGCCCAAAAGCTAGAATCTTTGCCACAAATTGCAAGTGTAAATGTCGTGGGAGGATATGTTAATTTTAGCCTAAGCGACACATTTTTAGGAATCTGTGCGTGGGAATTTTTGCAACAAGATTCCAAATCTTCTAATTCCAAACAAATACAAAACGAATCCGAAAAGATTTTACTAGAATATGTGAGTGCCAATCCAACAGGTCCTTTGCATATCGGACACGCGCGTGGAGCGATTTTTGGTGATAGTTTAGCGCGGATTGGGAAGTTTTTGGGATTCCATATTGTGAGCGAATATTATATCAACGATGCAGGTGTGCAAATAGAAAATTTAGGCAAGTCTATTTACTACGCCGGACGGCATTTGTTTTTTGGCGAATCTTATGAGTTGCCAGAGGGTTGTTATAAAGGTGAATATATTTTAGATTTGGCACAAGTTGTCAAAAAATCCTTAGGATTAAAAGTCTTTGAAGATTTGTCAGAACTTGCCTTGTTAAGCGAATTTGGCAAAAATGAAATGCTCAAAGAGATTCAAGAAAATTTAGCACAGCTTGGAATCGTATTTGATTGTTATGTTAGCGAAAAGGAATTGTTTTCGCGTTGGGATTCCACACTACAAACACTTAAAGAGCACAATGGAATCTATGAGGAAGAGGGGAGGTTGTGGTTAAAGTCTAGCGAATGTGGTGATGAAAAGGACCGCGTAGTGGTGCGCGAGAATGGAGAGCCAACTTATCTTGCGGGAGATATTATTTACCATGGGGATAAGTTTGCGCGACATTTTGATCACTATATTAATATTTGGGGAGCAGACCATCACGGCTATATTGCGCGTGTGAAAGCGGCGATTAACTTCTTGGGTTATGATAGTAGTAAGCTAGAAGTGCTTTTATCTCAAATGGTGGCTTTGCTTAAAAATGGCGAAGCCTATAAAATGAGCAAACGCGCGGGTAATTTTATTTTGATGAAAGAAGTGGTGGAGGAAGTAGGAGCGGACGCGTTGCGTTTGATTTTTTTGAGTAAAAAAGCAGACACGCATTTGGAATTTGATGTAGAAGAGCTAAAAAAGCAAGATTCTAGCAATCCTGTGTATTACATTAATTACGCACACGCGCGTATCCATACTTTGTTTTCAAAGTCTAATTTTAAAATTGAGGATTTTAAGAATCTTGCGCGAGATTCCTTTGCGACTTCTTTAGAAAATATGGAAGAGAATCTCTGCTCCTTATTGGTGCTATCTTTGGGGCTTGATAAAGTTTTAATGGACGCTTTTGTGCAACGTGCTCCTAATAAAGTCGTAGATTTTTTAAAAATGTTGGCGAGTGAGTTCCATCGCTTTTATAATGAAACCAAAATCCTAAACACAGAGAAGCAAGAACAAATCTTAAAAGTGTTGGTTGTTGTCGCAGAGTCTTTAAATCTAGGACTTGCATTGCTTGGTGTTAGAGCTAAAAAAAGTATGTAAAGGAGAAATTTTGAGTAAAGCAGTGATTTTCCCGGGTCAGGGTAGTCAAAGTATTGGAATGGGGAAAGATTTATTTGAAAACAGCACAGAAGTGAAGCAGTATTTTGAACAAGCAAGTGAGATTCTAAAAACAGATATGGCGAAACTTTGCTTTGAAGAAAACAATCAATTAAACTTAACGCAATATACGCAACCCGCGATTTTGTTGGTGAGTTTTAGCGTTTTTTCTCTGATTTTGCCAAAGATAAAAGACAAAATCGCTTTTGGTTTGGGGCATTCTTTAGGAGAGTTTAGTGCGCTTTGTGCAAGTGGAGCTTTGGACTTTGGACAAGCTATTTCATTGGTGAGCAAACGTGGGTATTTAATGGAAGAATCTTGCAGAGAAAAATCAGCTGGAATGATGGTTGTGCTTGGGCTAGAAGATGGAATCTTAGAGGAGTTTTGCGAGAAAAAACGCAATAGGGGCTTGAAGATTTGGTGTGCTAACTATAATGGCGATGGGCAAATGGTGCTTGCAGGAAGCAGGGAGGATTTATCGGCTTTGGAAGTAGAGATTAAAGGACTTGGAGCAAAACGCGCCTTAATGCTTCCGATGTCTGTGGCAAGTCATTGTCCGATTTTAGAGGGAATGCGTGAGGACTTTAAAGTCTTGCTAGATGAGGCATTAAGAGATTCTTTTAGTTTTCCTATTATTTCTAATGTTAATGCCAAACCTTATCGAACCAAAAATCAAGCATTGGAATTGTTGGCACAACAGCTCGTTTCTCCCGTGCTTTATAAACAATCTATTCGCGAAAATGACGCAGGAATTGATGGATTTATAGAATGCGGCGGAAATGTGCTAAAGGGTTTAAATAAACGATTAAGCCAAAAAGAAACAATCTCTTTACAAACTTACGCAGAGATTCAAGATTTTTTACAAAAGGATTAAGATGATAGTTGGGATTATGGGTGCAATGCCCGAAGAGATTGCTCCTTTACTTGCGCATTACCAAACTTATGAGAGTATTTCTTTTGGCGGGAATACCTTTTATAAAGTGGTTTTGGAATCCAAAACATTAATTATCGCATATAGTCGGATTGGCAAGGTGCATTCTGCTTTGACTGCTAGCACGATGATTTTGCACTTTGGTTGTGAAAAGATAATTTTCAATGGTGTTGCAGGGGGAATCAATCCGCAATACAAGATTGGTGATTTGGTGCTTGGTGAGAAATTATGCCAACACGATGTGGATATTACGATTTTTGGACACCCATTTGGTTATTTTTCCGAAGGCAAGGTTTTCACGCAAACCGATACAGCACTCAATGGAATCGCAGAAAAGATTGCTAAGAAAAATGGTTGGACGATTTATCAAGGCGTTATTGCCACAGGCGACCAGTTTATTAGCTCCAAAGAGCGCAAGGATTGGATTAAAAACGAGTTCAATGCAGATGCGATTGAAATGGAGGGCGCAAGTGTTGCAGTCGTCTGCGATAATCTAGGGATTCCCCTTTGTGTGATTCGTGCAATATCAGACAATGCGGGCGATGAAGCATTGGTGAGCTATGAGGAATTTTTGGAAACAAGTGCGCGTGTGAGTGCTTCGCTTGTGATTCAAATGATTGATGAAATTTAAACTTAAAACAAGGAGAGAAAAATGCGTTTAATTTTGGTGCGACATGCAAAAGCAGAAAACAGAGAAAAATGGATTGGTTCAGGTGAAGATGATTTAAAGCGTCCTTTGACTAAAAAAGGCGTCAAACAAGCAAAGCAGATTGCAAAATACATTGGCAAAAAATATCCCAATGTTGATGCCATCATCTCATCTCTTGCGTTACGGGCGTGTGATACGGCAAAATATATCGCTAAAAAGCAATCCCACAGCACATTCTTTTTGAATCCAAACATCAATCCAGAGGAAGGATTGCAAGGGTTTTTGGGGCATAAAGAGGAGATTGAGGACGATTGGCAAACTTTGGTTGTGGTTGGGCATGAGCCAAGTATTAGCGAATTTGTGCGATTTATTTGCGCTAAGGGAACTTTGAATCTTTATGTAGGAAAAGGTTGTGTAGTAGAGCTAGAGCGCGAGGGCGAGAATGATTGGCTGCTTGTAGGGTTGCATAATTTTTAGAGGGATTCTATGTTTTTAGGTTATTTGCCTGATGTGGCAAACAAATTCAAGAAAAACGAAGTATTAAACAAGGTTTTTGGTTATCTTTTTGACGCGCTAGACGAAGAGAGTGAAGTGTATCATCGCATCACTTCTCTACAAGCCAAAGAAGAATTTGTCGTGCATTTTGATGGCGGGGCAAGAGCGATTGAACAAGCCTACTATACCAAATCCCCCAAAGAAGCGTTTTATGAGAGCCATCAAGCAATGGTGGATTTTCAAATGGTGGTTTATGGCAAAGAGATTTTTTTCGTTGCTCCAAATAGCTTATGCGAGGTGAAGAATCCTTTGGATTCTACAAAAGATTTGATTGAATACTATCCTAGTGCGTTTCTTTCAAGCATTCAGCTGTTTCCCGGAAATCTTGCCGTCTTTGAAAGTCTTGATGTCCATGCAGGTGGAATCTCTAGTAATGCAGAATCTAGCCTAGTGCAAAAAGTCGTCGTCAAAGTCCCAAAAGAGTTTGTGAAGTTGAATTTCTAAGCGAGAGGGATTCTATTTGCAGAATCCCTTTATCCTGCAGGGATTCTTAATGTAATGCAGAATCGTTGGTGCGATTCGTGCTTAAACTACTTTAAACTACTGCTTGGCATTGCGGACAGATTCCAATCATCGCAATGGAAGCTTCTTTAATATCATAGGAAGAAGTTTTAGCGCACATTGCCTTGAGGTTTTCAACCGAAGCGTCAATCTCCATATCCATAATTTTCCCACATTTTTCGCAAACAAGGTGAATATGCGGATTCTTTGTGAGTTCGTAGCGTTGTTTGTGGTTTGGAAATTTGACTTCATCAACGATTTTAGCTTCTTGCATAGAGCTAAGATTCTTGTAAATCGTAGCAAGAGACATAGAGGGATTGCTTTCTTTGATGTTTTCATAGATTTCATCAATGCTAATATGCCCAAACTTTTGAATCTCTTTGAGAATTGCCAACCTTTGTGGAGTGATTTTGAGATGTTTTTCTTTTAAAATTTTTTCAAACATTGTGAATTTTCCTAATAATGATTCTTTTTGAAGTTTGTATTCTACAAAAATTATTTTTTTTTATCAAGAAAAATTATCAATAAATAATCTTAGAGTATTTATTTTTATTGATTTTTGTCTGTTTGCAAGTTTAGACATTAGGATTCTAATGGCAGTTTTTCTATTGCTTTGTCTCTTGATTCCTTTTAGCTTTTATTATTTATTATTTTTTGATACAATCACACACTTATTTTGTTAAATTTTAGGAGTAATGCCATGAGAAGCCATTATTGTGCAGATTTGGGCGAACAAAATATTGGGGAAGTGGTGAGCCTGTGTGGTTGGTGTAATACCTATCGCGACCATGGCGGAATCATTTTTATTGATTTACGCGACCGCAGTGGGCTTGTGCAGCTTGTGTTTGACCCAAAAGATAGTGGCGAAGCACATAAGATTGCTAGTGAAGTGCGCGATGAATATGTCTTGATTGCCAAGGGTAAAGTGCGTGCAAGGGGCGAGGGATTGGAGAATCCCAAACTCAAAACAGGCAAAATTGAAGTATTGGTAGAATCACTAAAAATTGAAAACAAAAGCTTAACGCCACCTATTGCTGTGGGCGATGAGAGTGTGGGCGAAGATGTGCGTTTGAAATATCGTTATTTGGATTTGCGCAATCCGCGTTTGCAAGAGATTTTTATCACGCGAAGCAAGGTAGCACAAGCAACACGCAACGCATTAAGTGGTTTGGGATTCCTAGAGGTTGAAACGCCAATTCTCACAAAAGCAACCCCAGAGGGTGCGCGGGATTATCTTGTGCCAAGTCGTGTGCATCACGGAGAATTTTATGCTTTGCCACAAAGTCCGCAATTATTCAAGCAATTATTAATGATTAGTGGATTTGATAGATATTTTCAAATCGCCAAATGTTTTAGAGATGAGGATTTAAGGCTTGATAGGCAACCAGAATTTACGCAAATTGATGTAGAAATGAGTTTTTGCAAACAAGAAGATGTGATGGCAGCCGCAGAAGCTACGCTTAAGGCGATTTTTGGAGTTTGTGGAATCGCAATCCAAACACCTTTTGAACACCATACTTATAAAGAAGTGATGGAGACTTATGGAAGTGATAAGCCGGATTTACGCTTTGCTTTGCCATTAGCAGAAGTAGCGGATTTGTTTGTGGAATCTAGCAATGAGATTTTTTCTACATTAGCCAAAGATTCTAAAAATAACAGAATTAAGGCACTTTGCGTCCCTAAAGGTGATGAATTTTTCACACGCAAAACTTTAGGTGAGGCAGAGGAATTTGTCCGAAAATTTGGAGCAAAAGGATTGGCATATATCCAAATCAAAGAAGAGGGCGCAAAGGGACCTCTTGTGAAGTTTTTAACGGAAGCGAATCTAAAAACGCTGATAGAACGCGTTGGCGCAAAAGTCGGGGATATTGTGTTTTTTGGTGCGGGAAGCAAAAAGATTGTGTGGGATTATATGGGGCGTTTGCGCCAAAAAATTGCTCAAGATATGGGATTCATTGATGAGAATCTTTACAAATTCCTATGGGTTGTGGATTTTCCGATGTTTGAACGCAATGAAGATGGTAGCGTTTCGGCACTACACCACCCCTTTACGATGCCAAAAGATTTAGATGTAGAAGATATTGAAGAAATTAGCTCTATCGCTTATGATGTAGTTTTAAATGGCTTTGAAATTGGTGGGGGAAGCATTAGGATTCATAATCAAGAGATTCAAAGTCGCGTATTTAGTTTGCTTGGCATTAGCGAGGAAGAAGCGAAAAACAAATTCAGCTTTTTGCTTGACGCATTGCAATATGGTGCGCCACCGCATGGTGGAATCGCATTTGGATTAGATCGCATTATTATGCTGCTTTGCAAGGCAAACTCTATCCGTGATGTGATTGCATTCCCTAAAACCCAAAAAGCAACTTGTCCGCTCACAGATGCGCCAAGTGCGGCAAATGAGGAGCAACTAAGGGAGTTGCATATTAAAGTTAGAGAAACCAAACGATAAAGGAGAGAAATGAAAAAGTTATTTTTAGTAATCGGAGCACCCGGAAGCGGTAAAACAACGGACGCGGAATTAATCAGCAAAAACAATAGTGAAAGCATTGTGCATTATTCCACAGGTGAGTTGCTACGCGCAGAAGTGGCAAGCGGAAGTGAGCTTGGTAAGCTGATTGATAGCTATACAAGCAAAGGGAATCTTGTGCCGCTTGAAATTGTGGTAAAGACGATTGTGGATGCGATTTCTAATGCGTTAAAAGATATTGTGATTATTGATGGTTATCCTCGCAGTGTCGAGCAAATGTTGGAGTTTGATAAGATTCTAAATAGCAAAAAAGACATTGATCTTGTAAGCGTGATTGAAGTAGAAGTAAGCAGAGAAACGGCTTGTGATAGGGTTCTTGGACGCGCTAGAGGGGCAGATGATAATGTAGAAGTGTTCAATAATCGTATGGAAGTCTATCAAACACCGCTTAAAGAGATTCAAGATTTCTATGGCAAAAAGGGCATTTTGAAAAAAATCAGCGGTGAGCGCACGATTGAAGAGATTGTCGCGGAAATGGAAAGCTTTATCAAATCTAAAATCTAAAAATCGACCACAAAATACCTTGCGCAGTAAGGACAAGGATTTTTGTTGTGGAATCAACTTTGAAGGATAAAAAATGAATGTATCAAAAATCAGTGTGGGAGAGAATCCTAACAAGCTTAATGTTGTGATTGAGATTCCTTATGGTTCTAATATTAAATATGAGATTGACAAGGAATCTGGTGCGGTTGTTGTAGATAGAGTGATGTATAGCGCGATGTTTTATCCGGCAAACTATGGTTTTGTGCCAAATACTTTAAGTGATGATGGCGACCCTGCCGATGTGCTTGTATTAAATGAATATCCTCTGCAAGCAGGGAGCGTGATTAAAGCGCGTTTGATTGGCGTTTTGATTATGGAAGATGAGAGCGGAATGGACGAGAAACTCATCGCAGTGCCTGTGAGCAAAATTGACCCAAGATATGATAGAATCCAAAGCTTAGAGGATTTGCCACAAATCACGCTAGATAGAATCAAAAATTTCTTTGAAACTTACAAAACTCTAGAACCTAACAAATGGGTAAAAGTTAAGGAATACAAAGATGTGAATGCTGCAAAAGAAATTTTAGATAAGGCGATTAAGAATTATCAATAAGTTTGCAGATATTGTTTCAAAAAGTAATCTTTAGTGGGGAAATATTTGGGATTCTATCCCGAATGCGTGAAAGCTTTTTGATTTTAATTCGTATTCTAAGAATACTTTTATAAAATATTAAAAACTTAACAAAAGTTGAGTTTATTTATTTGTAAATGAGGAGAGAAAATGAAAAAAATTCTTTTAGTTTCAGCATTGGCTGTATTTGGGTTTATCGGTTGTGGCGGAGAAGACAAAGAAGCAAACGCTTCCGCTCAAGATGCTAACAAAGTTTATGAAGTGAAGTTTGCGCATGTTGTAAGTGCTAATACGCCTAAAGGAAGGGCTGCGGATTTTTTTGCCAAAAGAGTTGAAGAACTAACCGATGGCAAAATTAAAGTGCATGTTTTCCCATCAGCGCAACTTGTAGATGACGATAAAGTATTCCAAGAATTAAAGCGCAATAATGTGCAACTTGCTGCGCCTAGCTTTTCAAAATTCACACCTTTTGCAAAAGAATTTAACCTTTGGGATGTTCCTTTTATTTTCCGTGATACCGAGCATTTGCACCAAGTAATGGACGGAGAAGTAGGAAAAATCCTAAAAGATGTGATTTCAAGCAAAGGCTATATTGCTTTGGATTATTGGGACGCAGGTTTTAAACAATTCAGCACCAACAAAAAACCTATCATTGAACCAAGCGACGCAGAGGGGCAAAAAATGAGAATTATGAGTTCTAAAGTGCTAGAAGAGCAAACAAAAGCAGTTAAAGCGATTCCACAAGTTTTACCTTTTGGCGAAGTGTATTCTGCATTGCAAACAGGTGTGGTAGATGCTGCGGAGAATCCACTCTCTAACCTTTATAATTCCAAATTTTACGAAGTTCAAAGCTCTATTACAATTTCAAATCACGGATATTTGGGATATTTGGTTGTTGCAAGTGAGAAATTTTGGAAAGAGTTACCTGCGGATTTGCAAGAAAAGTTTTCTGTTGCAATGCGTGAAGCAACAATTTTTGAACGCGAAGAGAGCGCAAAAGAAGAGAAAATGTTGCTAGACAAGCTCAAAGCAGATGATAAAACAAACACGACAATCTATGAGCTAGACGATGCGCAAAAGAAACAATGGCAAGATGTGATGATTGCGATTTATCCTAAATTCTATGATTTGATTGGTAAGGATTTAATCGAGAAAACACTCAATACAAAATAAGTTTATTATTTTTATAAAAAGGTTGCATTTTGCGTAATTTATTGTTGATGATTCAAAAGCCTTTTTTGTGGGCACATAAAGACCCGAGCGTTAATAAGCTTTTTGCTATTTTAGACAAGATTATTGCAGGGATAAACAAAAATGTGGCAGTCGTAGGAATGGCACTTGGAATCGTAATTACTGCAATCAATGTAAGTGTGCGCTATATCGCTGGATTCTATCCGGAGATTGGTTCGCTCACTTGGGCAGAAGAAGTGGCAAGATATTGCTTTTTGTGGTCGGCTTTTTTTGGCGCAGCGTATGGATTTAGAAAAGGTGTGCATATCGCCGTTACAATGTTGGTGGAGAAATTTCCTCCAGCCCTTGCTAAAGCCTGTGTGATTGCAACACATATTTTAAACTCTGTTTTTTTAGGTTTTATGTTTTATGCAAGTTTGATGGTTTGTTATCTGAATTATGAAATTGGCTATATGAGCGAAGCATTGCACGAAGTTCCTTTGTGGGTGTTTCTTCTTTGTTTGCCTATTGCTTTTTTGGGGGCAACCTATCGTTCTGTTGAAAAAATCTATGAGGTTTCATGGACAGACGCGGATAAAGTCGTGAAAAATGCTGAAGAAGAGATGATTCACGATTCTGTAATCAAAGATTAGTGAAGTGTAGGAGAATTAATGAGTGTTGCATTTTTGCTAATTGTATTGTTTGGTTTGTTGTTAGTCGGTGTGCCTGTTGCTATTTCATTGGGCGTAAGTGCGGTTATCACAATGCTATTGTTTAGCTCTTATGATATTATGGGTGTGCCTGAAATTATGCTAAATGGTCTAAAACCGGCTTTAATGGCGATTCCAATGTTTATTTTAGCAGGTTCTTTGATGAGCAAAGGAAGCTCCGCGCAAAGAATCGTAGATTTCGCAAGGAGCATTGTTGGGCATTTGCCCGGTGGTCTTCCAATGAGTGCGATTCTAGCTTGTATTATCTTCGCTGCGGTGAGTGGAAGTTCCCCTGCGACGGTTGTTGCAATCGGTTCTGTAATGTTCGTCGCACTCTCTCAAGCGGGTTATCCTAAGAGTTATTCGGTCGGAGCAATCACTTCTGCGGGAAGTCTTGGGATTCTGATTCCACCTTCTGTTGTGATGATTGTTTATGGCGTAACAGCGGAAGTTTCCATTGAAAAGTTATTTATGGCAGGTGTCGTGCCGGGCGTGATGATTGGTGGAATGATGATGGTGTATGCCTACTTTGGCGCAAAAAGATTGGGATTCAAAGCCACGAAACCTGCTCCCTTTAGTGAGCGTTGGGCTAAATTTAAAGAAGCATTTTGGGCTTTGCTGATTGTTTTTGTTGTGATTGGTGGAATCTATGCAGGAATCTTCACCGCCACAGAAGCAGCGGGGATTAGCGCAGTATATGCGTTTGTTGTTTCTATTTTCGTTTATCGTGATATTAAGATTAAAGAACTCTATGGTGTGCTTTTAGATGCCGCCATCACAACTGCGATGATTTTCTTCATCATTGGCTTTGCGGTAGTGTTCGCGCATTTCTTGACAAGTGAGCGCATTCCTCATACGATTGCAGAAAGTCTAGTCAATATGAATATGAGTTGGTGGCTATTCTTGATTTTGGTTAATATCGCGCTTTTTGTGATGGGGCAATTTATGGAGCCTAGCTCTGTCGTGATGATTATGACTCCATTGTTGTTGCCGATTGCTTTGCAGTTGGGGATTGACCCGATTCATTTTGGAATCGCGATGATTGTAAATATGGAGTTAGGAATGCTAACGCCTCCGGTAGGGCTGAATCTCTTTGTGGCAAGTTCGCTTACGGGATTAAGCCTCAAAGATGTTACAATCTCCGTGATTCCTTGGCTTTGTGTTTTACTCTTAGGGCTTGGGCTAGTTACTTATGTCCCTGCGATTTCACTTTGGTTGCCAAATTTGCTAAACTAAACCAAACTGCAAGGGCTTAAAAGAGAAGGATTTAGAGGTTGGAAGAATCGCTTGTGGCATTTTTTGAAAATGCCCCCCATCTCATCAGCTTGATTGCCGGGATTCTGACCTTTGTAAGCCCTTGTGTGTTGCCTTTGATTCCTGCTTATCTTTCTTATATCTCTGAAGTCTCTTTGCAAGAGTTGAAAAATTCTGGAAACCTTAACCTCAAAACGCGCATCAGGATTCTAAGAAGTGCGATATTTTTTGTATTGGGGCTTGGGATTGTCTTTGTGCTACTTGGCGCGGTGGCGGCTAGAATCCTACAAGGCGGAATCTTACTAAGTCCGATTCTGCGTTTTTTTGCTGGGGGGATTTTGATTGTTTTTGGATTGCATACCTTGGGAGTTTTTAGGATTCCATTTTTGCATTACACGAAAACCTTTCAAGCTGAATATCGCTTCGGAATCTTAAGGGATTTCTTCGCGCCTTTTTTGCTTGGGGTGAGTTTTTCTCTTGGCTGGACTCCTTGTGTTGGTCCGATTTTAGCTGCGATTATCTCTCTAACAAGCCTAGATGAAAGTGGTGGTTTAGCATTGCTTGTGATTTATACGCTTGGATTCTCCTTGCCTTTTTTGTTTTGTGCATTGCTTATTGGCTATGCCTTTGCTTTTTTGGAGGCAATCAAAGCTTATTTTGGGTGGATTGAAAAGTGCGCTGGGGTTTTGTTGGTTTTGATTGGAATCCTTGTCGCAAGTGGTGGAATGAATGCGCTTTCTACATATCTTGTGAAAATTTTGGTTTAAGAAGATTGTGATGCAGTTTAAGAATTTTTTGGATTTAAACGAAGTAGAAAAAGTCTTAGTGTATGGCTGGAGAAATCACCTAAAAATCGCACCTTTTATGCGGACGCAAACCATTAGTCTAAGAGGGCATTTGGCATTTTTAGAGACTTTAAGAGGAGATGAAAGTAAGCAATATTTTTTGCTTATAGAGGGTGGTGAGATTTTGGGTGTTGTTTGTTTTGTGGATATAAACTTTGGAATCTCTTGCGAGTTTGGGATTTATCAGAATCCCGATTTAAGAGGGAATGGAACAAGGCTTATGGAGGCTATGCTAGAATACGCCAAAAGTGTTTTGCGAGTTTCAAAAATCTACGCTTGTGTGCTAAATTGCAACACAAAGGCAATCGCGCTTTATGCCAAATTTGGCTTTATTTTAACCAAAAAGGACGCAACGATGAGTTATTTTAAACTCTCCACATTGGAGATTCCTACACCTGCGCGGGGGGGGGGGATTATAAGTCTTTAGTTATTGCCCTTTTACAATCTTGTAAAAATCAAGATTGTAAAATCTATGCACGAGAATCTCATAATGTTTTTGCTTTAAGAGATGAGCTTAGTTTCCCTGTTTTGTGGATTCAAACTCCCGCGCAAACTCCAAAAAATGCGCGGATTTTAAATACTAATGGGCATAGGAGTAGCCTATGTGCGTAGAATCCAAGCAGAGGATTGCGATTCTCACTTCTCCCAATCAATGGTTTGTCCCTTACGCGCAAGAGTTACAACACTTAATCCCAAAAGCGCAGCTTTATTTTTCTCATTTGGAGATGAAAGAATCCTATGAAGTGGTTTTTATTCTCTCTTATCATCAAATTATCCCGCAAGAGTTTTTGGATAAAAATTGTTTAAATCTCTTCATTCACGCCTCTTCATTGCCTAAAGGTAAGGGTTGGTCGCCTTTGTTTTGGCAAGTTTTAGAGGGCAAAGATTCTGTTGTTTTTACGCTATTTAAGGCGGATGCTGGAGTAGATAGTGGAGTTATCTATCTTCAGAAGACTTTGCGTTTAAATGGTTTGGAGCTTTATGAGGAGTTGCAAGAAAAACAAGCTAGAATGTGCCAAGAAATGTGCTTGGAGTTTTTGGAGAGATTCCCAAAGATGAATCCCAAAGCGCAGAGGGGTGAGCCGAGTTTATATCCCAAACGCACCGCAAAAGATAGTGAGCTAGATATTACAAAAAGCATAGAATCGCAAGAGGTTGGTGAAAAAGGCAAAAGTGTGCAACCTAAAAAAGGCGAGATTCCTACTATTTCGGGGGTAATTAGTGCGATTTGTTTAGATCTTGAAGATTATGCGGATTTAAGCATAGGTGAATCCTGTGCAATTTTGGAGATTAGGAATTTAGAAAGCGTGAAATCTAATCTTTATAATCAACATAATATCTTACAGGACGAACATTTTGCTTTCATAGAATCTCTAAAAAACAATAAAAATAAGCAATATTTCCTCATAAGATTTTGTGGTAAGATACTCGGAAGTATTAACTTCGCATTTAAAGGAGAAGAAGCAGAGTTTGGATTCTTCGCAAACCCTAATTTAAACATTGGTGGAATCGGGCGGGTATTAGAGCAAATCAGCTTGTTTTATGTTTTTAAGATTTTGGGGAAAAAGAAGCTAAGCTTGGAAGTGTTTTGTAGCAACAAACAAGTGATAAATTTGCATAAAAAGTTTGGATTCAAAGAAGAATCCAAAAAGCAAGTTTTGGGCAAAGAAGTGCTAGAAATGTCGCTTAGGCTTAATGCCTTATAGGATTTAATTTGCGCCCAACAAACTCTATTTCACTAGGAATTTTTGAAGCGAGTTTTAGGGTTGCGTTTGCTTCATTTTTGATTCTTTTGTGTAGTAGAATCTTTGATTTCTTTTGCCCCTTCTTCGTATTTTTTAGGAAGTTTTAGCCAAGTTTTAGTGGAGCGTTTGACGACTTCCAAAGTCGCGTCCATTCCTCCTGCAAGAGAAAAAAGCCAAAATTTATGCGCATAAAGCCAATCAATTTGCTTGACTTGTTTTTCAATCAAAGTATGCACAGGGCGCACGACGATCTTTGCAAACTCTAATTCTTGATGCACGATATAGGATTGCACCGCGTCAATGAAGACTTTGACGAAAGTCTCTTCTAAGAAAAGATTTTTGACATCATCAATCTCTTCCATTAGTTTATCAATCTTATCAAACTTGATTTTCTCTAGTTTATTCTCGCGGTTTAGTCTTTCTAGCTCTTCTGTCATTTTGACGACTTTTAAGAAAAGTTTTTCCACTTCTTTTTTCTTTTTGTATCCATAGTCTAGGAACTCTTTGACTTTCTTTTCAATTTGTTTTCTGTTTGTGGTAATCTCTGCTTTGGTAGGCGGTGTAAGTTGGATAGGAGATTTTTTCACCTTTGGCAAGGATTCCAAGACTGCTTGGAATGGAATCTCCTTCGTCCCTGCGATTCTAGCTCCGCCTTCAGTAGAGTTAATCACTTCTAATTCATAAGGCGTTTCGGCAATGTCTTTTTCAAAGAAGTTTAGAAACATTCTCCACACATAGCTTGTTTCCACAAAGCCATCTCCGCCATAAGCGGGGACTAGGATTTTTTCTAGCACATTTTCTTTGGGTTTGTATTGTTCTTCGTTTTCGCCAAAAATCGCGTCTTTGGAATGCGTTTTGCCATCAGGGGCAAAAGCTAAATCTTGCCCGATAAAAATACATTGTTTGAATCTATTATGCACGATGAGTTCGTAAGCCATATTTGCAGCACTCATTCCAATCCCCGCATAGCCATATTCTTTTAAATCAAAGAATCGCGTATAGCCAAAGGGGCGCATACTATAAGTTTTGATTCCTTGTGTGATAGCCTTTGTGGTGGCTTGATGGATAATACTTGTGAGCGCGAAAATCACGCCTTTTTGTGCTGCTTTTGGGGTTTTGATATAAAAATCCGCCGTAGGCTCTACGCGTTCTAGCGTTACAACAACATCGGGTTTAATTCCGTGCTTAACAAGAATCGGAAAAGAAGCATCAACGCAGAAAATCGTCAAATAAGGGGCGTATTTTTTCAAAAGCGGGAGTTGTTTATAAAGCGAAGGTCCTGTGGAAACAATCACCGCAGATTCTGTGTTTTTGGCATTTTTAACAAAATTCATTAAAGAGGGGGTTGTAATCATTTCGGGGAGATTTTGCAAATGATGTTCTAGCCCAATAAGTGCGTCTGTGGAATCGTTGCCCACAGAAATGACATGGTGCTCTAGTGAGCGCGTGATGATTGTGTTTAATGCCAAGCATTCTTCGCTGTATCGTCCATAATAGTTATTATAAATATGGAGATTATAAATGCGAGAATAAATCCATTGTCCCTCGCTAGATAAATAAGAATCCAATCCTCCAAAATCTGTCGTCCTAGTCCAAAAAATCAAAAGTTTTCCTGTGGAAATTTCCTCGCTAAAATCCGCAAAATTTAGCGCAATATAAATCAACTCCAATTCGGGTTCAAAGATAAAGAGTTTTTTGAGTGATGAATTTTGGTTGAGCAACAAACGATAAAAGATTCCATTGCCAAATCCAAAGAAATAAAAAAACGGATAAAGCGAAAAGGATTCAAATTCTTTGATTTTTGCAAGTGTTTGTGTTAAAGGCTCATCGGGATAAAGTGCGACTTTGTTTTCTTTGTCGTAGATATTGATGTTTAGCGGGTCTTTGCCGATATAGACTTCGTATTTTTTGTTGGGTTCTAGGATTTTAAGTTGCGCGGCAAGAAGCGGATTGACTTTAGCAAGTGCTTCGAGATTCTTATCAAAGCGAGAGTTAAGAGATTCAGACATAGGGATTCCTTGTTGTGTTTTGGATTCGGATTCAAGTAGAAAAAATTATAGCAAAAAAGCCCAAAAATGGGCTTTAAGTTATTGCAAAAGTTTAAGGACATTTTGTTGCACTTGGTTGGCTTGTGCCATCGCAAAGCTTCCTGATTGTGCAAGAATGTTTGTTTTAGAGAAGTTTGCAGATTCACTCGCAAAATCCACATCGCGGATTTGAGATTCCGCAGACTTGACATTGACTTGAGTTACGGTGATGTTGTTAATAGTTACTACAAGTTGTTGTTGCACAGAACCCAAATCCGCTCGGATTCTATCTAGGTGTTCTTGGGCAGATTGTGCCATATCCATAACCGCCATTGCGCCTTCCATACTCGTTACACCCGCTCCGATTCCGCCTTTGTTGACAAAAGCTACAGAAGTGTTGTAGTTTGCACCAATCGCAGAAGCGATATTTGCGCCAAACTCACCATTGACACTTCTAAGATTGACGGTGTATTGTGCCAATCCTGAACCTGCTTGAATGTTTGTTGCTCCAGAGTGTAAGCCAACTTGAGAGAAGTTCGTGCCAGAGACTAAAATATCTCTTGCATTGAGGCGAATCAAAGTCAAGCGTCCAACAATCGCGTGGGTTGAGCCTGAAACACCGGCAAATGATCCTCCACCAAGAATTGAAGCACCACTTGCAACTTGCACAGAGATTGCTCTACCATCGTTAGCCGTGAGTTGTAATGCACCCGAGATACTAAGAGAAGCTTGCACACCGGTGCGTTCTTTTTGTGCGTTAATCGCATTGATGAGGCGTCCATCATAGTCGTTTTTGGAAACATCATTAATATCACCAATATTGATTCCATTAATCACTAATCCGCGCACGGTTCCAGAACCGATTGCCGTCGCGCCTTGTCCTTGCACGATATAAGTAGAACGAACGCCTAGAACATCAGAGTTTTTGTTGATTGCCTCTGATAATGCGCCGATTCCTGTCCCTGCTGAAGTGGAGATTTTGATAGATTCAATGGCGTAGTTGTTTGTGCCATCAGTATTTAAGAATCTAAGCGTAACTTCAGTAAGGCTATCCGCTCCTGCACTCACAGACATTTCTGCTGCTGTTTCGTAGCGCACATGCCCTATTTTATTGGAGTTTGTTGGTTGGATAGAAGCTTTTACAGTGGTATTAGAATAAGCACCAATTTGGAATTCTTTGTTGGTAAAAGCACCAGAGAGCATTTGTTGTCCGTTGAAACTTGTTGTGTTTGCGATATTGTCCAACTCTTCCATAAGTCTTAAAATATCACTTTGAAGTGCGTTTCTTGTGGTTTTTGTTTGCCCATCTTGTGCTGCTTGTGTTGCTTTGGTTTTAATTGTATCTAAGATTTTGATTTGCTCGTCCATCGCTTTATCAGCGGTTTGAATCATACCGATTGCGTCGTTTGCGTTGTTGGTTGCTTGACCTAAAGCGGCTGCTTGAGAGCGCAAACTATCGGCAATCGCCATACCTGAAGCGTCATCTGCTGCTTTGTTGATTCTAAGCCCAGAGCTTAATTTTTCTAGTGATTCCGACATATTGCGGTTATTCACGATTCCTGAAGTGTGTGCGTTAAGCGCATTCACATTGGTGTATATCCTATAACTCATTATGCATCCTTTGCAAAAAATAAATTTGCAAAAGCTAAAGCAAAAGGTGTTCCACTTTTTGAATCGGATTCTATTATGGTGTGATACAGAATCCACAAAATGCTATGCACTCGCCCTTTGCGTTGCGATTCTTGCAATGACGACTTGGAAAAATTCTCTGAAGCGTAATATTATGGATTTGCATAGCGCGGGTGAAATTTGTTTCACAAATTGCATGACACGAAGTCTAACGACTTCTCGCAATGGCAAAGTGACGGGATTTTGGGTTGCTTTATATTGTATTTTTGGATTGAAATATGCTCACAATGAAGCATATTTTTGAATTTTATTAAAGTTTTGCTAAAATTTGCCGATATTATCAAATCCTAAACTCAAAAGAATAAAAATGCAACCAACTCAAGAAATTTTGCAAGAAACTCTAAAAAGGCTTCAAGAAGCAAACGATAAAAAAGCATTCCAAGAAGCAATCGTGTGGATTCGCGCATTGGGCAAAGAAGAACAAGAAAGTTTAGCGCAAGAAGTGAGACTAGAAATCATCACGCTTTTGCGCCAAAAAACATTAGAGCTGATTTATCAAAAGGGCGACATACCGGATTATAATATTCTATGGTGTTATGGAATTTTTGGGGATTCTCAAGCGGATTATGCCAATAAGATTCCGCAAGATAATAGGTTTAATAGCTATATTGACTTGGCAAACTATATCCAAACAACAGAATCGGATTATGAAAAGGTGATGATTATTTCTTGCGTGAGTGTGGCAATGCTACTTAAAGGTGAGGGAGAGAGGGCTATCCGATTCTTCTTGCGTCATATTATTTATGTAAGCCTTGCAGAAATGTATATGGAGGGCTTAAATACCTTTGCGTTGGATTTTCTTTTCTATTATAAGATTCCGATTGATTGGATTTTGGAGGCGCAACGCGAGGCGTTGGAATCTGAATCTTTTTATCAGCTAAACGACCACGCGAAAAAGTCTATTTTTTTGTGGAGTATGCACATTTTTTGGAATGTCAAGCATTATTTCAATGAATTAAAATGGCGCGAGAATTTCCCTGTGTGGCTTGGAGTGCTAAAGCGGCTTTTGGAAATGGGAAATTTGGATTTGGCAATGTATGTGCAGTTTTATATCTATCATAAATTCGGCAATAGTGCACAAACGCAAGAGGATTGGCAAGAATATAATGATAAGATTGTGAAGCTTGTCGAGCCGTATTTCGTAGAGTATGGCAAGAATCTACCCAAATGCAAAGCAAAGATTGACAACACGCAAGGGCGCAAAATCAGAATTGGAATCCTAAAAGATAGAATCGTAGAAAATTCTCCTTATAAGGTAGAATATTCGCTCATTAAGTCGTTGCTTGGAGATGAAGAGTTTGCAAGCAAGTATGAAATTGTTGTGTATTCTATGGCTTATATCCAAAAAAGCATTGATGATATTAAAGCAATGCAGGCTTTAGTGGAGATTGGCGCACAAGTGATTAGCCCAGCCTATGGACTAATCCAACAATATAGCTATTATGTCCCACATCTTCAAAAAGCACTCACGCTTCGCAGTCGTATCCTAAGTGATGAAATAGATATTCTTATCTCCACGGGAACGATAGATGGGAGTGATTTTTTGTTTGCGACAAGGAGTGCGCCTAAACAGATATTATGGAGCCATGGGAATGGACGCTACGATATTACGGGGATTGATGAGAGGATAAGTCATTTTCTGCAAGAAAGTGATTTTGAGTTTAAGACATTTAGTGTTGCAATGGATCAAGAAAAATTCTATAATCCTCCCATAAATCCAGAAATCATTGAACAAGAAAAAGCAAAATATCCAATCAAGAAAAACACAATCGTGCTTGGTGTGATTGGAAGATTGATTAAAGTCGATAGTGAGGAATTTTTGCAATGTATCGCAGAAGTGATGAAAAAGCATAAAAATACGATTTTTATCGCTGCGGGTTCTGGGAATATCCCTGTGATTCGTGAAAAAGTAGAGAGGCTTGGAATCTCGGAGCGATTCTTTATGCCCGGGTTTGTCAATCCACATATCTATGGGCATATTATTGATATATTTTGCAATACATTTCCTCACCAACAAGGTGAGAGTATGTCGGAGTTTGCTGCAAAAAATAAAATCTATAATTTTTATTTAGTAACCTCCTTAATGAGTATTGATGAGTTTCGTAAAAATCGTCTTAAAAGACTACAAGCATATAAAGAAAATTATAATATTTTAGATAAATTCAAAACCAATAAACCATCTTTTGATGAATTTGAGAAATACTTTTGGAGATTTGTTGATAGATGCTTTACAGATAAGCAATCTTGCATAAAAAGCGTAGATAGTATGGTAGAAGACTATGAAAGTGAAAAAAAAGAAATGATACTTAATTGTTTGTGTAGCATGAATTTGCTTGAAAGATATTTACAATCTCAAATGGCAGTTGATTCATTTAGAAAAGTAATAGAATAAATTAGGAGATGTCAATGACGCCGTCAATTCTACAACCACTTTTTCAACAATGGAGAGAAGAGGGGCTTTCGTTTTGTGTAACAAGTGAAAACTATAATAGAAGTGATTTATTAGGGAAATCAGATTCTACCTCTGCGGGGGGGGGGGGGATTTTTAGCTATCCTTTTGCGCATTTGATTGAATCATCGGGATATTGGCAAGAAAGCAATCATTATAATGAAGAGCCACCCACTTTTTTAACAAAAGATTTAATAGAAAGAATTGCACTTCATTTGATGAAACATATTAAACCAAAAGTTATTTATTTGCAGGTTACTACAAAATGTAATTATTTATGCCCTATGTGTCCATTTCATGGAAGTGGTTATGAGGGAAAATATTTTAAAGACAATCCAAGTCTAAAACCACAGAATATGCCACTAGATGAGGCAAAAAGATATGTTGATAAAATCGTTGATTATGGGGCTAGTGTGGTTGCAATGTCTCCAGAAGCGGAGTTTTTCGTTTATCCTTATTGGGAAGAAATCAGTCGTTATATCAAATCAAAAGGATTAAGAATTAGTGCTACCACGAATGGTTCTTTGGTAAATGAAGAAGCGATTGCAAAATTAAAAGACATTGGTTTTGATGAATTGATATTTTCTATAGATTCTGTCAATCAAGAGACTTATGCAAAAGTTAGAAGCCCAAAAGAAAAAGATTATCAAACTGCAATTTCAGCTCCTATTCTTGCAGCAAAAGCAGGTATTCGCACACAGGTTCATTTCGTGCAGCAAAAACCAAATCTTGGTGAAAAAGAGGAAGTTTTTTCTTATTATAAAAATGCAAATATTCATTCTATTACTTTTGGGATTGAGTTGCATACAGAGGCGGATAGAGAACAAACCTTAATGCCAATCGAGAGAAAGCAATACATTCATGGTTTGTGTGGAGCTTACAATAATCTAGTCATTTTAATAGATGGGAATCTTGTTTCATGTTGTGGTTTTGCAAATCGTTATAAATATATTAAATCTAAATTAGATGCTTTTTCTTTGCGGGAGCATTCCATAGCCGAAGTATTATCTTATCAACATTCTTTGTTGGCTAATAAAGATAAAGATGTAATGGGTTTATGCTGTAATTGTGATTTGTATCAAATTGCTTTTGAAGCTCAAAAAGAAATTTCAGTCCAAAAAAATTATGTTATAATCAAAAAAGCAATATCCGAATATCATCTTAGGATTCCAAAAGAGTTGGAAAGCATACCTGATAATTTATTGTCTTGGATGTATCAAAACAATATTATCACAAGAATGAAGCAGGATAAAATTCTATAAAAGGCTTATTAATGACGCCGTCAATTCTACAACCACTTTTTCAACAATGGAGAGAAGAGGGACTTTCGTTTTGTGTAACAAGTGAAAACTATAATAGAAGTGATTTATTAGGGAAATCAGATTCTACCTCTGCGGGGGGGGGGGGATTTTATTTAGATACCCCAACCAAGAGCTTTTAGAAACTAATGGAAGTTGGATAGAACAGAATAACTACCAAGAACTCCCACCAAAATTTTTACCTAAATGGCAAATAGATGCGATTGCAAATATTCTGATACTTCAAAATAAACCAACAAACATGATTACTTTACAAACTACAAGTTATTGCAATTACTTTTGTCCAAAGTGTCCTTGGCATGGGGATAATGTATTTTCTAAGGAATATTATCGAAAAAATCCAGAATTAAAACTCAAGCATATGCCATTAGATATGGCAAAAAACATTGTAGATAAGATTGTAGATTATGGTATAAAAACCATAGGATTAACGCCCCAAGGTGAGTTTTTCTTATATCCACAATGGGAGCAGTTATTAGAATATATTACCAAAAGTGGTGTTAATGCCTCCGTGTGCAGTAATGGTTCTTTATTGAATGCAGAAACCATAAGCAAATTAAAAAATTTTAACATTAAAACATTAGCAATTAGCATTGATACATTGAGATGGGAAGTGTTCAGAAAGATTCGGAGTGATAATAAAAAACTCTTTGAAAACACAATAAATTCTCTTTTTAGACTTGAATCTATGCCATTTCGTACACAAATTAATTTTGTCGAAGGTCTAGACAATTGCGGAGAGTTTGATGATATATTTGAATTTTATAAAAAGGCGCGTGTTGGTTTGTTTTTTAAGTTGCGTGAAATTTCGTATGAGCAACGAATATCAAAAACTAGTAAAAATAGTGAATTCCCAATCAGTATATGTGAGGGGTTTGGAGACTATATTGTTGCAGTAGATGGGAATGTTTTGGCTTGTTGTTATATGGCAAATTATCCTAAAATACTAAGCAATAAGGCACAAAATCTGAAACACACTACTTTGGAAAAAGCTATTAATGCAATCAATGATGAGTTTATAGATAATAGATTAAATGGTTTGTGTTACGATTGTCCAGCATACAGGGCTAGAGTAATACAGAAAGAATCAATAAGTATTAATGGTTCTTACGCGATAATGAAAAATAGAGTATTTGAGACTTATGTGGCTATCCCGCAGAAGCTTTCTTGTTTGCCTGATGATGTGCTAATTTATATGTTTCAAAATAATTTGGTTGCCAAGATGAAAGCCGATAAAATCTTAGATTATTAATTTTGTATTTTTTAAGCAAGTTTAAGGGATAATAAAAGCGTTTATATTTTTAAAAGGTTGATTGATAAATGGTTTTTATTCACCCCACAGCCAATGTTGCCAAGGAAGCACAAATAGGGGCAGAAACTAAAGTTTGGCAGAATGTTCAGATTAGAGAATTTGCCCATATTGGTGAAAAGTGTGTAATTTCTAAAGATGTGTATATTGCAGAAAATGTCTCTATTGGGGCTAGGTGCAAGATTCAAAATGGAGTTTCTGTATTTCAAGGAGTTACACTAGAAAATGATGTTTTTGTTGGACCAGAAGTATCTTTCACTAATGATAAAATTCCAAGAGCTTTTAATGAGGATTGGGAGATTACCCCAACTCTCGTTAAAGAGGGTGCAAGTATTGGTGCAAACGCTACAATTGTATGCGGAATCACGATTGGAAAATATGCAATGGTTGCTGCAGGAAGTGTAGTTACAAAGAATGTAGAAGATTATAGTCTTGTAATGGGGAATCCAGCCAAGCATTATAGTTATGTTGATAAAATAGGCAATAAAGTAAAAGTTCAACCAAATGAATAATCAAAGTATTAAAATTGGTTTATTAGGCGTAGGTAGAATGGGGCAAAACCATTTGCGCATTTTATCTATGCTAAAAGATGTCGAGATAAGTTTCATTTATGATATTGCTGAAGATGTCGCTAAAAATATCGCTATACAATATCAAGTCCCCTTCTCAAAGAATCTTGAGGAAGACTTAGAAAAAGTAAATGGTGTGATTATTGTAACACCCACTTTTACACATGGTGAGTATTTTTTTAGAATTGCTCCATTTGTCAAAAATATTTTCATTGAAAAGCCATTGGCTCATACCTTAGAGATGACGCAAAAGATTGCTAGTTATGTGTTAGAGCATAACATATCATTGCAAGTAGGTTTTATAGAGCGTTATAGCCCCGCTGTTGCAGCTTTAAAAAAAGCAATTCATAATAGTGGGTCTATTATTAATATGGATTTTACTAGGACTAATAAAATTAGCAGTCGCATCACAGATGTAGATGTTGTATTGGACTTGATGATTCATGATATTGATTTGGCATTAAGCCTCAATGGGGACATTCAACATGTTTATGCTTATGGTTGCTACCAAAATGATATGATAGAATTTGCAAGGGCTGTTATGACGCATAAAAATGGTGTTTTCTCTACGATAACGGCGAGTCGCATTACAGAAAAACGAATGAGACAAATTAGTGTTACTTGTGATAATATGTATGTGGATTGCAATCTTTTAAGTAAAGAAGTTTTCGTGAATAAGCAGTCTTTAGAACAATATCTTGAAAATGTGTCGATAGTGTCCAAAACAGAAACAATTGATGTTAAACCAAGAGAAGCACTCTTGTTAGAATTGATAGATTTTATTGAATTGTGTAAAGGAAATAAAAAGGATTTTGCCACAGCACAAGACGCGTTAAAGGCAATGGAAGTTGCCTGCAATATTCAATCTCAAATTAAAAAGCACCATGATGAATCCATATACTAGAACACCAATTAAAGGAAGCATAATTTTAGTTACAGGAGGAGCCGGCTTTATCGGTAGTCATTTGGTTGATAGACTTTTGGAAGAAGAGGCTAAGCAAGTTATCGTTGTAGATAATTTTTTTTTAGGAAGTGAGGAAAATCTACAATCTGCCATTGCAAAAGGAATTATTCTTTATAAAGATGATATGGAAATTGCTTCATCAGTGGAATATATTTTTGAGCGACATAAGATAGATATTGTTTTTAATTGTGCAACAAAAGCTTTGAATTACTCCTTTGTAAATCCAAAAAATAGTTTTGATGTCAATAGCACTATAATGCTGAATCTCTTGGAAGCACAAAGGAAAGGTTTGTTTAAAACTCTTGTCCATTTTTCTACTTCAGAAGTGTATGGAAGTGCAGTTTATGAGCCAATGGACGAACAGCACCCTATTAATCCAACAACAACTTATGCGGCAGGTAAAGCTGCTGCAGATATCGCATTGAAAAGCTGGGTTTCTATGTTTGGTGTAGATTCTTTTATTGTGCGTCCTTTTAATAATTATGGACCAAGACAGAATTATAAAGGTTATCTAGCGGGCGTGATTCCAATTACGATTTATAGAATTTTAAAGGGATTGCAGCCTGAGATTTATGGCACAGGTTTGCAGAGTAGAGATTTTATTTATGTTGAAGATACGATTGACGCGATTATTAAGGTATATCCTTTGATGTGTAAAGGGGAAAGCGTTAATATTTCAACAGAAGGACAAATCTCCATTAGAGAAGTTATTCATAAGATAGTAGAATTTATGGATTATCAAGGCAATATCTTAGAAAAGCCTGCTAGAAATTCTGATGTGGAATGCCATAATGCAAGTAATGCAAAAATCAAATCCTTGATTGATTACCAACTTACTCCTTTTGATGAGGGGTTGAAGAAAAGCATACAATGGTATAGAGGAGCTATACAATGATAAAGCTTATTCAGCCTTATATCAGTTTTGATGAAGTAAAAAAGGATTTTGAAGAAATTTTTGATTCGGGTTGGCTGACAAAGGGAAAGTATATTCAGCAATTTATGCAAGATTTGCAGCACTATATAAATATCAAATATGCTTATGCGACAACATCGGCAACTACGGCTTTAAGTGTTTGTCTAAAAGCATTAAATATTCAAAGTTGTGATGAAGTGATTGTTTCTGATTTTTCATTTCCAGCCACTTCTAATGTGTTGGAAGATTTGGGGATTAAACCTGTTTTTGCTGATGTTTGCCTTTCTAGTTTTAATATGTTGCCAGAGGAATTAGAGAGAAAAATATCTAATAAAACAAAAGCTGTTATTTTTGTGCATGCGTTAGGAAATCCTAGCGGTATTTCTCGTATTCAAGAGATATGCAAATATTATAAGATTCCATTAATAGAAGATGCAGCTTGTGCAATTGGCAGTAGTGAATTAGGTATAAAGGCTGGAGCTTTTGGTGATTTGGGTTGTTTTAGTTTTCATCCTCGCAAACTTCTAACAACAGGGGAAGGTGGAGCAGTTGTTTTTAATAATCAATGCTTTGAGCAATTTTTTGAAATTAAATTAAATCATGGTGCAGTTTATCATCAAGGAAAATTTGATTTTATAGATTTTGGCTATAATTATAGACTTCCTGAATTACAAGCGGTTATGGGTATAAAACAACTAAAGAAGCTTGATAAAATTATCCAAGAAAGAAACCAAATCCGAGAAGTGTATATTCAGTATTTAAAGCCTCTAGGATTCCAAGAACAAGAAATTAATCAAAATGTGATATTTAATGTTCAGTCTATGGTTTTTGTTGTCCCTAAGAATATCAGCAGAAACGATTTGATAACTTATTTATATGAAAATGGTATAGAAAGCACACTTGGCACTTATTGTTTGAGCGGAACGAGTTTTTCTAAAAGCAAATATAAAGATGTGCAAAAAAATGCAAAATTTTTGGAAGATTCTACTTTGACACTTCCTTGTTATCAAGGAGTTGATGTGGAATATATTTCTCAAACTATAAAGAGGTTTTTAACTAAATAATGGAAAGAAAAATTCTACAATTTAAAGAAAAGATTTTAAAACTTTTTGTAAAATTAAGAGATAACAAAAAGCTGAAATATAATAGAGTTATGCCATTAAACGAATATTTTAATGATCGCTGGGAAAAAGCAAGTTATTTAAAGTGGGGAGAGGGGAGCAATTGTTATGATAATGTGTATATTTTTGGCAATGTGGAAGTAGGAGAAAATACTTTTGTTGGTCCTTTTTGTATTCTTGAGGGAAGTGGTGGATTGAAAATTGGTAAGTTTTGTTCCATTTCCGCTGGGGTGCAAATTTATACACACAATAGTGTGCAATGGTCATCTAGTGGTGGCAAAGAATCCAAAGTATATGCGCCTGTTGTGATTGAGGATAATTGCTACATTGGTCCTAATGCTGTGATAAGTATGGGTGTTAAAATCAGTAAGGGTGCAGTTGTTGGGGCATGTAGTTTTGTAAATAAAGATGTCCCACCTTATACAAAAGTCGCTGGGTGTCCAGCAAAAATTATAGGAGGAATTATGAATCAAAATAATAGTAATCCTGCGGGGGGGGGGGGGCATTTAGTCGCTTTTTTGCTTCACTCCAAACCACTTCTAAAAAAGTGGCATAGGAGGGTAGCATGAGAACTCCAAATTTTATCATCGGAGGGGCAGCCGCAGGAGGAACGAGCTATCTTTATGAGTTGCTCATCCAACACCCCGAAATTTATTTACCACAGCAAAGAATCCCAGAACCTCATTATTATTATAAAAGTTGGGAATACGCAAAGGGCTTGAATTGGTATTTGAATCAATATTTTAGAAATGTGCCTAATGAGAAGGTTGCCATAGGAGAAAGGTCAAGCTCATATTTATACGGTGGTAGAAAAATATCACAAAGAATCGCAAAGGATTTTCCGGATATGAAATTTATCTTTATGCTTAGGAATCCCATAGAGAGGGCTTGGGGAAATTATAGATTTACAGCATTGCAGGGGTTAGAGGAATTAACTTTCAAAGAAGCTCTTTTACAAGAAGAAAGAAGGATTGGGGAATCTCAAGGAATATGGAGCGAGATTCAGCCTTATGACTATACTGGTAGGGGATTTTATGCTAAGCAGCTTAAAGAATTTTTAGAGTTTTTTCCAAAAAGGCAAATTTTGTGTATTAAGTCAGAATCGCTTAATAATAATGATTTGTCGTTACTACCAAAAATTTATGAGTTTTTGGGATTGGAGAATACCGATTTTGTTTCATGTATCGCGCCAAATCATACAAGTTTTAGTGTGATTGATGTGAGGTTGCAAAAACAACTTAGACAACATTTTGGCGATAGAATTTTCTCGGAGTTAATGCAGTCTATACGGAAAGAGGAAGCAATAGTAGATAGCGAAGAAAGTGAATGGATTTTGAAATTAAAAAACAACATTAAAACTGCAAAAGATAGGATTCCAGAAGAATGCTTTGAAATACTTAAAGAATCTTTTGGTAGTGATATTGAAGAATTAGAAAGTATGGTTGATTTCAGTGTTGATGATTGGCGGTATCCTAGTAAGTAAATCATAAGAACTTGTAGAATTTAAAGTTTGAATTTTTGGTTAGTATTTTTTGGCAGGATTCTTTTTTAATCTGATATAATTTCGTAGATATTTTATTTTTAAAAGTGTTGTAAATATAATGGAGTTTGGTTTAGTAGGCGAAATTAATCCCATTGAATCTATTTCTTTTCAAAAATTTTTTTTGACTTTTGATATTGATTGGGCAAGCGATGAAGTGTTAGAATATAGCATTGGATTGCTGGAGAGAGCAAATGTGAAAGCAACTTGGTTTGTTACACATAAGACCCCTTTGCTTGAAAGATTAAGAGGCAATCCACTTTTTGAATTAGGGATTCATCCAAATTTTAATCCATTATTAGAAGGGGATTTTTCTTATGGAAGAGATTATAAAGAGGTTTTGAGGTATTTTTTGGATATTGTCCCAGAGGCTAAGACTATGAGAAGCCATTGTTTAGGGATTTCTAGTAGAATCTTGAGTGAAGCTAAGAAATTAGGTATTACACATGAAAGCAATCTTTGTATTCCAATGATGGCTCATAATTCTTCGGGGGGGGGGGGCTTTTTGCAGCCTTATGAGAATTGGGAGGGACTTATTAGATGTCCTTATCATTGGGCGGATGATGTTGCTTGTATGTATAAAAATAAGATTAAAACAAGCAAGATTGCAAAGAATTCCTATTTAATGTTTGGATTCCACCCTATTCATATTTTTTTAAATACTGAAGTCTTAAGTCGTTATGAAAGTGCTAGAGGTTATTTCCAAGATTATAATTTGTTAAGACAATATCAAGGAGATTCTCCTAATGGAAGCTGTGCTCTCTTGGGTCGTCTCTTAGAATTACAATAAAACAAAAAATAGGATTGTAGAATGGTTCTTAATTTGGATATGGATAAAATTTTAATTGAACAATGGGGTGTGGAATATCTTGGTGGGGTAGAATCATCAATTCAAAATACAATGAGTTATGCCGAAAATAAAGCATTTTTTCTCAAAGCAATTGCCAATCCAAATATTATGGCTCTTCTTACAAAGAAAGTAATTTATCAGGAATTGCAATCTTATATTCAAAGAGAAATAATGATATTTATCACAGAAAATCCTAGATTTTATTTTTGGAAGATTCATAATCAATATGGAGGAATCTTTAAGAAATACATTTGTGATATTAAAAATTATCGTGGTAATAATGTCAAAATTCACCCAACGGCTTATGTTGAGGACAATGTTTATTTGGGTGATAATGTTGAAGTTGGAGTGCATGCATATATTGCGTCTAATTCTTATGTTGGGGATAATTCTTATGTTGGCAATGGTGTTGTTGTTGGAGCACAAGGGCTAGAATTGGCTTATAATGGATATGAAAAAGTAATGATTCAACGTTATGGTGGGGTGAAGATTGGTAATAGTGTAGATATTATGGATAATAGCGTTGTTAGTAAGTCCGTATGGGGAGTTACGGAGCTTCAGGATTCTGTTTCTATTGCTGTGCTTTGTAATATTGCAGCAAATTGTATAATAGGCAAGGCAACTCGTATGTCTGGAAATTGTTTGATAGGAGGTAGTGCTAAGCTTGGAGAAAATGTTATTTTGGGTCCTTCTGTAACTATTAAAGATGGAATCAGTATAGGCTCAAATTCAAGAATTAGAATTGGTAGTGTTGTAGTGCAGAGTTTTCCAGAAAATTCGGATGTTTCTGGAAATTTTGCATTTGATCATATTAAAAACATTCGTTTGTTCGCAAGGAATAAAAATGGGCAATAATATTATTACTCTTGATGGTTTATATTTTTTGGGCAATCGTAATTATATCCAAGGTGGCACGATTTATGAGGCTATTTTACCTAAAATCTCGCAGGTTTTTTCTAAGCTCGTTAATCTTGATTTTACCTATCGGGCGATTATTTCAAAAGATCTTATATTTTACGAAAAACAACAAAACAACAAAGAAATTAAAGTTGTTTTAACACTAGAAAATGAGAATGGAAAATATAGATTTTATGGTTATCATCAAGAAGATGCTAATGATATTCAATTAAGGATTCCTTATGATGAGGAAGAAATCTTAAGAACTGCTAGGATTAATAATAATGGGATTTGCTTAAAAGATTTTAAGCAGCAAATATCAGTCGTTAGGTATGTTATTGCAATGAATAAGGCATTGCTTAGTTTCTTGTTTAAGGACGATATAAAAGACTCTAAATGGTTTTTGTCAAGATTGACATTAAATCAAATGATTGATGAGGGTAAGATAAAAGAGATATGCCTAAAATATTGTTCTAAATTTGAATTTCAGATTGTCAAAACAGAAATTTTCGTCAATCAAATAAGTGTTGGTTTTATTTATTTTTCTCTCAAAGGAAGTAATTATGTTTCTTAATGATTTATATAGTGATTTTGTTTTCAAGGCGGAGCGTAACTATGTGCATGGAACGACAATTTACGATTTCCTATTAGACAATATTGAAACTATTGTCGGGGGGGGGGGCTTTTGCAGCTTGATTTAGTGCTTCATAAACTTGCACATAAGAATCTTTGTTTTACTACGGAGAAACCACAAGATTTAGAAGATATTGTTTTGGCTTTAAAGTGCCGAAATCAAGAAGAAATGTTTAAAGTTTTTGCAATAGAATATGAAAAACCCATTGTCAAACGAGTTCCTTATAATGAAAATGAGGTTATTAAACAAGCCGCTTTTAGTAATAATCAAGCTATGGTCTTGAAAAATAGCGATTATTCTTTCATAGAACATCTTGTTTCTTTGAATAAGTCTTTACTTTTTAAGATTTTTGACGATATTAATGGTAAATTTTATTTTTCTCGACTTGAGTTTGAAAGTGGGTTTATAAGAGATTTTGAATCTATGCAAATTTCTTATTTGTCTCACTTCAATCATCGGCTTTTTAAAACAGCGGTTTTGGTTGATAATAAAAAATTAGGGTATATTTATTTTTCTTGCAAAGGGAGCTAACATTGGTAGGCATAGAGGAAATAGCAGGATATATTCCACAAGGTAGAATCTCAAATGATGAGTTGGCTAAACAATATAAATTAGAAGAAAATTTTATCCGAGAAAAGATAGGTGTTATCAACCATTCGGTAATGGGTGTTGATGAAACAGCAATGGATATGTGTTTGAATGCTTTTAAGAATTTACAAAATAAAGTAAATGTAGAAAATATTGATGCTGTTGTGGTGGTTACGCAGAATCCTGATTTTAAGCTTCCGCATCTCTCTGCTATGTTGCATAAAGAATTGGAAATGTCTAAAAGCGTGGCTTGTTTTGATATTTCTTTGGGGTGTTCTGGGTATGTTTATGGCTTGTCTATCATGCAGTCTTTTATGGAAGCAAATGGATTCAAAAGGGGATTGCTTTTTACAGCTGACCCGTATTCTCGTATTGTGGATAAAGATGATAAAGACACCTCTCTGCTTTTTGGCGATGGAGCTTCTGTAACACTTTTGAGTGAAAATGCAAAATTTCATTCTAAAAGAATTTTGTTTGGCACTGACGGTTTGGCTGGCTGGGATTCTTTGATTTGTCGCAATCAAAAACTAGAAATGAATGGGAGGCAAGTGTTTAGCTTCGCCGCCACAGAAGTTCCAAAACAGATTCAGCGACTCTTAGAAATGGAAGATATGAAGATTGTTGATATTGATTTGTTTATTTTACATCAAGGGAGTCGTTATATTGTCAAAACAATTCAAAAGCGTTTGGGTGTAGAAGAATCCAAAGTGCCTTATGAGATTTTTGATTATGGAAATACGATTTCATCATCTATTCCATTGATATTGGCGAATCATCTCCACAATCAAAATATCAAAAAAGTAGTTTTGAGTGGTTTTGGTGTAGGATTTTCTTGGGCAAGTTTAGTTTTAATAAAGGAGTAAAAATGGAAATTAGCAAAAAAATGATTAGGGAAATTTTGAAAGAAATTGATATTTTAGGCGAGGTTGATGAATTGTCCGATGATTTAGGGCTTGTAGAACAAGGTGTGGATAGCTTAGATATGGCAAATCTGTATCTAAAACTAGAAGAACATTTTGGCATTAAAATACCGGATTCTGATTTGCATTTGGTGCAAAGCATTAAGAATATAGAGGAATACATACAAAATAAGTTAGGATAAATAATGAGGATTATGCTTGGGTTGCATGAGATTTCTAATGTCTTGCAGAATCTTAAAAAGGGTTTTGATACTTTAGGGATTTCAAGTGATATTGTTTTGACGAAAGATTATGCGTTTGGTGTGGATACGGACTTGATTGCAAAGCATTGGAGTATTTCGTTGGCAAAATACGCAATCTTACTTCACAGAAGAAATAAAGAAGTCTTTTTGATAAGGCATATTCTAGCGTTTTTTTCTCTTATTGGACGCACGATATTGTTTGTTAGATGTTTAACGCTCTATGACACTTTTATATTTGTAGCTTTTTCTAGTTTTTTTAATTTCAAAGAATTAATTATTTTAAAGTTTTTCAAAAAAAAGGTTATTTATTTTATATTGGGTTCAGATTTTAGACCCCCGTATTTGGACGGCTCACATTTTCAAAAAAATTTAGATGAAATTCATCGATTGACGATAGAAACGAAAGATAGAGTAAAAATAATTGAGCAATATGCCTCTTATATTATCAGTTATACAGCTGTATCACATTTTCAGACATTACCATATATTGATTATCGCTATTTTGGAATCCCTACGGATTATCATTATATTCAGCTTAAAAGTATTCCACAACCTTATCTTAAGAAAGGTAAAATCAAAATTGTTCATGCCCCAACAAATCGAGTTGCAAAAGGAACTTCAATAATTACACAAACCATTGAATCCCTCCAAGAAAGATATGATATAGAGTTTGTATTATTAAGCAATATGAATAATCAAGAAGTGCTATACCATATTGCAACAAGTGATTTTGTGATTGACCAATTGTATTCTGGTGGAGGATATATGGCTAGATTTTCAACGGAAGCTGCTTTTTTTAAGAAGCCTTCTATTGTAACGGGCTACGATATGTCGCATTTTTATGAAAATTTTAAGTATCAAGAAAAAATACCACCCATTGTCTATGGTGTTCCAGAAGATTTAGAAAAACTGATTTTACACCTTATTGGAGATGAGCAATATCGTATAGAGATTGGAGAAAAAGCTTATAATTTTGTCATTAGAGAGTGGAATCCAATTGTGATTGCAAACAAATTTAAAAACTTAATAGATGATAATATACCACAAGAGTGGTGGTATAATCCACTCCAAAATAAAACACTTTGGTATTATGGGAGAAATAGATTAGAAGCACGACAGATTTTGAGAGAATATATTGCTAAATTTGGAGAAAATGCTTTATATATGGAGCATAATCAGCAAATAAAACAAGTAATACTAAAGTTTGCAATGTGTCCATAATCATATTGCAAATAAACTCTTGGAGGTAATAAATGAAGATTGATTTTGCAAATTTAAAAGAATCACACAAGGCACATCAAGAGGAGATTGAAGAAGCGGTTTTAAGGGTTTGTAGGAATGCAAATTATATTATGGGGAGTGAAGTAGAATCCTTAGAGCAAGAATTAGCAATCTTTGCAAAGAGTAAATACGCCATTACTTGCTCTAGCGGAAGTTCTGCGTTATTGCTTGCTTTAATGGCTTTAAGTCTAAAAGCAGGCGATGAAGTGATTACAACACCTTTTACTTTTATTGCGACTGCGGAGATGATTGCACTTTTGGGCATCAAGCCTATTTTTGTGGATATTTCCTTAGAGGATTATAATATTAATTGTGATTTGATTGAAGATGCTATTACTCCAAAAACAAAGGCGGTTTTAGCTGTTAGTCTCTATGGGCAACCACCCAATTTGGAAAAGCTTGGGAGTATTTGTGCTAAAAGGAATCTTAAATTAATCCTTGATGGGGCGCAAAGTTTCGGCTCAGAATTTCAGCAAAAAAAAGACTCTACTTTTGGTGCGATTGCTACTACAAGCTTTTTTCCTGCTAAGCCTTTGGGTTGTTATGGTGATGGTGGAGCAGTTTTTACCCAAGAAGAGAGTTTTGCGCAAAAGATTAGAAGCTTGCGATTGCATGGGGAAAAAGAACGATATGTGCATCAATATATTGGAATCGGAGGGAGATTAGATGCACTGCAAGCAGTGATTTTAAGGATTAAGCTAAGGAGTTTTGGGAACGATATTGTGCGTAGAAATCAAGTTGCTAATATGTATAATGAGTATCTAAAAAATGCGAATGTGATTCTTCCTCAAGTATTAGAAGGTAGAAAAAGTGTGTTTGCGCAATATACGATTCGCACTAAGAATCGCAAAACCATACAGGAGTGCCTAAATCAACATGGAATCCCGAGCGCAGTTCATTATCCATTAGGATTGCATTTACAAGAATGTTTCGCGTATTTAGGACACAAAAAAGGAGATTTTCCAAATACAGAATTAGCAAGTGATGAGGTGTTAAGTTTGCCAATGAATCCTTATTTGAAAGAATCTGAGATACGACAGATAGCAGAAGTGATTTTGGATGCAAAGTAGGTCAAAGGAAATTGAGCGAATATGTGTAGTATTTGTGGAGGCAACTATCCCTTAGAGATAATCCAAAAGGCTTCGGCAACAATGAAGCATAGAGGACCAGACTTTAGCGGAAATTTTTGTGATAATAGATTTTCTTTTGCACATAATCGTCTAAGTATTATTGATTTGGATTCTGCTGCAAATCAACCCTTTACTTCTCCTTATTGCCCACATTTAGTGCTTGTTTTTAATGGAGAAATTTATAATTATGAAGAAATTAAAGTGGAATTAGAATCTTTAAACATTCCATTTTTTACTCATAGTGATACAGAAGTTTTGCTCCACGCATTTGCGACTTGGCAAGAAGAGGCGTTAAAGAAATTCAATGGCGATTTTGCTTTTGTGATTTATAACAAACGCGATTCTTCGTTGTTTTTGGCGCGAGACAGGTTAGGAAATAAGCCTTTATTTTATGCATTAACAAATGATAAAATCTTTTTTGCCTCTGAAATTAAGGCATTTTTGGCAATCAAGGATTTCCCTTTTGATTTAGAGGAAGTTTCAAAATGGCTACTTTTTAGCAATGGAAGTGAGAATCGCACGATTTATCAAAATATTTTTTCTTTTCCTAAGGCACACTTTGCAAAGTTTCAGTTAAAAGATAAGACTTTAAGATTCCAAAAATATTGGGATTTTGAACCTGATTTCGAAAGAATCCAAAGCTTAACATACGATAATAAAAGCATCCAAAATATTTTAGAAGAGTTGGAATCCCTGCTTTTAGATGCGACAAGGTTGCGTTTGCGCTCTGATGTGCCTGTTGCCTTGTCAGTCTCTGGTGGGATAGATAGCTCTATTTTGGCGCATTTTATTCAACGATTAGAGGCAAATTGTCATTATTTTGCTCTTAACTTTCAAAACAACGCGCAAGGTGATGAAAGTATGTATGCAAGGCAACTTGAAAAAGATTTGAATCAAAAAATAGAATTTATTAACCCAAGTTTAGATTCTATTAGGCAAGATTTTAAATCCCTCTGTAACGCCCAAGATGAGATTTTTCGTAGTCTCTCTATTTACTCGCAGTATTTGCTTTTTTCTTCTATTACGCCTTATTGCAAGGTTGTTTTGGGGGGACAGGGAGCTGATGAGCTTTTTGGTGGATATTATCATCATATTGGGAGATATATCTTTGCCAATAGAACAGAATTTGAAGAACGCGTTAGAATCTATGGTAATGCAGCGTTTGGCGAATATAACTTCGGACTTAAATGTTCATTAGAAAAGGCTTTAAAGCTCCAACTCTTTGCGCAAGACAATGCCAAAGAAATAAAAAAAATAAATGCGTTAGGATTTCCAAATCCGCCTTTGGATAATCTCTTGGAGAGATTCCAGCTTGATTTTACGCAAGGGCTTTGGTTGGATACAATTGAGTTTAATTTGCCAAACCTCCTGCGCTATGAGGATAGGAATGCAATGGCATTTGGGATTGAAAATCGCACACCTTTTACGGATTTTCGTATCGTAGAATTCGCCTTTAGGATTCCGCATAGTTTGAAAATCAGGCAAGGTTTTAGTAAGTATATTTTAAGACTGCTTTTGGAGAGGTTGGGAAGTAAAGAGTTGGCGTGGAGGACTGATAAGATTGGCTTTAGTGCGCCCGAGTTTGGTCTAATGCAAACTTTAGGATATAATGCGACTTCACTTTTTGATATTCGTTTAGCGATTTTTGAAGCTTTAAAGGCAAGAAAATGATTTGGATTGATGTGGCAACGCCAAAATATGCAATGTTTTTTACAATTATGATTAAAGAATTGCAAAAAAGAGGTTATGAAGTTCTTGTAACCACGCGCTATGCGCCAAATTACACAGAAGCAAAAGAGATTTTGGAGTTACATAAGATTCCGCATATCGTGCTTGGAGAATATGGCGGGGCAAGTTTGTTGGAGAAATTTGAAGCAAGAATCTTCCGTCAAAAGGAAATTTTGGATTTGTTTAAAGTGCGAGGAATGCCAAAAGTTCTTTTGAGCGGTTGTGTCGTGGATTCTGTGCAGCTTGGTTTTGGGATAGGGATTCCAATTATAAATTTTAGCGATACCCCTGCTTTTGATAAGGTTGATTATTTTGGAATCCCGCGAAATCTTAGCATTGTCTCCAAATTAACAATGCCTTTTTCAAAACTTTGTTTTTATCCTTTTGTGCTTCCTATGGAGCTTATGCTTCGTTTTGCATTAGATGAATCACAAATCGTGCCTTATCCTTTTATTGATGTGGCATTATGGATAAATAAAATCAAAAAAGATTCCAAAAATGACTTTAGAATTCGCTATGGATTGGATACTCTCAAGCCTACAATCCTTGTGCGCGAAGAAGAATATAAAGCACATTATGTCAAAGAGCAGATTCCGATTATTTATGAGGTGATTCCGCTTTTGAAAAAAGAAATTGATGCAAATATTATCATCATGCCAAGATATGAAAAAGATAGGCTAAAAAGAGATTTTGGAGAAGTCGCAACGATTTTAGAAGAGAAATTAAAGCCTGAAGAATTTTATCCTTTTATTGATTTATTTATCGGTGGGGGTGGCACGATGAATTTAGAAGCAATTTGTTATGGGATTCCAACAATTTCTACTCGCTCTATTTGGTTAATTCACGACCAATATCTAATTAAACATAAATTAATGTTTTGGAGTCAAAATTGTCAAGAGATTTTAGAGATTGCCAAAAAAATGTTGGGTAAAAGAATCGAATCGCAAAGTTATTTTGTGCAAGGAGAATGCAACTTTAATGCGATCATTGATAGAATAGAATCTCAAATTTTAAAGGAGGCAAAATGTTAGGTGTGGCATTGCTTGGTTGTGGGAGGATTGCAGTGCGTCATGCACAACTACTAAGTAGTGGTGAAATTACAGGAGCAAAACTTATCAGTGTGTGCGACATTGACAAAACAAGGGCAGAATCTTTTGGCGATAAATACCAAGTGCCTTACTTTAGTGATTTGGACTCTATGATGAAGGATTGTGGAGAACAGATTGATTTAGTTGCAATTCTAACACCTAGCGGAATGCATGCCAAAAACACTTTAGAAGTTGCACCCTATAAAAAACATATCGTTGTAGAAAAGCCGATGGCTTTAACTTTAGATGATGCAGATAAAATGATAGAATCTTGTGATAAACATGGGATTCGACTCTTTGTTGTAAAGCAGAATCGCTACAATTTGCCTGTCCAAAAATTGCGCGAAGCATTAGAAGCTGGGAGGTTTGGAAAGATTGTTATGGGAAGTGTGCGAGTGCGTTGGTGTCGGGATAATGCGTATTATAAGCAAGATTCTTGGCGTGGCACTTGGGCGCAAGATGGAGGGGTATTTACCAATCAGGCAAGTCATCATATTGATTTGTTGGAGTGGATGTTGGGTGATGTGGAAAGTGTGTTTGCTAAAGGGCGCACAGCTTTGAGTGATATAGAAACTGAAGATACAGGGGTGGCAGTTTTAAAGTTTAAAAGCGGTGCTTTAGGTGTGATTGAGGCTACGACTGCTACGCGTCCGCGTGATTTGGAGGGGAGCATTTCAATTTTAGGAGAGTTTGGAAGTGTAGAGATTGGTGGATTTGCTGTAAATGAAATCAAACATTGGAATTTTGCTAATGCGTTGGAATCGGATAAGGAAATCATGGAAAAATATTCTGTCAATCCTCCAAATGTTTATGGTTTTGGACACAAAGAATATTATCTGCATGTAGTAGATTCTATCCAAAATGGCACAAAAGCTTTGGTAGATGGATTGGAGGGGCGTAAAAGCTTAGAGTTAATTGTCGCAATGTATGAATCCATAGAGACGGGCAAGGAAGTTTTTTTGCGATTCCACCCGCAAAAGTGCAAACTAGGGTATCAAAAATGAAAAAAATCGTTTTTTTGGGAGGCAAGGAGTTAGGAGCAAAATGCTTAGAGGAATTGTTTTCGCGTCAAGCCAAATTAGACTACGAAATTTTAGCTGTTGGTGTCGCACCTAGAGGGAAAGAAATTAAAGAGTTTTGCCAACATAAAGGAATTAGAATCTTAAGCGATATTCAAGAATTGTTGGAGCTAGAATTTGATATTTTGTTAAGCGTGCAATATCACGAGGTTTTATCATCCTTTCTTTTAAAGTGTGCGCAAGAAATTGCACTCAATTTGCATTTAGCACCCTTGCCAGAATATAGGGGGTGTAATCAGTTTTCTTTCGCGATTTTGAATGAGGATAAAGAATTTGGAGTAAGTATTCACAAAATGGAGGGAAGAGTGGATGGTGGAGATATAGCTTTTCAAGTGCGTTTTGAGATTCCTAAAAATTGTTTCGTGGGAGAACTTGTAGATTTGGCAAACAAAAAAGGCTTTGAGTTATTTTGTGATTCTTTGCCTAAAATTTTAAAAGGTGAATATTCCCTTATTTCCCAAGATTCTATTTATTCTTGTAGGCGTGAATTTCACACAAGAGCAGAGATTGAGAATCTTAAAAATATCCATTTAGAATCTTGCGGGGGGGGGGGCTTTAATTGAAAAAATCATCCGCGCCACGGCAATGCCGGGATTTGAGCCACCCTATTGTTTCATCGGAGGGAGGAAATTTTACTTTGTTGAAAAGTCAGATTAAAGATGTAAAAATGGGCAATAATGTTAAAATTGTAGAACCTTGCAATCTCTATGAATGTGAGCTTGGCGATGAAGTGTTTGTTGGTCCCTTTGTAGAGATTCAAAGAGATGTGAGAATTGGGGCAAAAAGTAGAATCCAAAGCCATAGTTTCATCTGCTCACTTGTGGAGATTGGGGAATCTTGCTTTGTTGGGCATGGGGTGATGTTTATCAATGATTTGTTTGAGAAAGGCTGTCCGGGCAGGGATTCCACATTTTGGAGAGAGACCAAAATTGGGAATTGCGTGAGCATTGGTTCTAATGCTACAATATTGCCTGTTGAGATTTGTGATGGAGTGGTAATAGGTGCGGGTAGTGTGGTAACTAAGAATATTACCAAAAAGGGTATTTATGCGGGGAATCCTGCGCGATTAATAAGGGAGTTATAAGGTAAGGGTATGGAAAAGATGAAAGTAGCTTTGATTGGTTATGGCTATTGGGGGATTAATTTGGCAAAAACGATTGTGGCAAATGATAGGTTGGAGCTTTATAGTATTTTTGATTTGAGTTTAGATAGACTAGAGGAGGCACGCAAATTATACGCTTTTAAGGAGTTTAGAAACCTTAAAGATTTGCTTGGTGATGAGAATATAGAGGCGGTTTTTATCGCAACGCCCCCCCAAACACATTTTAGCGTAGGGTTACAAGCTCTAAATGCTCAAAAGCATACTTTCATAGAAAAACCTTATACGACTAATTTAAGTGAAGCATATCAATTACTAGAAATAGCCGATAAAAATAATCTTATCACAATGGCAGACCATGTCTTTGTGTATTCTGAACCCGTAAAATATCTTAAGAAAAATTTATCCAAATTTGGAGATATTATTTATATTAATGCGCGGAGAATCAATCTTGGCTTATTTCAAAGTGCTGTTGATGTTTTGTGGGATTTGGCTGTGCATGATTTGTCTATCATTGAGTATTTAGTGGGGCTTGATATTAAAAGGGCTTCAGCTTTTATTAAAAAATATGGGACTTTCCCCAATAATGCTTTTGGTGATGTCAATTTAGAGTTGGCTAATGGTGTGCTAGTGGGTATCAATGTTTCATGGCTTAGTCCTGTTAAGATTCGTGAAATGATTATTGGAGGGACGAACCTCACCGCACTTTATGATGATACCAAAAACGATAAGATTCGGCTTTATAACGCTGGAGTAATACTCAATGAAGAGTTTGGCAAGGCGAAATTGTATGAAAAAATGGTGCAATATCGCTATGGTGAAGAGGAGACTCCAAAGCTACTAAACAAAATGTCTTTAAGTAATTCTGTGGATTATTTTGTAAGTTGCATTATGGATAAACAAAAACCAAGGGAGAATCATCAAGGGATTATTTCCGTGATTCAAGCATTAGAGCTTATTTCAAAGATAGGATAGAGTATGGTAAAATTTTTGGATTTAAAAAAGCAGTATTTGGGTATTAAAGAGGAAATAGATAGCGCAATCACGCGCGTGATTGAAAGTGGTGCATTTGTCGGTGGTAGTGAGGTTTGCGCGTTTGAAGAAGAGTTTGCGCAGTATTTAGATGATAGGAGCAATGCGCTTAAGGCTTTGGGTGTCGCTAATGGCACGGACGCGCTTGAGATTGCAATAGAAGCGTTGCATTTGCCAAAGGATTCTGTGGTGCTAGTCCCGGCAAATACCTTTGCCGCAAGTGCCGAAGCGGTCGTGCGCAATGGACTTAAAGTGCAGTTTGTGGATTGTGGAGAGGATTATACGCTAGATTTAGAGGATTTACGCTCCAAAATCACTCCGCAAACAAGTGCGATTTTGGTTGTGCATTTGTATGGACAAAGCGCTAAGATAGACGAGATTTTGGAGATTGCTAGGCAGAAGAATCTCCGCGTGATTGAAGACTGTGCACAAGCGCATGGAGCGCGGTTTAATGGACAATGTGTGGGAAGATTTGGAGATATTGCGACTTTTAGCTTCTATCCCGGAAAGAATCTTGGTGCGTATGGTGATGGCGGGGCGATTGTAAGTTGCAATGCAGAATTGCTAAAGCATTGTGAAGAAATCGCGCATCATGGGGGGTTGAAGAAATATGAGCATAGAATCGTAGGGAGAAATTCAAGACTTGATAATCTACAAGCTGCGATTCTGCGCGTTAAACTGCGACATTTGGAATCTTGGAATATAAGGCGCAGAGAGGTGGCAAAAATGTATTTAGAGGGGCTTAAGGATTGTGAAAGTATTGTTTTGCCCCACATTAAAGATTCTTGTCTGTGTGCGTGGCATTTGTTTGTGATTCGCGTGAAGAATCGTCAAGCGGTGATGGAATCTCTTAAAAAAAGCGACATTGAATATGGTTTACATTATCCTATCGCGCTGCCAAATACTCCTGCTTACTCTAATGTGCCCTTTATTGCGGAATCCAAATGCAAAAACGCTTCTCTTTGGCAAGATGAGATTCTATCGCTTCCAATGGGTGAGCATTTAAGTGATTTGGAAGTATTAGAAGTGATTAAGGCGGTAAAGGAAGCCGTATGTGGGTAAAAGAGGGTAAAGGACTTGTAGTTTGGCTTTGTGGCTTGGCAGGAAGTGGCAAAAGCACACTTGGTAAGGCATTATATGAGGCAATCAAAAGCGAGATTCCAAATGTCGTTTATTTAGATGGTGATGAATTGCGTGAGCTATTGGGACATTTTGAATACGATAAGCAGGGAAGGATTGAAGTTGCGCTCAAACGCTCAAAATTTGCGCATTTCTTAAGCTCACAAGGTTTGGTTGTGGTTGTAACCACAATTTCGCTTTTTGATGAGATTTATAAATACAATAGAGAAACTTTGCAACACTATTTGGAAGTTTATGTGGAATGTTCTTTAGAAGAATTGCAAAGGCGCGACCAAAAAGGGCTTTATAGCGGTGCTTTAAAAGGCATAATCCAAAATGTTGTAGGTGTGGATATTCCTTTTGTTGAGCCAAATGCAGATATAATTTTGCAAAATTCCTCTCCAAATGGATTAGAACAAAAAGTGCAGGATATTTTCAATCAAATTGAAGAGTTTTTATCAATTTGTAAGGAGCAAGAATGCACATAATGAAGCGACATATCATCTCGCAGAGAGATTTTAGAGAATCTGCAATTTTATCTTTAGGAGGTTTGAAATGAGACAAGGTGATTTTACGCAAGTGGCGAAACATTATCATAATCGCCCCGCTTATAGTCCGATGCTGTTGTCAAAATTGATTGCTTGTATCAATGATACGCAAAAGCCATTAGAAAATCTACAAATCGTAGAAGTCGGCGCAGGCACAGGGAAGCTCACCAAAATGCTAAGTGAGTTTGGAATGCAAGTGATTGCCGTAGAGCCAAATGATAATATGCGCGAGGAGGGCATTACCTACACCAAAGGCACAAATATCAAATGGCAAAAAGGCAGCGGAGAGGAAACAGGTGTGCAAAGTGGAATCGCGGATTGGGTGATTATGGCAAGCTCATTCCATTGGACTGACCCTGCAAAATCTTTGCCAGAATTTGCGAGAATCTTAAAAGATTCTAAGGCTTCAGAATCCCGCGCGGGGGGGGGGCAATACTTCACTGCTATATGGAATCCTAGAAATATCCTAGAGGATTCTGTATTTTATGAAATTGAAGAAGAGATTAAACATATTGTTCCAGAGCTTGCTCGAGTGAGCAGCGGGACACAAAATGTAAAAAAATGGGAAGAGATTCTGCTCTCCACGGGTGATTTTAAGGATTATTTTTTTATGGAATGTGATTATGTTGAGGTAATGGACAAAGCGCGTTATCTTGGAGCGTGGCATTCTGTCAATGATATTCAAGCTCAAGCGGGAGAGCAGAGGTGGAAGGAGATTCTAGTAATGATTGAATCTAAAATCAAAGGATTAGACATCATAGAAATCCCCTATAAGATTCGGGCTTGGAGTGTGAGGAAAGCATGATGTGATTCCTTATCGCTCTAGCCTTAAGAGTGATAAGGAACACAACAATGGAAAAAATCGTAGAACAAGTTTGGGATTATACAAAACATGCAAAATATTACAGCTATCGCCCTAATTACGCACCAAAAAGTATTGATATGCTCATAGCTTTAGCCTCTGACAAGGGTGCGAAGTCCATAAAAGTAGCCGATATTGGCGCAGGCACAGGGAATCTAAGCATTATGCTTTTGGAGCGTGGGTGTGAAGTCGTGAGTGTCGAGCCAAATGACGCAATGCGTGAGATTGGGCTAGAGCGCACTAAAGGGCAAAAGATAGAGTGGGTGAGGGCTACAGGTGTGGATTCTACTTTGAAGAGTGGGAGTTTTGATTGGGTTACCTTTGGAAGCAGTTTTAATGTCATGGATAGGGTAGAAGCCCTCAAAGAAGCGCACCGACTGCTTAAGGAGAATTGTTATTTTTCTTGTATGTGGAATCATCGGGATTTGAAAGACAAGATTCAAGAAGCGGCGGAAAATGTGATTATGGAAATCGTGCCAAACTACACACGAGGTGTGAGAAGAGAAGACCAAAGACCGATTATCGAAGAGCATAAAGAGCTGTTTGATAATATCCTTTATCTTGAAGAGGATTTTTATTTTCACCAAAGTTTAGAGAATTATCTCAATGCGTGGAAAAGCGTCAAGAATCCTTATTGGGATTTGGAAACCAAAGAGGGGCAGGAGATTTTTGCCAAAATCACAGCCAAAATGCAAGAAGCCTTGCCCAAAGAATTTGACATCAAATACACCACGCGGTGCTGGAGCGCAAGGAAAGTTTAGTTTGTTTTAAGATTGTGTGGATTACTTTGTCGCTACGCTTCATACAATGACACAAGGCAATGCGAAACAATGCAGAATCCCAAAAAGTCAAATACTAATGAAAGCAAACAAGCAATAAGGGAAAGGGATTCCATAGTAGAATCCCTTTGATTCAACATCGTAGATTTGCATAGCGCGGGTAAAATTTGCTTCACAAATTGCACACCACCAAGTTGCATTGAGTAACTTCTTGCAATGACACAAGGCAAAGCAAAGCGCAATATGAAATCCCAACCCAATGTTTCTCTTATCAAAGCATAAATAAGCTATAATACCACCCAAGACTTTTAAAAAGGCAAAGAATGCAAAGATTATCATTTGTTTCCAAAGCGCAAAATCTCTTAATGCTGCAAACAATCCTGAAAAATGCCAAAGTTCTACCGCTTGTTATTACCAGCATGAAAGAGATTCAAGAAAATGAAGACAAAGTGTTAGAATCTATTGCAAAGCTCACCCAAAATAATCCTACAAATCTTTTGATTATCCGTAGTTCTTCCAAGAGTGAAGATAGTGTGGAATCCTCCAATGCAGGTGCATTTTTGAGTATCCCAAATGTCGCTCCCAATGACATAGAAACCTTAAAAGCAAGTTTGGTAAAGGTTGGTAATTCAATGCCAAATTTGGACGATGAAATTTTAATCCAGCCAATGTTGGAAAATATTGCAATGTGTGGTGTGGCAACGAGTGCGGACAAAGATACACTCGCACCTTATTATTGTATTGAATACGATAAAAGTGGGTCTAATAGCTCCATTACAGATGGGAGCGCAAAGGGATTAAGCTTTTTTAGCCATAAAGACGCGGAGTTACCTAATGATTTCGCGCTTCAATCTGTCATAAAAATGCTTAAAGAGTTGGAAGTTTTATTTGATTGCCCATTTTTAGATGTGGAATTTGCCATTGATAAAAAGCAAGATTTGTATTGTTTGCAAGTGCGTCCTTTAGTGATTAAATCTAAACTAAATCTTTACAATGCGTTGCCATTGGAGGTTTTGGAGAGGCTACAAAAGCGTTTTGTTTCCTTGCAAAAGCAGACTCCTGATGTTTATGGGAAGCGCACTATTTTTGGCGTAATGCCCGATTGGAATCCTGCAGAGATTCTGGGGCTTAAGCCCAAGCGACTAGCGTTGAGTTTGTATAAAGAAATTATCACGGATAATATTTGGGCGTATCAGAGAGATAATTATGGATATTTGGCTTTGCGTTCGCACCCGCTAATGCACTCTTTTTTGGGGATTCCATACATTGATGTGCGGCTTTCGTTTAATTCTTTTATCCCCAAAACTCTAAACAAAAAAATCGCCTCCAAACTTGTAGATTATTATTTGGATACATTGGAGGCAAACCCACAATTTCACGATAAAATAGAGTTTAATATCGTATTTTCTTGCTATGATTTAAATATCCCAAATAAACTTAGAGTTTTGCTTGAGAGAAGATTCAATGAAAATGAGATTAAGCGGCTAGAATTTGCTTTGTTGGAATTAACAAATTCTATCATTAATCCCAAAAAGGGCTTATATTTAAAAGACTTAAAAAAGATTCAAAAGCTTAAAGGAATCTATCAAGAATTAGAGGATTCTAATCTCCCAACACTTGATAAAATCTATTGGCTACTAGAATCTTGCAAAAGATATGGGACGCTGCCTTTTGCTGGGATTGCAAGGGCTGGATTTGTCGCAATGAGTTTGCTAAACTCTCTTGTAGAGATTGGATTCTTTACGCATCAAGAAAAGCATGATTTCCTAAATTCTCTAAGCACGGTGAGTAAGAATTTGAGCATAAAAGTCGCTCATCTTGATAGTGAAACAAAAGAAGAATTTCTAGCGGAATTTGGGCATTTGCGCCCTTCAACTTATAATATTTTAAGTCCGCGCTATGATGAGAGTTTTGAGAGTTATTTTGATTTGGATTCTAAACAAAAATTAAATCTAGAAGATTCCCATTTTGTTTTATCAAAACAAAAGCTAGAATCCTTAAATACACTTTTAAGCGAACATGGATTGAAGATTGAAGCAAAAGAGTTTTTAAAATTTCTAAAAAAGGCGATTGAAGGGAGAGAATATGCGAAATTTGAATTTACGCGATTGCTTTCCCGTGCGCTTGTATTAATCGGCGAGTTTGGGGAATACTATGGAATCCCAAAAGAAGAGATGGCACATTTGGATATTCAAAGTATCCTAAATCTCTATGCGTCTTTATATTCTAAAAGCCCTAAAGAGCGGTTTTTAGAAGAGATTAAGCGACACAAAGAGGAATACGCCTTGACTTTGGCATTAAAACTCCCTATGCTTATCACTGATAGAGCACAAATTATCCATTTTTTTGAGCAAGAAATCGTGCCAAATTTTATTACACAAAAGTCTATAAGTGCTATGGTGGCGCAAACTAGTCAGAGTGAGCTAGAGGATAAGATTGTCCTTATTGAGTCTGCTGACCCGGGATTTGATTATCTTTTTGCTAAAGGAATCGCGGGATTGATTACTTGCTATGGTGGCGCAAACTCCCATATGGCAATTCGTGCAAGTGAGTTAGGATTGCCTGCTGCTATTGGCGTGGGTGAAGAGGCGTTTGAAAAATATATAAAAGCAAAGCGCATTAAATTAGATTGCGAAAGTGGGCAGATTATCGTCTTATGAAACTCATCGCAATTTCTCAACGCATTATAGAAAACGAAAGTTATGTAGAAATAAGGGAAGCCTTAAGTGTGGAATGGGGGGAATTTTTCAATGCCTCTCTATTGGGATTCTTGCCTCTGCCATTAAGTTATGCGATTCCTTTTAAAACTTATGCGCAAACTTTAGGCGAATCTTTAGCGGGGGTGATTTTAAGTGGTGGGAATGATTTAGCTTCTTTAAATGATAATCCCATTTCCCAAATGCGTGATGATTATGAGGGTGAGATTATCACGCATTGTATGCAAAAATCTCTTCCCTTGCTTGGAATCTGTCGCGGGGCGCAAAGAATCGCGGAGTATTTTGACTCTACTTTAAAATCCCTAGATGGGCATATCGGCAATCATCAAGTGATGGAATCCCAAAGTAACAGAGAATTTATCGTAAATTCTTTTCATAATTATGGAATTACCACACTCGGGGATTCTTTGCAGTCTCTAGCGAAGGCACAAGATGATAGCATAGAGGCTTTTAGGCATAAAACTAAGCCGATTTTTGGGCTAATGTGGCATATTGAACGCACAAATGGTATGGAAAATGACAAAATTTTTCAAGAATGGCTTGGAGTGGCAAAGAAATCTTTCGGGTAGTTTTGAATTTATTAAAATCAGGTTGGGCTAATTTTGTCTAAAAGTTAGAGAAATTCATAAGGAGATTGAGAGTGAAAGCATTGATTTTAGCAGCGGGGTTTGGCTCAAGGCTTATGCCATTAACCAAAGGGAATCCAAAATGTATGGTGGAATATTGCGGGAAGAAAATTATTGATTATGAGATTAGTGCGCTAAGAGAAGCGGGGATTAGCGAGATTGCAGTTGTGGGCGGGTATTTGTTTGAAGTCTTGCAAACTTATGTGCAGGAGCGATTTGACATTACAAAACTTTATCAAAATCCCAAATTTGATAAAACTAATATGGTGCAAACGCTTTTTTGTGCGCGGGAGTTTATAGAATCTTGTGTGAGAGAGAAACAGGACTTGGTCGTGTCGTATGCGGATATTGTGTATAGTGCAGACATTGTGCAGACATTAGCGCAATCGCAAGGAGATTTAAATATCGTTGTGGATAAGGACTGGCGCACATTGTGGGAAAAGAGATTTGAAAATCCTCTTGATGATGCGGAGACATTGAAGCTTGAATCTGGAAACATCAAAGAGCTTGGCAAAAAACCTATGAGTTATGAGGAAATAGAGGGGCAGTATATCGGGCTTTTTAAGTTTTCGTGTGAGTTTTTGCCACAAGTTTTAGGATTCTATGATAAGCTTGATAGAAATGCGCTATATGATGGTAAGGACTTTGATAATATGTATATGACAAGCTTTTTGCAGGGATTGATTGATGCATTTGATAATGCTAAAGCGGTGGAGATTTATGGTGGTTGGTGTGAGATTGACTTTAAAAGCGATTTGGAGATTTGAGAGTAAATTTGTATGAGATTTAGTTAAAATATAGTTATGCAATAAACCACGACACAGAGTTTTATAAGACTAGGAGAAAATATGTTCCATATTGTTTTTAGTGCGGACGAAAATTATATTCCCTACACAGCAGTTTTGATGACAAGTATTATCCAAAATACCAATGCCAAACAGACATTTAAAGAAATTTGTGAGACTAAAACTTTAAGTGCGGAGTTTGGAGAGACTTATGCAAATGTGCGGAATTTTGATTTTGCAAGTTTAAACAAAGAAAATCAAAATGAGGGTTATGTTTTTCATATTTTAAGCAATTCTATCAGTGGGGTTGTGCGTCAAAAGCTTAACAATCTAGCAAAGCACTTAAGTGCGACTTATCCTTGTGCATATTATGAATGATAGCGACTTCGCAAAATACCCAAAATGTGGTTCAGCACATAGCAATTTTATGACCTATTTTGGGTTAAAAATTGATAAATTTTTAGACAAAATGCCCCACTAGATTTTTAACTTCTCTCATCTAAGATAATTCTTGAACCTTGCAAAAACACTTTGTGTTTAGCAAAATCCAAATGGTCTTTGATAAAATGAGGCTCTAATATCATATCCCCATCAATGATAATGCAATACTCTCCTATTGCAGCTCCGATGGCTTTGTTTCTAATAGCACTCAAGCGGAATCCCTCATCTTCTTGCCAAATATGTTTTAAGGGACAAGGGAAGTTTTGCTGATATTCTTGAATCAGCGCGGCGGTGTCTTCTGTGCTTCTATCATCTGCGATTAAAACTTCATTGGGATAAAACTCAAGCTTTTTGACGCTCTCAAGCACCAATTTCAAGCAGTCCTTGCTGTTATAAGTTGTGATGATGAGCGAACAAGTCGGAATCTTACGCTTTAGCTCATACAGCTTAGCGTATTTAAAAAACACGCCCAAAGCATTGCAAAAGCTTATCACAAAGCCTTTATAACCATAAAAGATTCCTTTCTTTAAAAAATAATCCCTAAAAAACTTCCAAATACTACGAATCACAGCTTGGCTCATTGAAGTTTTTTTGTGCAGATTCTGTTGCGCCCAAAGATTAGAGTATTTTTGGCATTTTTCTAGCAAACCATAAATGCTATCATACGCGTAATGCCTCAAGCCGTTTTGGGTTTTGATAATCTTCGTATTGGGTTGGCAAATCAGGCTTTCATGGACTGCATTATCGTTAAAGCGCGTCCAAGTTTTGTTAAAAAGGCGATAGACATAATCAGGATACCAGCCACATGCCTTAATCCATTCGCCTCTGTAGAGATCCTTTCTAGGCAGTGCGAGGATATTTTCTTTTTCAAGCGAAAGGCTTTTAAGCTCCTCTAGGAAGCTAGATTCCAAAACTTCATCAGCATCAATGCTTAAAATCCATTCATTTTTTGCATAAGAGAGGGCTAGGTTTTTCAAAGGACCAAAGCCGATAAATTCGCTACTATAAATGTGGAGATTCGGGAAATTTTCTTTGAAATTTGTAGCAATCTTTAGTGTATCATCGTCGCTTTGGTTATCCAGCAGGATAATTTCATCAAAATTTTTCAAAGATTCTAGGCATTCTAAGAGGGTTTTTTGGGCATTTTTGACAAGTATTGTAACAGAAATTTTAGAAAAATCCATTTTTGTATAGAATCCTTACAGCTTAGGTTTGCGTCTTGCTATTGTATCAAATTTTTTTGCGATTCTTTAAGTTTGGGCGAAATTTTGATAAGCTTTAAAGTTTAAATTGGATACAAATTAAACTTGATTCAAGCACAAAGGCAAACCAATGCAACATTTACTCTATCAATGTGCGCTCATCGCGCTTCAAGCCGGGAAAGTCGCCATGCGATATTATGGGATAAAGGATTTTGAACTCAAAAGCGATTCTTCGCCGATTACTCAAGCGGATTTGGAATCCAATGCGCTTCTTATGCGCGAATTAAAAGCGCATTCTCCCTATCAAGTCTGTTCAGAAGAGGCGGTTTTGGACTTTAAGGAGCGCGAAAATTTAGAGTATTATTGGTTGATTGACCCGCTTGATGGCACGAAAGATTTTTTAGCCCAAAATGGCGGTTGGACGATTAATATCGCCTTAATCCATCAAAAACGCCCGATTCTAGGTGTCGTCTATGCGCCGGCATTTCATCAACTTTTTATTGCGTTAAAAGACTTTGGGAGTTTTGGTTATGAATCTACTATGCTACAAGACGCGCTAAATTCTAAAGGCATTGATGCCCAATGGCTAGAATCGCGCAAACGCAAACTTAATGGCGATAGAATCGTGCAAGATTCAGGAATCATCGCGTGTGATTCTGTGTTTCATAGCGCGAAAGAAACGCAAGAATTTATCCAAAAATACGATTTAAAAGTGCAAAAGTATGGTTCATCGCTTAAAGTCTGCGCACTTGCAGAGGGCAGGGCGGATATTTATCCGCGCTTTAATGGCACGAGCGAATGGGATACCGCAGCAAGTGATATTATTCTAGAAGAAAGCGGTGGCGTTATGCTTGATTGCCTCACCAAAAATCCTTTGGAATACAACAAACCAAGCGTGAGAAATCACCATTTTATCGCGTTTGCTAAAGCTCAAGTAGGCGGTGCGATTTATAGGGATTTTGTGAGGGATTAACAAGAGCGCAATGAAGCCCTAGTCGTCATTGCGAGACTTCGCAGAAGTTGCGGCAATCCACACTTTGCATACCAAATAATTTACAATGAAATCTTTTAAAGAATCTTGAAATTTTAGTGTAAATTTTTGTATGATTAGAAAATTTTAAATCATTAAAGTTTTAAGGTAAGAGATTTTGAAAAGTTTAATTATCGTGGAATCCCCGACAAAAGCAAAAACAATCAAAAATTTTTTGGGCGGAAAGTATGAAGTGATTGCCTCAAAAGGGCATATTCGTGATTTGCCAAAACACACTTTTGGAATCAAAATAGAAAACCAAACTTTTATCCCAGAATACAAGATTGACGAATCGCACAAGGCAGTAGTGAGTGAGCTAAAGAAATTGGCGAAAAATTCCAAAGAAATTTATATCGCGACCGACGAGGATAGAGAGGGAGAAGCGATTGGTTATCATATTGCTACAGCAATAGAAAAAGACCCGCAAAAATTGCCTAGAATCGTGTTTCACGAAATCACCCAAAAGGCGATAGAGGATTCTTTGAAGAATCCGCGCTTGATTGATATGGATAAAGTCAATGCACAACAAGCAAGACGATTGCTAGATAGAATCGTAGGCTATCGTTTAAGCCCTTTGATTTCCTCTAAGATTCAGCGCGGTTTAAGTGCGGGTAGGGTGCAAAGTAGCGCGTTAAAAATTATCGTAGATAGAGAAAAAGAGATTCTAAACTTCAAGCCTGTTATTTATTATGTGATTGAAAGCAGTTTTGGTCAGTTAGAGAACAAAGCAAGTGGGATAGAAGCGGAGTTGGTAGAATTTGGCGGTAAGAAGATGGAAAAACTAAGTATTCAAAGTCAAGAAGAAGCAAAAAACATCGTAGAATCCCTTAAAAAATCAAATTTCAAGATTCAAAAGATTGAAAACAAAAAACGCAAAAGTGCAACGCCTCCGCCTTTTATGACTTCTACTTTGCAACAAGCGGCAAGTTCTAGTTTGGGATTCTCACCCTCTCGCACAATGCAAACTGCGCAAAAGCTTTATGAGGGGGTAATGACACATAAAGGCTCAATGGGAGTGATTACCTATATGAGGACGGATAGTTTGAATATCGCCAAGATTGCCCAAGATGAAGCAAGGGCGGTGATTGCCAAGACTTATGGTAAGGAATATGTGCCAAGTAAGCCCAAAATCTATGCGACTAAATCCAAAGGCGCACAAGAAGCGCACGAAGCGATTCGTCCGACTTTAATGGACTTCACGCCACAAGTTGCAGCGCAGTATTTAAAAGGTGATGAATTAAAGCTTTATGCGCTCATCTATAAGCGATTCTTTGCTTCGCAAATGAGTGATGCGGAGTTTGAATCGCAAAGTTTGTGGATTGCAAGTGAGAGTGCGTTACTAAAAGCACAAGGGCGCAAACTCGTGTTTGATGGCTTTTATCGTGTACTTGGTAGCGAGGATAAAGACAAATTGCTACCACTTTTAAAAGTCGGAAGTGCGATGAAATTAGAAAAATGCAAAGAACAAAAAAATCAAACAGAACCACCTGCGAGATTCTCTGAAGCGAGTTTGATTAAGACTTTGGAATCCTTAGGAATCGGGCGTCCAAGCACTTATGCACCCACGATTTCTTTGCTAACTTCACGGGATTATATCGCAATAGAAAAAAAGCAAATCAAGCCTCAAGAGATTGCGTTTAAAGTCGTAGAGTTGTTGGAGCAACATTTCAATGAAATTGTGGATTCTAAATTTACTGCGCAGTTAGAGGAAAAGCTAGACGAAGTTGCGGAATCCAAGCAAGATTGGCAGCAGTTGCTATGGCGTTTTTACGAGCCATTTATCCAAAAAATTAGCGAGGGCAAAACAAAAATTCAAAGCCAAAAAATCGCAATCCCAACAGGCGAATTTTGTCCGCTTTGTGGTAAAGAATTGGTGCGTAGAAGTAGCAGATATGGTGAGTTTGTCGGGTGTAGTGGTTATCCGAAATGTAAATTTATCCAAAAGGATTCTAATGCCACAGATGAGGAATCTGAAGATTTGGGCGTATGCGAGAAATGCGGTAAGCCTATGGTTAAAAAACGCGGAAGAAATGGGGAATTTCTCGCGTGTAGTGGCTATCCTGAATGCAAAAACGCCAAACCGCTCAATCCTGCGCAGAGATTCGTTCCGCAAAAGCTAGAGAATGTAGAGTGTCCTAAATGTGGGGGAGAGATTTTAGAGCGTATGGGAAGACGCGGGAAGTTTTATGGTTGTGCGAATTATCCTAAATGCGATTTTTTGGCAAATTTCCCTCCGACAAATTATCGTTGCCCCAAATGCCAATCCTTAATGGCAAGGCGCACATTCCGCAAGAAGCCGATATTAGAATGTATTTCTTGCAAAGAAAGAATTGACGACCCCGAGGCATAAGGGGAATTAAAATCTTAAAACAAAAAGGAATCAAATGACACAAGAAGTTTTAGAATTTTTGGATAAAAATGTAGGATTTTTGGCGACTAAAGGCACATGTGGAAATCCGCGTGTGCGCCCGATTCAGTCTCCTTTGTTTTATGGAGGGAAGCTTTATTCTTGCACTTCTAATAAAAAAGGCTTGTTTAAGCATATTCAAAGCTTTCCAAATGTGGAGCTTTGCGCTTATGATAATGTCGGCACTTGGATTAGAATCCGCGCGGAGATTGTGTTTGAAGACAATCTTGCTGTTAAAGAGGCAATGTTTGCAAAATATCCTTTGGTTAAGCAAATCTGCCAAACGCCACAAAATCCGGAGTTTGAAGTATTTTATTTTAAGAATCCTAGCATTAAGATTCAAAGTTTTGATGGACGCGAAGAAGTCCTCAAGGAATCCAAATGAGTCCGATTTTTTTATGCACAATCTGCAATGTTTCAAGTGGAAGTTGTGCCGAAGATTGTGCGTATTGCACACAGAGTGCGAAGTATAATGCAGACATAGACCGCTATAAATACAAGCCTATTCCTCAAATCCTAGAAGAAGCCAAAAGGGCGAGTGAAAATGGTGCGCTTGGATTCTGTCTTGTTACAAGCGGACGTAATCTTGATAGCAAGAGAACAGAATATATCGCAGAGGCGGCGCGTGAAATCGTAAAAAGCGGATTGCATTTGCATTTGATTGGTTGTAGTGGAATCGCGAGTGTTGAATCGCTGATGGAGCTAAAGAAAGCTGGAATCGCGAGTTATAATCATAATTTAGAGACAAGCCAAAATTTCTTTCCTAAAATTTGCACTACGCATAGTTTTGCGGAGCGGTATGAGACGAATGAAAATGCCCTAAAAGCTGGGCTTGGATTGTGTAGTGGTGGAATCTTTGGGCTTGGTGAGAGTTGGCAAGATAGGATAGATTTACTCTCTGCTTTGCGCACATTAAACCCACACACCACGCCGATTAATTTTTTTATCCCTAATCCTGCATTGCCTCTAAGCCAAGAGATTCTAAGCCAAGAAGAAGCCTTAGAATGCGTAAAGTTGGCGCGTGAGTATTTGCCTAATGCGCGATTAATGATTGCTGGAGGGAGGGAGCGAGTGTTTGGAGATAACCAAAAAATGCTGTTTGAATGCGGGATTAATGCAGTGGTCTTGGGGGATTATCTGACAACTAAGGGCAATACCCCAAAAGACGAAGTGGAGCGCATTAAGTCCTATGGATATGAAATCGCAACAAGCTGTGAGTAAAATTTTATTATTGTGGTGTTGTAGATGTTTTTACTTGTAATGGCGGAATCATCGGTTTTGATGGATTAATAACAAAAGGATAGCAGTGGAATCGCAACACGAAGAAATCAACGAAAAAGGCAGCAAAATTTCGCGTTTATTGGAGTGGTTTGGCACAGAGTGGCTGGAGGGTATTGGCAAGAAGCTTTGGTTTCTTGTGCGGTATTTGTATGTATTTTTAAAGGGTGATTTGCTGTATTTTGCCTCTTCTCTTAGTTTTTATACGATTTTCGCGCTTCTTCCTATGCTGTTGATTATTTTTTCTCTCGTCGCGGCAATGCCGGAGTTTAAGGAATATTTGGAGAGTTTTAAGAATCTGATCATTGCAAATTTCATTCCTACGCATTCTGATGTGTTTTTAAACTATATGGATAGCTTTTTGCAAAACTCTACAAAGCTTGGCGGAATGGGATTCCTCTACGCGTTTATTACTTCTATTTTGTTTTTCAAAAACTATCAAGATATTGCTGGGAAAATTTTTCATTCTAAAGCGCGTGGTTTTTGGGATTCTATCTCGGTATATTGGACTTGTATGACGCTTTTTCCATTGGGGATTTTGTTTTCTATTTATCTAAGCGCGAAAGCCTATGCGTATTTGCAAGAAATCGGCTTTAGCACCTATATTGCTTGGTTTTTTCAACTGATTCCTTATTTGGTTGTGTGGGCGGTGTTTTTTATGCTTTTTAAAATCTCCGCAAATACGAAAATTAGCAACAAAAACACTCTGACAAGCTCCCTTATTACTGCGCTTTTATGGTCTATTTGTAAATGGGGATTTGTGTATTATGTGTTTTATAACAAAGCCTATTTGACGCTTTATGGTTCGCTTAGTATTTTGCTATTTTTGTTTATTTGGGTGTATCTCTCATGGGCGATTCTGCTTTTTGGTATGAGCTTGAGTAGGGGCGTTGATGAGGTGTTTATCCGCGAGTTAGAGGGAGAAAACGAAGAGGCAGAATCTCAAAATAACGCGAGAAAATGTGAAATATAAGGCTTAAAACTAAAAAGTGATGAAAAGTGAAATAAGATTAAAAAAGATGGATTGAAGATAAAGTTTTCTTTCGTTAAAAAAATTATGCTAAAATTGCAAAATTTTCTATTTTTCCATTTTTAAAGGAGTTTTTTTGGATACCGAGTCGTTTCTTTTGGCTCTTTTTGCATTGTTTTTGGTGCTATTAAATGGTTTTTTTGTGCTTTCTGAATTTGCAATCGTCAAGATTCGTCGCTCCCGCCTAGAAGAATTAAGCAAACGCGAAGTGCCAAGCGCAAAACTAGCTCTTAAGATTACAGGAAAATTAGATTCTTATCTTTCTGCAACGCAACTCGGCATTACACTTTCTTCTTTGGGATTAGGTTGGGTAGGAGAACCCGCGATTGCGCGTTTGCTTGAAGGTTCTTTTAAATATTTTTTGGGAGATAATCCTGTATTGCTTCATTCGGTGAGCTTTGTGATTGCTTTTAGTTTGATTACGCTTTTGCATGTTGTAGCCGGTGAGTTGATTCCTAAATCTGTCGCGATTGCCAAAGCCGAAAAAGCTGTTTTGTTTGTCGCGAAGCCTTTGCATATGTTTTGGATTCTTTTCTTCCCATTGATTCGCATTTTTGATTATCTTGCTATTTTTTCTTTGCACAAAATGGGCATTAAACCCGCAAGTGAGGGAGAAGAAAACGCGCATTCTGAAGAAGAACTTAGAATCATCGTAGGAGAAAGCCTTAAAGGAGGCTATTTGGATACAATAGAAAATGAGATTATCCAAAATGCCGTGAGCTTTTCTGATACGATGGCAAAGGAGATTATGACGCCCAGAAAAGATATGATTTGCTTGTATGATGATAATACTTATGAAGAAAATATGAAAATCGTAACTTCTACAAAACACACGCGTTATCCTTATTGTAAAGAGGGCAAGGATAATATCATCGGAATGGTGCATTTGCGTGATTTGCTTGAAACAATGCTAAGCGAAAATTCTTCCAAAGATTTAGAAAGTCTGATTCGAGAGATTATCATCGTGCCAGAGAGTGCTTCTATCTCTAATATCTTGATTCAAATGAATCGTCGTCAAATCCATACTGCGCTTGTTGTAGATGAATATGGCGGGACAGCGGGATTGCTCACAATGGAAGATATTTTAGAAGAAGTCATTGGCGATATTAGCGACGAACACGACAAAAAAAGCGAGGACTATCACAAAATAGATGAGGATTCCTATTCTTTTGATGGTATGTTGGATTTGGAGCGTGTGGCGGATATATTGGGGATTGAGTTTGAAAAAGATACCGAACAAGTAACCATTGGAGGATATGTGTTTAATTTGTTGGAGCGTATGCCTGTGGTGGGAGATATGATTAGTGATGAATATTGTGAATATGAAGTGTTGGCGACACAAGGCGCGAGAATCGTGCGGTTGAGAGCTACAAGAAAAACTTCAAAGGAATCGTGATGTTTGCTTGGTTTTTAATGCTGTTGCAACTTCTTTTTATCGGGTTAAAATTGGCAGATAAGATTCAATGGTCTTGGTGGCTTGTTTTAATGCCGACTTTTATTTATTTGTTTTTTTATTTATTTTTATTCACTTTAGTAGGCGGATTTTTATTAGGGCTTGGGCTTTCGCTATCAGCATTATAAAAGGAGAAATGATGGAATTTGTAGCAATTTTAATGGGAAGTAAGAGTGATTATGAAGTAATGAGTGAGTGTATTAAGGTTCTTAAGAAGTTTGATGTCGCTTATGAAGTGATTATTAGCTCCGCGCACAGAAGCCCTAATCGCACGAAAGAATATGTCCAAAATGCCGAACAAAAAGGCGCGAAAGTGTTTATCGCAGCAGCAGGTATGGCAGCACATTTAGCAGGAGCTGTTGCTTCCATGACAACGAAACCCGTAATTGGCGTGCCACTTAAAGGAGGCGCATTAGAGGGGCTTGATGCGTTGCTTTCCACCGTTCAAATGCCCTCTGGTATGCCTGTTGCTACGGTGGCTTTGGGCAAGACAGGCGCAGTCAATAGCGCGTATCTCGCAATGCAAATCTTGGCACTAAGTGATGCAGAATTGGGCGGAAAACTCAAAGAAGATCGTGTGATGAAAGCCAAAAATGTAGAATTGGATTCTAGTGATATTGAAGTGATTTTAAAGGCTTGATAATGGAAACTTGGGTCATAATAGATGAGTTTATGAAATTGGCGCAGTTAGAAAAGGAAAAAGTGCTAGAAATGGTGGCAAATGGGACACTCAAAAGCAAACAAGAAAATGGGCAGTTTTTCATTGACGCAGGAAGTGGAACACAAGCTTTGGTTAAAAGTGGCATTACAAGCGGTGGCGCAGTGATGGTGCAAGGAGATACGGCTGTAAGTAGCGCGGTGGATAGTGGATTCGTGGAGAAAACTATCGGCACTATTTTAAGTTTGCACGAAAAAGTAGTGAGTTCTAAAGAAGAGACGATTTCAAGCGTCAAGAACGAAAACCAATTTCTAAAAGACGCGCTTTTTAATACACAAGAAGTCTATGAAGATGACAAAAAGACGATTGCGATTCTGCGAGAACAACTGCGTGCAGCGCAAGAAGAGATTGATTTCTTGAAACGCAAATATAAGCTGATGTGGGGTAGGGCGATTGACGCTAAGGCTAAGGAATCCGGTGAAGAACAAGGTGCTGTGCAAGAGGATTTGCCAAAGCCTTAAAAGTCTGTAAAGGATTGAAGATTTACTTAACTTATGAGTGTTTAGAATGTTTGCTAAAACAAGCACAATCTACTGCAAGAATCCTATGCAAACAATCTGATAAGAATCTGCAAGATTCCTTTGAAATGGAACAAAAAGCGCGTGAGGCAGTCAAAGCTATTTTTGAAAACTTGGAGGATTTTCAAGAGTTGAGATTCCAAGACGCGCATAATGAAAATTACACATTGACACCAAAGGATAAGAGAAGATTGCAAGATTTGCTGCGGGAGTTTTTTGAAACCCAATACGCAATCTCATTGACTTCTTCTAAGCACGAGATTCCAAAGAATCCTAAATATCAAATTCCCGATGAGAAATGGGAAGAAGATTTGGAAGAAAATGATTTTGAGATTCCCCCGACAATGTTAGCAGTCCTCGTATATGATGAGATTTGTAAGGCATTAAATACCTCTGCACCTTATGCGCAAATCAAAAAACAAAGTATTGACAAAGCAAGACTTTACAAACAGCAATTCTTAGAATCCCTGCAAGATAAATTGCAAAATAACGCTAAAGCAAGGGAAGTTTTGGAATTTGCGATTCGGATTTGTGTGCTTGGGAATGTCTTAGATTATGGCGCACAAACGCAGTTTAGCCTAGAAGAACAGGCACAAAAGATTCTACAATCTCCCTTTGCTGTTTTTGATTTAGAATCTTTTATGTGCGGTTTAGAAAAGGCTAAGAATCTCATAATTATAGGAGATAATGCAGGAGAAAATGAGTTTGATGAGGTTTTGATTTGTGTGCTTAAGGCACTCTATCCGAAACTGAAGATTTTTTATTTCGTTCGTGGGGCAGAAATCATCAACGATATTACTTTGGTGGATTTAAAAAACACGGATTCTGCAATTTTTCATCTCGCAGAAGTCGTGGATAGTGGAGTGATGAGTCCGGGCTTTATAAAATCTTTCGCTTCTAGTAATGCAAGGAATCTCTACGAACAAGCTGATTTGATTTTGGCAAAAGGTATGGGGAATCTTGAATCTATGGAAAGTGCGGCAAGACTTGATAAAAGAGTTTTTTTCTTGTTTAAAGTTAAATGCGATGTGGTGAAGAATTATTTACAAAAAAACTTGGGGGATTTTGTGTTTTGGAATCCTAATTCACACGCGATTCTAAATTCAAAGAATCCTTGCTAGTTTTTAAGTCTATATTAAGTAAAATTCCCTTTTAAAATTTTCACAAAGGCAATCAATGCTAACCAATCCTGTTGTTGTGTCCATTTTTTTGATGGGAGTGCTGTGTTTAAGTCGTCTTAATGTGCTTCTTGCGATTCTAATTTCTGCTTTGGTTGCGGGAGTGCTTGGGGGAATTGGTCTAGAGAAAAGCATTAGTTTGTTGATTTCTGGAATGGCGGGGAATCTTGAAACCGCGTTGAGCTATATTTTACTTGGTGCACTTGCAAGCGCGATTGCAAGGACAAATCTTACTGCGATTCTAATTGCCTATATTGCTAGATTCGTGCGCAATCGTCGCCTAATGTTTTGTCTTTCCATTGCTTTTTTTGCTTGTTTTTCGCAGAATCTCATTCCTGTGCATATTGCATTTATTCCGATTCTGATTCCGCCTTTGTTGCCTTTAATGAATCGCTTAAAAATTGATAGACGCGCGGTTGCTTGTGCACTTACTTTTGGTTTAAAAGCTCCTTATGTGAGTTTTAGTGTTGGATTTGGTTTGATTTTTCATAATATTTTGCGCGACCAACTAAACCAAAATGGGGTTATTGTCAGCGCGGCAGATGTATCAAGCGTAATGTGGATTGGGGGATTGAGTATGCTTGTAGGTTTGCTTTTGGCGATTTTTGTGTTTTATCGTAAGCCGCGTGAGTATCAAAACACTTATCTTGATGAAACTTCTCTTGCAATGCTGGAATCCCCTCGTATGCAACGCAAAGACTTTGCGGTATTGTTGGGCGCGATTGTGGCTTTTGGTGTGCAGCTTTGGCTTGGCTCATTGCCTCTTGGAGGATTGTGTGGAATCCTTGTAATGGTATTGCTTGGCGGAATCGCTTGGGGTGAGATTGATGAAGTCGTAGAAAATGGCTTTAAGATGATGGCGTTCATTGCTTTTGTGATGTTGGTTGCTGCGGGATTTGGCGCGGTTTTGAAAGAAACAGGAGCAATCCATTCGCTCGTAGAATATGTTGCAACTCTTGCGGGGGGAAAATTAGGTGGAGCTTTGATGATGTTGCTTGTGGGATTATTGGTTACAATGGGGATTGGCACCTCTTTTGGGACGATTCCAATTATCGCGGCAATCTATTGTCCGCTTGGGACTGCGCTTGGTTTTTCACCTGCTGCAATTATTCTGCTAGTTGGAATCGCAGGTGCATTAGGTGATGCAGGAAGCCCCGCAAGTGATAGCACTTTAGGACCTACTGCGGGATTAAATGCAGATAAGCAACACAATCATATTTGGGATACTTGTGTGCCAACTTTTTTAATGTATAATACCTCATTGATTATTGGTGGAACGATTGGCGCGATTTTATTGTAGAGGAGAGAAAAATGCAAGATTGGACTAACATAGCAAAAGAAGTGTTTGATTTGGAATCGGACGCGATTTTGGGGTTGAAATCTTTTGTAGGAGAAGAATTTAATGCGGTGATTGCAAAAGTTTTGAATCTTAAAGGGCGTTTGGTGATTAGCGGTATGGGAAAATCTGGACATATTGGGGCGAAGATTGCCGCAACTCTAGCAAGCACAGGAACGCCTAGTTTCTTTCTGCACCCAGCAGAAGCGTTGCATGGGGATTTGGGTATGCTAACAAGCGAAGATGCATTGCTTGCGATTTCAAACTCCGGAGAAAGCGAAGAGATTTTGCGCTTGATTCCCTCTATCAAAATGCGTAAGATTCCTTTAATCGCAATGAGTGGCAAAGCGGATTCCACACTTGCGAAAGAAAGCGATTATTTTTTGAATGTCAGTGTATCTAAAGAAGCTTGTCCTTTGCAACTTGCGCCAACTTCCTCTACAACTGCAACACTTGCGATGGGAGATGCAATCGCAGTGGCTTTAATGCGTGCGCGTAAGTTTATGCCGGAAGACTTTGCATTATTCCACCCCGGTGGGAGTTTAGGGCGCAAACTGCTAACGCGTGTCAAAGATATAATGATAAACAAAAATCTACCGCTTGTTGCGCCAAATACGCCTTTTAAAGATTTGATTTCTGAAATGACTTCTAAAAAACTCGGTATGTGCTTGGTAGTTGAAAATGATAAATTGTTAGGAATCATTACAGATGGGGACTTGCGGAGAGCTTTGAGCGCGGAGAAGTTTGAAAGCGCAGCGTGTGAGATTATGACGCAAAATCCTAAGACGATTCCAAGTGATACAATGGCGACAGAGGCAGAATCGCTAATGCTAGAACACAAAATCAAAGAATTAGTTGTCCAAGATAATGGGCATCTTGTAGGCGTCGTGCAGCTTTATGAAATCGGTAGAGTGTAGTTTGGGATTCTTTGGTAGTGTTTTTAACTCTATTTTAATGCTATGTTTTGCTTTTTGGAAGCTTAAATTCTAAAGAATCCCTTGAGATTCTGCATTGCAGAGTGCTTTTCTGCGAGATAGAATGCAGAATCCAAGATCCTTAAAAACCAAATCAAAAATGATTTAGCAGATTTTCAAGGCTAAAATTTCATAAAATTCGTTGTGTGAAAATTTCCTGAAATTATGCTTAATATCAGCTTTCATTTACTATTTGTTTAATTTTAAGCTTATGATTATGCAGATTTTTATAAAATACAAAATTCTCTATAAACATTATTGTGAGGGAAATCTTAGAGGAAGGAGCAAATATGCAATCAAATCCTGCGTTAGAGTATGATTACTCCATTGCAAAATTATTTCTTTTTGCAACGATCGCATTTGGTATTGTTGGATTGTTGTTGGGTGTTGTGATAGCTTGTCAAATGGCATTCCCAGACCTTAATTATTTAGCCGGTGAGTTCGGGACATTCGGACGCTTGAGACCTTTACACACAAATGGAATCATTTATGGATTTACATTGAGTGGTATTTGGACAGCCTGGTATTATTTGGGACAGAGAGTTTTAAAAATTTCTTATAATGAGCATTCATTTTTAAAAGTGATTGGGCATTTGCATTTTTGGGTTTATATCGTGCTAATGGCGTTGGCAGTTGTCAGCTTGTTTGCCGGTATGAGCCAATCAAAAGAATATTCTGAACTCGTATGGCCCCTAGACTTATTGGTCGTTGTTGTGTGGGTATTGTGGGGGGTTAGCCTCTTTGGTTCAATGGGCGTAAGACGCGAACAAACTATCTATATTAGTTTGTGGTATTTTATTGCAACATTTGTAGCGATTTCCGCGCTTTATATTTTTAACAACCTTTCAATTCCAACTTACTTAGTTTCCGGGGTGGGCTCTATTTGGCATTCTATTTCCTTGTACGCAGGGACAAACGATGCGATGGTTCAATGGTGGTTTGGACATAATGCGGTTGCTTTCGTCTTTACTTCAGGTATTATTGGTGTGATGTATTATTTCTTACCAAAAGAATCCGGACAGCCTATTTTCTCTTATAAATTGACTTTATTCTCATTTTGGGGATTAATGTTTGTTTATATTTGGGCAGGAAGCCACCACCTTATTTATTCCACAGTTCCTGATTGGATGCAAACAATGGGTTCAATTTTTTCAGTTGTATTGATTTTGCCTTCTTGGGGAACAGCAGTAAATATGCTTCTAACTATGAAAGGACAATGGCATCAGCTTAAAGAATCTCCATTGATTAAATTCTTACTTTTAGCTTCTACATGGTACATGCTAACGACTTTGGAAGGACCGATTCAATCTATCAAATCCGTAAATGCTTTGGCACACTTTACAGATTGGATTATTGGGCATGTTCATGATGCGGCATTAGGTTGGGTTTCATTTACAATTATTGCAGCTTGTTATCATGTGACACCAAGATTGTTTAAACGAGAAATCTATTCTAAAAAATTAATGGATATTCAATTCTGGGTGCAAACTATCGCAATCATTCTTTATTTTTCAAGTATGTGGATTGCAGGAATCACACAAGGTATGATGTGGAGAGCAACAGATGAGTTTGGAAGCTTGGCTTATTCATTTATTGATACTGTAACCGTGTTGATGCCATACTTTACAATTAGGGCAATTGGTGGAGTATTGTATTTTGTAGGCTTTATCATCTTTGTTTATAATATTATTATGACCATTGTTGCTAGTCGGGAACTTGAAAGCGAACCCAAATATGCAACTCCAATGGCAGCGTAAAGGAGGCTTGTGATGTTTCATTGGTTGGAAAAAAATCCGTTTTTCTTTACGGTAGTCTTTTTATTGGTATTTTCTATTGCAGGATTGGTTGAGATTCTACCAGACTTTGCGAAGGCTTCACGCCCAACAGAGAATCTTAAGCCTTATACTCTTTTGGAAACTGCAGGGCGTCAGATTTATATTAGCGAAAGCTGTAATGCTTGCCATTCGCAGTTGATTCGTCCATTCAAAGCGGAAACAGACCGCTATGGTGCTTATAGCTTAAGCGGTGAATATGCTTATGATAGACCATTCTTATGGGGTTCTAAAAGAACAGGACCAGATTTACATCGTGTAGGCGATTATAGAACAACAGATTGGCATGAAGAGCATATGCTAGAGCCAACTGCAGTAGTTCCTGGTTCTATTATGCCAGCATATAAACACTTGTATAGCAAAAATGTAGATGCAGAAACCGCTTATGCAGAAGCTTATACACAAAAAGTTGTTTTCTCTGTTCCTTATGATACAGAAAACAATCCTAAATTAGGAGATTTAGAATCAGCAAAAGCAGAGATTTTAGCAGAGGCAAAACTTCTTGCAGAAGATATGAAAGATCCAGAAGTGAAAGCTGCGCTTGAGAGAGGTGAGATTAAGCAAATCGTAGCATTGATTGCTTATTTGAATAGCTTAGGACAAAAAAGAAGGGCTAACTAATCGTGGAATATGAAACGATAAGAATCATTCAGGGCTATGCCTATTGGTTTATTACGATTCTTTTGGTAGTTTTATTGTATGGATATATTTATTATCTTTATAAAAGCCAAAGAAGCGGAAAGATTGATTATGAAAAATATGCAAGGCTTGCATTAGATGATGACTTGAATGATGCTTTAGTGGAAAAACGAAACAATAAAGACGAAAAGAAGGAGAGCTAAATGGAATGGTTTAACTTGGGCGACAGCGTAAATCAACTTGGATTACTTGGCGCCGTAGCAATTTTAGCTTTGACTATTTTCATTGTCGGTGGTTACATCAAAAAGATGAAAGATAGCAAGGCAGAAGGTGAATTAACAAGTGAAGATTGGGATGGTATTAAAGAGTTTAAAAATGACATTCCAATCGGTTGGGGTGCAACTTATCTTGTGTTGTTGATTTGGGGTTTGTGGTATTGGTTTGTAGGTTATCCTCTCAATACTTATTCTCAAATTGGAGAATACAACGAAGAAGTGAAAGCTTATAATGCAAAATTTGAAGCGCAATGGCAAAATATTGACGCAGCAACTTTAACTAAAATGGGGCAAAACCTATTTTTAGTTCAATGCTCACAATGCCATGGAATTACAACAGAAGGTATGAATGGCACAGCTGCTAATTTGACAGAATGGGGTAGAGAAGAAGGTATTATCACAACCATTAAAAATGGTAGTAAAGGCTTAGGTTATATGCTTGGAGATATGTTGCCACTTAGTGAAGTTGCACCGGGTGTGTTAGATAGTGAAGAATCTCAAAAAGCAGTTGCTGCGTATGTGATGGCGGAGATTTCTGAAACAAAAAGCACAAAATACCCAGAATTGGTAGCTAAAGGTAAAGAACTTTATAGTGCTGCAACTTGTAATGCTTGTCATGGTGATGATGGCGCAGGTATGGGAGGTATGGCACCAGACCTTACTAAATACGGAACTCCAGCATTTGTAGCTGAAGTGCTCGAAAAAGGCAAAAAAGGACATATTGGTATTATGCCAACCTTTAAATCTCAAATGCTAACAGATAAGCAAAAAGAAGCCTTGGCGCATTTTATCTATTCAGAGAAAAACTAAGGAGGTTTGAGTATGAATGGTTTATTTGGAGTTAATGGACTTTTGGGCTATATCGTAGCAGTTGTATTATTGCTTAGTATTGTTTTTTGTTTGGGTTATGCAGCAGTGGTAACACAAAGTGCGCAAGCAAACAATCCTTATGCGATTGAAAATGCGAATACCCTACAAATGAAAAGTATTGATAATGCACAGCATTATAAAGAAGTAGGAGCAAAATAATGATGAGATATAGTGGATTAGAAAAAATTCTTTTTGCGGCTCATATTGTAGTTATCATTGCATCTATCGCAGTTGCTTTCATTCCTGATATGCTTCTTTATGTTGGGTAATGAATGTTAAAAATGCTCAAAATAGGGATTCTTTCCCTATTTTTTTGCACATTGGCGATAGGTAAGCCCTATGTGTTAGAAAATCAAAATCAACTTCTTGATAAAACAACAAATTTTATGGAAATTTTATCTGATGAAGTCTTTGAAAAGACAGGAGTCTCTCTATATGTTGTTGCTCTTGAAAGTTTAGGAACAATGAATCTTGAAGAGCAAGAACAAGAATATTTAAAGAATCTTAAAAGCCCTTTTGTCCTCTTATTTTTTGTGCGTCAAGAAAAAAAAATAGATATTCGTGCGAGCAAGGAAGCAGAAGAATTATTTGATAAAAAGTCTGTTTATTGGGATTATATTGTGCCTTTGATTCCTAAAGATGACAAAGAATTGACCAAACAAAATGTATCCGCTTTTTTGTTGAATGGTTTTGTGGATATTGCAGATAGAATCGCAGACTCAAAAAATATCACGCTAGAGCATGGTTTCCCAAAAGAAAATAAAGGTGTGAAAATTGCAGTGCGCACGACTCTTTATGTGATGTTGTTTGTCTTGCTTTTGCTTTTCTTGTTTGTGTATTTGAGGAGAAATAAATGAAAAACTATTGGCCCCTTGGAATTTTTTTACTTGCGATGGTGGTGGTGGGCTTAATTATCTTGACGATTAAAGTTGCCATTACGAATCCTGTGGAATTACAAAGCCTATGCCAACGCAATTCGCAAGATATTGATGCAAATATCAATGAAATAACTCAAAAAAATGAGATGTTTTTGAAAAAGTATAATGTCTCTTTTGAAGGAGCATTGGAGCAAGAGATACAAAGCTTTCGTCAAGTTTTTGTGCGTTTAAGCAATAAAGCAAACAATAAAATAGAAACGAACGCTAAGGTAAGCTTTTTTATCACACGCCCCCATACCACTAAAGAGGATCAAATCTTGGGAGAAGGGGAGTTGGTTGATGGTTTGTGGCAAAGCAAGACCTTTGAAGTGCAGAATCTAGGACGCTATCAAAGTGAAGCATTGGTAGAAGTTGGTGAAGATTCCATCTGCATTTCTCAAGAATATTTTATTCAAAAATAATTTCCAATCAATGCGTGATTTATTAGTCCTTATCATAGCGGAATCCTAAATTAATCCTATGTTTGGAATCTATGTATTTAAAATAAATCATCGCAAACTATCTTTTATCTAGGAAATGTTATGCAGAATCTTCAAGCAGATGATTCAATAAATTCTCATTGGAAAATGTGGTTAGCAGTTCTTACAATTAGTTTCGCTGCATTTACTTTTAATACCTCCGAATTTGTGCCAATAGGGCTTTTGAGTTTAATTGCTGATGATTTTGGTGTCAGTGAAGCGGAAGCTGGATTTTTGATTAGCCTTTATGCGTGGGTAGTGGCTTTGGCTTCATTGCCTTTGATGTTGGCTTGTTCGCGTTTTGAAATGAAGCGACTTTTGCTTGTTGTGGTTGCACTTTTTGTCTTAAGCCACATTGGTTCTGCACTTGCGAATGGGTATTGGACGCTTATGCTTTCGCGTCTTGGTGTTGCGTGTGCGCATGCGTTATTTTGGTCAATCGCCGCGCCTTTGGCAGTGCGTGTTGCGCCTAAGGGCAAGGAGAGTTTGGCTCTTAGTTGCATTGCCACAGGCACAAGTATTGCATTAATAGCAGGATTGCCTTTAGGTAGAGTGATTGGGCTTCACTTAGGGTGGAGAATGAGTTTTTTCGCAATTGGAATCGTGGCGTTTTTGCTTTTACTGATTTTGTTTAAAAGTTTGCCGAATGTCCCAAGCGGAGGTGCGATTTCTCCAAGAAGTTTGCCTAAATTACTGAAAACTCCCAAATTAATCGGCATTTATGGAATCACTCTTTGCCTTGTGAGTGCGCATTTTATTGCTTATAGCTATATTGAACCTTTCTTGATGCAATATGCAAATTTTGGGGAAAATGTCGTTACTCTTGTGCTGATTGTCTTTGGTTGTGTTGGTTTTTTGGGAAGTTTTTTGTTTTCCAAATATTACGATACACATCAGGGATTCTTTTTGAATTTCGCAATTTTTGGGATTTTTATTGCATTAATGAGCCTTGTTGGAGTGAGTTTTGGTTTATTGAGTGCTTTGTCGATTTGTGTGCTTTGGGGCTTGTGTGTTACGATTTTTAATCTTACTTTCCAATCCAAAGTCCTCAATCTTGTCCCTATTGGCACTTCTGTGGCAATGTCAATGTTTTCGGGAATCTATAATGTTGGAATCGGAAGCGGAGCATTTATCGGTGGAATCGTGATTGGGCATTTGGGGATTGAAAATATTGGTTATGTGGGTGCTGCAATTGCACTTTGTGTTTGCATTTATTATAAAGGTTGGTTTGCGAAGTAAGTGTATCTTTAGGAGTAAAATGTATCGTCTAGGTGGAATCTCGTAATTAAGATTCCACAATGAATTTAAATGTGGTCGGCAATCACACTTCCCATACGCTCACAAGAGCAAATTTCTTTGGCATTAAAGTTTGCAATGTCTTTAGTGCGGTAGCCCTCTTTCAAGACTTTTTCAATAGCGGCGTCTATCGTGTTGGCGGCTTCTTGTTCTCCTAATGAGTAACGCAGCATCATTGCAGCACTTGCAATGGTGGCAATGGGGTTTGCGATTCCTAGTCCAGCAATATCTGGCGCACTTCCGTGGATTGGTTCATAAATCGCCGCTTTGCCCCCAATGGACGCAGAGGGTAGTAAGCCAATAGAGCCACTTAGCATACTCGCTTCATCGCTTAGAATATCCCCAAAAAGATTTCCTGTTAGAATTACATCAAACTGCTTAGGATTCCTAATTAACTGCATTGCAGCATTATCTACATACATATGGCTTAATTCCACATCAGGATATTCTTTTGCCACTTCGCTGACGACTTCGCGCCATAGTTGGCTCACATCTAACACATTTGCCTTATCCACAGAGCAGACTTTTTTGTTGCGTGTTTGTGCGGCTTTAAAGGCGCAATGCGCAATGCGTTCCACTTCTTCTGTGCTATACACCATTGTGTTGTAGCCCCGATTTTTGTCGCGTCCTTTTGGTGTGCCAAAGTAGATTCCGCCGATTAATTCACGCACGACAAGAATATCTACTCCTTGCACAACTTCTGGTTTTAGAGTGCTTGCTTCAAGAAGTTCATTATAGACTTTTGCAGGACGAAAATTCGCAAAAACCTCTAAACTTTTTCTTAGACGCAAAAGTCCGCTTTCAGGTCGTAATTCTCGTGGCAAATTATCCCACTTTTCGCCACCAATAGCACCAAAAAGCGTTGCGTCTGCATTCAAACAACCCGTGATGGTTTCATCAGGAAGAGGATTTTGTGTCAAATCATACGCGATTCCGCCCATCAAAAAATCTTCAAATTCAAACGCAAAATTGAATTTTTGCGCAGTAGCCTTTAAGACTTTGATTGCTTCATTAATAATTTCTGGTCCAATCCCATCACCTTTAATCGCAGCGATTTTATAAGTTTTCATTGTTTTTACCTTTTAAATTATTGGGTTACATTTTGCGCTTTAGCATAAGGAATTAATCCTCCGCTTTTTAGCAATTCAAGCATAAAAGGAGGAATCGGCGCAAAAGGATAAGTGCAATTTTGGGTTTGATTTTTGATGATTCCTGCTTCTAAATCAATCTCTAAAATATCGCCCTCATTAATAGAATCCGCTTGTTCAATCTCTAAAATAGGCAAACCGGTATTAAAAGCATTGCGATAAAAAATACGCGCGTAACTTTTGGCAATCACCGCGCTGATTCCTGCTTCTTTGATTGCCACAGGAGCGTGTTCGCGACTAGAGCCACAGCCGAAATTTTCACCTGCTACGATAATATCGCCTTTGTGGATAATATCCACGAATCCTGCGCGTGCATCTTCCATTAAATGCGAGGCTAAAATTGCCTTGTCGCTCGTGTTAAGATACCTTGCGGCGATAATTAAATCCGTATCAATATTATCGCCAAATTTCCAAGTTTTTCCGCTAAATTGTTTTTGCATAAACGCCCCTTAAAATTTGAAAAATTCTAAACATTATAGCAAAGCAAATATAAATTTTAGGTATTGACAATCGTTATATATTAAAATATAATTTGCTTGTTTTGTTTCGGTTTTAAAAAGCAAAATTTAAGTTTTGGAGGCAAAAATGCAAGTGCAAGGAAGACTCTGGATTAAAGAGCAAGACAAAAATTTCTTAGGGACGGGCAAAGTAGAGTTGCTAGAACGCATTGCGCAAAGTGGTTCTATCTCCAAAGCGGCAAAAGAAATGAAAATGAGTTACAAAGCGGCTTGGGATAGCATTGACTTGATGAACAAAATCACAAAAGAACCCTTAGTTGTGCGTGTAACAGGTGGTAAGGGTGGCGGTGGAACGCAGATTACACAAAAAGGCTTAGAAGCAATCCGAATCTTTCGCGAAATGGAACGCGTGCAAAAGGAGCTTTTTATGCTTTTTGAAGGTAATTTGAATGAATGGGATTCCGTGATGGATTATTCCAAATGGAAACAATGCGTTAAAAGGAGATTTATGATTAAAACAAGTGCAAGGAATCAGCTATTTGGCGAGATTGTCTCTATCAAAGAGGGCAAAGTAAATGCGGAAATTGTGTTGCAAATAAATAAGACAACGCAAATTACTAGCACAATTACTTTGCATTCTTTAAAAGAATTGGGATTGAAAGTCGGAATGGAAGCCTATGCGCTTATTAAGGCAAATTGGATTGTTGTATTCACAGAAGAACCCAAAGGCATTTCGTTAAAAAATTGCATTGGCGGTGTGGTAAAAAACATCGTAGAAGGTGCGGTGAATTGCGAAGTGGAAATGGAAAGTGATAAGACAATTTTTAGCGCAGTGATTACGGAAGATTCTAAAGAGAATCTAGCACTCAAAGTAGGACAGAAAGTTTGGTTTGGATTCAAAGCAAACAATGTAATTTTAGGAATTTAAAGGAGAAAAAATGAATTTTGTAAAAAAATTTTTAGCCGTTGGAATTTGTGGGGCAGTTTTGTCTTTAAGCGCACAAGCAGAAGAAATTAAAGTTTTGGGTGCTGCTTCGTTGAAATATGTATTAGAAGAAATCAAAAATGATTTTCTAAAAGACAAGCCAAATGATAAGATTGAAATTTCTTATATTTCAAGCGGTAAAGCTTATGCGCAAATCAAAAATGGTGCGCCAATTCATCTGTTTGTCGCTGCAGATGTGAGTTATCCCGCAAAACTCTATGAGGAAAAACTTGCACCGGCTAAAGAGGAGATTTATGCGAAAGGTAAATTAGTGCTTTGGAGCAATAATGAGAACTTCAAGCTTAAAGAGTTCAAAGATATTCTCAATCCAAAAATTACGCATATTTCTATCCCAAATCCAAAAGTTGCTCCTTATGGTAGAGCTTCTGTGGAGGCATTAACCGCAACCAAAATGCTAGATGCAGTAGAATCTAAATTTGTAACAGGTGAAAGCATCGGCGCGGCAACTACTTATGTAGAATCCAAAAATGCAGAAGTTGGCTTCACTGCGCTTTCTATGCTTGGAGAGGGCGGAATCAATACGCCAGAGATGAGTTATGTCGCCATTGATGAGAAATTGTATAAGCCTATTGACCAAGCGTTAGTGATCCCAAATTATGGCAAAGATTCTAAACTAGCTCAAGATTTCAAAGCTTATATTCTAGGCGCAGAAGCGAAAGAAAAATTCCTAAAATTTGGTTATAGCGTTGAATAAGCTATATGGGATTTTAGAGAATTTCATAGAACAAAAAGGCATTTCGCGCCTTTTTGTGCGATGTTGGGATTTTATGTGTGTGCAAGAATTGGAGTGCGCACAAAATGTAGAATCCCAAAATTGCATTGCAGTGCTATTGTTGGAAGATTCTAATTTCATTGCCCCGCTACTCCATCAGCCCTTGCAATTGGGCTTTAAAGAAAGCAATGTTGTAGTGGCACTCAAGCTAGAGGGCGTGTGCAATGCTTTTAGGGCGGAGATTCTACAAATAGATGAAGACAATCTTTTCGCGCAATTGACGCTTCAAGTAAAAGAAGCAGAAAATGGCGTAATTTACGCGCTTTGTGATTTGGATTTCATCAAGCGCAATGGATTAAGAGTGGGGGATTTTGTTTTTTGGCATATTCCAGAGAGTGAAATTATGCTCTTTTTTGATACGGAAAAAATGCAACCCAAAGATTGAAAAAGAGAATCCAAAAAGGGCATAGGAGGCAAAATGGAAAACTTCAATGATTTTTTAATCACAATGTTTTTGACTTTTAAAGTCGCTTTGATTACAACCTTTGTCTTATTGTTGATTGCAATTCCATTGGGCTATTTTTTGGCTTTTACGCGAAGTCGCGCGACGCCGATTTTAGAAGCGATCGTCTCTATGCCGCTTGTATTGCCGCCAAGTGTGCTTGGATTCTATCTTTTGATTACTTTTAGTCCGCAAAGTCCTTTGGGGAAGTTTTTGCTAGAAACTTTTAATTTGAAGCTTGTTTTTAGTTTTGAAGGCTTGATTGTAGGTTCGGTGATTTTTTCGCTTCCTTTTATGGTGAATCCTATTCAAGCGGGTTTTGCCGCTTTGCCAAAATCGCTTTTTGAAGCGGCTTTGACGCTTGGCAAAAGTCGCATTAGGATTCTTTATTCTGTTTTGTTGCCCAATATCTCGCGTTCTGTGCTTGTAGGAATTGTCGTAACTTTCGCTCATACGATTGGAGAATTTGGGGTCGTAATGATGATTGGGGGGAATATTCAAGGACAAACGCGCTTGGCGAGTATTGCGATTTATGATGAGGTAGAATCTCTTAATTACGCACTTGCACATCAATATGCCCTGACACTCTTTGTGATTACTTTTTCTGTATTGCTCATTACTTTTTATCTCAACAAAAGAAAAGCAAAATGATATTTTTGGATTTTAAAAAGCGTTTGCATAGCACACAAGGTGATTTGACCTTAGAAGTTTGTTGTGAGTTGAAGTCTCAAGATTTAATTACGCTGTTTGGTAAAAGCGGCGCAGGAAAAACTACGATTCTGCGCATTTTAGCGGGGCTTGGTGAGCCAGATTGTGGAATCATTCAGGTTAATGGTGCGACTTGGTATGATTCTAAAGCCAAAATCAATCTACCGCCACAAAAGCGCGGAATCGGATTCGTATTTCAAGATTACGCGCTTTTTCCTAATATGAGTGTAGAGGAAAATTTGCGCTTTGCTTTGCCTAAAAATGCACCTAAGAATCGCATAGAATCCTTGTTAGAGATTACCGAGCTTGGGGCTTTACGCGACTTAAAGCCTGATATGTTAAGTGGCGGACAACAACAACGCGTAGCATTGGCGCGTGCGTTGGTTCGCTCTCCGGAAATACTACTGCTTGATGAGCCATTTTCTGCACTTGATTATGCGATGGCGCATAAATTACAAGAGGAGTTGTTGCGTATTCATCGGCATTTTAAGCTCACTACTTTTTTGGTAAGTCATAATTTTAGCGAAGTGTTTTTTCTGTCCAATTTCGTTGTGCATTTGGAATCGGGCAAGATTGACAAGCTAGGATTGCCAAATGAAGTCTTTTTGGACGGATTGCCAAGCGGGAAGTTCCGTCAAAATGGACAAGTGTTGGAAGTTAGGGAAAATGGTTTGGTGTGTGTTGTGAGTGTGTTGGTGGGAAATGAGATTATTCAGATTACAACAAGCAAAAAAGAAGCGGAAGGATTGCAGAGTGGGGATTTGGTGATGATTGCCTCTAAAGCGTGGAATCCTGTGTTTGTCAAGATAGGGCATTCTCGTTAGCTTCTAATAGATTCTATGATTGCAAAAGTTGGCAAAACTTTGTTGTAATAATTTGCATTGCAATTTCAGGATTCTAACTTTAAAATAGAATCTAAAAACAAAATTAAGATTCTGCGATTCTACATTTTTTCTTGTAGGAAAAATTGAATTTCCTTTAATGGTTTTATCCTGCAGAATCTTTAAATAATTAAACAATGCTTGAAGTTTAAGTGAGTCATTGAAAGACTTTAATAGTGGAAAATATTTTAAAGTTAAAGAATCTTTTTATTGGATTGATGAGAAAAAGAAAGGGTGGTACGCCCAAGAGGATTCGAACCTCTGACCTACGGCTTAGAAGGCCGTTGCTCTATCCAGCTGAGCTATGAGCGCACTTGGTACCAAAGGGGAGACTTGAACTCCCGACCTCCGGCTTATGAGACCAGCGCTCTAAACCAGCTGAGCTACCTTGGCATACCAAAAGCGGAAATGTAATTTTATCGTTTTTTCTTTAAAGAGGCATTAAAAGTATCATTTGGATTGTATTTTTAGTCACATAATGGCGTGAGGATTGCACTCCAATCTTGGCAGAGTTGATTGAGATTCCACCGCGCATTTGCTGGGCTTGTAGAGGGTAAGGCAGTATGCGGCAAAAGAAGAATCGCAGAATCCTTAAAGGCTTGTTGGTAGATTTGCGCCGCTTTTTTGCCATTAAAGAAAATATGGCGGATTTGCGTGTTTTGAATCAGAGATTCTAGTGGCGCAGTTTTGATGGGTTTGAGAGTGTTGTCGCTCGACTTTGTGATTTTGCATTCTAAGCAAACATCAAAAAGCGCAATTTTGTGCATTTGCAGAAATGAAATTTTTTCTTCGCGATTCTTATCTTGTAATTCACAGGAAAATAATCTTGCTAATACTTGCCAAAAACGATTGTGTGGATTGGAGTAATAGAAATTTTGTTCGCGCGAGATAATGGAGGGAAAAGAACCTAAAATAAGGATTTTGGAATCATGATAGAAAATTGGCGCGAAAGGGTGGAGCAAAATAGAATCCGAAGTTTGTTTGTTGGCATTATGCGTTTTCATTGGGAGATTGGCGTTAGGATAAAAATTGCTCATAAAGCAACTTTGCCGCCATAATAAAGGACATAATAACCACAAGAGGTTTGATGATGCGGATTCCATAAGTGATTGCCACGCGAGAGCCTAAATTTGCCCCGATGAGCTGTCCTATTCCCATAACAAAGCCGATTACCCAAATGATTTTACCACCGAGTGCGAAGAAAATTAGGGAAGCAATGTTGGTAGCGAAATTGTAGAATTTGGCTTGCCCGAGACTTTGAGTGATTCCAAATCCACCTAAAAGGATTAATGCTAGAATGAAAAAAGAGCCTGTGCCCGGTCCAAAAAAGCCATCATATAACCCAAGAAAAGCAAGGGCTAACATTAGGAATCCTTTGTGGATTGTGGTAGCTTTTTGCTCCTCGCTGATTCTTGGAGAAAATAAAAAATAGATTCCAAAGAGGAGAATCAAAAAAGGTAGAATCTTAGAGAGAAATTCTGTGTGGATAAACTGCACTCCAATCGTCCCGATTGCCGAAAAAACAAAGACAAGGATTGCAAAGGGGAAATAGCGTCTAAAATCTATATAGCCTTTTTGATAGAAGTGGTAAGCTGCTGAAGCACTGCCAAAAGTGGATTGTAGCTTGTTGGTGGCTAAGGCTTCAAGCGGTGGGATTCCGCTAAGCAAAAGGGCGGGGATTGTAATCATTCCTCCACCTCCTGCGATAGAATCCACGAATCCCGCGACAAATGCCACGCAGAATAAACTTAAAAGCAGGAAAAAGTCAAGATTGGAGAAAACTTCTTGCATTAAGATTCCTTAGGTTTTGTCTGTTAAAGCTAGATTGCAAGGCATAAACTTTAATCAAAATCCTTGCATTCCAAAGTGAAATTCGGAGGCTTGATTGAAGTTTATCCCCTCCAAAACATTCTTTAAGAATGTGTTGGGGAGTTTAAGGGGAGCTAGTCTATTTGTCTGCGTATAAATGCAGGAATCTCTAAATAGTCTTCATTGACACATTCTCCCCCGCTAACTTTTTTTCTTACGCGAAGAGCATTGTCTTGTTGATTGATTTTTTGGCTCATATCTTTTGGGTTCACAAGCTTTAGCGTGGAAGCATCTTCCGTGCTACTTACTTCTGAAGTTGTAGCGGTAGTTTGTGCAACATCACGCTCGAATCCTGTGGCTACGATTGTAATACGCACTTTATCTCTTTCTACGCTTGAATCGGTTGTTGTTCCAAAGATGACCTCTGCTTCTGGGTCTGTATTGCTTTCTACGATTTCCATTGCATTGGAGATTTCCGCTAAAGGATAATCAGGATTGAAATAAAAATGCACCAAGACGCCTTTTGCGCCATTAATAGACATATTATCAAACAAGGGAGATTCAATCGCCATTTTGATTGCCTCTTTCGCAGCGTCTGCACCGCTAGATTCGCCAATCCCCATAAGTGCCATACCTTTGTGGTGCATCACGGTTTTAACATCAGCAAAATCCACATTAATATCCCCTGCGCTATGAGATAAAATTACACCACTCATTCCATTAACCGCACGCACAAGCACATCATCAACGATTCTAAAACTATCTTTAAGCCCAAGATTTTTATCTACAATAGAGAGGAGTTTTTCATTAGGAATCACAACGATAGAATCACTTTCTGCTTTGAGTTCGCGATAGCCTTCTTCTGCGAGTTTTGCGCGTTGTCTTCCTTCCCAACGAAAAGGCTTAGTTACGATAGATACGGTGAGTGCGCCTACTTCTTTAGCTGCTTTGGCGATGACAGGTGCAGCTCCTGTGCCTGTCCCACCACCAAGCCCAGCGGAGATGAAAACAATGTCAGTATTCTCTAAAAATTGTTTGAGTTCTTCATAGCTTTCTAATGCTGCATCTTTGCCCACTTGAGGTTTCATACCTGCGCCTAAACCCTTTGTAAGTTTCGCCCCGAGTTGGATTCTAATAGGGGCATTTGAACTACTAATCGCTTGTGCGTCTGTGTTTGCAACCGCTAATTCAATACCCTCATAAGTGCCTGTATTGATTAAATGCCCAATCATATTGCTACCACCGCCACCAACGCCAATCACTTTAATATTTGCGCCGAATTTTGGATTGACTTCTTGAATTTCTATCATTGCTTTACTCCTCCTAAATTAAATCAAAACATTTGTGTAAGTTTTTGCCACAGTTGTCCAAAGAAATTGTTATTTTTGGTGTGAATCTTCTTGATTTCTTTGATGTCGCTTAAATCTTGTTTAATATCTGACCCACTTTTTGGCACGCTATTTACGGGATTTGGAATCGTTTGTTGCTTTTCCCTTAATGGATCAAAAGGGAGAATGTTTTTTGTAAATGGTGCAACATCTTCTTCTAACTTCTCATTATGATAGCGAATCCGCTTTTCCGAATCTATTTCATAGTTTGTGTATTTACCTGAAGCATAGAGGATTAATCCGATTCCTGTGGAGTATTCTGGTCCTCTTAAATCTGTAAATAAACCATCAATTTCTATGGGTTTGGCAAGGCGAACAGGGACGCCAAAGAGTGCCATTGCCAAATCACGGATTCCATCTAATTGGGTCATGCCTCCTGTGAGCACGACCCCACTTCCTAATTGATCTTTTAAGTTGCTGTGTTCTAGGGATTTGGCTAGAAATTGTAAAATTTCTTCCACACGCGCATAACTAACACTATACACGGTGGCAAGAGAGACCTGATGTTTGCCACTATCTCCACCGCCAATGCTTGGAATCTCAATAAGATTTTCTGTGTCCTCTGAAGCTTTTGGGAAGCCACCATATTGGATTTTTACTTGTTCTGCAATAGAATGTGGAGTATGGAGTGCCACCGCTAAGTCGTTGGTAATATGATTAGAACCCAAGCACAAGAAATCATTGTATCGCAGAGAATTTCCTACATGAACCATTAGTTCACAAGTGCTTCCACCCATATCAATACAAGCAACTCCTAAGTTTTTCTCGTCTTCGCTTAAAACAGCAATGGAAGAAGCATAAGAGGAAAGCACAATGTTGCTAATTTCAATCCCCGCACCCTTGATAGCCTTTTTAAGGTTTCCTAGACTTGATTTTTGTGCTGTGATGATACGGACTGAAACTTCTAAACGACTACCACTCATACCCATAGGATCATCAATAAAGTCTTGGTCGTCTAGCTTGAAATTATAAGGTAAAATATGCACAACTTCGTATTCGCTAGGGATAGACGCATTATAAAGGGCGGTTTGGATTACGCGGTTAATTTCTTTTATGCCAATTTCATTATTGGGAATATTGACAACTCCGTTGCTGTTGGTGCTTTTGGTATAAGCACCAGAAATGGAGATTGCTGCTTTATTGATATTTGTCCCTGCTACGCGCCTCGCGTCATTTACGGCGTCTTTGATTGCCCGACTTGCTTGTTCTATATTGGTGATAGAACCTTTTTTGAGACCTTGTGATTTATGGAATCCTGTGCCGATGATATGCGGGATTCCGTCTTTGCAAGTGGCGATAATTGCGCAGATTTTTGTTGAACCTATATCAATACCTAAGAGTGTCTGCTCCAAATCCTTATCCTTTGTTCCAAATCATTCTATTATTTTACCATACTTTTAGATTTTTCTAACGATTTTATAAGTTTTTAATAAATATTCCATCAAAGCGACATCTGCTAGTCTTGACTTGACTTGCATACCGCTTTGAGTTAAAAAATCTAAATTTTTCGCCATTATATCAGAATTTTTTAGTCTTTGGTCAAGGATTTCATATAAAATTATCTTATCTTTTAAGAAAATATAATTTTTTGCCTGTGTTTTGGTAAAAAGTTGTGCGATAAATTCTTGACTTTCTTGCTCGTCCAAACCTTCAAGTTTGATACGACTTTCACGACTTAAATAACCAACATCTATGCCCTTAAAATCAGCTAATTGGGCTTTGGCTTTTTCTTCTAGTAGTTTTGCTTTTTCAAAATTAATAAAATCTTCTGTGGCGTCTAATTTGGCGGCTTCATAGGATTTTGGCTCACTTGGAATGATTTTAATCACCTTTGCGGTGATATAACCCTCTTTGGTTTTGATTGGTTTAATTGTGCTTTGTTCTTTTGTCTGGCTTAAGATATTTAAAAGCTCTACCTCATAATGTGTATCACCTTCGTAAATAACGCTCGTTTTGGCATTAGGATTCTCTCCTTTGCGTAGGGAAATATATTCTTTTAGGGATTCTTTTTCTGCTTGGGCGTCTTTATATTTTTCTAAAACCTGCTCCCTAGCTTCTTTGAAAGGCAGAAGTTGTCCATTAGAATCTAAGAATTGGTTTTTGAAATCCTCATAATATTTTTTCAAGCTTTCTTCATCGGCTTGGATTTGGTTGGGAGAGATTAGGACGCTTAAAATTTCATAGCCGCGCTCCGTCTGATAAATATCTTGATTCTCTTCCCAATATTTTTTGATGGCTTCTGATGTGGGTGTGAAAAGAATATCGGATTGTCTTAGAATCTGAATTTTGATATGATCTTCTGTGAAATACGCTGCACTCATCATTTGTGTTTCAAGCGGTGTGAGCGGAATCTCTAAAAGCACATTTAATTTCTCTAGCAACAAACTTTCGCCTACTTCTTCTTCAAAATCTTTAGGACGCAGTTGGTTGTCTGCCAAGAGGCGTTTATAGATTTCATTGTCAAATTTTCCATTGTTTTGGAAAGTATCCATTGAAGCAATCATATTGACAATCTCTTCTTCGCTGACGCGCAAACCTAAATCATAAGCATAGTTAAGTCTTAAAGCGCGTGAAATGAGATTGTTTAAGGCTTGTTCCTCAATTCCTATTTTTTTGGCTTGTTCATTATCTAACGAGCCATTAAAGAGTTGATTGTAGAGGTTGTAAAGTTTGGCGTATTCTCGTTGTAGTTTTTCAATGCTGATTTGTCTTTCTCCTACGATGGCTGCGGCATTGCTCGTGCTTGAAAAGCTATAACTCCCCCAACCTACGAATCCTGCCCCGACAAATGCAATCGTGCTAATCCAAATCGTGATGATTAAATATTTTTTGTGTTTTTGCATCCAACCAATCATAAAAAAACTCCAACTATCATTTAAAATTATTAAAATCTCAATTTTATTTTTGAAATAAGCTTGGGATTCTATTCTAAAAACATTTAAAAAGCGGTAAAATAATCTTATTTTTTGTTTTATTCCTTAAAAAGAGAAGAAAGAATGTTAAGATTATTTTTAGGTGCTTCTTGTGTGCTGGTTTCTTTTGCGCTTTGTGTATCTTGAATCACGCTATCAATTTCTCTTAGCTCAATTTCAAAACCTGTAAGCATAGAAGCAAGACGAATATTGATTCCGCTCTTGCCGATTGCTTTTGGTTTTTGTTCATTTGTAATACTTACGATTGCTTTGTTTTCTTCTATTACAACACTAATTACAAGCGCGGGTGAAAGCGCACGAGCAATGTAGATTTCAGGTTGTGGAGAGTATTCTATGCAATCAATACTTTCGTTTTTTAACTCTTTGGAAACTGCATTGATGCGCACACCTTTGATTCCAACTGTCGCGCCTACGGGGTCAATTTTGGCAGAAGTAGTTTGCAAAGCGATTTTGGCGCGTTCTCCGGGAATTCTTGCGCAATTTACGATTTCTACTTCCCCGTCTTTAATTTCTGGCACTTCTAGTTTTAAAAGCTCTTCTAGCATTTTAGGTGTGGTGCGGCTTAATTCAATCATAATCCCATTTTGGCGGTCAATCCCCACATGTTTAAGCACTGCCCCAATAACTTGCCCGACATTAAACTCTTCGCCTTTAATGCGATTCTTTTTAGGCAGAATCGCACGGATTTCGTCAATCTCCACGAAAGTATTTCCTAGATTGTCAATGCGCACGACATTTCCGCTGACGATTTTGCCAACTTGTGATTTGTATTTATCAAAGAGCTGTGTTTCAATGAGGCGTTGGATTTTAAATTCAAGCTCACGAAATAGCATATTTACCGCACTTCTACTCATGTCTTCTAAGCTTAATTCATAGCGCAATTCATCGCCGACTTTAATTTCATTATCGTGTTTTTTCGCTTCTGATAAAGGAATGAAATTGTTTTTGTCTTCGGTGTTGGGGTCGTCATTCTCGCACACGCGAATCACTTGATAAAGGTGAAGTGTTTTGTTTTTTTTATCAATCTCTGCTTCATAGTAAATGTTAGAATCCAAAGTCTCTTTGGCGACTTTTATCACCGCTTCTTTCACTGCTTCAGAAACATTCTCAATCGGTAATCCCTTTTCATAGGAGATACCTTCAATAATATCCAATATTTTTTCCAAAATCTATCCTTGAAAATTTTTTGTCCAATATCTTAAGTTGTCATTGTGGTTGATAATCTTAAAAATAACTTTTCAATTCTAGCTTATATTTCATTTATAATTGCTTTAGCGTAAGAAGATATTGGGGATAAATTAAAGATTTTGCACTTTAAACCATAGAATCTTATGAGTATTTAAGGGCTTTAGCGCAAATTATTTTGATGTTGGAATCCCTAAATCAAAGTATATTTAAAGAATTGAATCAATTTTTAAGTAAAAAATCTGTATAATCAAATATTTTTCTAAAAAAGTTAAGGGTGAAATATGGATATTAAATTAGCACGCGAACATATCAACGAAAAGCCAATGAAAGTTACAATCAAGAAACTAGAAGAAATGCTAGAGGATAAAAACACGGATATTTTTTATTGCGACAAAGAAAATTCCCACAAAGAAATGCAATCTTTGCTAGAATATTTTGAAAAAAAGGGTAAACGAGCGTATTTTAGGGAAGTTCGCTATGGATTAGACGAGGGCGATTATATGTATGAAATGCACATTTTGTAAGTAGCCCCTTTGAGCAAAAAGCTTTATATTGAAACTCTTGGTTGTGCAATGAATGAGCGTGATAGTGCGCACATTATTGCAGAGCTAGAAGAAAAGGAACATTACTCATTAACGCAGAATCCCAAAGAAGCGGATTTGATTTTGATTAACACTTGTTCAGTTCGTGAAAAGCCTGAAAAAAAGCTATTTTCAGAAATTGGACAATACGCAAAGATTAAGAAAGAAAATGCAAAGATTGGCGTTTGTGGCTGCACAGCAAGTCATTTAGGGGATTTGATTCTCAAAAAAACAAAATCCGTTGATTTTGTGCTAGGTGCGCGCAATGTTTCTAAAATCACGCAAATTATCCACGAAAAGCGTGTTGCTTGGGTGGATATTGATTATGATGAAAGTGCTTATGTTTTTAGCCCAAATCCCCATTCTCCATTAAAAGGTATGATTAATATCTCTATTGGTTGCGACAAAAAATGCACTTATTGTATTGTCCCACACACGCGCGGAAATGAAATTTCAATCCCAGCCGATTTGATTTTAGAGGAAGCAAGGCGTATGGTGGAAAATGGCACAAAAGAGATTCTGCTTTTGGGACAAAATGTCAATAATTATGGCAAATACTTTTCACACAGCCACCGCGCGATAAACTTTACGCAACTTCTTAATGAAATCTCGCAAATTAATGGCTTGGAGCGCATTCGCTTCACTTCTCCGCACCCTTTGCATATGGACGATGATTTTATTATAGAGGTAGCGCAGAATCCCAAAATCTGCAAAGCAATCCATATGCCTTTGCAAAGCGGTTCTAGCGCGATTTTGCAGAAGATGAGGCGCGGATATAGCAAGGAATGGTTTTTGAATCGTGTGGAAAAAATGCGTTCTTTGATTCCGAATTTGAGTATCGGGACGGATATTATTGTGGGATTCCCCACAGAGAGTGAAGAGGATTTTTTGGATACTTTAGATGTGCTAGAAAAAGTGCGTTTTGATACGCTTTATAGTTTTATTTACTCTACGCGTCCGCATACACAGGCGCAGAAATGGCTAGAAGTGGATAGAAGTGTAGAGTTAGTAGAAGAGCAAATCGCAAAAGAGCGTCTCTTACGCCTTAAAGACAGGCATAAAGAAATCTTAACAGAAGATAATTTAAAGCAAATAGGCAGAGTGCATAAGATTTTGTTTGAAAGTTTTGATGCAACACATTCTTTACTTGAAGGTCGCAGTGATACCAATAAGCTCGTTAGGGTTAAGGCAGAGAGCGGTTTGGTAGGAGAGATTTGCGAAGTTAGAATCAGCCAAGTCAAAGGTGCGCAGCTTCTAGGGGAGCTTATTTCATAGATTATTTAAGAATCCGCAATGTATTTGATAGATCCAGCAAAATTAAAAAATTTTAAAAACAAATTGAAGCATAAGAAAAGAGAGGTTTTTATCAAGATTCTTCCTCCAATTTTTGCTTGTATTATCAAAGTTTTATCATATTTGGTTCGTTTTGAATTTCAGATTTCCCCAAAAGTCTTAGAAAGAATCCAACAAAATCAAGCGTTCATCATCGCATTTTGGCATGGAGAATTGTTGCTGCAACCTTTGGTGTGCAATAAATTTTGCAATCAAAATCAAAAGGTTTCTGTTCTCATCAGTCAGCATTTTGACGGAGAGCTAATCAGTAGGACGATTCGGTATTTTGGCATTGATTCTCTGCGTGGTTCAAGTTCTAAAGGAGGAATCCGCGCACTTTTAGAGGCAATAAGAAAGATTCAGAATCAAGAATATATTGCTATTACTCCTGATGGTCCTAGCGGTCCTTATCATAGTGTTGCCGATGGAATCGTGCTTTTATCGCAAAAGTCAAAAACTCCTATCGTGGTTTCAAGGATTCTATATCAAAATGCTTGGGAGTTTAAAAGCTGGGATAGATTCAAGATTCCAAAGCCTTTTAGTAAGGTGCTTTGCGTGATAAAAGAGCCTTTGGAAATAGAATCTTTGGAGCTAGAAGAAGCAAAGAATCTCATTCAATCCAAAATGGAAGAGGATTAAAACTTAACAAGAGGTAATTTTGACGATGAAATGGGCGGCGTGGGGTTTTGTTTTATTGGTTTTGATTGCGGGATATTTTTACTTTTCGCCCTCTTATAGTTTAAGCCGTGAGGCAAAGAGGGAGTTTGCAAAGGGTAATTTTGAAGTTTCTTATCAACTTGCCACACAAGCTTTAGAAGCTGACCCTTATAATCGTTCTGCTTTTGGCATTTCTAGTCAATCCAAACAACGCATTAATATTCAGAATCTTTTACAAAAAACAAAACAAAATTACGAACAAGCTTTAGAGATTCTAAAGCAGGGAAGTTTAAGCCCTCAAGAGTTTTTGCAGTTGCGTTGGATTGTAGAAGAGTTTGATAGAGATTATCACGCGGTTTTAATGCTCAATAATCCAAATCAAGAGGAAGAAATGCAGCTCCAACAATACCAAGATTGGTTCTTGCAACTACAAAATCGCCTAGAAGAGGCGCACGAATCCATACAAAAAAAGCAGGTTCAAGCAAAATAGGCTAAGAATCTTAAGAATATGTTTTATTTTTATTGAAAACTTTATAAATTTTAGATAGAATTTATTTCTTGCATTTAATTCAATATTTTTTAAGGTATCCAAATGAAAATCTTTTATTCTCTCTTATTGATTGCTACTTTTGGGTTTGCAGAATTTGGCGTTATGGGCTATGATACGCATAGTGAGGAAGTCCTAAAAACCTTTGATGTAGAGCCGGAATTTCTAAATAATGAATATTTTGTTGATGTGAAAAACACTTTTTTGAGTGAAGCGCGACAAGATTATTTGTTGGCTAAATTTAAAAATGGCTATGAATTTATCCCCACGCTAAAAGAAATGTTTTTAAAAGAGGGAATCCCGCAAGAGTTTTTGTATCTTGCGATGATTGAATCGGGCTTTTCTCTCACAGCGAAGTCTAGCAAACGCGCAACAGGAATGTGGCAGTTTATGCCCCAAACTGCAAAATCTTTGGGCTTAGAAATCAATGCGCAAATTGACGAGCGCAAAGATCCGATTAAATCCACCAAAGCCGCGATTGCTTACCTTAAAACGCTTAAAGAAAGTTTTGGTAAATGGTATCTTGCTGCGATTGCCTATAACTGCGGTGATGGACGACTAAGACGCGCGATTGAACAAGCTGGTAGTGATTCTCTTAGTGTATTGCTTGACCCAGAGATTAAATATATTCCCCTTGAAAGTCGTATGTATATTCGTAAAATCCTCTCTGTTTCTTTGATGTTTGCCAATGTGGATATACTTAAAACAAGTGATTATGATTATTTTTTAAATCGTGGAGCGACCTCTTTGCTTACCGCGATTGAAGTCCCACCGGCAACTCCTCTTAGTAGAATCGCCTCGCAAACAGGATTAAGTTTGCAAGAATTGAAATATTATAATCCACAATTTAAGCGTAATCTCACGCCAACTTATGCCAAAACTTACGCAGTATATGTGCCTTACCAATTTTTGGCGCGTTACAAAGAAAACGCACAAAATCAAGAAAAACTCCAAGTGAAACCTTACCTAGTTCATCGCGTTAGAAAAGGAGAAACGATTTATTCTATCGCTAAACATTATGGGGTTTCTAGCAAACGCATTGCGCAATACAATGAAATTAAAAATGTCAATGCTCTTTCTATTAACCAAGAAATTATTATCCCGCTTGATAAGGACAAAGCGTGAAAAATTTTTGCAGGATTCCATTAAGTTTTGCGATTTTTTTTGTTGTTGGATTAGGTTGGAGCGGTTGTTCGTTTGGCGAAAATAATGTTTATTATAATCCTTCTCCTACTTCTGCAACAAGCACCCCTGATTATGGAGTGATGAATAATAGCCAACAAGCGCAAAAAGCGACAATGAAGCCTTATAAAGTCAATGGTAAATGGTATTATCCTACCAATGTGGCACTTGGGGAAACTTATGACGGAATCGCAAGTTGGTATGGTCCGAAATTTCATGGCAAAAAAACTTCCAATGGTGAGACTTATAGTATGTATGCGCATACAGCTGCACACAAAACTTTACCAATGAATACGATTGTGCGCGTAACAAGCAAAGAAAATGGCAAATCTACAATCGTGCGCATTAACGATCGTGGTCCTTTCGTTGCAGGAAGAATCATTGATTTGTCCAATAGCGCGGCAAAAGATATTGAAATGGTGGGCAAAGGCACGGCAAGAGTGCGCATAGAAGTGATTGGATTTAATGGGGCGATTTCGGATTCTATGCCATTAAATCAAGAAACACTCGCACGAAGCGAATATAAAGTCGCACATACACAGCAAAGTATGCAGCTTTCCCAATTCCTCGTGCAAATCGGTGCTTTTAGAAAAAAAGAGGGGGCGATTAGCTACCAAAAAACCCACGCAAAGCAATACGATTATCAAGTGGTGATTAAGGAATATATGTTGCAAGGTTCAGTGATTTATCGTGTGATGTTAAGCGGGTTTAAAAGTGAAGCAGAAGCGAGAGATTTTGTCGCTTCACAAAAAATTACAGGCGCATTTATCACGACCGATTAAAGAAAGAATCTTAAAGGTTGAACTTTTATCAAGAAAAGGCGGATTATGGAAACTCTAACACGCAATACCAAAGAAACGCAAATCACAGCGACTTTGGAAGTTTATGGCGAGGGCAAAGCAGAGATTGAAACAAAAATTGGATTCTTTAACCATATGTTGGAATCCCTTTGCAAACACGCAAACTGGAATCTGCAATTACAATGTATTGGGGATTTGGAAGTGGATTTTCACCATAGTGTAGAGGATTGCGGAATCGTGATTGGGAGTTTGCTAAAATCCTTGCTTTTTCCTATTCAAAAAATTGAACGATTCGGCAATGCTTCTATTGTGATGGACGAAGCGTGTGTGGAATGTGATTTGGATATTAGCAATCGTCCTTTTTTGGTTTTTGATTTAGAGCTTGATGGTAAAGTAGGGGATTTTGATTGTGAATTAGTAGAAGAGTTTTTTCGCGCAGTCGTGATGAATGCCGGAATTTCTGCGCATATCATCAAAAAACGAGGCAAGAATAAACACCATTTGATTGAAGCCGCTTTTAAAGCATTTGCAGTGGCTTTGCGTCGCGCAAGTGCCAAAAATGAAACACTTGGAATCCCAAGCACAAAAGGGGTTTTATGATTGAATTAATCGTGTTAGATGTTGATGGCACTTTGAGTGATGGGAGTTTGATTTATAGCAATGAGGGCGTGGAGCTGAAAGCCTTTAATGTCAAAGACGGCTTAGGAATCGCGGCTTGGCTTAAACTTGGAAAAAAAGTGGCGATTATCACAGGCAGAGAATCTAAACTCGTCAAGAATCGCGCAGAAGAGCTAAAGATTACTTATCTAAAACAAGGCATTAGCAACAAAGCAAAGGCACTAGAAGAGATTTTAAAAGAATCCCATCTCACACTTAAAGAAGTCGCAGTCATTGGCGATGATTTGAATGATTTAAGTATGCTAAAGCGTGTGAAATATTCCTTTGCTCCCGCAGATGCGGTTAAAGAAGTGAAGAAGAGCGTGTATAAGGTTTTGAAGCATAAAGGCGGCAAAGGTGCAGTGCGTGAGATGATTCAATGGTTGATTAAAAAAGAAAATTTACAAGCCAAACTCTATGAAATCTTTGCCTAATTCCTTTAAAAGTGGTCGTTTAGTCCCGATATTTTTCCTCTTTCTTTGTGTTTTTAGCCTTGTAATGGTGGTTGTTTTGGGAGGCAAGAGAGCGCAAAATGCTAAAAACATAGAAGAGATTTCAAGGTTTGAAATTTTTGATTTTGAATATTATAGAATCGGAATGCAAGGCGTGAGCATTGTTGCATTTGGCAAAAAAGGGCGTGAGAATCCCCAACAAATCAACGAATTAGAGCATTTTAATGTGAGCAATTTCACTTTTGCCTCTCAAGAAAATACAAAAGGTATGGAAGAGAGTTTGCAATCTAGTTTTGCACTCTATGATAATCAGGAGATTTTTTTCCCACAAGGCGTGAATTATCAGCGAGATAAGACGGAGTTTTGGAGTCAAAAAGCGCGGTATAATCCGGACAAAAAAGAATTAAAGGGCGCGGGAGAATTTATTATCTTAGATGAAAACTATAAGATTCGCGGACAAGATATTACTTATATCGGCGACAAAGTCTATGCCCAAAATATTTATGGAATCCTAAGGACGAATCCATGAAATTTCTAGCGGGATTCTTGTTGGTTTTCTTTGTTTCCTTTGCGTGGGCAGATGAAATTGAAGTGAGTGCAAAAGAGCTGATTGGAGATGAAAAGCGCAAAATGACACAGCTTAAGGGAAATGTAGAAGTCAAACGCGCAAACGATTTGTTAAAGGCAAATGAAGCTTGGATTTATTTGGATTCTAATAATCGTCCTAACAAAATGCAGGCAAAAGGAAATGTGCGTTTTTGGCTTACTTTGCAAGATGGGCGCAAGATTGAAGGAGAAGCCAATGAAGCCCTTTATTTCCCAGCAAATCAAGAATATCAGATTCTAGGAAATGCGATGGTCAAGGAAATTGCCAAAAACAATATCGTGCGCGGAGATAAAATCATCATTCGTTACAAAGAGGGCTTTATCAATGTTATAGGCAACGACGCTAAACCTGCGCGTTTGATTTTTAGATTAGAAAAAGAGCAACAATGAGCCAATATTCTCTTAAATCTGCACGATTCCTCACTTCAGCACAAAATCTTGCACAATGCCCTCCGCCGATGATTTCAGAAGTCGCATTTTTGGGGCGTAGCAATGTGGGTAAAAGCACATTGATTAACCTCATTTGTCAGCAAAAAAATCTAGCAAAAAGCTCTTCAACGCCCGGAAAAACGCAGTTAATCAATTTCTTTTTAAGCGAGTGGAGAGAAAAGTCTCTAAAGGAATCCCAACAAGAATCCAAAAAGATTCAAAATTCTGATTCTGCAGAATCAGAAATCCTCAAAGTAATGTTAGTGGATTTGCCGGGCTTTGGTTATGCCAAAGTCGCCAAAAGTCAAAAAGAATTGTGGAATCGCAATCTAGTAGAGTTTTTGCAAAAACGCGATAGCATTCGTTTGTTTGTGCATTTGGTGGATAGCCGACATACGGATTTGGAGATTGATTCTAATTTGGTTGCATTTATTACGCAATTCCTTAGGGGCGACCAGCAAATCATTCGGATTTTTACGAAGTTTGATAAGCTCAACAAAACAATGCAAAACAAGCTAAAATCCGCATTTCCTGACGCGTTATTTTCTAGTTCTTTGCAAAAACACGCATATAATAGAATCGCGGATTGTATTGTCGCAAAAGTGCTTGGGCGTGAGATTCCAAAAGAATCTATGGAGGCAGTATGATTATTGGACGACCGATTTTAGATGATATTTCTATGATGCGCGAAATTGTGCGCCCAGAAGTTGAAGGTGGCGTGATTTTAGAACGATCTGTTGAAATTATGGCAAATATGATTCGTTCTTATCGTGTGGCGTGGGAAGAAGAATCCGTGCTAGAAGTGGCGATACAAAAACAAAGTAAATTAAAAAGAGAATCCAAAAGTTTTAAAGAACTTCAAAAGCCTATTATGTTAGGATTCTGTGCTTTGCATATTCATTCTTTGGAGTTGGCTGAAATTCGCAGTCTCATCGTTGCGCCAAATGCTAGAAAATTGGGTGTAGGAAGCGCGTTGATATTGGATTGTGAGCTTGAAGGCAAGGCACTTGGAGTTAAGGAAGTTTTGGTTTTGACTTACCAACGCATTTTGTTTGAAAAATTGGGTTTTTGTGAAATCAGTAAAGAAAACATACCCAATCAAAAAATATGGGCGGATTGTATCTTATGCAAACATTTTCCACTATGCGAAGAAATAGCACTAATCAAAAAAATATAAAATACTTTTTTTTGGTGGTTGCGCTGATTGTTTATGTCGCGCTAACAGATATTTTTTATTTTTTGCCCCCGCTTTTGGGTGTAATGTATGTCTTGGCGCAAGAAAATTACGAAGAACATTCAGTAGAAGTTTTTTATTTTTTAGTGCCATTTTTTCTTTATTTTGAAGCGAGTAAGGGTTTGCCATTTTTAAGCTTGATTTTATTTATGGCAGTTTCGTTTGAAGTGGTGTTGCCAAAATTTCGTAAGTTTTTTGGTTCTAGTAAAATCTTCATTCCTTTGTTTATTGTGTATGCGTATTTGGGGTATTTCGCATTTTTAGAGATTTTTGGCTTGTTTTTGGAAGTAGATATGCCACAGATTTCGTGGCTTATGGGGTGGTATATCGCTTGTGAAATCATTTTGGTTTGGTTTTTTATGTGGATTTTGTTATGAATGTGCGATTAAGTGTTATTTTTGTAGCTTTTGTATTGTTTTGGATTGTGTTGTTAATAAGAATCTTTGATTTGAGCATTTTAAAGCAAAAGAGTTTTGAAGAACAAGCGCAGAATAATATCTTGCGTGAGGAATACATCGTCCCTGTGCGTGGGCAGATTTTAGACCGCAATGGAGAGCCGCTTGCGACCAATAATGTAGGCTTTGCGCTGTCCTTGCCACCGCGAATGTCTTTGCGCTCCAATTTGCCTTTGTTGGAGCAAGAAATAGAGCGACTTTTGACATTTTTTCCAATGTATTCTAAAGAAAAATTGATTCAAGAATATAGCAAAAAAGATTCGCCCTATAATCACGATTATATTCCTATTATTGAATTTGTAGAGCATTCTTTCATCTTAGAGCATTACACGCAACTTTCCCAAAGCGAAAGATTGCGCATTACTCCATTGGCGCGGAGATTCTATCCTAATACAACTTCTGCTTCCCATGTGATTGGTTATGTCAGCAAGGCAAATCAAAAAGATATTGAAAGGCAACCCATTGCAAAATACACAGGAAATATTGGCAAAGAGGGGCTAGAGCGGCAATACGATACTTATTTGCAAGGTGAAGTTGGGAAGCGTGTTGTCAAAGTAACTGCACTAAATCAAGAAATGGAAGTCGTTTCGCATAAAGAAGCGACTGAAAACAACAACCTCACCACCACGCTAGATATTAGAATCCAGCGCGTAATGGACGAGATTTTTGAAGATAAAAATGGCGCGGCTATTATTATGGATATTCATAGCGGAGAGATTCTAGCTGCAGGGAGCTATCCCGAATATAATTTAAACCATTTTGTCGGAGGAATCTCGTATGAGAATTGGAATCTTTTGCGCAATAGCCCCTATAAGCCTTTGATTAACAAATTTATCAATGGCTTATATCCGCCCGGTTCTGTCATTAAAATGGGAATGGGATTAGCACTTTTAGAATACGCCGGGATTAGTGAGACGACAGAGATAAAAACCCCCGCTTTTATAGAGCTTGGAGGGAGGAAGTTTCGGGATTGGAAAAAGGAGGGGCATGGAAGTGCGGATTTGTATAAAGCAATCAAGCGAAGCGTAGATGTGTATTTCTATATTCTTTCTTTGCGCACAGATTTTGAAAAGATTGCAGGGGTGCTGAAAACTATGGGATTGGGGCAAAAAACGGGCGTGGATTTGCCCAATGAATTTACAGGAATCGTGCCAAGCCCAAGTCTTAAAAAGTCGCGCTTCAAACAAGATTGGTATTCGGGTGATAATATCGTCAGTTCCATTGGGCAAGGATTGTTTCTCACTACGCCTTTGCAAATTGCCAATTACACCGCTTTGATTGCGAGTGGTAAGTTGCCCGTGCCGCATTTTGCCAAAAAAATAGAGCATGATATTTTTTATAAGCCTAGAGATGTGCTAAATGAGTTTCAAAAAAGCAAACTTCCTGTGCTTAGAGAGGGAATGCGTCAAGTTTGCTCCGAAGTAGGTGGCACAGCAAACTATGCGACAAGAGAATCCAAAGCTTATCTCGCGTGTAAAACCGGAACTGCGCAAGTTGTCGGGATTTCACAAGCGGATAAAGAGCGTATCAAAGAAAAAGATATGGATTATTTTCATCGTTCTCAAGCTTGGATTACAAGCTTTCTTCCAGCGGATAATCCGCGCTATGTGATTACGATAATGGTGGAACACGGAGGTAGCGGAAGTGGGACAGGCGGACCGGTATTAGCTAAACTTGCTAATGTTTTGGTGGATTTAGATTATGTGAAGCCACGCGGGGTTAAAACACCCAAAGTCATTAATGCTGCGGATTCTACCTTTGAAGCGGAGGCGGAATAAAATGCAAACAGAATCCCAAATAGAATTTATAGAATCCTTGCCCAAGTTGCTTAATGGCAAGAAGATTATCGTAGGTGTGTGCGGTAGTGTCGCGATTTATAAGACTTTAGAAGTGATTAGAATCTTGCAAAAGCTAGGTGCAAGTGTGCGCGTGGTGATGAGTGCAAGTGCGCAGGAATTTATTAAGCCTTTGCTTTTTGAAGCGATTTCGCATTTTCAGGTTTTGACGCAAGAATCGCAAAGTTGGGGGAGCAATCCTTGCAATCACATTGAACTTGCAAACTTTGGCGATGTGTTTTTAATTGCACCAACAAGCGCGAACACGCTAAATAAACTTGCCAATGGAATCAGCGATAATGTTTTGTTGGAGAGTTTTTTAGCGTTTGATAAAACAAAGATTCTAGCCCCAGCGGCAAATACCAAAATGTTAGAAAATCCTGCAACACAAGAATCCTTAAGTATTCTACAAAAGCGTGGTGTGCAGATTGTTTTGCCAGAATGCAAGGAGTTAGCGTGTGGAGTGGTGGGCAATGGCGCGTTGGCAAATCCGCTAGAAATTGTGTTTTGCACTTTACGCGCGTTGCTTCAAACGCCTTTTTGGGAGCAGTGCGAAGTCTGCGTGAGCGGAGGCGGAAGTAGGGAAGCATTGGATAGTGTGCGCTATCTCTCTAACTTTTCTAGTGGCAAAATGGGAGCTTCTTTGGCTTTAGCGGCGTATTGTTTGGGGGCGAAAGTTTGCTTTGTAAGCTCACAAATTCCTTATCCTTTGCCTCTAGGAATAGAGATTCAAAGGGTAGAATCTAGCAATGAGTTTTTAGAGTCAATCCTCAAATGGCAAAACCATAAGCCTACGCCAAAAAAACAATCGTTTTTGTTTATGAGTGCTGCGATGAGCGATTATGTCCCGATTCAAAAAGTGAGAGGGAAATTAAAAAAACAAGAAATTGGCAAAGTTTGGAATCTCCAACTTCAAGAAAATAAAGATATTTTAGCTTCTTTAGAAAAGAAACAAAAAACGATTGGATTTAAACTAGAATCTAGCGCGTTAGAAACAAGCGTCCAAAATGCACAAAACGCCTTGAAAGCCAAGAATTTAGACGCGGTTTGTTTAAATACTATCACAGATTCTAGCAATCCTTTAGAATCCCAACACAACCAAATCTTTTGGATTCGCGATTCTTTTAAAGTAGATTTGGGATTTAGCGACAAGTTTAGCCTAAGCTTTAAAATCCTGCAAGAGGCGCAAAATCTATGATTAAGCAATTAAGCCAACTTTCGCAAGTCCAAAACACGCTACAAAACTCCGTGAGTAAGCCCACGCAGTTTAACGCCGCGCTTCCGATGAAGTTAGAGGTTATGGAGAAAATGCAAGGAATCCGCTATATGCTAAAAGTCGGCAATATTGCAATGGAGACTAAAAGCCTTAAAGAATTGGAAGTTGGCGGGAAATATTGGGCGCAAATGGGGCGCGGAAGCACGGGGGCGATTACGCTATCCAATCTCATCAAACAGCCCGATTTGCTAAAAGACCAAAATGTCCCGCTTAAACTTAGTAGCGAAGTGATGCAGCAGTTTTTGGAGGGTGAGAATCCTTTTGAAGCGATGAAAGGGTTTTTGAGTGAGCGTTTGGCAAGTTCGGAATCTCGGTGGGAATTTGCTTTTTTGAGCCATATGTTAATGTCGCTAAAACAAAAGGTTTTGACGATTCCTTTGCATTATGATGATGAAAGCAAAGATGGCTTAATGCAACTACGCAAAAGACGCGTGGGAAGCGAGGAGTGCTTGGAGTTTTATTCTGTGTTTTCAAATCTTGGCGCGACTTGGGGAATGCTTTGGAATTTCAAAGAGGGCGTGAGGCTAGATATTAGCGTGATGTATGAGGGAGTGGCGCGGCTTTTGCGGGAAAATCTAAACGAGCTTGAATTTATCCGCGAAACCAATATTAGCGTAGATAGCGCAATCGTGCCTCTTTATGATTTTAGCGATTCTTTGTTGGATTTAGAGGGTTAGGAATGTTGCGGCATTTAGCGTTGATTATGGACGGCAATGGCAGGTGGGCGAAACAACGCCTAAAACCGCGCATTTTTGGGCATAAAGAGGGGGCGAAAAAGCTAAGAGAAATCACGGAGTTTTGTGCCAAAAGTGGAATCCAATATCTAAGTCTTTATGCGTTTTCTACGGAGAATTGGAAGCGTCCCAAAGCAGAAGTGGAATACCTGATGAATCTCTTAGGGGAGTATTTGATACGCGAAAAAACTACTTATTTGCGTTCTAATATTATCTTTAAAAGTATCGGGGATATTAGCGCATTAAGTGAGGAGTTGCAACAAAAAATCCAATCGTTAGAGGCGCAAACGCAGGAACAATGCAATGGAATGACGCAGATTCTAGCGTTAAATTATGGAGCAAAGGACGAGTTAAGACGCGCTTTTGTGCGTTTAATGGAGGGTGGAATCGCGCCAAATGAGCCAAATCAACTAAGTGAGCAAGATATTTCCTGCGCACTAGATACTAGCAAAATCCCAGAAGTAGATATGCTCGTGCGCACAGGCGGTGAAATGCGACTTTCTAACTTTTTGTTGTGGCAGAGTGCTTATGCGGAGTTATTTTTCACGCAGACTTTGTGGCCTAGTTTTAGCGTAGAAGAGTTGGAAGCTATGATGGTAGAATTTCACCAAAGAGAACGCAGATTTGGGGGATTGTGAGGATTCTGCAATGGAATCTAAAAGCAAATTTAGGCTTTAAGATTCCTACTGCGTCATTGCGAACGAAGTGAAGCAATCCACACTTAGAATCTCGCATTCAATCACAATCCTAACCAAAGCCTAATGCAAAACTCACAAACAAGAAAAGGTAACCTTGATTTTCTCTAAAACAAGTTTTAGGAAAATCTTTCCTTATTGCCTGTTCGCTTTCATTAGGCTTTGTCTTTGTGAGGCAAAGCCTAGGTAATCCATAATGTGGAATCTCACAATGACAGGCTAATTACTTTCATTGCTCACGAGGAAGCGTTGGGGTTTCTCATTATGGATTGAAAAGAAGTTTTGAAAGATTTGCGCTCTGTTTTGCAATCTAGCAAAAGAGCGCGAAAGGTTTGCAATGTTTTGTAAGGAAAGCAACTTAGAATCCAAAGAATCCTTTAGATTCCAAAGTTTAGAATCCCAATTTTGGAATCCTAAGCGTAGATTCTATAAATCCACGCTTAGAATCCTTAAAAATTAAAGTCAAAGTAATGCAAAACTCACAAACAAGAAAAGGTAACCTTGATTTTCTCTAAAACAAGTTTTAGGAAAATCTTTCCTTATTGTCTGTTCGTTTTCATTAGTCTTTACCTTTTTGTCATTGCGAGGATTGCAATGACGAATGGAGGATTTGTATTTTACGCTTCGTTCGCAATGACTGCGCCACCTCTCTCGCCCCTCGCAATGACGACTAGGCAATCCACACCTTAGCGATTGTTCCTAACTATTGTTTAAGTTGGAGCAAGGTGTTTAGGATTTGGTCTGAAGTCGTAACAGACTTAGAGCTTGCTTGGAATCCTCTTTGCACGACGATAAGCTGTGTGAGACCGCGACTTAAGTCGGTGTTACTCATTTCTAGCTTAGACGCTTCAATACTTGCTCTACCGCCTGTCCCTGCTGCGCCTATTGTCGGACCGCCGGAGTTTGGAGATTCTGCATACAAGTTGTTGCCACTCTCTTGTAAGCCCTCATAGTTGGCGAAAGTTGCCACAGCGACTTGCGCTAAAGCTAAGTTTTGTCCATTGTCAAAGATTCCTATCATTGTCCCTGTGCCATCGAAATAGAAGTCTTTGAGCATACCTGAAGCATAACCATCGCCTCCTACTTCATTGGCTTGAGATTCTGCGGCAGTAGAAGTCAATCCGTCATAGCCTCCGCCTGTCCCGAAGTCTAAGTTAATAGCTTGTGGGAATCGCGCCCCATTGTTTGGTTTAAACTGAATGGTTGAAGGGTTGAATCCCAAAAGTTCACCTTGCTCACCAAAGGTTACATTTCCGCCCTCTAAGATGTTTGGTCTCTGTGCTGTTGCGCCTAGCAACTCTGCAGGTTCAGGCACGGTGATACGCCAATTCCATTGGTTTCCTTGCACTTTGGTAAATTCAATCTGCATTTCGTGTTTGTTACCCAAACTATCAAAGATTTCCACAGTTTGCCCATAAGTCGCCATTCTGATTCCGCCTGTGCTTGTAACATTTCCGCCTTCTACTAGCACACCTGTGTTCATTCCTTTCATCACGGTTTTGAAAAGCACATTGGTAGTGTTAAGCGCGTCATTGTAGCCTGAAACGAAAATGTTTAGGTTGTCATAAGTCGCTTGAGTGCCTCCGGGTGTCCAAGCTGCTCCTGTGGTCAATCCGTCTTGTTTGTTGTTGATTTCAAATTGTCCAGAGTTATTCAAAACTACGCTCACGCTATAATTACTTTGTCCAAAACCTGCAGCAATTCCCGCTGCTGCTGCTGCGGAATCTCCACCAAATGCTTTGACTTTGTTTGCATCTTGTTGGATTACTGCTCTTAAATCTTCAGTAGTGCGGAATTGTCCAGAGGCAGAATCCGCATCGGTTTGTGTGGTATAGATATATTTAAACGCAGTGGTTACGGTTTGGCTATCTTGCAAATTATTACCTGTGCCATCAATATCGAAGCCGCCGCCGCCGAAGATTCCATTATCAAAGCCTGTGGCGATAATGTTTTTGTTGCTTCCATTGCCATCTAGTTGGTTGAGGTTTTGTAGAATCAACATTCCATTTTGCGTAAGGGCTTCAACCCCTGTTTTGTCTTTTAGATTGTTAATTGCTACTTGAGCAGCCAATAGATGTGAAGAACCAGAAACTGCCGCGTCATTTGTCCAAGTAATGGTTTGCCCATTGATGGTAACAGTGGTAGTAACTGCACCTGCTGCTGGATTGCCTAAAGCAATTCTTGCAGAAGTTGCGGTTTGATAACTTACCCAAATCCCTTGTCCTTCTTGAAGCATTAAGGCTTCACCGCTTGCGTCAAACATTACGCCCATATCTTGTTCTACTTCAAGTTGTTTGTCTTTGGTATCATAGATTCTATCTAATCCACCGGCGATATAGTTGTTTGCTGCTGTGCTATCCAATGGGCTGGGGCAAGTGATGTTTTCTGTTTTTCTACCGCTCGTGAGGTTGATATTGCCTGTTACATTAGCAGTTGCTTTCGCTGGGATTGTCATACGCGGGTCAATCGTGATGTTGCCTACCGGACCTGTGGAATCTACGCGATTGATAGAGCCACTACCACAAGAACAACCTAGATTAGAGAGGTCTCTCACCCAACCTTGCACGATAAAACCGCTTGTAGTAACGAGATTTCCCACCGCGTCAAAGCTAAACGCGCCATCACGCGTATACATTCTAGTATATCCGCCGTTGTTACTCACAACAAACATACCATTCCCACTAAGTGCTAAGTCCGCTTTCCTATCTGTGTTTTGCATAGAACCTTGTGAGAAAACCTTAGTCGTTGTATTAATGCTTGTTCCAAGTCCTACGGAGTAGTCATTCACCCCACCATATCCTGCATAAGGAATCGTAGCGGAACGGCGAGTTTGGCTTACCATTGTAGAGAAGTCCGCACGCGCGTATTTAAAACCATTGGTATTAACATTGGCGATGTTGTTAGATTCTACATCAAGGGCAACTTGATGCGCCTGCATACCGCTTACACCTGACCATAATGATCGTAACATTTGCAATCCTTTAGAAAAGTATTTGCAAAAGCTAAAGCAAGTATTGTTCCACTTTTGGGATTTTAGGTTTTGAAATTTTGGATTTTTGGTGTTTGGGTTGCAGTTTAGGGTTTTTGTTTTGAGTGTTGGGGATTTGGATTTGGATTTCGCGGAATCCCAAGTCGTCATTGCGAAGAATAAAGCAGTAGCTAATGCTTCATTGCGATTTCACCCCGCCGTCATTGTGAGTGAGCAAAGCGAACGCGGCGCACACTGCGTTAGCAGTTTGCCCACACTTGCAAATCCATAGTCCAAAGTCTCGCCTTTAAGATTCTACATTTAAAAATGCGAGGCAAAAGAAGGCTATCTTAATTGCCCCATTCCTGCAAAATTGCAACAATGGGGCAAATTTTTCCTTACTGCCTCTTGATTTTCAAATGTAGAATCTTACAATGACGCAATATTCGCCATTTCGTCATTGTGTGGAACGAACGCAGTGAGAAATATGGCAATTCACGCTTTAATACGCTAAAAAAGTTACTATGGAATTTTTATAAGAATATTGAATGGGTTAAGGATTTGGTAGCGGGGGGCGGATTTGAACCACCGACCTTTGGGTTATGAGCCCAACGAGCTACCGGACTGCTCTACCCCGCGATGAAAATTTATAAAAGATTATAAATTAAAGAGAAGTTTAATAAGTGGCTGGGGTACAAGGATTCGAACCTCGGAATGGTTGGACCAAAACCAACTGCCTTGCCACTTGGCGATACCCCAATGAATTTAAAAGCGGAATTATAGCCTTTTTATTTTAAAATGTCAATATGTTAAAAACTTTTTGTGAATTTGTGCTATACTAAGCCCTTAAATCAATAAAACTTAAAGGTTTATCAATGCAAAATGAAGTATTTTTACGCGTAGAAGCGGCAATTAATGCGATTAAAAATGGAGAAATGATTATTGTAATGGACGACGAAGACCGCGAAAATGAGGGCGATTTGGTTCTTGCTGGAATCTTTAGCACACCGGAGAAAATTAACTTTATGGCGCAAGAAGCGCGAGGATTGGTTTGCGTTTCTATTACAAAAGAAATTGCGACAAAGCTTGATTTGCCTCCAATGGTGAGTCAAAACAGTTCCAATCACGAAACTGCTTTCACGGTTTCCATTGACGCGAAAGCCGCTAAAACCGGCATTTCAGCCTATGAGCGGGATTTGACTATCAATCTTATGTGTAAGCCCAACGCCAAACCAGAGGATTTTGTCCGACCCGGACATATTTTCCCACTTATCGCAAAAGAGGGTGGAGTGTTAGAACGCACAGGACACACAGAAGCGAGTATTGATATTTGCACTCTTGCGGGGCTAAAGCCGGTGAGTGTGATTTGTGAGATTATGCGAGAAGATGGGCAAATGGCAAGAAGAGGGGATAAGTTTCTAACCGAGTTTGCGCAAAAGCACCATTTAAAGATTCTTTATGTTTCGGATTTGATTGAATATCGTTTGCAGTTTGAGCAACTGATTCAAAAAGTCGGAAGCACAAAGTCTGAATTTTTGGGTGCGAGAGTAGAAAAAGTTCAATTCCAAGACCATTTGGGCAGAATCCACACTGCCTTTGCGTTTGGCAATCCCAAGATTCCTCTTGTGAAATTTCATATCGTCAAAGAAGACTTGGAGCTTTTTGAGAATCAAAATGCGTTTAATGGGCTAATTTATGCGGTTGAAAAGCTGAAAATTGAGGGCGGGTATTTGGTGTTTTTAAAAACCCGCGATAGTCGTGATATTAAAGGGTTAGGGATTGGTGCACAGATTCTAAAGGCTCTTGAAATCAAGGATTTTAAGCTTTTGAGTGTCTCACAGGTTGATGAGTCAGAATATAGTGCTTTGAGCGGTTTTGGGCTTAAGATTTTAGAAAGAGTGGAAGTGTAGGGATTCTACAATACAGAATCCAGCCCTTGCGTCATTGCGAGCGCAGTGAAGCAATCCATAGTCTAAAATCTCGCCCTTAAAGATTCCATTGTAGAATCTCATTTAAACGAAATATTATAGATTGCCACGAGATTCTAACGAATCTCTCGCAATGACGAAAGCACTATTTTAACGATTTCGTGCAATGGCGCGGTGGCTATACCTCGTTCCTTGCGGGATTCTATTATTTACTTTCGCGCCTATATCGCCCAATCCAAACATACAAAGCAATGCCAAAGAAGACAAAAACAATCAGCCCAAAAGTAATCCAATGCAAATATTCTTTTAAAAGTTCTTCGTTTTGCCCCAAAAAATAGCCAAGCGTGGTTAGAATCGCAATCCAAATCCCCGCACCTAAAGTTGTAAAAAGGCAAAAACGCGCAAGTGGCATTCTGCCAAGCCCTGCAGGAAGCGAAATGTATTGTCTCACGACAGGAATCAAGCGTCCGCTAAAGGTGGAGATATGCCCGTGTTTGGCAAAGAATGTTTCCATTTTTTCCATTGTTTTTGCGTCAAAAAACACATATTTGCCATATTTTAAGAGAATCTCACGCCCCAAAAATAAAGCTAAATAATAATTTAACAAAGCCCCAAAAAGTGAGCCCAATATCCCACAAAGGATTACAAGAAAGAAGTTCATTTCGCCCAAATGCGCTAAATATCCCGCCGGTATCATCACAACTTCGCTTGGAAATGGGATAAAGCTACTTTCTAAAAACATTAGAAAAAAGATTCCAAAATATCCAAAAGTATTAATGGATTCTACTAATAAATGAAGAATTGTTTGCAAAATTTCCCCACGAATCAAAAAATTAATTAAGATTATAACCAAAATAAGCTATAATCGCAGAATTTTAACTTAAATTTCAGATTCAAAATCTAAGGGGTAAAAGTGGCGAAGAACAAATGTCCAGCTTGTGATTGTCCTCAAGGCGTTCCGTTGTGGCTTGGGACTTATGGAGATATGGTTACTCTGATTCTTACCTTTTTTATTTTGTTGCTTTCTATGGCGACCTTTGATACACAGCGAATCGCACTTGCTATTGGCTCATTGGAGGGTTCTTTGGCGGTTCTTGAAAAGGGTTCGCAAACGCAGATTAATCCCCCTGCACCTATTAAAGCTACGCCAATGGAAACAGAAGTTGAAATGGATAATGTTGTTAATATTTTTGCAAGTTTGATTACTGATTATAATGAAGTCAATAGAATCTCTAATGGACCCGCAGTAGAGCTAGAAGAAGCCGAAAAAGGCGTGATTATTAGGATTCCAGACGCGCTGCTTTTTGAAAGTGGCAGTGCGGTTTTGCAAAATCCAAGTGGAATCGCACTCATAAAGCGGCTTTCAATGGAGTTTGCAAAGCTCCCCAATGCCGTGCTTATCAAGGCAATAGGACATACCGATAATACGCCTTTGCGGGAGGATTCTCTCTTCGCGGATAATTTAGAATTATCCCTTGCGCGCGGCGTGAATGTAGCGGATTTAATCCTTGCGCAAGGAGTTGCAAAGTCGCGTGTAATGGGTGGAGGAGAGGGAGAATTTTCTCCGATTGCTAACAACGAGATTCCCTCAATGCGTGCCAAAAATAGACGCGTGGATTTATATGTTTATAGTGTGGGCGAAGATTTGTCTTCTGCGATGGAAAGCCTCACAAAAGTTACACCTTAAAGCCATTTCAAGGATATTTTGTTGAATCGGAATCCCAAAAAAGAAGTGATAAAATCCCAAGCAAATTTATCAGAATCCAAATCTGCTTCCAATGCTCAAAACACTATTGATTTGCTTTTTGAAGGCGTGATCAAGTTCAAAGAAGAAAATTTTTTAGCCTATAAAGAATTGTTTGAAAATCTTAAAAGTGGGCAGAATCCTCACACGCTTTTTGTGGGTTGTGCAGATTCGCGTGTCGTGCCAAATTTGATTACAAATACTTTGCCCGGAGAGCTTTTTGTGGTGCGCAATATTGCTAATATCGTGCCACCTTATCGCGCGGCAGATGAATATCTCGCGACGACTTCTGCGATTGAATATGCTTTAGAAGAATTAGAGGTTGAAAACATTATCATCTGTGGGCATTCGCATTGTGGAGGTTGTGCGGCACTTTATGAGGAATCGCCGCATTTTGTGAATATGCCAAATGTTAGAAATTGGCTAAAACTCATTGAATCTGTTAAAACACAAGTGCTATCACTTAACCCCAAAACAACGGCAATGCGCGCGTATTTGACAGAACAAATCAATATTGAGCGTCAGATTATGAATCTCTTTACTTATCCAAAAGTCAAGGAAAAATACCTCGCACGCACCTTAAATCTCTATGGTTGGCATTATATTATAGAAAGTGGGGAAGTCTATAATTATGATTTTAAGAGACACGAATTTAATTTATTAAAAGGATAAAAATGATAATAGTTGCAGGACCATGCGTTATAGAAAATGATGAGATTTTAGAGGAGATTGCAGAATCTCTAAAACCTCTTAATGAAAATCCAAAGATTGATTTTTATTTCAAAGCAAGTTTTGACAAGGCAAATCGGACGAGCTTGGAATCCTATCGCGGACCCGGACTTGAAAAAGGGCTAGAATCTCTAGCAAAAATCAAGGCAAAATTTGGCTATAAATTGCTTACAGATATTCACGAAACGCACCAAGCCGCTCCTGTTGCGGAAGTTGTAGATATTTTGCAGATTCCGGCGTTTTTATGTCGGCAAACAGACTTGATTGTCGCTGCGGCGCAAACTAATGCAGTGGTAAATATCAAAAAGGGGCAATTTATGAATCCCACCGATATGAAATATTCTGTGCTAAAAGCCCTTAAAGTGCGCGCAAAAGCCAAAAATGAAGTGGTAGAAGAGGCGACTTTGGAAAACGCCTTGAAATACAAGGTGTGCTTAACAGAGCGTGGCAGTAGCTTTGGCTATGGAAATTTAGTTGTGGATATGCGCTCACTCGTGATTATGCGTGAGTTTGCCCCCGTGATTTTTGACGCAACCCACGCAGTGCAAATGCCGGGTGGTTTGAATGGTAAAAGCGGGGGCGATAGTCGCTATGCGCCGATATTAGCTCGTGCCGCAGCGGCAGTTGGGATTGATGGGTTGTTTGCTGAAGTGCATTGCAACCCTAAAGCCGCGCTAAGTGATGGTCCCAATATGCTAAAGCCTAAAGAGATTTTAAATCTTGCTTGGCAGATTTTAGAGATTCAATCTTTAATAACAAAGGAAAATTATGCAAATCATTGAGGGAAATTTATCCTTACTTGGCGATGAGAAAATCGCAATTATTTCAAGTCGTTTCAATCATTTAATTACAGATAGATTAGTAGAGGGTGCGAAAGACTGCTTTTTGCGCCATGGAGGTAGAGAGGAGAATCTCGCGCATATTTTAGTGCCGGGTGCTTTTGAGATTCCTTTTGCTTTAGAAAAAGTCCTTGCACAAGGAGATTATGATGGCGTTTGTTGTTTGGGGGCAATTATACGCGGTGCAACTCCGCATTTTGACTATGTTAGCGCAGAGGCGACAAAAGGAATCGCTAATGTTACGATTCGTTACGGCGCAGCGGTAACCTTTGGTGTGCTAACCACAGATTCCATTGAACAAGCGATTGAACGCGCAGGAACGAAGTCGGGCAACAAAGGCTTTGAATCTATGGCAAGTTTGATTGAATTGATTAATCTTTATCGTAAGATTGGGGCATAAATGGCGACAAGAAGTCAAGTGCGTGAAGTGGTTGTGCAGTTTTTGTATGCCTATGGTAGTGGAAATGACGGAATCTCAAGGTTTATTGATGAGATTTTAGAGGAACACAAAATTAAAAATGCACAAAAAACTTTCGCGCTTAACTTGTTTTCTGGCGTGGTTGAAAATTTAGGAATTTTAGATTTGCGCATTACGCATCAGCTTACGGGTTGGGATTTTGCGCGTATTGGTGAAGTAGAACGAGCGATTTTGCGCTTGGGGGCTTATGAGATTGTTTTTAGCAAAACAGACCAAGCAGTCGTGATTAATGAAGCATTGGAGATTGCCAAAAATTTCGGCTATGAGCTATCAACGAAGTTCATCAATGGTGTGTTGGATGGAATCGCAAAAAATCGTGAAACACCAATGGAACAAATCAAAGAATCCTTGAAACAACAAAAAGTTGTAACAGAGGCGTTAGAGATTCCTCGCGCACAAGAAGATTTGAAAGAATCTAAACCCAAATCTTACAAAAAACCGCAGAATCAAGTTGCAAAACCTAAAGCAAAATATCCCTCTAAAAATAACTCCAAAGAATCCAAAAAAGATTTCAAAGTGCGCAAAACTCCGCAAAAAAGCAAAAAGAGCGTTTAATCCATAGCGTTATGAGAGATTCTGTATTATGGATTGCTTCGTTCGCTTTGCTGCCTCGCAATGACGAAAGGGCGAGATTCTACTACTGCATCATTGCGAGAATTGCAATGCGATTTGTCGCAACCCTGTGTGCCTTTTAATGAGGGTGCAAGGGTTTTATCAATGAGATTCAAACATTTTTTATGATTTTAAGGCTATGATTCTAGTAAATTTAATCCAAATTTTGATAAATGGATTAAAAGGAGGATTAATGAAACTTTGTGTTGCGTTGGATTTGCCAAGTGCAGAGGAGAATCTAGCCCTAATGGAATCCCTAAAAAGCAAGGATTATTTATGGGTTAAGGTAGGGTTGCGTAGTTTTATCCGTGATGGGGCGGCGTTTTTGGAGCAAATCAAAGCAATCAATCCGCTTTTTCGTATTTTTTTGGATTTAAAACTTTATGATATTCCTAACACAATGGGTGATAGCGTAGATGAGATTGCAAAGCTTGGTGTGGATATGATTACGATTCACGCAAGTAGCGGTAGAGAGGCAATGTGCGAGGTTGTAGAACGACTTAAGAAAACCCCGAATCCCCCTTTGATTATGGCGGTAACTGCATTGACGAGCTTTGATGAAAAGGGATTTTTTGAGATTTACCATACAGGATTAGAAACACAAGTGTTGGAGTTTGCGAGGTTGGCAAAAGAATGCAAACTTAATGGTGTGGTGTGTTCGTGTGCAGAATCCAAAACGATTAAGGAACAGCTTGGTGCGGAGTTTTTGACGCTCACACCCGCGATTCGTCCTTTTGGTGAAAGTAGCGGAGACCAAAAACGCGTGGCAACGCTAGAGGACGCAAAAGAGGCGCAGAGTGATTTTATCGTTGTAGGGCGTCCGATTTATAGGGCGCAGAATCCAAAGGTGGTCGTAGAGGAGATTTTAAGAGAGATTTAGAGGATTCCTAGTGAGTAATCAAGGATTCTACTACTGCATCATTGCGAGGAATGCAACGCAATTCGTGGCAATCTACAATATAGAATCTCGCTTTTAGAGACTCCATTGCAACACTTTTTTGGTATGCAGTATTATAGATTTGCAAGTGTGGGTGAAGCTTGTTTCACAAATTGCACACTACGAGATTGATTCTAGCGAATCTCTCGCAATGACGGCGGATTTGTTTTACTGCATCATTGCGAGGCTAAGCCAAAAAGCAATTTATAATGTTTGGATTCAAAGGGATTCTCTTGTCATAACGCAGTAGTTGAGCCTCTCCCTATGCTTCTTTTTCAAACTTCGTGGCTCTTAGTTTGTCTTTTTCTTCTAACTCTGCAAACTTTACCATATCTTCTACGCTTTGGATTTTGTATAAATCCGAAGCGATAAGCGTAGTATCGTCCCCTTTGGTTAAGACAAAGCCGATTTTGCCACTTTTAAACATTTCTTTTTGGATAAATTCTATGCCCAAATCTGCCAAAGATAAGACTTCATTGTATGTTTGCACTCCTATTTGCATGAAATCCAGCTTATTAAGTTCTTCATCGCTAAGGCTTGTAGTCTCACTCATTATGCTTGTTTGTTCGCCCTTGCTCGTTACATTAAACTCCCCATCACTGACATATAAATCCTCAAAAGCAACCTCTATGCTCCTGCCGGAATCAAATTTGAATGTAATCATTCCATTATCATTGAGCTTCATCGCCACCACAGAGTCTGTATCTTGAAGCGCGTTAGCGTATTTGGTAGCAGTTACCGCATTATTTAGCCCATTATAAAACTCATTAAACTTCTCTTCGCTAAACTTCATTCCGGTAATGGTTTGAAACTCGCGTTCTATGGCAAGTTTGTTGCCCCCGCCATAATAGTCTTGATACATAGCCGCAAAGCGTTCTTTTTTGTCTATAATATAATTTTTACTTAAGTCTCCATTACGCCCATCATAGGCATTAAATCGTAACACTTCTAGCCTATCTACGCCGTTGATTCCCTTTTTGTTGTAGGCAAGATTTAAGGAGTTCATAAGGTCGCCATAGACTAATTGTTCTAGCCCACCCTCATCTCTGTAAGTTTTTCTAAAGTCTATCCAACCACTCTCATCGGCGTTATTTTTAAACATTTCTCTAAAATTTTTTTGTTGCTCCTCATTGATTTGCTTATAGCTTAATTCAGGGCGAAAAAGAGAAGTGCCATTTTGTTTTGTATCGACAAACTGCGTTAAATCTAGCGAATTATACAAATCAGTGAGTTTCAAAACTATTTCTTCGCCACTAGAGTTATAGCCTCTAAGCTTGATTTTATCAAAGAAATCATCATCAGAATTTAAGATTCCGTCTTGATTAATATCTAAATTAATCAACTGCCCGACATAATCCAAGCTCCCCACGCTGTATAGGTCATTATCATCGTCCAAATCCAAAAATACTTCCATTTGCCCCACAGGCGTATCTAGGTATTTGCTCACTCCTTTGGCGTTAAAATAGCTTGGCATTGCTCCAGCATTTTCAATCTCCCTATCTTCAGAGTATGTAGCATATCCAGAGAAGTTATATTGCATTTCTTTTGTTAATGAGTTGTGTGTAACGCTAGTAGAATGCAAATTTTCAGTAAAATAATTTAACTTTTGGGCATTTAAGCCATAGTTGGATTGAAGCCCAACCCCTTCAACCAACTTAGAATGCAAACCCAAAATATTATCAACACGCGCCTTTGTTTGCGCTATTTTGGCTTCGCGTTCTTCCTGTGCTTGTGCTTCTGCGGCTCTAGCTTCTGCGATTTTATTCTCGCGTTGTGGCGCGTTTGCCTTATAATCTTGCAAGATTTTTTGGTCTAGTTTAATTGTGGTAGCATTCTCTACTTCTAGCTTCGTGGGGATTGGTGTTGCGACTTTGCCTATCATTGTTTCTCCTTAATTTTTTACTCTAAAATCTACTGCAAGAATATTGCCTGTGGCGTCATCATAATAAATATCAAAAAATACCAAACTACTCCAAGGATATAGATTCCCTCCTCTTGCACCTTTTTTACTTTAAAGCGCACTTTTGCTTTCCTTCGGGAAATTTTGTAACGCTTTTTTCGCTTCTACTCCGCTTAAAGGCTTACTGATTTGCATTTTGGATTCTGTTTGCGCATAAAGTAACGCACCAAAAACACTAGCAAACACTAAAGCAAATATAGCTTTTTTAGCATTTTCTCCTTCTTTGTAATTATAAAATATCTTTATTATATCGGATTTCTTACAAAAAAGTTAAGAGAATGAGGGAAATATCGTGGAATCCTTTTGAGCAAGATTCTACTGCCGCAAAAGTAACACACAAAATATGTAAAAACTCAAATTAAGATTCATTAAAATTCAAATTTCTAAATAATAAACTTTATTAATTAAAAATTTTATGCTATAATTTCAACTTAAATTTTAAAACTAGAAAGGATTTGTTGATGAGACAATACGAAACTTATAAATGCCAAAAATGCGGCAATGAAGTAGAAGTGCAAAATGTCGGTGGTGGCACACTTAGTTGTTGTGATGCAGAGATGACCTGTATTACCACAGATTTAACCGCAGTAAATTTGATGAAAGCTTTTGCGGGTGAATCCATGGCGCGTAACAAATACGATTTGTTCGCTGATGTAGCGCAAGAAGAGGGTTGGCATAGAGTTGCTGCGCATTTTAAAGAAGCGGCAGAAAACGAAAAATGGCATGCAAGAGCGGAGTTTAAAGCGTATCATAAAATCGTAGATGGCAAAGAACTAGAAATCACTGCGAAAAACTTGCTTATCGCCGCAGAGGGTGAAAACTATGAGCATACAACTATGTATCCAAATTTCGCTAAAATCGCAGAAGAAGAGGGCAAAAAAGATATTGCAAGACTCTTTACAGCTATTGGCAAGGTAGAAGTAGAGCATGAGAGAGAGTATTTAGAGCTCAAAAAAATGCTTGATGAAGAGGGATTCTTTGAAAGCGGAGAAGAAGAAGTTTGGGTTTGTGAAATCTGTGGGCATATCCATAGAGGCAAAAAAGCTCCCGGCGCATGTCCGCTTTGCAAAGCTTCACGCGAATACTTCAAGCGCGAATTTTTGGGCTAAATCCGCGTCAAGCCAAAGCCTTTTGGGCTTTGGGATTCTTTATTTATGATTCAATTTTCTTTTTGTTTGCTTTTTGTTAATGAAACCTAAAAAAGCTTTGGGTAAAATGACATTTTTAAATTTTGATTTTAGGGAAAAATATGAATCCAATACGATTTTTTATCCGCAATATTATAAAGGGATTCTGTAGTTTTTTTGTTACGATTGTTTTGTTGATTGCTTATGGGAGCGCGTGTGCGGTTGCGACATTTGTAGAAAATGATTTCGGCACTTCTAGTGCTAAAGCATTGATTTATGGTGCTTCTTGGTTTAATTTGTTGCACTTGCTTTTAGTGTTGAATCTCATTGGTGTTTTGGTGCTTTCTCGTGCTTGGCAGCGTCAAAAATACGCTTCTTTGTTGTTCCACTCTGCTTTGGTTGTGATTTTTGTCGGTGCAGCCATTACGCGCTATTATGGCTTTGAAGGTGTAATGCACATCAGAGAGGGAGAGAAGAGCAATATCATAGAATCGCAAGAAGAGTTTATCACGATTTTAGCCAAAAAGGACGAGACTCTTTATCGTGCTATTTTTCCCACTACAATCACGCCTTTAGTGCAGAAAAAATTTAATCAAACATTGCCTTTTGAGCAAGATGAATTGTTGGTGCAGTATTTAAACTATATCCCAGCGGTGGATAAAATGGATAGTGATAGACTGCAAGTAGAAGTGAGATTCAAAGGAGAGAGCCAACAGATTGAATTAACAAAAAACACACATGGAGAAACGACGATTCCTTTTGTGCTTGGCGGAATGAGATTCGCATTAGAATGGGGTAGCAGAATCGTATCTTTGCCCTTTTTTATAGAATTAAAAGATTTTCAACTTGACCGCTATGCGGGTTCTATGAGCCCTTCTTCTTATGCTTCGGAGGTTGTTGTGATTGACCCTGCAAACAAAGTAGAAAAGCCTTATAAAATCTTTATGAATAATGTTTTAGATTATGGGGGATTCCGCTTTTTTCAATCTTCTTATGATTTAGACGAGGGAGGCACGATTCTATCCGTAAATCGCGACCCAGGCAAGATTCTAACCTATATTGGCTATACCATGCTAGTGATTGGGCTTTTGTGGGAATTTTTTGCTAAAAATGGAAGATTTGTGCGCTTAAGTGCTTATCTAAAATCGCAAAACTTAGCGATTGTATTCGCGCTTGGATTGGGCTTTGGTAGCTTACCTGCTGTGGCGGATTCTGCACTTACACAAAATACGCAAAGTGTGGAATCCCATAGTGCGCAAAATATAGAATCCCAAAATGCAATTTCAAACAATCCTCACACGCAAGAAGAAATAGAAGCTATGATTCCACCAATCACAGAAGAGAGTGTTTTGGATTTGATTAAGAATCTTAAAAGCAAAAGTGGCGCACATTCGCAAAAATTTGGAAGACTTTTAGTGCAAGATTTTGGTGGGCGCGTGAAACCTGTGGATACTTTGGCTATGGAATATGTGCATAAAATGACAAAAAAGAATGACTTTTTGGGGTTAAAACCTATGGAGTTGTTTTTGGGAATGATGGTTTATCCTGAAGAGTTTAAAAAAGTCAAAATGATTGCAATTTCTACCCCAAAATTAAAAGAAGTTATTGGAGTGAGTGAGGGAGATAAGCATATTGCTTTTGAGGATTTGTTTGTGGGGGATACTTATAAACTCACAAACTTCCTAGAAGATGCCAATCGTAAAAAACCCGCAATGCGGGATAAGTTTGACAAAGATGTTATTAGTGTAGATGAGCGCGTGAATGTCGCGTATTTGATTTATACGGCACAAAGTTTGCGAATCTTGCCAAGCTTTAGTAGTGAAGAGAAAAAATGGTTTGCCCCAAGTGATGCGATTGCTAGTTTTGATGCGCAAAGCGCAGAACAGCTGCAAAAACTCTTTGGAGCTTATTTTAATAGTTTCCATTATGGCTTGGTGGAAAACAAATGGGAAAATGCAGACTTGGCACTTGAAGCGTTAGAGAAGATTCAGCACAAATTTGGCGCAGATTTGATTCCATCGCAATCACGCCTTGATTTGGAAATATTTTTGAATCATTTTAATGTGTTTGAAAACCTTATGCCAATTTATTTGATTTGCGGAATCTTGCTTTTTGCAGTTGTTCTCGTGCAAATTTTTAGACGCAAAAAAGTAGATATTGGGGCAAGTCGTTTGCTTTATTGGGTAATTTCACTTGCGGTATTTTGCCATGCAGTCGCACTTGGAATGCGTTGGTATGTCGGAGGACACGCACCTTGGAGTAATGCCTATGAATCTATGATTTATATCGCTTTTGCTGCGGGAGTTGCTGGGGTTGTGTTTTTCAAAAAGAGTTATTTGGCGCAGAGTTTGGCGAGTTTTCTAGCTGGAATCTCACTTTTTGTTGCACATTTAGGATTTATGGACCCACAAATTGGCAATCTTGTGCCGGTGCTAAAGTCTTATTGGCTTAATATCCATGTTTCTATTATTACTGCAAGTTATGGATTCTTGGGGCTTTGCTTTATGCTTGGCGCACTCACTTTGTTTTTGTTTATTTTCAGAGATGAAAAATATCCTGAATTAGACCGCACGATTCTTACTTTGCACACAATTAATGAAATGGCGATGATTTTAGGACTTGCCATGCTAACAATCGGGAATTTCTTAGGTGGTGTTTGGGCGAATGAATCGTGGGGAAGATATTGGGGGTGGGACCCTAAAGAAACTTGGGCTTTAATTTCTATTGTTGTGTATATTATCGTATTGCATACGAGATTTATCCCCAAAGGCGATAATCCTTATGTTTTTGCGGCACTTAGTGTTGTGGCGTTTTATTCTATTTTGATGACTTATTTTGGGGTGAATTTTTATCTCTCTGGATTGCATTCTTACGCAGCTGGAGACCCTTTGCCGATTCCTGTATTTTTGTATTATTTTGTTGGTTTTACGATTCTACTTATTGTTTGTGCGGCTAAGAAAGGAGATTTGGCGTCTCCTAAGCTTCCCTAAAACGCATATTCTTGTGCAATCCTGCAAAGATTCAAGACTTTTAAGTGTGAATTATTCATTTTTTTGCTATAATCCACACTTATTTTTTAATCTGTAAAGGGCGATATTCTATGTCTGTAATCATTGGTATCAAAGCAAAAGGTGCAGTTTATGATACACAAAGTGCGGAAGAATTGGGATTAGAGGGTGAGCCGATTTATTTTGATAATTCCGAAGATTCACTTGCTATCATGCGCCACACTTGTGCGCACTTAATGGCAGAAGCAATCAAATCACTTTATCCTGAAGCGCAATTTTTCGTAGGTCCTGTGGTAGAAGAGGGATTTTATTATGATTTTCGCATTGCTAAAAAAATTGGCGAAGAAGATTTGGCAGCCATAGAATCTAAAATGAAAGAAATCGCTAAAAAAGGCGAAAAAGTCGTCAAATATCACCTAAAACGCGAAGAAGCTATTGTGAAATTTCAAAACGACGATTTAAAACAAGCAGTGATTAGCAGGATTCCATTGGGAGATGGGACTTTGAGCATTTATTCGCAAGGAGATTTTGAAGATTTGTGTCGCGGTCCACACTTACCAACTTTGAAATTACTTAATGCCTTTAAACTTACCAAGATTGCAGGGGCTTATTTAGGCGGTGATGAAAAGGCAGAAATGCTCACAAGAATCTATGGCATTGCTTTTGCAGACAAAGAATCCTTAAATACTTATTTGCGACAATTAGAAGAGGCGAAGAAGCGCGATCATCGTAAAGTGGGTATGGAAATGGAGCTTTTCACCTTTGATGAAGAGATTGGAGCGGGATTGCCGATTTGGTTGCCCAAAGGTGCTAGATTGCGCAGGAATCTTGAAAATCTTCTCACCCAAGCTTTAATTGAACGAGGATACGAGCCTGTGCGTGGTCCTGAAATCTTAAAAAGCGCAGTTTGGAAAACTAGCGGACATTATGCAAATTATGGCGAAAATATGTATTTTACAACGATTGATGAGGTAGAATATGGCATTAAGCCTATGAATTGCGTGGGACATATTAAGGTTTATCAAAGTGCATTGCGTAGCTATCGTGAATTGCCTTTAAGATTCTATGAATACGGCGTGGTGCATCGCCACGAAAAAAGTGGCGTGTTGCACGGATTGTTGCGTGTGAGGGAATTTACACAAGATGATGCACATATTTTTTGCCGTCCAAGCCAAATCGCAAGTGAAGTAAAAAACATCATTGATTTTACGCAAAAAATTATGAATGCTTTTGATTTTACTTATGAAATGGAAATTTCCACGCGCCCCGAGAAGTCTATCGGTAGTGATGCGGTATGGGAAGAGGCGACAGAAGCTCTTAAGAGTGCATTAAATGAATGTGGCATTGCTTATAAGATTGATGAGGGCGGAGGGGCGTTTTATGGTCCTAAGATTGATATTAAAATCACCGATGCGATTGGGCGTAAATGGCAGTGTGGCACGGTGCAGATTGATATGAATCTACCCGAACGATTTGATTTGGCTTATACCGATGAGAATAATACTGCGCAGCAGCCTGTGATGATTCACCGCGCAATTTTGGGAAGCTTCGAGAGGTTTGTCGCGATTTTGACAGAACATTTTGGCGGTGAATTTCCATTCTTTGTTGCACCAACGCAAGTGATTATTATCCCTATCAATGAAGCACAAAATGCCTATGCTAGGGAATTACGCAATATGCTTTTAAAAGTGGGCGTATATGCCGAGATTGAAGACAAAAACGAAACACTCAATAAAAGGATTCGCAATGCAGAGAAGCAGAGAGTTCCGATGATTGCAGTATTGGGTGCTAAAGAAATGGAAGAAAGAAAAGTAGCAGTGCGCAATCGTCGCACAAAAGAACAATCTGAAATCAGTTTTGATGATTTTATCCAATTAAATAAGGAGAAAATGCGTGAGGTTAGCTTTTGAGTAAGAATGACGATATAGTCCTCAATGAGGAGATAGATTTTCCACAAATTCGCTGTGTAGGAGATGATGGTGAGCAATATGGGCTAATTAGCTCGGAAGAGGCTTTGAAGATTGCTGATAGCAAGGGATTGGACTTGGTGTTAATAGCGCCCGATGCTAAACCACCTGTTTGTAAGATAATGGATTATGGGAAATTCCGCTATCAGCAAGAAAAGAAACAAAAAGAAGCGAAGAAAAAACAAAAACAGATTGAAATCAAAGAGATTAAGCTTTCTGTTAAAATTGCGAGCAATGATATTAACTATAAAGTGAAACACGCAAAAGAGTTTTTAAAAGAAAATAAACATGTGCGATTCCGCGTATTTTTGCGTGGGCGTGAAGTCAGCGAACCTCAAGCCGGTTTTGAAGTGTTAAACAAAGTCGCTTCAATGCTTGAAGAAGTTGCGAATATTGACAGAGACTACAAAGTAGAGGGTCGTTATGTCAATATGCTTGTAACACCTAAAAAATAATTTATCTTATGAAAGGAGAGAAGCAATGCCAAAGATGAAAACAAATCGTGGTGCAGCAAAGAGATTCAAACTCAAAAAAAATCTCATTAAACGCGGTTCAGCTTTTAAAAGTCATATTTTGACTAAAAAGCGTCCAAGAAAAATTGCGAATTTGAATGCGCCAAAATATGTTCATGATGCCAATGTAGAGTCAGTTAAAAAACTGCTTTGTATGGCGTAAGTAGAAGTTTCATACATTAAGTATGTCATTCCCCAATTTTTTGGGCAAGTTTGGTAGTAATACCACACCACAATATGGTAAAGGATTAAAATGGCAAGAGTGAAAACAGGTGTAGTGCGCAGAAGACGCCACAAAAAAGTTTTAAAACTAGCGCGTGGATTTTACAGCGCAAGACATAAACATTTTAGAAAAGCAAAAGAGCAATTAGAGAGAAGTTTATGTTACGCATTCCGTGATAGAAAACAAAAGAAAAGAGACTTCAGAAAGCTTTGGATTGTCCGAATCAACGCGGCTTGCAGAATTAATGCAATCAGTTATTCAAGATTTATGTTTGGACTTAAAAAGGCTGGAATTGCATTAGATAGGAAAATCTTAGCAGATATTGCAATGAATGAGCCTACTGCATTTGCAAAAATCGTTGAAAGTGCCAAAAAAGCACTCTAAATGGTAGGATTCCTTAGGGGGAATCCTAGCTTCTTTTAAAATTTGAATTTTTTCCAATTAACACAATTTGTTTGTCTAGATAGGTTTATTTGAAAGGATTTTTATGTTAAAAAGATTTGTTTTTATGCTTTGCTTTGGTGTGTTTGGCGTAGCGAATGCAGAAATGCTCATCAAGCAGAATCTAAGTGTAAGCGTAGAAGTAGAAGCCACCAAGTATGTTAGCTTTATTAGTGTTAGTGGTAATGAGGCTTTAAGAAAACTCAAAACTTTAAATGTAAGTGATAAAAATGCAATCATTAAAACTTACAATAATATCAATGAATTTTTGGGTAAAGAAAGCATTTGCAAAGGCGGGAGTTTCGAGATTCAACCTATTTATGAATACAAAAACAACCAAAGAATCCAAAATGGATTCACAAGCAATTATAGTTTAAATTGTGAGTTTTTTGAAGCACAAAAAGAGGATTATGATAAGATTCTTCGCAAAATTGAAAATGAAGTGCAAAAAAATCCCTATTTGCTTTTTGCGCTTCCTAATGTTGAAAAAGTATTGGATGAAAAGTCGCTGACAACTCTTGATGAGCAACTCAATGTTAAATTGCTAGAACTCGCCTTGCAAAAAGCCAAAGAATATTCAAATCTTTCGCGCCACAAATGCACGATTAAGGAAATCAATTTAGGTGCTTTTGCGGAGGAAGTGGCAGTGCCTACAATGAGAAAAATGAATTTAAGTATGGCAAAGAGTGAGGCGCAAGATTTGGCAAGTGTGAGTTTGCCAACTGCTAAAAATACTCAAAAAACAGCGCAAGGGAATGTGGTTTTTAGTTGCCGCTAAATTAACAAGGAATGTTAGGTTTAAAAGGGATTCTGTGGGTTATAGAATCTTTCGAATCCCTTAAGGATTTCATTTTTTATTAATTGCAAAAGATTACAAATGTGAGCGTTTGCTTCATTTGTGAGATAATAAACCAATAAACGCTTCTTTGATGTGTCCTCTAAATACTTAAGCCTCAAGTAAACCAAGTCTAGTAAATCCCAATAGAATCCTAAAGCTGCTTGCCAATAGTTTGGTCATCTAGGTGTTTTTTGCGCACTAGATCAATAATAGCTTGTTCTCTTGAATTGGCGCGTTTGCAATGGTTTTTTTGAAACCAATCTGTTACTTTTATTACGATTTTTGCCCAGCGTTTATCGCGTTCTCTCCACGCGTGAGAAGAGACGGATTCCCACGCATAGCCATTAAATAGAGTTGCATTGACAAAATGATCTAAAGCACGCACTCCTTGTCGCACGCGCGAAACTTTGCCAAAAGTCCCAACGATTACAATCAACAAATAGCCAATAATCATCAGTGGCACAAGTGCGCAAAGCAATATCGTTCCTGCTAATTTTTCTTTCATCAATCTTTTCTTCTTGTAAATAAAATCTGCATTCCATTGGCGGAACGAATCGTAAGTCTTCCCACGACATCAGGCACGAAGCCTTCTTGTAATTTAAGCTGATAAGTTCTTAAAATATTCGCCAAAATCAAAATCGCCTCTTGCATTGCAAACCCTTGCCCAATGCAAATGCGTTCTCCCATTCCAAAAGGCAAATAAGTGTCTTTTAGAATCTTGTCTTTTTCTTCAAAACGATTCGGATTAAATTCGTGAGGCTTATCCCAATAACTTTCGTGTCTTTGAATCAGCCAAGGAGCGACCACGATGCCAGAACCCTCTTGAATCAGTTTATTTTGAATCTTTACTTCTTCGTTGGCAGTTCTTGCAAAAAATCCAACAGGCGGATAAAGACGCAAGGATTCCTTGAAAATATTAGCAACATACTTTAACTTCCTAATATGCTGTAAATTCAGCTTCTCATCTCCAGCGATGGAATGAATCTCTTGATAAGCTTTTTCTTGCTCTTTTGGTGAAATGCTTAGGATATACAAAGTCCAAGTTAGCGCACTTGCGCTCGTTTCGTGTCCTGCTAGAAACAACATCGCGACTTGATCTAAAATCTCTTCAAAGCTAAAGCGTTTGCCACTTTGTGGCTCTACTACTTCTAGCAAAGAAGCCAAAATATCTTCGTATCCTCCCTCTTTATTGTTGCTTACTGCGTCATAGCGCGGTTTAATAATATCTGCCAAAACTTGCCGAATTGTATCTCCAGCTTTTTTGCGTTTGCGCTCACCCAATAGATAGGAAATCCATTCAGGAATGCAAAACATTTTGCGAATCGCAGTATGCACGGTTTGTTCCTGAAACACCACAAAAGCATCTAAAACCTTTTTGCCCTTTTCCTCATCTAGCCTTTGGGATAGAATTGTGCGAAAAATCACATCAGCCGTTACAAAAGTCATCACTTCGTCAACTTCTATCATCGCTCCATTAGGATAACAAGAGAGTTTTTGCATCATTTCATCTACTGCCTCGCTCATTAGTCCAAATACTTTTGTAATACGCGCTTGTTCGAAGCTTGGACGCAAAAGTTCTCGCTGTTTGCGCCACACTTCACCATTGGTGGTGAAGATACTCTCTCCAAGCAAAGGCTTGAGGAGTTGGTGTAGCCAATTGCTTTTGGGGAATTTTTGCACTTCATCTACCATAATGCGCCGCACATCTTTTGGGTGGTTGGCGATATATAAATCAAAGCCGGGCATTTTGACTTGTCCGGATTTCATCTTGTAGCTTTTTTCATAAAGCCCATCAAGCCAAGAGCGTCTTTTTAAGAAAAATGTCGTTAGCAAACTCGCCTTGTTTTTGTGCGGTTTAGGAAAAAATGGACATTGCCCCATTAAATCGCTCCTATTTTGGATTCTAAAGTATTTTTGCCACCAATAAAATTAAAAAAATCATATTTGCCCAAAATTTCATTGGCATATAAATATAAAAAATGCGCTAAATACCAATTATAGCGAATTTTTTTATAAGTTTGTGGAGTAAAAAGCTGATGGAATCTTGGAGAAAGAAATTTTGGCTTAAAGTTGGCTTGGATTCCAGAAGCACAAAAGAAATCCACCATTGGAAAACAAGCACCATCAATCTTGGAAGTAAAATCAAACCAAACAAGCGGCACACTTCCAAGTGCATGTAAATCTTCCTTGAAAGTCTCGCAAGTTTTTTGAAAACTCACAAGCGGGATACATTGCCCAAGAGTTAGAATCTTAAAACAAGCCAAATTGAGATTCTGCTTTTGCGCAATTCTCACGACCCTCGCGGCAACTCCTACTGCCAAAATCGTCCCTACACTATGCGAACATAAAATCAATTCATAATTTTTCGTTGTTTGATTTTTGTGCAAAACCTTCAAAATCGCATTGCTAAAATCCTCTATCAAGCCTTGCGATTCTATGATTTTCCCTGTCGCGTATTTTGCACAAAACGCGTAAATATTGGACAACCAAAACACCGCGAATTTTTTGCCTCCATACAAAATTATCTTCGTAAGTCCCCATACGCAAACCAAAGCGCAAAGAATCGCGGCAAAAAGATTCCAACTTGCTACGATTTGATACAGATGATAGATTCCAACAAAACCAAGCGCATAGCTTAAGCAAAAATATAGAATCGGATACAAACCCGCAATAAGTTGCGTTTTGGATTCTTTGATAAAAATTCTAAGAATGCCTGAAAACACATATTGCTTCACACAATAAGCAAAATCATAAAGAAAATCCAACAGGCTTTTTGCCCAATATTTTTGGACGATTTTATCCCATTGTAAGAAATGATAATGGACTGCTGATTGTGAACTAGAAATTACACAATAAGGAATTTCACCCTCTTGTGTGCAAGGCGAAATGCTCAAATCTAATCCATTAAGTTGATTTTGTTTGTAGAGATTCCGTTTTAAGAGTGCATAATAATAGCGATAGCTGCGTGGGTCATAACCTGCTAGATAAAATACATCTTTTTGATTTTCCATTTTTAAACTTTCTTAATCTCTTATCGCAATTTTTTATTTCGCATTTGTTTTTGATTGCAAATTATAACATTAATCCCTGCAACTATGCCAATTTTGTTAAGATTCCTCTTTGTATTGTGAAATATCCGGCTGAAATTTATAGATTTTGTTTTTTACGCGCACAAGTAATCCTGTATTAATTAACTGATGAAAAGTCTTTACCACGGTGGGTTTACTCACGCCAACTTCTTGCACAATATCTTCATACGAACCATAAAAAATATTCTCACTATCGCTATGCTCCATTAAATACTTAATAATTTCAATCTTTTTGCCACCTACAAAAACCGAAATCGCATTTAAAAGGGTATTTTTAGCGCGTAATTCATTGGCTTGATATTTGGGTAAAGTCGCGCGTAAAATGGTTTTAAGCAATTCTTCCACATCAATAGGCTTCAAAATATATCCATCAACTCTTAATTCAATGCAATCCAATAAATAACGCGTTTCAGTATGTGCAGTTACAACAATCACTGATAAATCCAAAAGCGGATTTTTGCGAATCTCACGCAAAAGCTCTATGCCATTAAGTTTTGGCATTAAAATATCTGTAATCATCAAATCAAACGCTTGTGTTTTAAGAATCTCTAAAGCCTCTTTGCCATTACGCGCAACCACGAGTTTATCTACATAATCCTCTAAAACCATAGAGGCAAACTTCAAAATATCCTCTTCATCTTCCACATAAAGAATCTTTAGTTTCTTTAAAATCTTTTCATCGTTTTTGGATAGCATATTTCCTCCTCACTCTTCACTTTTGAGCGGAATCGTGATTATAAACTGCGCCCCACAAGTGCCGTCTTTTATGGGGCATTCTAGTGGACATTTATTTTCTTGGCATACATTGTCGCACAAATCCGATTCGCCATTATAGCGAACATTGCGCACTTCGATGCTTCCCTGCATTTGTTTTTCAATGATTTGTTTGGACATATATAGTCCAATCCCTGTGCCAACAGATTTATGCTTGGTTGTGAAGTAAGGCTCAAAGACTTTTTGAATATCCTCTAGCTTAATGCCACCGCCATTATCTGTAAAGAGAATTTTAACACAACCTTTAGAAGATAATTCTTGAAGCAACCCATGATTTTCTATGCTGACATCAATGCGGATTCTTGCGGGAGCTATCAAACGCTCTTTTAAAATATCCTCTGAATTTTTAATGAGATTTAAAATCACCTGCGAAAAAGCACTTTTGTAGCCATAAAGTTCAATATCTTTTGGGCATTCTACTGCAATGTTAATTTCGTTTTGCCTCAAAAACGCATCAACCAAAGAAATGGAATCTTGAATATTCTCTCTTAGATTAAAAATCTCTTTGTCGCTAGAAGAATGGAAGAAATTCCGAAAATCTTCAATTGTTTGCGACATTGCTTTAGCGATTTTTAATCCGTCATTGACTTGCAAATCAATAAATTCCTGCGTTAATTTCCCATTTTGGGATTTGACTTTAAAGGTTTGAATCAGCAACATTAACGCATTAAGAGGCTGCCTCCATTGGTGGGCAATATTGCCAATCATTTCCCCCATACTCGCAAGTCTTGCTTGTTGATACATAATTTGGTCTTTTTTGCGACTCTCTAGCACTTCTTGTTTGATTTTTTCTTGCAAGGAATTGTTGAGATTCTGCAATTCTTTCGTCTTTTCCTGAACCTTTTTTTCGGACATTGCGTGTAGGCTTTTGATATTGCGTAAGATCAAAAAGCTTAGCAGGATTGTTGTGAGCATAATCAAACACATCATTACCAAAACGACCTTATGCACGACATTGTGCAAAGTATTATTGCGCACTTTTTTAATCTCTACAAAATGCAAACTCGCATCAATCATTCGCGAAATTTCTTGATTTAAATAATTCGCCCCTTGTTGTAAGGATTCTTCAATATTTGGAATCCCATCAATTGCATTTTGCAACAATATAAGATATTGATGAATCGCATTGTTGAGATTGTTTTGTTTGGTTTGGAAATTAGATTTTTCTTGCAGATTCAAATCTTCTTTACCAAAGAGATAGTAGATTTTCAGCAAAAAATGCGTGAAATCGCTTTCATTTAGAAGATTGCTTTGGAGGTTTAAATAAGTTTCCCATTGTGTTGTAATGATTTTTTGCGCCTTTAAAATTTCTTCTTCTCTTTGTTGTGAAGCTAAGATGTTTTGGACATTATTAGCGCATTTGTGTAGTTCTTCTAAGCTAATGAGGGATTGACTATATTCTGTGAATAAAACATCATAATCGTATTTTAAACTAAAATAATAGACATAAGAAACAACTGCTAAAGAAAGCAAACCTGAAGCGATATTAAAGACTAATACACGCGCTTTTGCTTCTAAAGTTGTCCCAAAAATCCTAAATATTTTCAAAAATCTAATCCCTTTGAATGAAGAATCTACAAATAATTTGTGCGACATTGTAACACTAATTTTTGGGATTCCATATAAAATGCCAATGAAAAATGCTTTAAACTTGGATAATTTTCAAAAAAAATCAAGAATCTTGTAAAATTTTAGAATTTTTTTATACTAAAAAGATATGATTGCAAATGCACTTAAATCTTTTTAAAGGAGTTATTATGAAAAAGATTTTGTTAGGAATTGTATTAGCAGCAGGCTGTTTGATGGCAAACGATGGTGCAGCAATCTACAAAAAATGTATTGCTTGTCATGGTGCAAATGGCGAGAAAGTTGCTCCCGGAAGCAAAGGTGGTGTAACGATTGCTGGAATGGACAAAGCAAGACTTGTAGAACAACTTAAGGGTTACGCAGCAGGCACAGCAGATAATGGTGGTGCAAAAGCGATTATGTATGCGAATATGAAGAACTTCAAGCTTACAGACGCAGACATTGATGCAGTAGCAGATTTCATTTCTCAACTTCCCGCAGTAAAATAATCCTTTCCCCTTTGCGGGGGATTCTTTTATGCCTTACTTACAGATAGATTCTCAAAAATTTCTGCATAATTATCAAGTAATCTTAAACGCGATTGCTCCAAATAATCCAGAAAAGATTGCGATTGTTTTAAAAGACAATGCCTATGGACATGGAATCAAAGAAATAGCAAAACTTGCGCATTATCTTAAGATTGAAAATGCGTTTGTTAAAAATACCGATGAAGCCCTGCAAGTCGCGCCCTTTTTTCATCACACTACGATTTTATATCCCTATTCATTGCCAAGTGATTCTTTGTTGCAACAATCCTTGCAGAATCCCAAAATTTATTTTTGTGCGTCTAGTTTGGAATCCCTAAAAGATTATCCCAAAAACACGCGAATTGAACTCAAAGTAGATAGTGGAATGCACCGCAATGGAATCGCCAAGGAAGAATTAACTCAAGCATTTCAAATCATAAACCAAAACAATTTACAGCTGAAAGGGATTTTCACACATAATGGATTTGGGGACGACTTAGGAAGTGAATTTTATACGCAAAATGTAGCATTTCTTAACATCAAACAAGAATCCTTGCAGCTTTGCGCTCACTATAAAATCCCAAAGCCAAGATTCCATTCTCTAAATTCCTCTGGAGCTTTTCGCGCTAAAGATTCGCATACGCATTTAGTGCGGGATTTGCAAGATGATTTATTCCGCATTGGAATCGCATTTTATGGCTATTTATGTCAAGATTCTGCGTTTTTTGCGCCAAAGCTTAAACCTATCGGCGCACTTTATGCGCAAAAAATTTCTACTTTGAATCTTGAAATTGGTTCAAGAATCGGCTATCGTGGCATAAGCACTTTGGAGAGAAACAATGTTTCAACCTATGATATTGGTTATGGAGATGGTTTGTTTCGTGTGCGTGAGGGTATGGAGGTTTATAGTGCGGAGGGATTTAGGATTCTGCCTCGCGCTTCTATGGATTGTATTAGCATAGAATCCACGCAAGAAGAAGTTTGTATTTTTAATGATGCGCGTCCATTGGCACGAATCTTTGGCACAATCCCTTACGAGATTCTTGCGCATTTACATGCTTATATCCCAAAAGTTGTAATTTAGCTTTATTTTAGATTATAGATTGCCGCGCCGCTTATTTTGTTCGCTCCTTGCGATGATGTAGTAGTAGAATCGTAAGCAACCCAGCCGTCATTGCGAGGTAACGCCGAAGCAATCCATAGCCTTATCTGCCTTGCGTTTTCTATCCTGTTATTACGAGAGATTTGCTAGAATCTCATGGCAATCCATAATATAGAATCAGTCAAGTGGAATCTTTAAGTTAGCCTTTTAACTCTAACAAAACTTGTTTTTCTAGCTCATAAAGCTCGTAACGAATCTTTTTGAATCTCTCGCTTTCTTTAATGGAATCTAGCTTTAAAATCTCTTCAAGCACACGCGCGGATTCTTGAGTTCGCTTAAAATTGGCAATCAATACGCTTTGTAAGTTTTCGCGACTTTGTTCTTCTTTGGTAGAAACTTTCAAAACATCATTTTTAGAATCGCGCAATTCTAGCAAATCCAAATACGATTCTAAGCGGCATTGATGGCGAAGATGTTTGAGAGTTAAGGCAAAAGACTGATGATTTAATCCATAGCGCAAAATATCTTCAATCACGCGGATTCCCTCACGCAGACGATTGAGGTTTGCGTCCATAATGCGCAAAGTGCGCATTGGAGCATTGCTTGGATTAGTCTCTAGAGCTAAAGATTCCAAGAATTTGAAGCAAAGAAATAAATAAATTTAAAAAGTCTAAATAAAGACTAACTGCCGCCATTACAGGGCTATCATAGAGACCACGCATAATATTTTGTGTATCATAAGCGATAAAAATACTAAATAAAATTGCGCCAGCTCCTGCAAGTGCGACTTGTAAAATTGGGCTTCCTAAAAACAAATTAATCAAAGAACCAATGACGACAACGATTAAAGCAATGAAGAGTGTTTTGCCCATACTTGCCAAATCTTTTTTAGTGCGTAATGCAAAAATGCTCATTACTCCAAAAATCGCCGTAGTTAGCAAAAACGCCTGTGCGACAATCGCCGCTCCACCGGGTAAGCCTAAGATTCTGCTAAGAATCGGAGTGAGCGTCAAACCGGTCGTAAAGGTAAAGGCGAAAAGCAAGATGAGATTGATGCCCGGTTTGGATTTTGCAAACATTAAACCAAACAATAATGCAAACTCTAAAATCACAAAACCAATATAATATTGTGAAACCAAATCACCAAATGTAGAGATTCCAATATACGCACCTGCTGTTGCGGCGAGTAAAGAACCTGCAAAAAGCTGATAAGTTTGCTTCACAAAAGCAATCAGCGCAACATCATTTTGCGTAAATGCCGCATTATTTGCATTTGCTTGATAACCATCATAATTTACTTGTTGGGGTTTTCTATCATATAATGACATTCTGTAATCCTTTCATTTGAAATTAAGCTCGGAATTATACCCGATTTTACTAAGAATCGCATTAAATATGCTACAATTTTGCCTTTATTTAAGGATTAAATGGAAAGCGATAATGAAAAAAATTAAAATTTTTATTAATGGATTTGGCAGAATCGGACGCTGCATTGCGCGTGTCGCACTCTGTGAAATGCAAGATAAAATTGAAATTGTTGGGATTAACGATCTTGCAAATCCGGAAATTTTAAAATATCTCTTGACGCACGATTCTGTGCATCAAAGCGCAAAAATTACTGACAAAAACATAGAGATTCCTTTCTCACAAGCTAAAACGCCAAAAGAAATTGATATTTTAGGCGCAGATGTTGTGATTGAAGCAAGTGGATTGTTTTTGACACAAAACGAAGTGGAATCCCATTTGCAAAAAGGAGCGAAACGCGTAATCTTTTCCGCTCCGGCAAAAGACGATACAAAAACCTTTGTGTTAGGCGTCAATCATCAAGAATATAAACAAGAACAAATCCTCTCCAATGCAAGTTGCACAACTAACGCGCTTGCGCCTGTGGTGATGTTGCTTGATGAAGCATTTGGGGTAGAAAAAGGAATCTTAACTACCATTCATAGTTACACCAACGACCAAAATCTCATTGACGCGGCACATCGTAAAAATGATTTTCGTCGCTCTCGGGCTGCTGCAGTCAATATTATTCCTACGACAACAGGTGCTGCAAAGGCGTTGCATTTGGTTTTGCCACAGATGAAAGGCAAGTTGCATGGACATAGTGTGCGTGTGCCTGTACCTAATGTCTCTATGGTGGATTTGAATGTTAATTTGCTCCATAAAGCAACCAAAGAAGAAATTAATGCGGTTTTTGAAGAGGCGGCTAAGGGTAGGCTCAATGGAATCTTAGGGGTAGATTCTCATTTTGGTGTCTCGCAAGACTTTGTGAATTGCCCCTTAAGTGGCGTTGTCGCTCTTGATTTGACCTTTGTGTTAGAGGGAAATATGGCAAAAATTATGACTTGGTATGATAATGAATGGGGCTATTCTCACCGAATCTTGGAAATGGCTCACTATATTTTAAAGGACGAAATTTGAAAAGTATGAAAATCTTAATTTATTTCTTGCTTAGTTTGTGTTTGATGAGTGAAGTTGCCTTTGCGGTAAAGGCTAAAACAACCACAAAAGAAGCTCCTAAGAAAAATACTCCCTTTGATGTGTATGAATTAAAGGGCGAACAAGATGGAAGCACTTTGTTGGTGATTGGTGGGATTCATGGAGATGAGCCGGGAGGATTCTTTGCGCCCGCTCTTTTAATGGACTTATATAAGGTTAAAAAAGGCAAAGTAATTGTCATACCTAATTTGAATCCCGATAGTATTCTTGCCTTTAGACGCGGAATCTATAAAGATATGAATCGTAAATTTGCTTCTATTAAACGCAATGATCCAGACTTTGATAATGTCCAAGCAATCAAAAAAATCATCACTAGCGAGGAAATAGATTTTATTATTAACTTGCACGATGGGCATGGGTTTTATAGGGAAAAATGGGAAAACTCTATTTTTAACCCAAAAGCATGGGGGCAAACCTATGTGATTGACCAAAAGACTTTGGATAATGTGCCTTTTGGAGATTTGGATTCTATCGCTAAGCAAATTGAATCTAAGCTTAATCAAAGTTTGCATTATGATTTTCATACCTTTGGGGTGCGCAACACAGAAACAAGAATCAAAGATGAAGAACAACAAAATTCTTTAACATTCTTTGCGATAACACACCTAAAACCTGCTTTGGCGATTGAAACAAGCAAAAATATCACAGAATTACCTCTCAAAACATTCTATCAAATCAGCTCAATTGAAGCATTAATGGAAATCTTAGGCATTGAATTTGAAAGAAAATTTGAACTTAATTTGGAGAATGTTGCGAAAAAAATCAATGATTTTGGCACTTTGGTAATCAACGATAACATCACCCTTGAATTAAGTGATATTAGAAATATCATCAATTTCACACCGCTTTTAGCACAGAAAAATCATTTTGAATTTACCCACCCATTAGGGCGCACCAAAAGGACAAAAGAGGGCTATGAAGTTTATATCGGACATAAACGCATTACGCTTTTAAGACCCGATATTTTTCCTATGCAGTGTGATGTGAAAGCACTAGAAATAGAGCTAGATGGTAAGGCGTCTCAAGCGAAGTTTGGAGAAACTTTAGACTTCCAACAAAATTTTTTAGTGAAAAAACTTGATGGAGTGCGTATTAATGTGATTGGATATTCTAAAAAAGGCATTGTGAGCGAACATGATATTCTTATTAATAAGGCAAACATTGATGGGAGATATTCTTTGGATAAAGCCAAAAGTATTTTTCGTGTAGAAGCTTATCAGGGAAGAAATTTCTGCGGTATGGTTAATCTACGCGCTACAAAATAATGGAATCTAATAATTTCTAAGGAAACTATGATGGCAGAATTAAATCCAGCACAAGATTTGCTAGATACTTCTAGCTGTCAAGATTCCAAAAATTGTGCAATCGTCTTATTGAATATGGGCGGACCAAATTCGCTTTTTGAAGTCAAAATGTTTTTGCAAAATATGTTTTCTGACCCTTATATTTTGCCAATTAAAAGTGATTTTTTACGCAAGATTATCGGGAGTTTCATTGTCAATAGACGCCTAGAAGAATCGCAAAATAATTACCAAAAAATTGGAGGGAAATCCCCGCTTATCGCCCATACTTTTGCACTTTGCGAGAAGCTAAAACAACTCAATCCTAAATATTACTACACTTATGCTATGCGCTATACACCGCCTTTTGCCTCTACAATAGCGGAGGAATTAAAGCAGAAAAATATAGAGGAAATCGTGCTTTTTAGTATGTATCCGCACTTTAGCCATACTACGACGACTTCTTCTGTTCAAGATTTTTTAAATGCACTTAAAACGCACCATTTCGCGCCAAAGATTAGAATCGTCAAACATTATTATATGCAAGAATCTTATAATAATGTCGTGCTTAATAGAATCCTAGAATCCCTCAATAATGAGGATCCTAAAGAGTTTCATCTCATTTTTTCTGCGCATTCTTTGCCTCAAAAAAACATTGCTCAAGGCGACCCTTATCAAAAAGAAATCCTAGCAAATGTTAAGATTCTAAAATCTATGTTAAGCCAAAAGGGAGTTGAATTTGCAAGCATTAAGGTTGCTTATCAATCAAAAATTGGACCTATCAAATGGCTTGAACCCAATTTGCAAGATATTTTGCCACATTATGCAGAGAAAAAAATATTGATTTGCCCGATTTCTTTTACTATGGATAATTCAGAAACAGATTTTGAACTCTCCTATCAATATAGATTGGAATCGCAAAGGTATAGCATTAAAGATTATCGCGTGGCAAAATGCCCCAATGATTCGCAAGATTTTGCTGCGTGTATTTTAGAATTATCTCAAAATGCCGAATCTTTGTGCGAAACTAACTTAAGTTAAGAATTGACTTTAGGCTAGAGGTTTTACAATAGAATCCTTAAAACTTTGGCTTTAAACAAAAATATTGCGGAAATAGGGCTTATAAAATTACTTTGTTGTGCGCTGGTTTGGTTTATAGTAAAAAGGAATTAAAGAAAAATAAAGAGTAGTATGCAAAGGCGAGAATCTCGCACTTTTGCATTTTGTTTTAAACTTTAGCTTCTTCGCGTCTTTGTAAATACTCCCAATATTCATCAACATTTTTTTGCCATTGCTCAATAAGGTATTCGTTTTCTGGCTTGAAGAGGTGTTTGAATCTCGCTTGTGCGCCAAGATAATCACGCACAGGCACGACATTTTTAGGGCGATAAGTGATTCTAAGTTCTCTTCCATTGATGATTTCAAAAAGAGGGAATACAAGCGAATCTACCGCTAAATCACTCATTTCAATCGTTTGATTGGAAGGGAATCTCCATTCTGTGGTGCAAGCACTCATTGCGTTGATAAAAGTCGGACCTTCTGTTTCAATGGCTGTTTTGATTTTTTTGCTCATATCTTTCCATTTGTTAGGAGCTACTTGCGCTACATAAGGTGCGCCATGTGCAGCCATAATGAAGAGCAAGTCTTTTTTTCTGTCTTTTTTGCCATAGCTCACTCTACCTGCTGGAGTTGTAGTCGTAGAAGCACCTAGGGGAGTAGAGCCACTTCTTTGTCCTCCTGTGTTTGCATACACTTCATTGTCCAAACAAACATAAGTGAAGTCGTGTCCGCGCTCAAAACATCCGCTAATGAATTGGAATCCAATATCATAGGTAGAACCATCGCCACCAAAAGCTACGAATTTTGGTTCTTTTTCACTATAAAGCCGATTCTTTCGTTTTAAGGCTTTATACATTGCTTCCGCACCTGCAATCGCAGTGGAGCTATTTTCAAAGCCGATATGAATCCAAGGCGTATCCCAAGAAGTGTAAGGATAAACCGCAGTGCTAACCTCTAAACAACCTGTTGAAGTTGCAATGAGCAAGGGGTGATCGGTCGCATTTAACACTTCGCGCACAATCATTCCATGCGCACAACCCGGACATAAAAGGTGCGCACCCTCAAATCGCTCACTTGCTTTTGAATATTGTTTCAAATTTTTAATTTCACTCATTTTGCGCTCCTTAATTGAATCCAAGTTTTGGACCTCTAAGTCCAATAAATTGTTGTGTTGGGTGTGTTAATTTTCCTGCATTTGCATTAACTTGCAATTCTTTAAAAATTTCTTGCAAATGTTTTTGGGTCAAATCTCTTCCGCCCAATCCATAAATATAATTGCTAACAACAGGCTTATTAGAGCCATGATAAAGCGCAGCAACGCCTTCATTATAAAGCATTCCCATAGCACCTGCTGGCAAACTTCTATCCAAGAATGCGACGGCTTTTACTCCGCTTAATGCTTTGCAAAACTCCAAATAAGGGAATGGTCGGAGAGAGCGAATGCTGACAACTCCCGCTTTAATGCCATTTTTTCTTGCTTCTTTTGCTGCGATTCTTGCGGATTCCACCGTTGTGCCAAGTGCGACAATAGCAACTTCCGCATCTTCCATATCGTATTTTTCTACAAGATGATATTTGCGTCCTGTGAGTTTTGCAAATTCCTCAAAAGTCTTTTCAATCACTTTAGAAGAGTTCATAATCGCATTGTGCAGTTGCGCTTTGTGTTCAAAATGCCAATCTTCTTCTGTTTGTGCTCCATAAGTTGCGGGGCGGTCGAAATCTAACATTGCGTTTTTGGGTTTATAATCGCCAATGAATTTATATGCTTCTGTGTCTTTTAAAGGGCGCACACTTTGGGCAGTATGAGAACAAATAAATCCGTCTTGATGCACCATAACAGGCAAACGCACATCATAATCTTCCGCGATTTTAAAAGCCATAAGGTTAAAATCATACGCTTCTTGTGGATTGTAGGTGCAGAGGTTTATCCAGCCCGCATCACGCCCCAAATACATATCTGAATGGTCACCATTCACATTTAATGGACTTGCAAGTGCGCGATTGACGACATTTAAGACGATAGGCAAACGCATACCGGAGGCTTGGTAAAGCACTTCAACCATTAAGGCAAATCCTTGTGAGCTAGTCGCTGTCGCTACGCGCCCTCCTGCGGCTGCCGCACCCACACAGCCACTCATTGCTGCATGTTCGGATTCCACCATCACAAACTCACCATCAATATAGCCATTGGACAAAAACGATGCGTAATTTTGCACAATGGGCGTAGAAGGCGTGATTGGATAAGCGGATACAACATCAATTTGTGCTTGTCTCATCGCATGGCTTGCTGCCATATTGCCGTCCCAAACTTCGACTTCTTGTAATTCATAAACTTCTGCCATGATTAATCCTTTTTCTTTTCTTCTTTGAGGGGCCATTTTGCGAGGGCGTTTTCGTTACTCTCATAATCGCTAAACATTAAAAGCGATTTTGGATTCGTTGGGCATACATCTACGCACACACCACAGCCTTTGCAATGCACATAATCTACACCTGTCATTTTCTCGTCCCGAACCAAGATTGAAGAATCCGGACAATAAACCCAACAGAAGTAGCAATTAATGCAATGTTCTACATTATGCACGGGTTTTTCTACACGCCAGTGCGCTACACTTGCCTTGTAAGAGCTATCTTGACGATAATTCCTAGAATCCGCGTGTTTTTCCACCATTTCATTTCCACTTTTATCAAATGGGAACAATACTGAACCTGCTTCAAATTCATTCCAGCCTTTATAATCCATTTTTACTCCTATTTTACTTCATTATATGCTTTTCTGATGACTTCCATATTCGCATCAATAATTTTTTGTGGAAGTTTTTTTCCTAATACTTTCTTGAAAGATTCCAAGAAAAAGTCTAACTCAAGTGCGCCAGAAATCTTTAAAAATGCTCCAAGCATTGGCGCGTTAGGAATGGACTTGCCAAAAGCTTCTAGTGATAATCCGATACAATCTAAAGTATAAACTTCTTTGCCTTTAAGTTCTGGTTTGGATTCTAAAAATTCTTCCTTGCTTAAATGCGTTGTGATAATGTATTTTGTAGAATCTTTTTCGTTTTCACAAATATCTGTAATATACACTAAACCCGGGTCAATCACCAAGATATAATCTGGATTCATAAATTTTTCGTGATTAAGAATCGGGCTTTCATCAATGCGGTTATAAGCCGTCATTGCCGCACCTCTTTTTGCTGAACCATAAAATGCAAAAGCCTGCACTTCTTTGCCTGTCCCTGCAATCACATCTGCTAAACCTTTTGCTCCGGTTACTGCGCCTTGTCCTGCACGGCTATGCCATCTAATTTCAAGCATAATGCCTCCTAAATTTTAATTTTAAAGTTACAGCTTAATTGTAAAAAAACCGCACTTAAAAAATCGCCTTTTGTCGTCATAGAATCGCAAAAATCTATACAATGTGTAAAAACAACTCATTTTAGAGTGAGAATCCTTATCGTAAGGTTGTGTTGAAAGTTATCTTGTGTTAGAATATTGTGGAGAATTAAGAGAGTTTAGAATCTTGGCGGTTTAAGAATCCTAAGCCCATTAACGGGCTTATTGGATTATTTTTTGTTTTCTTTAATGTATTCCATCACCATTGCATAGGCTTCATCTTTTAGCTCTAGTTTTCTTCGTTTTAATTCTGCTAACTCCATACTTGTCGCGTGTTCTCTGCCCTCTGAAATATCTTGAATCTTTTGGTCTAGCTCATTATGCTCGTCAAAGATTTTAGCAAAATGTGCATTTTCTTGTTTCAAAACACTGATTTCATCTCGGTATTCGTGTAACATTGGCTCTCCTTAAAAGGTAAATTAATATTTAATTATAGACAAAGTTGCCTTAATAACTTGCCACTTTTGAAAATTTTTAACGATTCTTTTTAGGAGCGATAATCTGCATTGATTTTGACATATTCATGCCCCAAATCACAACCATAAGCGATAAAGGATTCCGTTCCTTTGCCAATTTCGCAAATGATTCTAAAGGAATCTTGTTTTAAAACTTCTGCAGCTTTTTGTTCGTTTTGGCTGTCAAAATAAATCACTCCTTGCTTATAAACACAAACTTCATCAAAATAAATTTCTAAGGTTTTAGGATCGCAAAGAATCCCACTTGCCCCAATTGTTGATGCGATTCTTCCCCAATTTGGGTCGCAACCAAATAATGCGGTTTTTACCAATAAAGATTGACTTAATGCCTTGGCTGCTTTTTTAGCTTCTTTAGCATTTTGCGCACCTCTCACTTCAAAAGCAACAAGCTTGGTCGCGCCCTCGCCATCACGCGCAATATCGGTTGCAAGTTTGTGCATTAATTTTTCTAGGACGAATCCAAAGGCTTCCTTATCATACGCACCACTTTTACCATTGCTTAAGAGTAAAATCGTATCATTTGTAGAAGTATCTCCATCTACGCTAATTGCATTGAAAGTCGTCTCTGACGCGGTTTGTAAAAGCTCTTTCATATCAGATTTTGGAATCTGCGCATCAGTAGTGATAAAGCACAGCATGGTAGCCAAAGAGGGGTTAATCATTCCTGCACCTTTGCACATTGCGCCGATTTTAAAACTTGTTTTGTCTTCTAGCACGACTTCAAAAGCAATGGTTTTGCTAAAGCGGTCTGTCGTCATAATCGCCTCTGCTGCGCATAAATCTTCTTTTTTCTTTAAATCAAACTTCTTAAAAGATTCTATGATTTTGTCTGTTGGTAACTGCACACCAATCACTCCGGTAGAACTCATTATTGGATTTTGAATCTTTGGAAATTGATTTTGAATCTCTCCTAGAACTTTTTTAACATTTTCTACGCCTTCTTCGCCTGTGAGCGCATTTGCATTTTTGGAATTTACCAACACGAAATTTGTTTTGAAATTTTCATCGTATTCCCAATAATGCAGAATCGGAGCAGCACAAAATTTATTTTGTGTAAAGATTGCCTCTACTTCGCACAAAGAATCTACATATATGAAAGCTACATCTGGTTTCCCATTGCCCTTTAGCCCGGCACTTACGCCATCACAATAAAATCCCTCTGCCGCTGCGATTCCGCCTTGTATTGGAAAAAAACTAAACATATTTTAACTCCTCTGGTTTGTCTTTTTTGGATATGAGTTGTTTGGTGAGGCGCACACCATGCGAAGTGCCAATCACAAGGAGTTTGCACTCACTTGTTACAAGCGTGTCGCCATTAGGCATAGAAATGAATTTCCCGTCTTTTTGCGTGATTCCGACAATAGAAGTTTGTGTGATTTCGCGCACATGCGCTTCTTTTAATTTTTTTAGCACAAGCCAAGAATAGCGCGGGACGACGATTTCTTCCAAATCAAGCGGTGTATCTTTTTGGTAAGCGAATCTTTCTAATAGATTCTCCATATCCGGGCGCGTTGCCATAGCATTCACGCGTTGCGCAAATAGCTTAGAGGGAGAAACTGCACAATCTGCACCAAGTTTTTTTAGTTTTTCCTCGTCCTCGTTGTTTTCGGCATTTCCAATGATGAAATAGGGTTTTCTTCCAAGCTCTCGCTCGTAAAGCCTAACCGAAGCGATTTGCGCAATATTATCTGCAATGTTATTAGAAAGTGTAATTACGCCCCGCGCACTAGAAAGGTGGCATTTTAGCATTGCAATTTCCGTATGAGGGTCTTCGTTAATGAAAAATGGATAATGATATTTTTGGGCAATATCTTCCAAAGAATCGTTGCGATCCACCACGACAAAAGGGATATGCGCTTCACGAAATTGTTGTGAGAGTTGAATCGCATATTCGTTATGATAGCAAATGATGAAATGATTTTTCAAACGCGCAATTTTATAAATCATATTTTGCTCCTTGATGATTGGAATGAGTTTTCCACGACTAAGTATATCAATTACGCTAACAACACAGAAGCTTAAGACTAGCGAACCCGCCAACATTACAAATGCGGTATAAAAGATAGATAAGCCATCAAACTCGTTTTCTTTTAATGCACCAAAGCCTGTTGTGGTGAAAGTATAGGAAGCCTGAAAAAATGCGTCAATAAGGCTATAATCGGTAACAACTAGATAGCCAAGTGTGCTAAGGATTAATCCCGCAAAGATTAATAGAAAAGACGCGCGGAAAGGCTTTAACTGCTCGTAAAGCAAACCAGACATATCAATATCCGGCTTTTGAGCACCTTCCCAATGGAGAAATTTTTTGAGCCTATCAAAAGCCACAGCCCAATCCTAAATTAAGGATTAAGAGTGCTTTTTCATTGTGCGCAATGTAGAAGCTGCGATTCTAACTTTCATTGTTCTGCCATCTTCTAGCTTAATTCTAACGGTTCTTAGGTTTGGCAAAGATCTTCTTCGTGTTTTGTTGTTTGCATGACTTACATTGTTGCCAACCATTGGACCTTTACCTGTGAAAAAACATTTTCTTGCCATTCTCTATCCTTAAAAATTGCTAATAAAATAAACTTTGGATTCTATCTCAAACTAGATAATAGAAAGTTTAAACTTCCTAATTTAAAGCCTTTTTTTGATTTCTTGCACGATGTCAAATCCATGATTAAGCGCAGCAGCGATAGAACCACCATTTTTATACAAAATATCTCCCGCAATATAAACGCCATCTACGGAGCTTTGATGTTTCGCGTCAATTAATGGAACACCATCGGCGTCTAATGCCACTCCGCATTTGCGTAAAAAATCCACCGGTGCCATTCCGCCGATTGCGTAAATTACTCTATCATAAACCATACTCGTGCCATCGGTGAAATTCACCTTGACTTTGCCACCTTCATCTTCTAGGCTTTCAATGTCAATGCCAAGCTTTGGTTGGATTTTTCCATTTTTAAAGCAAGATTCCAAATTTTCGTGGTTAGCTTCGTTGATTCTTGTAAATTCTTTTCGGCGATAATTCAGAGTTACAGGATTTGTCTCACTTAAGACACAAGCATATTCTACTGCGGAATTTCCCCCGCCAACAACCAAGATATTTTCGCCATCTACGCAACTATTAGCGTTAAAATTCACCAATCCTTTAACACTGCTTGGAATCGCATAGCTTGGCTTATTGGGTTGCCCCATTTTGCCGATAGAAATCACGATAAATCTAGCTTTGAAATCTGTATTTTTTGCAGTATGCACGACAAAAAAATCCCCTTGTTTTTCAATGGATTCCACTTCGGTTTGGAATTGCACTTCAAAACCATTTTCTTGAATAATCTTATCAAACAAATCTAGTGTGCTTTCTTTTGTCCCATCGCAAAAATAAATATTGCCATTAAGCTCTACTTTTTGCCCTTTGTAATCTTTATCTACGCGTTTTTTATCTTTATAAAACTTTCGGATTGTAGTGGAATGTCCCTCTCCTTTTTCAAACAAAATCACATCTTTAATCCCTAGAATCAAAGATTCTACCGCTGATGCGATTCCGCCGGGTCCTCCGCCGACAATAGCAATATCATAAATTTCTTTCATTGGTTATCCTTTGTATTGTTTTTTGTCTCTTTTGCTGCAAGTCGCAAGTCTTCTTCGCTATCAAACAAAACTCCTTGCATCATCTTCTTCTCATCATCAAACTGCCCACTTTTCAAACCCCACAAAAATGCAATCAAACCAATAAGTCCAATTACAATAGAGGTTGCAAGCATTACCGCGACCATTGTTGTATTCATTTTGCAATCCTTAAGAATGGCAAAAAGGATTCTATATGTAATCCCATTGCGTTAGAAGTCGTGCCAATTTGACGCTTAATGTAGTTTTGGTGGAATCCCTCCACCATTACCGCACCTGCCTTGTTCGCCCATAAACCGCTTTGGAGATAGGATTCCAAATCCTTTTGGGTAAAAGGCAGAAACTCAAAGCAAGTTTGGCTTAAATCCATATAAAAAAACTTTTCACAATGCAGAATCGCACAAGTAAGAATCTTAAGCGTCTTTCCGCTTTGGGATTCCAAAAATGCGCGTGCTTGCTCTTCGTTTTTTGCTTTGCGTTGCAAAACTTCCCCGCAATCTATCACACTATCTACAACCAAAAGTGGCAACTCTAACCCATATTGCTTTAACGCGCTTTTGTGTTTGCCGAGTGTCGCTTGATAAACAAAATTTCTAGGTTCGCATAGAGGTAATTGCTCTTCGTCAAACCCGTTATCACATTGGATAAAAGGGATTTTGTGTTGCTCTAAAATTTGCTTACGCGATTGGGAGGTAGAACACAAACGCAACATTTCATTCCTTAAGATTCCAAAGATAAACCTGTAATTATAGTCTTATTAAAATTATATTTTAATAAGTTTTATTAATTTTTCAGACTTGCTGCCACGACAGCAATCGCGAATCCGCCATCGTGCGAAATAGAAAGGCTTAGAGAATGGAGGTTGAAATATTCCCATTTTTCCGCGCTTAGATGAATCTCTGGTGCACCTTTTTTGTCTTTAGAAATCCACATATCACAAAATCGCAATTCCTTTCCGATTCCGCATTTTAGTGCTTTCGCACAAGCTTCTTTTGCAGCCCAAAATCCCGCAAGTCTTTGGGGGGTTTTGGCGATTTTCATCTCATCATCGTTTAAAAACTTGGCGATTCCTTTTTCTCCAAATCTTGCCACTAAGGATTCTATCCGCGAAATTTTGACAATATCCACCCCAACTTCAAGCATATAAATTTACTGCACAACAAATTCAGTCAAAAAGACATTTGCGATTCTGCCATCTACTAAAAACTCATTGAGTCGTTCTATAATCTCTTCTTTAAGCTTTTGTTTGCCTTTGGTTGTTTGCACTTCTTCAAGGGTTTTTGAACTAAGAATCGTGATAATCACATCACGCACAATGCTACGCTTGGTATCAAGCTCTGTTTGCAGATTTTGCACACTAAGCTCTAATTCTATGGAAGTTTTAAGATAGCGTTTGCCGCCGCCTGAAGTCATCAGATTGACGATAATTTGGTCTAAAGGATACATAGGACCTACGCTTAAAAGATTGCTATTTGGATTCGCCGCACTGCCTTTGTTTGCTGCACTTTGTTGTTGTGGAGCGGCAACCCCTGCTTCTGGCTCATCGCCTCCGCTGAAAATTAGAATCGCAACAACAATCAAAATAATCAAAAGCAATGCAACAACGCCAATAATAATAAACAGCAACATTTTGTTCTGTTTTAAGCCCTCTAGTTTGGATTCTTTTTTGCCTTCTTCTTCTGCCATTTTTTCTCCTTAATAAAAGTTTATTATATAAATCTTTTTTTAAATTTTCAAGTAGCTACCTAGCCATTTTAATTCATTGGGGTAGCGTTTGAATAATTCTTTGACATTTGCATCATCAATATGCCCATCAATATCAATAAAAAAGCAATAATCAAAGTCTTTTCCAGCGCGTTTTGGGCGTGATTGGAATAAAGTCATATTGATATCCAAATCCTTAATATCATAAAGCAAACGATAGATTGCTCCGGGTTTGTCATCGTTTGCCAAAAGCGCACATAAAGAAGTTTTGTCCCTACCGCAAGGCTGATTTTTGAAATCGCTAATCACAATAAAACGCGTTTTATTATCCGAATCGTTTTCAATGTTTTCAAACAAAATCGGCGTGTTGTAGAGTTTTGCAGCAATAGGCGAACAAATCGCCGCGCATTTTGGATTCTCTCCTGCAAGTTGCACTGCGCGCGCGGTAGAATCCACTGCGATTCTTTGAATATGGTCTAAGGAATGCTCACTTAAAAAATTAGAACATTGCCCAAAAGCAATGTCTTTAGAATAAATAATTTCAATCTCTTGAATCCTATGTGTTCGACTTGCAAAACAATGATGGATTGGCATATAAATTTCAGCGACAATTTTCAATTGTGTCTCCCGCAATAAATCCAATGTCTCGCCAACCGAGCCATTTTGACTATTTTCAACAGGAATCACCGCATAACTCGCGCGTCCATCTTCAACGCTTTTTACTGCTTGCATAATAGTATTGTGAGAAAAATACTCGCACATCGCGCCAAATCTGCTTTCGGCTGCTTGATGTGTATAGCTTCCAAGAGGTCCAAGATAAGCCACGCGTTCAGGTAATTCAAGGTTACGACTGACAGCAAAAATTTCTAAATAAATCGCTTCAATCGCGGATTTGCTTAATAATAATGAGCCTTTGGAGCTTAATCTATCAATAATCTCTTTTTCGCGCTCTGGACGATAAATCGGAGCGTTGCTTTGGAGTTTTGCCTTGCCGATTCTTTTGACAATCTCCATACGCTTTTCTAGCAAACCTAGAATCTCATCATCAATCTTATCAATTTCTGCTCTAAAGTTTTGCAAATTCATCTTTAGGATTCCTTTATAAATAGTCTTTTTCTAATGCAATTAAATCTTCAAAATTTTCTCGCCTACGAATCAATCGCGCTTCTCCTTTTTCTATCGCAACCTCCGCGCTGCGTGGGCGTGTATTGTAGTTGCTAGACATACTAAACCCATACGCACCGCTGCTTAACACGGCTAAAATATCTCCGCTTTGCAATGGAGGGAGAGAAATGTTTTTGCCCAAATAATCTCCGCTCTCGCAAACAGGTCCTACGACATCTGCGCTTGTTGTTTCCTGCAATTCCGCATTGAGTGGGACAATCTGGTGGTATGCGTTATAAAGGCTTGGGCGAATCAAATCATTCATTGCGCCATCTACAATTACGAATCGTTTGCCTTGATGTTCCTTTTGATAAAGCACTTTGGTCAAAAACACTCCGCTATTACCTACGATAAATCTGCCCGGCTCACAAATAATCGTCAAATCTAACCCGCGCAGTTCCTCTAAAATCGCTTGTGCGTAGTCATAAGGGTTAATTGTTGTCTCATCGCTATAAGTGATTCCGATTCCACCGCCAATATCAAAAAACTTAATATCCATTTTAAGCGCAAGTAAACTGTGCGTGAGTTGTGCTATTTTTTGCGCAGATTCGGAGACTGGCTTTAATTTGGTTAATTGGCTTCCAATGTGAAAATGAATCCCAATAGGCTCTAAATAAGGCGAATTGTGCGCATATAAGTAGATTCCTTTCGCTTCTTCAAGATTTACGCCAAATTTATTTTCTTTTAAACCCGTAGAAATATAAGGGTGCGTTTGCGGGTCAATATCTGGATTAACGCGCACAGAAATTCTCGCAGGGATTCCTAATTCTTTCGCGCAAGATTCTACAAGCAACATTTCTTCCTTGCTTTCTATGTTGATAAACAAGATTCCAAGCTTTAAAGTTTCTTTGATTTCAAATTCTTGCTTACCCACACCGCTATAAATGATTTTATATTTAGGAATCCCGCCTAAAATTGCGCGTTTTATTTCTCCTAAAGAAACACAATCCGCGCCACTTTCCAAACTTGCCATTTTTTTAATCACGCTTAAATTGGAGTTTGCTTTTAAGGCGTAGCAAATCATTGCTTTGCGTCCGCCAAAAGCGAGTTTAAGTTGTTCGTATTTCGCCGTGATTCTATCTAAATCATAAACATACAAAGGTGTGCCAAACTGCGCTGCTGCTTTTTGCAATAAAGCTTTGTCAAAATTCCCACAAAGTTCAGGGATATTTAAAGCCCCAATATTTTTCATCACTTCACTCTTTTTAGGTTTTAAGTTTAAAAGATTTGGATTATAATCAAAAATGCCTTAAATCTGCGCGTGTTTCTAGCAAAATAAACAAGATAAAACCATAGAATCGCAAAGGTTTGCTAGAGAATTTTAAACTAAAATGCGTTAAACTTAAGACTCTACATTAATGATTTTAAGGAAGTCAATGAAAAACAAGATTATTTTATTTGATTTAGATGGCACATTGATTGATTCTACGGAGGCGGTTTATGAAGGAATCTGCGAGGCTTTTAAGCATTTTAACCAAACTGCCCCGACTTATGAATTTGCAAGTGCGCAAATCGGATATACTTTAGAAGATATGTTCCATACATTTGGTGTAGAAGATTCTAAGATTCCGGAATTTATCGCAATTTACAGAGAGCATTATGGCAAAATCTGCAACGCCAAAACGCATTTGTTAGAAAATGCACAACAAGCCATTAAAAAGGCTTATGAGTTCGCTCATTTGGGCGTAGTAACCACAAAAACCGCCAAATACTCTAAGATAATTTTGGAGCATTTAGGCGTGTTGGAATACTTTGTCTGTGTTGTTGGTAGAGAAAATACACTAGAGGCAAAACCAAGTGCACAGCCTATTTTATTAGCTTTGGAATTTATGCCAAAGGAAATTGCAAAGAATAATATTTATATGATTGGCGATACGCCTTTGGATATTCAAGCAGCAAATAATGCAAAGATTCAAAGCATAGGCGTTTTAAGTGGTTATGCAAGTGCGGAGTTGTTGCAACAATACGCTCATCATATCGCCAAAGACGCGCTAGAGGCGATAGAGAGAATCCAAAAAAGCTAAGCGCGTGGATTTAAAATTTATAATGTTTTGCAAGTCGTTTTGCTTTTTAGGATTCTATGAAGTAGAACCCTAAAAAGCGCAAACAATCAAATTAGTTACTTTCAGCTTCGCTTAAGGGTTTCCTTTGTTGGTTGCGGGGGGGGGGATTTTTGGATAATGTGCCATAAAAGCTGCCATTGATTTGGTTATGGTCAATCAGATATTCCCGAAAATTAGTATAAAGTTGTTGGTTGATTTTAAATTTTTTCGCGCTACTCCAAAACTTACTTAAAGGTCCTTGAAAGGTTAGTCCTTCAATATCGTAAAAAGAGCGACCGCATACTTTGGTGGGGCATTTGTGCAGAATGCTTGAAAGTCCTGTAGTGCTGTTAATCACAATGCAACCCAAAGCATTATGCAAAAAATCAGGCAAGTGAATGTCGTGTAGATAGATTACGCGTTCTTTGACATTGTATTTTCTTGCTTGTCGCTTAATGAAGATTTGATAGTTTTTGTATCCTCTATCCATTGGGTGGTGTTTGATAACCAAAAAATGCTGTGGTTTGGAATGTTGCGCAAAGGAACGAATGGAATTTTTAATGAAATTTTCAATCCTCTTGCCTTTGAAGTGGTTTTTGATTTGTGTATCATTATGCACTTGCAAGATTAAAGCAAAATATTGTTTTTTGGATTCTAAAACAAATTCAACTTCTTCTTTTTCGCTGATTTTATAAACTTGTTTTCTAATGAGCGAAAGAAACCAAGGAAACATCTCCATACCACTTAAACTGCGGTGGTGTAGCTGGTTGTTATAATACAATCCACACCAAAAAGAAGCAAACCAATAAAGAAAAGAAAACCACGCCATATTTCTAAAGGAATGTTCTACGCCGCATTCTTTTGTCTTATTTTTGGGGAGATAATTAAGAAAGGTTTGTGGGTCTTTGGAAAGTGTGGAGTTTGCATTCACTCCCTCATATTCTAAGGTGATAAAATTTGGACGAATATAGCCCTCTTCAAAGATGAAGCATGGAATCCCTTGTGATTTGGCAACTTCAATAGCGATTTTATGCAGCGGACGACAATCATTAAACATAAAGATGATTTGAATCTTATGTTCGCGATAAAAATTTCTAATAAATTCTCTGAAATTTTCCATTTTACCGCGATAATTTTTTGCCCCAAAAGGAAAAAACAAGAAGTCTCCACCATTGAAATTAAGCTTGAAAACTTGATTGTTGAGGCGTTTGAGATTCTGCGCTAAATGATAAAAAAATGGACCCACTGGTCCTTGCAAAAGAAGAATGTTGGAATCCTTAAATTGTGAGATTGCATCATCTAATTGCATTGAAAGGATTCCACTTGTTTAGATTAGAGGTCTAAGATAACTTTTGTAGCGATTGCAACTTGATAAAGAATTTGCGTTAAAGCACTTGTGATTTGCAATCCGCGCCCTGTTTCAATCTCTGGCAACACGAGCAAGGAATCCCCCGGTCGCATTGTAGGAGCATTAGAGAGTGCTAACCAACTGCCATTATATCGTTCTGCCTTGCCATTGGAGCGAATGACGAGAATCCGCTTTTTGTTAGCGCGTTCTGTGAAATCGCCCGCTAATTTGATATAGTCTTGTAAGTTTTTCGTGCTATCATAAACAAATGCACCGGGCAATGCCACCTCTCCTTGAACCAAAACAAGATTCGTTTTAGCAGGAATATTAATCACATCTCCTTCTTCAAGAATCGTTGTTGTGTAGGATTGCTTGTTTTCTAAAACAACTTGACCTTTGGGCTGGACATTTTTAGCTCTTTCGATAAATTCTAAAATCATCTTAGAATGACTTGCGCGCATACTTGCTTCTTGAGAAGTAACAGAAGAAGAGGTTAGAGCGAGTGTTTCAAGCTCCTTTAGTTGCGCTTCAATAAGCTTCTTTTGTGTTTGGGCGACGCTTAAACGATAAACTTGCACGGCGTCCATATTGGATTGTGCGTTGGGTTTTAGTTTTAAGACTACTTCTGCTAAACTCGTCCCTTTTTTGACAACCATAGAATGTAAGCCATTGTGTTCGCCTTCAATTTTGATATTGATATTTTGGGCGTTATAATCTGGGCGAAACTCTACTTCATCGCCCACCCTTAAAGGAACGGATTGAAATTCTTTTTTGTTATAAGAAGCAATATCCATCGTGTGATTAGGCAAGTAAGAACGCACAACTGCGTTTGTTACAACAGGTTTTGCTCCAGCAGCGTCAGCTAAATCTTGGAGCGTTTTAATGTCATCTTTAAGCTCGAATCTAAAAGGCTTTTGCACATCACCCTCTGCAAAAGCATAACTCTCGACATTTTTTACTAAAATGACATCACCTGTTCTAAAAGGAAATAACTGCATTTTTCCATTGAAAAGAAAGTCGTATAAATCTACATTTAACACGATTTTGTTGTTGCGTAAGATTTCAATATTCCGAAAACTTCCATATTCTAAATTGATTCCACCTGCTTTATCTAAATATTGCACCACAGAATCCGAGCTTAAACCTTGATAAAGCCCCGGTTGATTGACATTTCCGGTAACAAAAATTGAGACATTTTGATAAACATTCATATCCGCATAAACAAAAACATTTTGTTTGTAGATTTTTGCAATATTGGCTTTGAGGACTTTGACTAAATCGCTATTTTTGACGCCTAATAGATTGACCGCGCCTACGCTTGGCACAAACACATTACCTTGAGAATCCACCATAAGCTCTTGTTGAAACTCTACTGCGCCCCACATTCTGAAGTTGATTTTATCTCCTACTGCGATTTTATAATCTGGATTATAGAGGGATTGGGAAGCTTGTGTGAAGTTTCCGTTAAACAAATGCGCACCAAAAACAGGAGGAAGTTGCGGAACGATGGGATTCTGCGTATTTTGCTCATTTGCAAAATTAGCATTGGGTTGCTGCATTTGGTTTTGGCTCATTTGAGCGGGATTTGTCTCTTGCATTTGTGCGTTTTCGGTTTGTGTTGAGTTTGTGCTTGGAATCACCGAAATAGATGAGACATCAACCGCTTGAGCAAAGCAAGTCAATAAAAGACTATGAATTAATAAGGTTTGGACGATTTTTTTCATTAGTATCTATGCTCCTCTATAATCATTGCAATCAGTTTAATAATGCCATAAACCATAGACATTATCACAAAAATAGTAACGATGTTATACAATCTCTTTGGATATTCCGGAGATTGTGGCTCACTCGCATTTTGAATGATTACTAAATGCTTGATTTTACGACTAGATTCAATTCTTGTGGTTTCAATGGAAGTTAATGCCACCGTGTAAGTATCTTGGGCGAATTGCGCCTCGATTGTCAAGTCTTGAAATTTTGCTGCTAAGTCGTTTAGTCTTTTGGAGTTGCTAGAAGCAACAATCTTGGAAGTTTCTTTGGATAATTGTTTTTTGAGTGCGTTAATCTCGGAGTTTAGCATTACAATTTGTGGGGCATTGTCATTGAGATAAGTGCGCATGGTCGTAAGCTGTGTTTCTTTTTCGGAGATTTTGCTTTCAATGCCTGTGGTTAGGTTGGCTTTCGCTTCTGCTTGTTTGAGTGGGTCAAAAACACCATAGCGACTTTGAAAAGATAACAACTCATTTTTGGCAGTTTGCAGACGCGTTTTTGCCTTTAGAAGTTCTTGTTCAGCGAAGATCATTTGTTCTCTTGCAGCACTTTGCGAAATCTCATTCACAAAGCGTTCGGATTCTTTTAGAATAGCCTCTGCGATCATCTTGGCATCTTGCGGTGAGAATCCCTCTACATTCACTTGCAATAATCCAGAAGTTTCATCAAGAGCAATTTGCACTCTATCTTGATAAAACTTCAAAAAGCTTTCTTGGCTTGAATTGGGAAATAACATAAAGAAAGGGTCTTTTTTCTGCGATTCGTAGAGTTTTTTTAGTTGAATCTCTTTGTCAAGTATGTGAAGCATATCTAAAGAATGAATGTATTGTTTTAAGAATTGCACATCTTCTCTTGAACCTGTATTGACTCCAATCAAGGAAGCCAAACCGCTAACAGGAGCAATATCGTTATTGATAGAACGCACACTAATTGTAATAGAGCTTACATAGCGGTCTGCTGCAATTAGCAAATAATAAAGAATCACAAAAACCATCAGCACATAGACGACTTTAAAGCTTTGGAAAAAAGGCAAAAGCTTTTGGGAGCGAGGTTGTTGCAAAAAAGATTTTAAAAAAGCCATTTATTGTCCTTGATATGCCTTGATGCCCTCATCGACATCGTCATAAACTTTTATTTCGCCATTTTGAAGATGAATGATTTTGTGGCACCATCGTTTGATTTCTGAAACACTATGAGAGACTAAAATCACTTTAGAAGAACTTAGTTTTTCTTGATAGAGTTTTTCACTCTTTTTCTTAAAAGCCGGGTCGCCTACTGCTCCTGCTTCATCAATCAAATAATAATCAAAATCAAATGCCATACTCATTCCAAACAAAACGCGTGAGCGCATTCCTGATGACAAAATACCGCTAGGTTCGTCAAAAAATTTACCAATTTCGGCAAACTCTTCAACAAAAGCGATTTTTTCTCTCAAAGCATCGCCTTTGTAGCCATAAACACGCGCGAGAAATTTAATATTATCTTTCGCGCTTAAAGTGCCTTGAAAAAACGAACCAAGCCCGATAGGAAAGGAAATTTTCTTGTCTGTGATGACTTTGCCTTTATCAGGCATATCCATTCCGCCTAATATGCGCATAAGAGTTGATTTACCAGCTCCGTTGCGCCCCATAAGCCCGATACTGCAATCATCGGGAAACTCAAAAGTAAAATCTTTAAAAACATAATGTCTTCCTTTATTTAATGGATAGGATTTTGTGATATGGTCAAGCTTTATCATTTAATTTGCCCTAAATATTTGTAGCGGAAATAATAATACCAAAGCCCAATAAAAAGCAAAACAATGGAAAAAGTAAAAGGATAGAGGAAATCAATCCCTTGTGTTAGAGGATAGTTAGGGAAATAATTGCCTCTTAGCATTTCAAGAAATTGCAAAACAGGATTATAAATCAAAAATTCTACAATATGGTTTGGCATAATCCAAAGCGGATATAAAACCGCAGAGGCGAAGTATAGGATATTGATTCCATAGCTGATGAATATTTTTGCATATTCTACTTCGCTGTCCAAAAATGCCAAACAAACTCCAAGTGCGAATCCCAAAAACGCTAAGCCAACAAAGGCAATCAAAACTTCTAAGAAATTAATGGGAAGTATCGGCAAGTCTAAAATCCAACCAAAACCAAGCATAAAAATCACAAACACAGAAAAATAAATGCAGATTTCAAGAAGCGCACGAGCGATAAAAATATGAATCGGTTTAACGGGCTTATAAGCTATTAATCCGAGGTTTGCTTGCACGCCAGACATAATTTGTTGGACAATGTTTCTAAACATAAAAAAAGGCACAAAACCCGTAACCAAAAACATTTCAACAGGCACTTGCGGGATAGATCTTGCGCGAATCATAGTGAAGATAATCAAGAAAAAAAGAATATGCGACATAGGTTCTCCAATAACCCAAAAATACCCTAGTCGCTTGTTTTTACCAAAACGCGTCTTTAATTCTCGCAAAAATAATGCCTGCACAACATGTGTCATTTTCCAGCAAAGCCCTTGAAACTTAGATAATTTTAAAAAATAAAATGGGGGTATTATAAAAAAAGTTTGCTTGATTAAGCATAAAATTGACAAAAAAATCAAATTTATTATAAAATGCAGATTTTATTCACTATAACTTTGGTATCAATCCATGAAATTAAATAAAATTTTACAAAATATTTTTTTTGTAGCAATATTAGCTTCTTGCTTTTGGGGAGGGGATTTTAGGAATCTTTCCAAAGAGAGTTTGTCGGATTCTTTAGAATTTAAAAATAATGAAAAGCTAAAAGTGCTGATTTTGGACGAAAATATGCAGCTTTTAGAAGTCTTAGAAGTCAATACAGACCAAACAGACCAGCTGACATTAAAGCTTCCTAATGACAAAAAAGTCTATGTTACTTTTATCGCGCCAAAAGATGAAGAAGTCGCAAATAGTCGCATTTCTATCCAATCACCGAAGAATCTCTCCAAAGAGAAGATTCAAGAGGGGCTTGTTTCTTCTCTAAAGCAAGAGAATCTAAAGCAAAATTCTAGTGTAGCTCTTGATACAAATGCTGTGGCTTCAAGCGAAAAAACTCTCTATGAGGGGAGGTTTGAGCGGAATAAATTTATGGGCGGATTGTTGGGGTTTGAACCACACAAATTTAATTATATTCTTCCAGCAAACATAAGTTCAGCTAAAGAACCAAATCAGCGCAAACAAGTGGAAACGAAATTCCAAATTAGCATTAAAAAAGAATTATTTGATGATTTGTTTATCAGAGATTTGGATTTGTATTTCGCCTATACGCAACAAAGTTTTTGGCAACTCTATGACAATCAAAACTCTAGACCTTTTAGAGAAAGCAATTACGAGCCGAGCTTGTATTTTAGCTATCCTTTGAATGATTACGATTTGTTTTTTGACCGCATAGATTTTGGTTATTTGCACCAAAGCAATGGCGGAGATGTGAGCCATTCGCGCAGTTGGGATAGACTTTTTGCGGAGGGGATTTATAGTTATAAAAATTTCGTAATGGCTTTAAAAGCGTGGTATAGAATCCCAGAAAGTGCTGATAAAGATGATAATCCAGATATTACGCGCTATCTAGGCTATGGCGAATTAACGCTCGGGTATTTGTGGGATAAACACCTCTTTAGCGCGACTTTGCGCAACAACCTACGAGAAGACAATAAAGGCTCTATTTCGTTGGATTATTCTTATCCGATTTATAAGAATCTTTATTTGTATTTGCAGTTTTTCAATGGCTATGGGGAGAGTTTGCAAGATTATAATAATTCCATCAACCGCTTTGGAATCGGGATTTTGTTTAATCGTTAGTTGGTTTTGTTGCAAACTTGTGCATTGTGAGGATTCCATTGTAGTGCTTTATTGCCTGTTCGTTTTCATTAGCCTTTGACTTTGTCTCTCGTCATTGCGAGAATTGCAACGCAATTTGTGGCAATCTACAATACTGAATGAAAGGAGACTTTACAATGGAATCTTTAGGGCAAGATTCTAGGCGTGGATTTGCAAGTGTGGGCAAACTGCTAACGCAGTGTGTGCCGCGTCATTCGTTTCATTTCTCGCAATGACGGCTGGGTAATTTCATTCGTCATTGCGGAATTTGACCCTTAAACAAAAAATTCTGTAATTTCTACTTTTAGGATTTTAGAGATTTTATAGAGATGTTCAAGATTAAAATGAGTTTTGTTGTATCCTGCTTCTGCTCCTGCGACTAGCGAGACAGATTGGTAGCCTAAGGCTAGGCTTAGTTCTAGCTGGGAGATGTTTTGACTTTTGCGAATCCTAGCGACATTTTTGGCGATTTTATAATAAAAGTTTTTAATTTCTTCTGTGCTGGGTTGTTCCATATTTCTTATTGTCGTTTTACTCATATACTCTACTATAATAGATTTTTTTAAGTTTAACTATTTTATAATCCTTTTTCACTCTACTATGATAGAGTATTTTGTGATGACAAATCACTAATCAGGACAAAATAAAGCTTTCATAAGGATTCCTATGCAATTATCTATTATCATACCATTTGGGACAAGCACACAGCGACCTTATATCAAAGAACGCGTGATAGACAAAGCCCAAAATGCCAAACTAACGGGCAAGATAGAATATCTCTTCGTAGAGGGGTATTCTAGTGATATTTGCGAGGAGTTGCCAACGCTTATTCAAGATAAGGGGCATCAATATCTAAAAGACGAATCCCAACAAGAGGCAAAAGCCTTTAGTCTAGGAAAGTGTCGCAATATAGGAATCGCACACGCAAACGCGCCTGTGGTTATGGTGCTTGATGTGGATTATTATCTTTCTTTAAAAGCTTTGGAAAAAATTTTAGAAATCATTGAGATAAAGCAAATCGCAGAGAATCCTAACGCTTTTTTGATTTTGCCTTGCGTGTTTTTGAGCAAGGAGGGAAGTGAGAATCTCCTAAGCGTTGAAGAGGATAAGCGCGAATCTCTTTTAATCTATGATATTAATAGCGGGAAGAATCTTTTAAATAAGTTTTTTACTCCCGCTTCTAGCTCTTTTGTGATGAATCGGCACAAATTTTTAGAGATTGGAGGGAATGATCCAAGCTTTGTTGGGCATGGGTATGAAGACTTTGATTTGATGTTTAGGATTTTGAAAACTTGTGCGACTTTTGAATCCTTGCCAAAAGATTTGGATTTTGATTATAGAAATTGGAATTTCAGAGATTTTAAGGGCTTTAGAGCGTGGTTTAGTGTCGTGGGATATGAAAGTATTTTTTATGGAATCTGGCTTTATCATCTGTGGCATATTGAACCCAATCAAGATGGTTATTTGGATAGGAGAGAAATTAACCATCAAAAATTTTATAAAAACTTAAAACGATTCAAAAAACTCTCCGATAGCGTTGATTGTCTGCAAGATAAAGAAGCAATCAATAAAAAAGTGTTAGTTTTTACTCAAGAAAATTCTAGCACCTATCAGGCATTGAGAGGGGTCAGTATTTATATTGGGGAACTAATTTGCAAAAGAGAATATGAATTTTTCTGTGAATTGCCCGAAAAATCATTACAAGATTCCTTTGAAAAAGAAAGGTTTTTATCATTTTTGAGGGACAATGAAATCTCGTATGTGTTATTTCCAAATTCCTATGGCAATGAACAAAGAATCGTTATTTATCAGTTTGTTAAGGAATCTAGGATTCCATATATCGTATTTGAGCGGGGAGCATTTGCAGATTCTTGGTTTTTTGACACTAGGGGTTGTAATTATGATTCTACTTCTTATGCGCCAAAATATTGGGATAAACCACTCTCGCCTTTGCAAATCTTGCAAACTCAAGAATATATCCAAACACTCTTGCAAGATGAGAAATACTTAGAAAAGCAAGGAGAGAGGATTGGCGGAAGTGCGTTAAGAAGAAAGCTTGGAATCCGCCATAAAAAGGTGATTTTTGTTCCCCTGCAACTTCCTAGTGATACGGCTATTTTGCACTTCACATACGAGCCTTTTAGCTTTGATGGGTTTTTGGAGGTTGTAGAGAGAATTGCTAAAGAATACGAAAAAGATGATGTGGTGTTTGTTGCCAAAAAGCACCCATTGCATTTTGGACTAGATAAGGAGAGGCACAAAGCCTTGAGATTCGTGCCTGATGAGACGAATTTTTTAGACTTGCTAGAGATTGCTTGTGGGGTTGTGTTGCTTAATTCTGGAGTTGGAATGTATGCGATGATTGCCAAGAAGCCTTGTGTGGTGTGTGGAAATGCGTTTTATCATCATCAAGGCTTGAATCTACAAGCAAGAGATGAGGAGGAGCTAAGGGAGCAGGTGGGTAAGGTTTTGCGAGGGGAATTTGTAATAAATAATGAGAAAATGCTGCGTTTTGTGCATTATTTGTGGAAGGAATTTTATAGCTATGGGGTTTCAAAAGTGCGCTTCATAAAAAAAGAAAATAGGCTGTGTAATCAAGTCGTTTCTATGGATTATTACCGAATCGTGATAGATTCTAAAGTTTATTTGGACGCTAAAAATGCAGAAAAAAGCGTTTATAATCTCAATGCTTTAGCCTATAAGCCTTATTTGTATGAGATTTTGCACACCAAGCCTACATTGGATATTTCTAGGCTTTTGCTCTTTGGCAAAGTCGGCTCTGCAATTTCGCATACAAAGTGCTTTAGATTAACACAAAAGCTAATCCATAGACCAAAGGATTTTGTAATGGATTCTAAAAACCCTTTGATAAAGCCATTTAGAATATTTGTAAGGAGATAATATGCAATATAAATTTGGGATTCTTTTGGCTGCTACAAGAGATAGTGCTTTTAGCATTGGCACGCTTTTGATAAATATTCAAGCAGTGATGAAAGATAAGGTGGATATGTTTTATATCGTCCATGATGGATTTGTGGAATCCGATAAAAAAGCAATGACAAAAATTGTGCGGGGGGGGGGGGGTTAAATTTGTTGATTTTAGCATTGATAAATTTGAAGAGAATATTAAGCAATATAATCCCCTTGCTAAAGTGGATAGGGGAAGCTCTATTTTGAATCGCTATACACATATGGCTTATGCGCGGTTTGAAGCGTTGAGATTTTTAGAAGAATGCGAAGTGATTGTGTATTTAGATTTTGATATGTTGCTCTTAAGAAGCATAGAAGAGTTGGGTTGTATTGGGGATTTTGATGTGGCTTGTTTTCGGGGTAGCGCGACACTATTGCAAGGCTTTGGTATGCTAACTCCTGATGATTTAAAAGCTATTAGGAATTATTCAACCGGGATTATTGTCTTTAATAGCATAAAACTAACTGAAATGTATGAGTTTGTTTATCGGTTTATCGCGGAGCATTATAAGGACTTCTTTACAGAAGCAAAGCTAGGCGACCAAGCTCTCTTTAGTCTCTTTTTGCTCAAGAATCCATTGAAAATCAAAGAATTGTCCGATGATTATTATGGGAATATCTCTTGGAAAAAGTCTAATAATGCGTCTATTATCCACGCGTGGGGGGAGAAAAATCGGTTTTGGAACAATAAGCTTTGTGCTTTAGCTTGGCAGCAATGGTGGGTGTATTATAAACAATGGTTAAGTTTTGGCGGAAGCAAGTATGAGGGAGGCTGGAGGGCAAATTTAGAAGTGCCACTAAGCGGGGGAGATGTGTTTCAGTATTTTGAGAGGATACGATGGGCAAGGGAGATTTTGGCTATTGATTTGCAACCTTATGAGTTAGTTTTGTTGGCGGATTTTGGGCAAAAGGTGAAATTCAATTTCGCATGTTTTTCTAAAGAACTTATGCTATGTGTTTATTCTAATTCTATTTATAATTTTGTTTTGGAGTTTTGCTATGGGGCTAGGGTTGTCGTAAGTGAGACAATAAAGCGAAAGGAGTTGGCAGATGAGCTGCCTCGCTTCGTATCCAAACAGCTTTGCGCTTATCAAACAAGTGCAATCCAACGCGCCAAAAGCAAGTCAAAAGGAATCCTAAGCAGGATTTGCCTTGCTGGATTAAGCTTAATTAATATGAGGAGGAAAACTTGATTTTCAAAAGTTGTGATTTACTAGAATTATCTGATAAGAATCTTTTGGAGTTTCGCGCTTCAGAAAATGTGTATGAATTGCCTTTGTGTGTCCATTTGGAGAAGATAAGTTTTAAGTTTGCGGAGGAATTATCTAGCGCGGTTGTTTTTGAGTTTATTAAAGATGAAAAGCTTGTAGGTAAAGAAGAATTAGACTTCAAAGGGGAGATTTGTTTCCAAATATCCAAAGAAATTTCTAAAATCAGAATCTATTTGGCAGATAAAAGGGCTTTTAGGATTCTTGATTTTAAGGTTTGGTATCGGAAATACAAAGGACTTCTTGTAAGCATCACAGATGATGGAATCGGTGTGCGGCTTATGAATATGATGGTAAGTTGGTATTTGGCTGGTATAGCTGGATATAAGTTTGGATTCGTTTGGAATCCCAAAATTAATCCTTGTGGGACGGACGACTTAAGAGACAATCTAAACAAATACAAATATAATATTCTTTTACCACAAATAGAAAATGAAGAATATATTTTTAGTCAATCTTTTATCAAAGAACATTCTTATACTAAAGTTATCGCAAGAGAAAGGAAGCATTTGGCGCGTGGAATCTCTTTAGAAAAATTACAACAGCTTCCATTTGCTGGAGCTTTTGGCTGGAGCTATCAAGATAGTGGAATGCAGATACAAGGAGTAGGGCAAGATTATCTGCTAGAGTTGCCCAAAATCTACTCACAAATCCCCTTTAGCCCACGCATTACAGAAGTGATAAATCAAGCAAAAACACTCGCTAAAGACTTCGGGGGGGGGGGGGGATTTTATTTGCTTACACTTAAGAGGTGGCGATGTAGTTTATGATATTTGGATTCGGAGTTGCGGGAAGCATATAAAGAAAAATATGCCTATTGAAATTGCCTTTGGGATTCTTAATAAATATCATCGCACACACAAGATTATGCTTTTTTCAGATGATATTGAGACGATGAGTGCTTTATACGATTACGCAAACGCGAATTTGACAAATGCTAGGATTCATAAAATCATAGATTTTTTGCCAAAATATTCAGAAGTAGAGAGAATCTTTTTTGAATTTACCTTTATGTCTTATGCAACAGAAATCTTTTCAGCATATTCGCATTTGCCGTATCTTGCAAGTGTGATTAGTCGTGGGAGAGAGCAGAATTTCCACTTTAAGTTTTTTGATGAACACACACAAGCACAAATGATTATGGAGAATTTAGAGAAAATCAAAATTCACCCCATAGCGCAAGCCTTATCTTATTTTAATCTCTATATGCTCAAAAAAACAGAAAGCGATTTTGGGATTCTAAAAGCTTGGATAAATAGGGCAATAGAGCTTGATGGGGAGAGTTTGTTATATAAAATCGCAAAGTTGAATCTTTTGATTTTGGAGGGGAGATTGGAGGAGGCAGAGGGTTTGGCGGAGGTTTTGCAAGGCAATGAGAAGTTTTATAAGGTTTTTTCTAATTGTGTTTTGTTGGAGGATTTTAAGCGGTATGACAGAGAGACTTTAGAATCTCTTTTTGGTTATAAATGTCTTAGGGATTTGGGTGTTTGGATTCTATCAAATCTAAGTGTCAATGCAAAATATGGTGCTGTAAAAAGAGTGAAAAATTACCTTTCTTACAAGCTTGGAGAGGCTTACTTGCGAGAAAACAAGCTTTGGAGGTTACCCTTTGTGTTTTATAGAATCAAAAGAGAACATCTTGTTTATATAAAACTTCACCAACAAATGGTGGATTGGGGGCTTTTGCCCACACCTCCACCCCTTCATTGCTTTGCGGATTTTATTGAGGCTTTGCAAGTGAAGCAAACGCTTGAGTTTAAGCTCGGAGAAGAGATAATCAAAGCAGACAAAAGCTTCTTGAAGCTTGGTTTTTTGCATTTTGGCTTGAATGTTTTAAGGGGAAAATATAATCAATATTGAAGTAAGCAAAATCCGCATTCAATCGTAATCTTAGTCAAAGGCTAATGCGAAACTCACAGACAAGAAAAGGCAATCTTGATTTTTTCTAAAACAAGTTTTAGGAAAATCTTTCCTTATCGCCTGTTCGTTTTCATTAGCCTTTGACTTTGTCTCTCGTCATTGCGAGAATTGCAACGCAATTTGTGGCAATCTACAATACTGAATGAAAGGAGACTTTACAATGGAATCTTTA
>NZ_JRPA02000035.1 GCF_000765675.1 Helicobacter sp. MIT 05-5294 | reverse complement strand
ATTATGAAACAATTCATAAAAATCATAAAACAACAATCCATTTGTATGTAAAACTCTACCAATCGCCATTTTCTTTTGCCTTATTGTGGATTTTAGTTTGGTCGGATTTTTTATTGCCTATTTCTATGGTTGAACCACCCGTTCCTCCTTTACCCTCTTTTTTTGCTCTTGCCCCACCAGATGATTTCTTTCTTAATTGAAGTATTGTGCCATCTTGTAATTTTACTCTTTTTATAATCTCTCCATAGTCATCTATTTTATCTCCTAACACTTCCGCTCCTTCTGTAATATCGTTCCAAATTTCTTTGATTTGTTTGTTATCCTTAGCCATATAGACATCTTTATAACCCTCTTTCTTTAAAGCATACTTCTTTTCTATTACATCTATCACTTCTTGCTTAGTAGCATACTTAGACTTCTTTAATATTTTTACATCTTTTTTACTCTTATTTTTATCAATAGCTTTATTTATTTTAGAAATAATCTTTTTAGCTTTCGATACTTTTAGCATTGGAAGTATTGTGATGGCTTCCGATAAAGCATTTACATACTCACTAGCAGTTAAGTTTTCATAAGTTGATTGTATAGAGTTTAAAGGTGATATTTCATATAAAATATCTTTTGCTTCATTCAATAAAGTATTGAGTTCATCATCATTCTTTGCGTCATTTTCTTCGGGCAACTCTATCTCTATAAACTCCCCACTCCCATCTTGTGTTTCTATTCTTATCACATTAGGAGGAATCTCATTTTGGGATTCTATCTTTGGTGGTTGTGGAATCTTAAAATTATTTTGGATTCTTACTTCTACATTGTCTTGCACAAATTTTCCTATATGCTTTGCTGTTGCTATCTACTCTTTTATTATCTAAATAGATATTCATTCTTGCTTTTGTAGATTCTGTAGTTTGGTGGAATCTCTCTATAATGTTTTGTGGATTTAGATTATATTGTAGAATCCCATTCATCTATTAATCTCTCCAATCCATCTTATGATATTTCCTTTATTATCAATCTCTACTTCTAAATCTTTGTATTTATTATAGAATCTTGGGGCTAGGATTTCGTTGAAATATTTGTCTCCTTTTTCTGTGCGAACGACTAAGATATTATACTGCGACCAATATTGTGGGGTGTCCCAAGAAGTCGAACCAATTGTAAGATTCCCATCTTCAACATTTCTATCAAATGCCCCTGCATACAAAAAATTATCTCTAAAATACTTCCAAGATTCATATATGTTTTCTTTGTAGTCTGATAAATATACATCTTTGGGCTCTTCTGCTAAAAAATCCACATAACCACATAAAAATAACTCTCCAAAAATACTAAAATAATTCGCTTCAAAGCTCGGGATAGGCTCATTAAATAAATATTTATGCGTTTGATAATCATAGCCTTGAGAGTATTTGCTAAAAGGCAAACGAAGAACTTGGTCAAATTCTTGAAATTCTGTTAAACCTGTTATCCACCCCAGCAAATTATATTCTAAAAGCTCTAAAATATCCGTTTTTCTAGCTTGTGAATATATCTTTAAAAACCAATCCAATATTTCCATTTCTGGTATTCGTTTTATATACTCTCCACTCTTAGTAATTTCAACAAATAAACCGCCACCACGCCAGTAGATTAATTTTAGGCGATTTTTGTCATATTTTATGAAATCTTTTTTTGTAGGTTCAACAACAAACCCCCTATCATATTGTTTTAAATATTTCACTAAATACCTCCTTTGTTCTTATGAATATCAATATGGATTTTCCTTTGCACTTTTAACTCTTTATTGTGTATATCTATTGTAGGCAAGTTATTGCTTTTATTGCTTGAATGTGTGCGATATTGAATTCTAGTTGTATTGTCATCTAGAATAGTATATTTCATAGGCTTACCTTTATCATCCACATCTGGCTTTACCCTTCTCTCATTTTGAGTGAATTCTCTCCATATTTTATCTAATTCTTTTTGATCTTCAATAAGACGAATGCGTGTGTCCTCGCCATTTTTATTAAAAACTTTCTTAAGTCTATCCGTTATCTCTAACACTTCATTTAGTGTCAAACTCCTGCCCATTCCTGTTATATTCTTAATGCCTTTGATAGCTGAACCTACACCCCTTAATGCAGGAATAAACATTGCACTTGTATCTTGCAAAGGTGGGTCATCAATCCCTAATAATGCAGTAGGGGGCAACTCTATCTCTATAAACTCCCCACTCCCATCTTGTGTTTCTATTCTTATCACATTAGGAGGAATCTCATTTTGGGATTCTATCTTTGGTGGTTGTGGAATCTTAAAATTATTTTGGATTCTTACTTCTACATTGTTTTTAAGAAAGTTCTCTAGTCTTTTATCTGTTTGTGTGGATTGATTGGTTTGTTCGTTTAAGCGTAAAACTACCTGTTTTACCATTGTTTCCATTTCTGTTTCAAGCATATAGGGTGCAACTTCTTTCTTTCCTATTAGCAAACAACCCTCACTAATTTTAGGGGATTCTCCCTCGTGGATTAGAATCCCTCTATTAACTCCTACAAACTCATTATAAAGTTTTAATACTTCTTTTCTTGTGTTGCCATTATGCAAACTCACTTCATCTCTCCTAAGTTTAATGAGAATGGGTTTGAATGTGTAGAATCCCATTCATCTATTAATCTCTCCAATCCATCTTATAATATTGCCTTTATTATCAATCTCTACTTCTAAATCTTTGTATTTATTATAGAATCTTGGGGCTAGGATTTCGTTATAGTATTGTGCGCCTCTTAGAGTAATAGTCGCATTGATATTGTATTTGCTCCATTGATTTGGGCTTTCCCAAGAAACATTACAGAAATCCTCCGCATTAAAACGCTCTTTAGCAATGAAATTGTCTCTAAAGTAAATCCAAGATTCGCTTTTGTCTTTTTTATAGTTAGATAGTGTTGGCTGGGTTAGCTTATCAATAATATAAAAATCTACCTTATCGTTTAAAAATAGCCTAGCAATTACCGCAATGTATTTTGCTTTGTATTTTTGGGAATATAGATTAAATATCATATAGATTTCTGAATATTCATAAAATTCACTCAACTCACACAAAATATCATACTCTATAATCTCCATTATATCTTGTTCGGTTATATTTGTATGAATGCTAAAAATATCAAGATAGGACTTGATATACAAGTCAAGCGCAATATCCCACTTTGGAAAGAGACTCCCGCTCACAGATTCTAAAACTTTAAGGCGCATTGTTGATTCCTTTATCTATATGTATTTTATAATCTTTGTTGTTGATTTTAGTGTCTATGGTGTGAGAATTACCACTTGCTTCACTCGAATAATCTCTTAGGCTTACCTCTGTCCCATCGTCTAGCGTTCTTACAATTCTTATTCCTTTCGGATTCTTCTCTATGCGCTCATTTTTAAAATTTCTCGTCAATTCCTCCCATAATTCCAAAAGTTTTTCTTTGGTCCCTACCAAGTATATTCTCGTCCTTTCTTTTCCTTTGGAGTTAAATGCTTTAGGGAGTTTTTTGATTCTCTCCAACACCTCCTCTCTTGTCAAACTCCTGCCAATTCCTGCTACATTCTTAATGCCTTTGATAGCTGAACCTACACCCCTTAATGCAGGAATAAACATTGCACTTGTATCTTGCAAAGGTGGGTCATCAATCCCTAATAATGTAGTAGGGGGCAACTCTATCTCTATAAACTCCCCACTCCCATCTTGTGTTTCTATTCTTATCACATTAGGAGGAATCTCATTTTGGGATTCTATCTTTGGTGGTTGTGGAATCTTAAAATTATTTTGGATTCTTACTTCTACATTGTCTTGCACAAATTTTCCTATATGCTTTGCTGTTGCTATCTACTCTTTTATTATCTAAATAGATATTCATTCTTGCTTTTGTAGATTCAGATTATATTGTAGAACCCCATTCATCTATTAATCTCTCCAATCCACCTGATGATATTGCCTTTCTCATCTATTTCTACTTCTAAATCTTTGTATTTATTATAGAATCTTGGGGCTAGGATTTCGTTGAAGTATTTAGTGCCTTTGGGAGTTCTTGCAACCCAAATATTATACTGCGACCAATATTTGGGAGTATCCCAAGAGGTATCGCCTAAAATCAAACTATATCCTTTCTCATCAATCGTATCGGGTTCGTCTAAATCTCTATTAAATCTATTTGCATAAAAATAATTATCTCTAAAGTGTATCCACGCTTGATATTTGTCTTCTTTATAGTAAGATAAATTTGTAGGATAATCTATCCTGTTCCTATCCTCATCATCACAATATGAGCCAAAATCAATATAACCTGCTAGGAAGAGTTGCCCTATGACATTAATATATTCGCTAATATAAGTGGGTCTAGGTGGATTTGGGGAGAGGTTATTATCAAGGTGGTCTATGTGATAGGCTTGAATAGTGATTGAATCCACTTCATTTCTTGCGAAAAATTTATCATCAATAAGCCCTAAAAATAAATATTCAAACGATAATAATATATCAGATTTTGTTGTATATCGTAAATAATCTAAGAACAAATCCATTTCAAAACATTGCCCTTTATCGTTATTGCAGAATCTATCCAAAGCTTTATTGCTCCTATATCCTGTTTCACTTGAGTGCTTGTATAAAAAAATAGGATATCCTAATCCATAAATCACTTTAAGTTTTGTCATTTATCCTCCTTATTTTATATGAATAGTTTTATTTATGTAAGGATTTTTATTATGTATCTCAATAGCTTCTCCACCACTTGTTGAGGCTTCTTTATATTGAATAATCGTTCCATCATCTAATTCTCTCCTGTAAATTGGCTTTCCATGCCTCTTGTCAGTTTGCGGCTTTAATTCTCTTGCATTCTTAGTCAATCTTTCCCATAGTTCGTCTAGTTCTTGTTTATCTTTAACAAGGCGTCTATGTTCGTTGCTCCCTTTAGGTAACCTATTCACTGTCTCCAATACCTCCTCTCTACTCAACGACTTAGGCTTTATAGATGTGGATTTCTTTTTAACCTTTGGTTTGGGCTTATATTTTCCTCTGCTTAGGATTCCCAATCCTATGTCTAATGCAATCTCTCCTGTAGTGTGCCAAAGATTGCTTTCTTGTTCTATATCCCCTTGCGATTCCTCTTGATTTTCCTCTGGCAATATTATCTCTATAAACTCCCCACTCCCATCTTGTGTTTCTATTCTTATCACATTAGGAGGAATCTCATTTTGGGATTCTATCTTTGGTGGTTGTGGAATCTT
>NZ_JRPA02000034.1 GCF_000765675.1 Helicobacter sp. MIT 05-5294 | reverse complement strand
AGAATCTAAGGATTTAGAGAAACAATCTATCACTAAACAATTTAAGATTCCAATTATTGAAGATTTTAAAGAGAATGAAGTGGTTAGGGGGTGGAGGGGAGAAATAGAAAATGCAATTCATCTCTTAGAAAAAGTTTCCAAGTTTGACAATATTGATGACAAACAAAACTCAACTTGCACAACCTATTTTAAGATAAAAGCAAACAATCCAATCAAGATAAAAAAGATTATAGGCGCAAAAGAAACGATAAATGCTATTGTAAAAGGAGAGAGAAAGTTAGATTCTATTAAATTTTATGACTATCACAAACAAAATCAAGAATTTAAATATGAATTAAGCCACAATGAGTATAGTGAAGATTATGAAAAAGATAAAGCTGTCCTACTTATTGCTTATGACGATGAATCCGATTTGACTTTAAAGCAACACAATTTTATTCAGCTAGGATTCGAAGCAATTGATGTGGCTAATTTTATCGTAGATGAGATGAAAAGGAATATAAAAAGTGAGGTGGCAAGAGATATTAAGAATAGCCTAAAAATTAAAATTGGTAGCACAAAGATACTTTCGTTAGATGCGACATTTGCGATAATAAAAAGCTCATCATATAAAACCTTTTATGATTTGGTTAAGTCCGAATCTAATTGGGACCACAAATGGCAAATCTCTAAACTCTTTCCCACAATGGGCTTATCCAAGCAATATTATCACAGATGTATTCACAATGGTATAACTTATGAAATAGGCTACGATATATGGAGTAATATTCATTATGGTTACATTGGTAAGGTAGTAGGGTTTAGTGAAACTGAATTACTTATGGGAGCAGGAATAGCGCAATTCTTTGATAATTACTCTCTAACAGGTGATGACCCAAAGGATAGTGAAGCAATCAAGATTGGTTTTGAGATATACAACGATTGTAAAGAAAACATACAATCTTTTAATGCTGATATATTAATACAATATGTTATGAAACATAAAAATAAGCTAAATATTGAGGAGTAATATGTGTTCTAAAAAGCAAATAAGTAGTGCTTTTGTAGTTATATTTATGCCATCAGTTATTGCGTTATTGGCAATTCTTATTGAATATATAATTAGCCCTCCCAACATTGATTGTATTCCTTTTGGACGCCTTGTTCCAGAATCGCTTGTAACATTTCTTATTGTGATTATGGCTTTTATTGCGGTATGTGTTTATGGTATGATTATTTTATATCACCTTCTGTTGTTGATAGCGGTATTTAAAAAAAGAAGATATGGCAATAATCTCATTGCCATTATCAAACATATCATGTTTTGTATAGTAACTTTAGTTGCTTTGTTTATTGTTTTGATGTGGAATCCCAACGAACCTCCCCCTTGCGATTGTGAAAAGGTGGATTGTGATTGCGTATTACAGCATAGTTACCGAATTGATGGTTGCTACTTTAAGGATAACAATGAGTAAATGTAATACTTATAAAGAAAACATACAATCTTTTAACAAGGATTTAGAGAATCTATCACTAAACAATTTAAGATTCCAATTATTGAAGATTTTAAAGAGAATGAGATTATCAAAGAATGGAAAAGAGAATCTTTGAGTAATAAAGAGATTCAAAATAATAAATACTACATAGATAAGGAGGGTTATTTGCAAGGGATTGATATTATCAAATACCCTATTGCTAGACTTGAATTTTCTAATGCCAATAGTTTTAAACCACAAGCTATTGTATTACATAGGACGGATTCTAGCACCGCAAAAAGCACATTGGATACTTGGAGTAATCCAAATAATGCTAAAGTAGGCACACATTTTTTAATTGATAAAAATGGCACAATCTATCAATGTGCAAGTCTATATAAATACACACAGCATGTGGGGGATATTCGCTCTAAAACCGAACTAGAAAAAACTTGGGATATAAAAGAAAAGGCTTTGATAGAAAATATTTGGAAAGAAAAAGCTTCTTATGGTGCTAGAAAAATAAAAGTTTCAAATTATGAAAAAACAAAATCTTATCCCAATAGATACCCTATAAACTCTGATAGTATAGGGATTGAAGTGGTAGGGAAATATGATAATAAAGCAGAAAGATACCCAAACGCTACAACTAAGCAATTAGAAACATTAGAGCAACTTATCATAGTTTTACTAGAATTATTTAACATAAATAAAACTGATATATACGCTCATGCTAAAATTGCCTATAAAGATAAACATTCAACAGAGGGTGTATCCTTGCTAGAATATATAAAGGAAAAGTTATGAAAATCCTCTATATGATATTTGCGATATGTCTATTTCTTTATGCAGATAATTTTGAAAATGTGGAAATTATAGAGATGAACAAACCTTTCTTTGTAGTTGGAGAAATATATCAAGACAATGAAGCCTATATTGAAGGCGTAAAAAATTCCTGCAATACACAAATCGTGCAAGATTTTCAAACAGAAAACATTATAGCTTTTTTCCAATCCGCTAAAGAATATGATAGCTATCAAGCTGTGGCTTATTGTTTTTATCCTTGCAATATAACAGGCAAAATAAAACTAGATTCGGAAATTTGGGATTTTGAGCTTAACGAGGGAGGATTTGCTGTGTTAAAAAGCAAAAATGGGAAGCGATATTTTGGCGATGAAAGTAGATTATATGAATGTGGAATCTAAAAATTATTTACCGCAATCGAATTGCATTGTCAAAGAGCTTTATTTTTGGGAATTGTAAAATGCTAAAGAGTAGCGCAATACTATTTAATATTATTAATGTTCTTGCCATATTCATTTATCTTTGCGGCAGATAAGCGCAATGAGAAACAATATATGCGCGAATATGGATTAGCATATTGTCTTGCTAATTTTCATCAAACAGAGCCTTCTAATGACATAAAAGCATCATTAAATATCTATTTTGAAAATATGATTGCAGGATATAATAGTTACGAGGAACTTGTAGAATACATTGTGCAATATATTAACAATCATCTTGTGTATGTTAAAGCAAATGAAGAGAACCCAAAACCAAATGAGCCCGTATATTTTTTTTCGTGTTTGAGAATGTATGAATCTAAAGACTACCAAGCCGAAATTGAACGCATAGTAAAGAAATATTGTAAGGATTGCAAATAATAATGTGGATAGAATCCTCCAATACGACACAAGAAACACAAGCCAATCTAACAAATACTCAAGAATCCCAAAGCAACAATACCCTCACTAAAGATTCTCCACTCTTTATTTATATTCAAGATTATAAACTTAACTTTATCACTAAACTAAAAGATAAACAAACTACAATCAAGATTCCATTAGATACTACCATTACCAAAGATAAATACAACAACATTAACTTACAAGATACTAAACTTCTCTTTCTTTCTTTTATTCCCTTTAAAGATAATGATGAGGCTAATAATACCAAAGCACAAAAGATTCAAATAGAATCTAAGGATTTAGAGAAACAATCTATCACTAAACAATTTAAGATTCCAATTATTGAAGATTTTAAAGAGAATGAAGTGGTTAGGGGGTGGAGGGGGGAAACTACATTGAGATTGAGAGAATGTATTGGCAATCTTTTAAGGGAAACTTATCTCGGAAGTTATTTAACAGAATATAATTTCGTGTATTCTAAAGAAATAGATGAGCAAGAATTAATCGCTATATGTAAGCTATCTTTAGCGGAAGTCTTTGTTAAAGTTGGTATTGAGAGAATTAATAACTTAGAAGTGCAAAGCTATTATGATGATTGGTATATTTATGGAATTCTTGCTTCTAGTGAATATTTTTACAATGTGTCCTTTGGTTTATTAAAGATGAGAGAAAATGAATACCCAATGGGGAAAATCAATAAAGATTCAAGCGAACCCGGAATAGCAGTCTCGTTTATTTCTTTTGATATGCAAAGATTTGTTGAATGTTTGTCTAAAAAAAATTATGGTGAAATTGGTAGCATTATTGATTACCCCATATATGCAAAAGATAGAAAAAAATATGATGAGATATTAAGGAAATATTTTGGAAATGCAAATTCTGTGGGTGGGTATTTTATAGCTGAATTGTATATCAAAAAGATTTTATCCATCAATAGCCATTCCAATATTTATTTGACTCCTTCAATTAAATCAAATAATAGAATCCAAAAATTCTTGGAAGAGCAAAATAGAATAAAATTTGGCATTTATGATATAAAACATAATTCAATACTTATTGACAATCCAACCAATCCGACTTTACTAGAGAAAAATATTATATTAGCAACGCATACAGGCAATGTAAATATGTATTCTTTTGCTGCTGAAATCAAGTTTCATGCTGATGCCTTGCTAGATAGCAAAAGCTATATGAATAAATGGTATCATTCTGCTATTATTGCCGATATGGGTGTAAGTGAGGGATACACTATAAGTTTTTGGCAAGATTATTATGAATTAAATAGCCAATTAGTCAAAGAACAAATGCAAATCCATCAAACAAGGATAGAAAATGGAAACTATAATTTTAATTAAAAAATTTTACGATTCTTTTATATTGCCCCCTTTATACAACACTATAACTTTCAACTTTGAAGCCAAGCTTTCTCGGAGAGAATATCTAGTTTTTTGGCTAAGCACCCTTATGTTTGTTATCTGTTTAATGATATTTATAATTCATGGTATCAGCTTTACTCGAGGGCTTTTTAGAATCTTATTTGACATTCAATATCCCAAATTGGATTTAGGAGATTTATTATTTTTTTATATGTTTGGCTGTATGGTGTCTATGGCAGTATTGACTTTGCCATTTTTTATCACAACAGCAAATCGCTTAAAAGATGCCAACATAAATGCGTGGATTCTGTTACCATTATTTATTTTAATGTGGTTATGGGGAACGAATTTATTGCAATTCCAATATAATGGCGAATCTACCCCTTTGATATATAAAATATTAAGCTATTCGCTAATGTTCATGCTTCCGTGTATAATTCTTTTGGCAGTATTTTTCCCCACCAAAAACAAACCATAAGCCAACTACAATAATATGTCTTCTACCCCCTCTACTTATACTTTACAAACAATCCTACAAAAAGACAAAGCTTATTCTACTTTAGGTATAGAGTTAAAATCTCCTAAAGCAATAGAGACTTATAACAACAATGGAAACTTTAGTATTAAGCTTACAAATATTAACTTACAAGATACTAAACTTCTCTTTCTTTCTTTTATTCCCTTTAAAGATAATGATGAGGCTAATAATACCAAAGCACAAAAGATTCAAATA
>NZ_JRPA02000061.1 GCF_000765675.1 Helicobacter sp. MIT 05-5294 | reverse complement strand
TATGCAAGGAGAGCGAATGAGACGCACTTAGTGTGCGTTGCAGTGGAGCGAGCCGCAGCATTCCCTTATTAGTCGCTCAAAACTGAATTTATCTTAATTGGAAAAGGAATAAGCCAATGCGAATGCAGCAATCAATGATTTTAACCGCAAGGACGAATTTATCTTAATTTGCAAAAAGGAGTATAAATGGGTAACATTCTCTCTACCTACAACCCCAACCCCACCGCCACCGCCTATCCCTATCAAAACTTATTACAGGTTTTGCAAAATAGTAATCAAAACACGCAAAACACCATAAAAGGGATTATGGATATTGTCAAGGAAAGCGATGAACGCGCGGAGAGAAAAAATAAAGCTAGAGATGAGAATAACGCGAAGATTATCCAAGAGGCACAGGCACAAGAATGGACAAACACGATGCGTTTTCGAGATGAGCATACTAATGACTATTTAGCTAACCAATACAAGGATAGCGATGATGCCCAAACCCGCGCACAAAAGCAAAAAAACCTATCGCTCCTCGCACAAAAAGAAAGCGCGTATTTACAAAAAATGCGAGAAGAGTATAAAAAGGAGAGAGGTTACAGCGAGGAGCAGCACAAAGGCATCAGTGATTATGTAGAATCAGGGCTAAAAAACACAGGCGAAGCTCTTAGGGGGTTATTTGCCAAAAGCAGAAAGCCCCTAGAGGGAGAGAGCGTAGAGGGGAGCGAGATATAATGAAAGCCCAAGAGCTCATAATGGTCATAAGGAGTTTTTTAAAAGATGACAACATTGAGGGGCATATCTTTAGTGATGGATTTTTGTTGGATTATCTAAGTCGTGCGCAAAATACCCTTATCAGTCAGTTTAAAGAAAATATCCAAACCTTAAAGATACGCATTAAAGAAAATGAGCCTATCACTCTCCCTAGTAGGATTGCCTATATCTTTCATATCGCACTCAATGGTGTAGAGATCAAACACGCAAGCCCTATTCATGCGTTTAAAAGCCCCACGCCTTGCTTTTATCACTTAAGTAGGAGGCAGTATGCGATCACTAAAGGTGCAAGCGGAGAGCTAGAAATATGCGCGAGTTTTTTTGCGCCCCCGCTAGAGACAAAAGAAGATAAAGTAACGCTTGATGCGCTTTACACACACGCGGTGATTTTGGAGGCTTTTTGTGATATTTTGCTTATAGAGAATACGAGCTTTAATCCCCAAAGACGCGCGTATTATTGCCAAGCAAGAGAAGAGGAGAAAGCGCGGCTTAGAGGGATACATAATACAAGTAATGCAAAGGGTGTGATAGAGAGCAAAAGTCAGATGTAAAGCATTCAGCTTTGGGTAATCATAGCAGAGATTAGCAAAATTTTAGGGGTTCATAGGCACTAGCCTTATTCACCCCTAAAATTTTGCTAAAGCTCCACTAGCAATACCGCAAATCTTAGAATGCTAAGGGGTTTTGAAAAAAAGTTTAAGGAAAAAACTAAGAATCACGCGGAGGGATTTTTTGATGAATTTTAAGAGTTGTGAAGCTTTGAGCGCGAGGAGTTACCTAAGCGGTAATGACGAAGTGCGAAAAGCAAA
>NZ_JRPA02000060.1 GCF_000765675.1 Helicobacter sp. MIT 05-5294 | reverse complement strand
TTGTGTTTCTTGTGTCGTATTGGAGGATTCTATCCACATTATTATTTGCAATCCTTACAATATTTCTTTACTATGCGTTCAATTTCGGCTTGGTAGTCTGGGGAATCGTAAAACATAAGAGCCTTATCAATATCCCATACAGAGATTTTTCCAAGCGCATAAATGCTATATTGTTCTGATACAGCTTTTTCAATGTATTGTTTGATTTCATTAACTGCATCATCTAATTGGGGAAATACTCTGCAAAGTGATTCAATATGATAAATGCGAATATTACTTACATCAAAACCAAAATAATACGATATGCCTAGTCTTTGCAATGTTGCTACAATTTCTTTATAAGTCATATTTGGCGATTGTGGTTTGTTGTAAGTGTATTTTTGGCAACTTTTACTAACATTTATTGCTTCCGCTTCCCTACCCGCATAACATAAAACAACCACACACAACAATGCTAGAAACTTTTTCATGCAATCTCCTTACAATGTAATTATATTTTCCAAAAGCACAATTCTCGCACAAAAATCCTCTCATCTTCATAAAGCAAGTAATTTGTGCCATCTAGGAATCCTTTGCTTTCTTTATCAAAGAATGTTGTATGTCCCCCTGCATTCCCCCAGCCATCAATATCCATTGTTACAACGCCATTTTGATTAAGGGATTTTAGTGTATCAAAGAAATCTTGATTAGCTTTCCGCACTTTCTGCAATAATTGAGGATTAGTCATAATGTTCAAATATTCTTTTTTCTCGCTATAAAATACTTTATAAAATTCTTTATTATTTATCCTTTCCGAAAAAGGTTTTATTCCTTTGCCTTTATTCCAATTATTCATTAATAATTCTTTAATTCTAGGAACTCCCGTATAGTATAAATATCCATCTTCTCCCTTTAACACACCAAAGGGTAAATGACATAAATCTTTTATGGGGATTCCTCCATAGTTTAAAGCATAACTTACACATAATGCACAAGTATTGCTAAAATTTGGGTATTTTTGGTGAGGTTCACTTCTTCCAATTCCATCGCATTTTTCATCTATTATAAATCTAACATACTCTGCAAATAACATTCCTCCAACTAAGGTATATCTTGGATATACTACCAATTCTTCACCTGTCATTAATTCTTTATTGGAAAGTGCCATTGCATTTTCCAATGCATATTCTTTGTCTTGCCCATAAGATATAAGTTGCTCATACACCGCATTTTTTAATTTATTTTCAAGAATTGGATTACTCCTTGTATTGATGATTTTCTCATACGATTCTTTCAGAAATTTAAAACTTGGTCTATCAATTTCTATGTTTTTTATTATGTTGTTAATACTTATTTCACAATTTGGCATTTAACTTCTCCATATCTTTTTATCTTTCAAAATACCTTTAAAAACTACTTCACCATTTTGAACCACTCCCTCAACTCTAAATTTTTCTCCTTGTGTTTTTATGTCTATTTCTACTTCTTCTCCCTCAAGATACTAAACTTCTCTTTCTTTCTTTTATTCCCTTTAAAGATAATGATGAGGCTAATAATACCAAAGCACAAAAGATTCAAATAGAATCTAAGGAT
>NZ_JRPA02000033.1 GCF_000765675.1 Helicobacter sp. MIT 05-5294 | reverse complement strand
CGTGGTTTTTTGGAGATTTTGGAGGTGAGGCTAGACTAGAGGTCTGCGAACCTTCAAAATCTCCAAAATCTGCGAAATGATTACCCAAAGCTGAATGCTTTTTTAGACGATGCCTGTTATATGGACACTCCCCTTAAACGGCGCACTACTCGCATTATTATAGACAAACTCCACTTCCGCGCTCGTATTTGGCTTGAGCGTCAAAATATACATACCATTCTCGCCCTCTCTGCGATTATCGACATTGTTTTTTGCACTCCACCCGCCTATGCTTTCTTTCTGATAAGTCTTATTAGAGTTAAGCCCTCCGCCTTTAGTCGTCCATCGCCTGATACTCCTACTCTGTAAAATATCTCCTGCGGGTGTGCCACTGCCTCCGCTTAAGGCAAGGAGTAGCCTGTCTTGATACTTTAAGCGCACATCGACCCCTGCACGCCCTGCTTGGTTATACATATACTGCGTGTAAGTGATATTACTTTCCCACCGCTGCGGGCTTAAAGTGTAGGCATCATTAGTATCCCCGCTCCCTGCATTGAGCGCGAATAAAACCTCTATGGCATACACATTGGGATTAGTAATGCTTATAGTCGTGCTTTCATTACTCGTGTGTGTGTAGCTGAAATTAAAAAACTCTACACTATCGCTTTGAGCGTGGAGTATGGGCTTGTTTTTAAGAGGGATAGTATAGCTCATAAAAGCTCCTTAATATCATCAAGCTTGACTTTCACGCGTCTTGCGTAAAGCTTCCACCCTAAAGGATTCTCTATCACTTCTTTGTCATAGACAGAGCTTAAAAATGAAAAGATTTTCTCCTCACCCCATTCCTTGCATACTTTATAATCAAATATCACACACCCGCAATTAGCAAGCACTTTTTTATCACTAAGGATAAAAACACAATCAGGGCAAGTGGGATTCAAACCCTCATCTGTCAATAACGCGCTGTGAATATTATTCTCAATCACCTCTTGGATATATGCCTCTATCTTGTAAAAATCACAATAATCCCGCACAAAGCCTATCAGCTCATCGCGCGTGATAGGGTGCTTATTGGTATCTCTGTGGGTCAAATCGATACGCAAAAAGTCCTTATCATCATAAAAAACAAACATTTTCACTCTCCTAAAGGGCTTTTATAGCTTATTGCTTGCAACTCTTTTAAAGTCGTGGCATTTTCTATTTTCTCTTTTAACTGCTGATAATGCCCCAAAAGCTTTGCATAGGCTGTATTATAAGACGCACTCTTTGTAAGCACTTTTTGCGCTAATTCCTCTAAGGGGATATTTCTCGCATCGGCGAGTTGCTTTAAAAATGGCGCATCTTGCTCATTATGCGTGTCTAAAAACCTCTGTGCGTCTTTTGCCTGCTCTTGGTAGGTCTCAATCTCTGCGGGGGTCTTACCCTCTCTTAAGACATACAACTCACTCTCTAGGCAGTAAGTGATGTGTGCGAGAATCTGCTCTTTTTTTGATGCGATGTCAAAGGGGGGCAAGGTGTAGTTATGATTCACCTGCATACCGATAAAGGCATATTCCTCTTGCTCTTTATTTAGCTCTATCGTCTTGATACTCCGCTCGTCCCATTCCTTATAAACACTGCTGTCAAAAATCTCACTTATGATGTGTGCGCCGTTTATGAGGGCGTATTTGGTGTTAGGCTTAGCTTTCATTTTTTTTATTCCTTTTGCAAATTAAGATAAATTCAGTTTTGAGCGACTAATAAGGGAATGCTGCGGCTCGCTCCACTGCAACTTAGGCTCTAAGATACTAGAATTTCGTGTTTTCCTTTCTTTCTCGCCCGCTTCGTGGTGCGTAAATCGTGATAAAGGAGGCAGTAGTGCCTCCGCACGATTTGAGCTAGAAGCGGATAAAGCGAGGCTCTCCCCTTGTTTGCCGAAAAGAAAAAGCGGCGGCTTTATTCTTTTCGGGGTTAAGGGGAGTGAGGAGGGGATAAACCCCTTTTCTTTTTGCGAAAAACTCTTAAAATTCATCAAAAATCCCTCCGCGTGATTCTTAGTTTTTTCCTTAAACTTTTTTTCAAAACCCCCTAGCATTCTAAGATTCGCGGTATTGCTTGGGCGGTTTTAAGTATTTTTTAGGGGTGAGCTAGACTAAAGTCTGCGATATTCCCCTAAAAAATACTTAATCCACGCAATGATTACCCAAAGCTGAATGCTCTAAACCCTTAAAATTTTGCTAATCTCTGCTATGATTACCCAAAGCTGAATGCTTTACATTCTTTCCGTAGGTAACAACTTCTCATCTTGCACTAATCCCTCTTGCTCTTGGGGTTTAGCCTTGCTCTTATCGAGCACACTCCCAAAGGCATTCCCCAAAGTGCCGATAGCCTCACCTTGATTCTTAAGCGTGTTGTTATACTTTTCTTTTTCCCATGTATTCATCGCTTTTGTCTCTTTTAACTGCTGCTCTGCTAGGTCATACATTTTCCTATTGTGGTTATTTTGGAGTATCGCGCTTGTAAGGGTTGCTGCCCCTTGCAATAAGCCACTTCCAAATCCATCTGCCCAACCCATTTTTTTACTCCTTTATATGATTTCTACGCTTTCTAAATAAGCATCTATCTCCCCTGCATTATCCAGATAAGCCCTTGCGATGCTTAAAGCCAACGCCCTTTTAGAATCTAAAGAGAGGTGATTAAAAGCATAGTTTTGCCCTGATTCTAGCTCGGGGATAGAGTCTAGATTTAGTCCATTTGCGATGCTCACAAGGCTTTGATAGTAGTTATAATCCCGCGTGTTGCTGATGCTCTCTATAAACTCATCTGGGCTTTGCCCCGCTAAGCTTAAAATGCTAAGGTCTTCTCGTGTCAAAAAGCTAAAGTCAAAATTTACCGCTTCACTGCCTGCATAAGAAATCGTGCATATCCCTCCGCTAGAGACAATGACATTAATCTCATCGTCATTGTCCAAAGTGATAAAAGCACATTTGCTCTCACCTCTTTGTCCTACGCCTTTTTGATTCCCCGCGCCTCCGCTCACACTCAAATAACTCCCAAAGCTCGTAATCCCTCCGCTTGTATCGCTATTATCCCCGCCATTGCCTCCTCTGACAAAGACAAAATAATTTTTTATCCCTTTAATAGGCATAAATGTCGTGCTCTCTGTAAAAGTGATGCCTTGATAGTCGCTCCCTAATACGGCGACATTGCCTTGTATCGTATAAAAAAGCTCTCTTAATGCTAAAATCTCGGCAGTGTTAAGCACTCTAATCTCCCTTAGCATAGCGTCTTTTACGCGCCCTATCTCGGCGATATGGGACTCTGTGCAAGATTCTAAATCTTGAGCCTTTGCGTCTTTGTAGGATTCTAGCTCTTGGGTCTTCTCCTCTTTGTATAAATCCAAATCGTGCTTTTTGTCTTCCTTAAAGGCTTCTAGCTCTTTGGCTTTCTCCTCTTTATAAGATTCTAAGCGACTAAGCGCGTTGATAAAAGCGATATTGGCTTGGTGATAGTATTTGACTAATTGCTCCTTAAAGGCTTCTACCTGCTGGATTGCGATATTTGCTTCGGATTTTGCCTTTTGATAGGAGAGCATAAACGCCTCGCTTTTTTCCTGCATCAGTTGTAATTTTTCATTAAACAACGCGCAATACTCTTCTTTCTTATCATACAATTCCTTTTCAAATCCCTCTTTAGTCGCTAGAAGATCTACTTGCATATTGTGTAAGAGATTTTGTGCGAGGACTTCGATTTGCAGTTTTATATCGGTGGCTTGTTGGAGCATAGCTTTAAGTGAAAAGCTGATATGCTCTATCTCTGTCATACTTTCTTGGATTTCTTGGATTTTCTCTAGGGTAAATCGCGCCATCTCAAGCTTAGAATCAAGTGCGCTAAGCTCTGCTTGTGTCGTATCAAGGATTTGCTCACTTTGAGCATAAAGCTCTAGGCTACTCTTGTGCATGGAGGAAATCTCTGTAAGACTTTGATTGATAAATGCCGCACTTGTAGCAAGTGAAGCCTTAAGGAGATTATAGTTTTCGTTTGAAATTTTGAGATTATCGACATAATACGAATACACCTTAAAAATATCGCGACTGATGTCAATAAGCTCTGCAATCCCCAAAAGTGAATAATGCGCGGAGATAAGGACATTATTATTTTGTTGGATTTTTTCTAGCATCTCCTCTCGCAACGCCTTTAGCTCCTCGTCTCTGTCTGCGTCATAAGTGGGCGTTTGTGGGGGTAGAGTGATAAGGGGGGCTTGTGTGTCTTGCATAATATTTCCTTTCTAAGATACGACAAATTTAAATCTTATATTAAAAAAATAATCACTTTAAAAAAAGGGTTAAAAAAGGTAAGGTTATGATATAATAGGCATTATGGGCAAAACAATTCTCTTAATCTTATTATTAATCTTTATAGGGTTCATACTCTTTATGATCGCGCTAGAAAATGCTGCTGCAGTGATAAAAATCCTTATCATTGTGGGGGGATTATCGTGCTTTTATATTCTCAAAGAGGTATTTACTCCCAAAACCTAAGCCCCCTTTGTCGCAAAGTTTGCAGGAGGCAAAAACATTTTTCAAGGCGACAAACCGCGATGCGACAAATGATCTGCTTTTTGACACTACCATTGATATTGCTAACGCTTTGGGGGTGGAATATTCCACTCTCGCGCACCTTGATAGCGAGTTTCAGATAGAAAATTTAAAAGGAATATATTTAACTAATGATAGTAATACGATTCTGCTAGATGAAGATTTGGTCAAAAGTGGGGATACTTTAGGGAGTGTTGTTCTCCTCCATGAGCTTATCCACGCGGTTACATTTAGGGTGATAATGTGCGCAGAGTGTGCAGAGACGCAAGCTCTCTTATCCCCTAAGCAATTAAAAGGGTATGCAAAAATATATGAGATTTATCACCAACTCGCGCTTAAATATCCCCAATATGTCTATGAAGAGGGTAAAAATATGGGGATTTATGGATTAAAAGATGTCCATGAGTTTGTCTCCGAGCTAGCACAAGAGTATTTTAGGAATTTTTTAGAGCAAGAGGGCGTTTATGATGATGTGATTGATGCGTATGAGGAGATTATCTATTATCCTGATGCGCAAAGATTTACTCCTTTTTCCAAATTAAGATAAATTCAGTTTTGAGCGACTAATAAGGGAATGCTGCGGCTCGCTCCACTGCAACGCACACTAAGTGCGTCTCATTCGCTCTCCTTGCATAACCCTTATTATTCATCTCAAACCTTAGAATTTTGTGTTTTTCCTTTTTTTCTCGCCCGCTTCGTGGTGCGTAAATCGTGATCAAAGGAGGCAGTAGTGCCTCCGCACGATTTGAGCTAGAAGCGGATAAAGCGAGGCTCTCCCCTTGTTTGCCGAAAAGAAAAAGCGGCGGCTTTATTCTT
>NZ_JRPA02000032.1 GCF_000765675.1 Helicobacter sp. MIT 05-5294 | reverse complement strand
GTGTTCTCACCCACACTTGCAAATTTACAATAATGCGCTTAAGAGAATTTTACAATGGAATCCTTAATGACGAGATTTAAGATTATGGATTGCTTCGTTCGCTTTGTGCAATGACGCAAGGGTTGCCATTACGCATTGCATTACTTAGCCATCATTGCCACGAATCTAGAAATTTATAATCCTTGTAATTGCATAGGTAATTCCCACAAAGGCAAGAAAATCGCAAGGGCTAACCACAAAACCAAAGCACCCAAAATCAAAATCATTAATGGCTCAATCATCACCAACAAAGTTTCTCCGCGTGTGGCAAGTTCTTCTTGATGAAGCTCTAGCAACACCTCTAAAGATTCCAAAAATCCCGCGTCATTTTGCGCCCCACAGAGGAGTTGAACGCTTAGAGAGTCCAAGATTCCACTTGCGCTAAAAGCCTGTGCGATTGGGATTCCGCGCGAAATTTTATCAAAGATTCCTTCGGCTTGTTGTTTGATTGCCTGATTGCTTAGGTGTTGCGTCGCAATTTCTAGCGTCGTTTGCAAAGGCACTTTGCTTTGATAAAGCCAAAAGAAACTAAGCAAAAATTGGCAGAGTTGATAATAATACAACACCGCGCCAAAATAAGGAATCTTAAGGCAAAACCTATCTATGGCGATTCTAAATTTCAAAGAAGTCTTATAGGATTTGTAGCACAAAAACGCGATTCCACCAAGCGCAACAAGACCAAAAAGCCCAAAATCAAGCACAATCGTGCGCATAAAAAGCAAACTTCTACTAATCCAAGGTAAAGGCGCGTTGATTCCGATAAACAACAATTCAAACTGTGGCAAAACAAAAAGCGTAATGCCCAAAAATACGCATATCATCACGCAAATAACAAAGGCAGGATAAAGGAGAATCTTGGTTAGAAGTTTGCGATTCTTTTGCATATTTTTAAGCTCTATTAGAATAAACTCTATGGCAGAATCTAGCCTGTTAGCCTTTTGTCCGATTTCTAACATAGAACAAATAAAGTCCGAAAATCCCGCTTCTTTAAAGCTAAGCGAGAGAGATTTACCCGAATTAAGCGCAAAAAGTGCTTTGGCAAACTGCGCACTTAAAAGAGGATTTTTTGTGTGATTTTGGAGATTTTCTAGCAATAAATTCAAGGGCAAATGCGCCTTTAATCCGAGTTTTAACTCATAAAAAGCACTCAAAATTTCCTTTGTTTGGGGCGGATTAAATTGTGCGATTCTTTCTTTGAAGCTTGTTTTAGGCGTGATATTTAGCACGAAAAGATTTTGAGATTGGAGCGTTGCTTCTAGCTCACTGCGCGTTTTTGCGTGATAGGTTTTTGTTTGGATTCTGCCTTTTTGTTTGTATTGAACTAAGAATTGCATTATTTAACGACGCGATAAACTTCGCGCATATCTGTGATGTTGTTTGCGACAAGCTGCATGGCTTTTTGCTCCAAAGTAAAATGTGGCGTTTGTTGCTCTATCCTTTTCAAAAGCTCTTGTTTATCCAAACGATGATGGATAAAATCCTCCAAATCTGGGTTTGTTAGCACGATTTCGGCAATTGCGATTCTGCCCAAATAGCCCGTATGATTGCAAGATTCGCAACCAAGAGACTTGTTAGCATTAGTAGAAGTTTGGCAATCACAGAGTTTGCGAAGCAGACGCTGCGCAATGATTCCGCTTAAAGATTGCGCGATGAAATGCGGCTCTAATCCCATATCCCTTAGGCGCACAATCGTATCTAGCGCGTCATTGGTATGCAAGGTGGCAAACACCAAATGCCCGGTAAATGCCGCTTGAATCGCGATTTGCAAACTCTCCTTGTCGCGCACTTCGCCCAAGATAATCACATCGGGGTCTTGACGCAAGACATTGCGCAGGACATTTGCAAAGCTCACTTCAGAATTCATTGCAACTTGATTAATATGTGGCAAACGATATTCCACAGGGTCTTCAAGCGTGATGATTTTGAGATTCCGCTCTTTGAGGATATTAAGGATTCCATACATTGTCGTGCTTTTGCCACTGCCGGTGGGTCCTGTGATTAGCACAAGCCCATAGGGCAGATTAAAAAGCGTTTGAATCTGCGTTATTTCCGCGTCGCTAAACCCTAGAGATTCCAAAGGCAAAAGTGTTTTTTGCTTATCCAAAACCCTAAGCACGATAGATTCGCCCTCTAACAAAGGCAAAGTAGAAACGCGAAAATCAAAGAGTCGCCAACTCTCATCTGCATGGCGCAATTTTAACGCAAAGCGTCCATCTTGCGGTTTTTTGGAATCTGTTAGATTCAAATGCGCAAGAAGCTTGATACAAGCACTCAAAGGCGCAAAAAGCCACACTTCAAACGAAAACTTTTCTACCAAAACCCCATCAACGCGGAATCGCACACGCACACAATCAAAATCGCGTTCAAAATGCACATCACTCGCGTTTTTGGAAACTGCGATTTGCAAAAGGAATCGCACGAGATTTTGGATACTAGAATCCTTTTCTTTGGATTCTTGGTGAATTTCTTGTCGGATTTTTTGAAGCATTAACCGCAACGATTCTTCTTGACTTAGCCAAACAAGGGCTTTTTCAAACTCTTCTAAATCCATTGCGCCAAACTCCAAAACATAGCCACCAAACAAGCCTTGAAGCGTGTCTTTGTGCGGATTATCTTGGGGGTCTAGCAGCGCAACTTCTAAAATATTTGGGGCGGATTCTTTGATGATGATTGCGCCAAAATAACGCATTTGCTCCGCATTTAAAAGCGCGGCAGAACCTTTAAGAATGTCTTTAGAATCCCAATGTTTTTGTTGGCAAGTCAAATCTTTTGCCCTTGTCTCATAGATTTTAGCAAAAGGGCGAGATTTTTATCGTAGTTTTGTTGCAGGAAATTTTGCAAAATCAAAATAGCCTCTTGTGCGTTTCCCTCCAAATATAGACTTTTTGCGAAAATTTCCCAACTCTCTAGGTTTTTAGGATTGTTTAAATTCACGCGTAAGGCTAGATTTTTGGCTTGTGCATAGTTTTTGTTATCCATTTCTATTCTTGCTTGGATAATCTGCTCCAAAACCGAATCTTGTGCGGAATCTTGCGCTTGTTTTTGATAAAAAAGCGTGGATTCTGTGGGTTTTGCGGTGCTAGTGAGTTTAAATCCTAGCTGACCTTTAGAATCCTTTAGAATCTTTGGGGATTCCAAAGTAACAAGGCGCATAGAATCCTGTGCGGATTCGTCTTTTGTCGCTTTAGCTGGGGGCGGTTTGCGAGGCGTTAGGCTTAGGTATTTTGTCGCAACCCAACCTTGCTGAATTTGCAAAAAGTCATTTTGCGTGTTGGAATACTCGCAAATGGGGGTGTTTTGTTGGAGTTTTTCGGTGATTTTTGCTTCCAAATTGGGCGCATTGCGAATATTTAATGCGCTAGATTGCACATAAAGACAAGGCTTGGTCTGCACTTTTTGGGCTTTTTTGGAATCCTTAAAAAATCCTATGAAGTCTCCCCCGAAATTTCCCACACAAAGAAATAAGATTCCACCAATCGTGCATAAAATGGCGGTTTTTAACATTTTGCTCCTTTAGCCTCATCTTGGATTGGAAAATTCTAGCGAAAAGTAGCCCAAAGATTGGCGTTGCAATCAGAATTTATAAGATTTTCACGAGAATTTGTTAACAATGTGTAAAAAAGTGCTAGTTTGGGATTCCATAAATCACAAATTAATTCCCTACAATGGAATCTAAACTTAGCAAAATATAGCAAAATTTGCAGTTTTACTTGACTTTTGTTAAGAATTGCAGTAGCTTAGCGTCAAATGAATTTTGGATGAATTTTTAGGAAGCCACGATGAATCCGAGCAAAAAAGCGTTTGCTTTATTGGAAGTGTTGATTTTTATTTTGGTGTTAAGCATTTTGATGACGGCAATTCTTGGGAGTTTTGCGGTAATGGGGATAGAAAACCTACGAAACCCCCAAAAAATTGCAGTGGATAATGTTCCTCTTTGTAACAAAATTGCGCCGCGTTGTGTCTTCCAATCCTCTATTGTGGAATCTACACAATTTTATGAAATCCAAACCACCACGCCCTAAAGGATAAAAATGCAAAAAGGCTTTACGCTCATTGAAATGCTTTTGGGTTTAATTTTGTTTGGAATCTTAGGGGTTTTAGGCGGATTAACATTGCTCAAGATTTATCAAAATTATTCCTATGAGAATCGCAACTTTATCCAAGAACTTCAAGCCCAAAATGCCCTGCTACAAATCAAAAATCTACTAGAAAATTCTCATTTGGCAAGTTTAATGATAGTCGGAGGAGAAGAAATTAGCACGAGTTTATCAAGCATAAAAGGCAAAAGTCTAGTGTTTTATGAAAAAGAGCAAGAATACGCGCTTGTTGGCAATTATGCTTTGCCTTGTTTGCATGGAATCTTCGCACCGCAAAGCATTGCGTTTGCAAATGCTTCTAGTGGCTTGTTGGAATTGGAATTTTTAAATTTAGATTCCAACTCCCAAGCAATCCTCAACCAACAATGTTTGCTTTATCAGACACAAAATATACCACAAAACGCGCTTTTTACCCCTGCGCATTTCATCGCGCCCAAAGACTTTTATCATTCCAAATTTCAAGGCAGAATCGTAAGCCTCAATGCACACAAAATCCTCTTAGAGGTTCCGCCATTTTTGAAGGATTTTATGCAAACACAAACAAATCCCTCCTCACAAAATGCGCAAGATTCTTCCAAAAACGCTTCACAAAGCCAACCCGCACTCCTCATCGCACCCAAAATTTATTTTTTAAATCAAGCTTCTTCTTTGCATTTTGGGGATTCTATCGTGTTAGAATCCCAAAAGCAATTCCCAAAGATTCCGCAAAATTCGCAAGAAATTCTTCAAAATATCGCGGATTTTAAGATTGCCAAAACACCTTTAGGAATCGCACTTGAACTTTGTATCCTCAACGCAGAATCCGCCTTGCATTGCGTTAGCACTTTAGTCGTGGAGTTGGAGCGATGAGAAGCGTTCAAAACCGCCATTGTAGGGCAATGGTTTTGTTGCCTTTGGTTTTGCTTGTTTTTCTCGGGGTGATTGTCTTAATGTTGGGGCTTAGAAACGAATCTTTTAGGGAAGATTTAAAAACAATCAATCCACAGATTTTATGGCTAGATTTGCATTTGTTAAGTTTCAAAGAACAGCTAAAATCAGAACTCCAATCTGCAAACTTAAAAGCCGATTCTTTCACAACTTTCTCTTTGGTGATTGCGGAGGATTTTCATTACACGGCAGTAGTTAAAAAAATGGAGGAAGATTTGGAGCAAAAGGGCGTGGTGGAATCCTTTTATTTTGTAGATATTTTTGGAATCTACCGCGATTCTCACAAAGAATTTTTGCAAGAATTTTCCACACGACGCGCGTTTATTTTAAGGCTACAATAAATTTCGCAATGCAGTTTGGGCATTTGCCCAAGATTCTTTGTTGTTTGATAATTCTTTGTGGCTTGATAATTCGCGGCTTTTATAGTAATATTTACAAATAAATTTTTTGAATAAGAGGGGTGTATGGAGATTCAATGTTTGCTCTAATTGGTTATTTTTTATTGGCGATTGTGATTTCTTTTGTTTGTTCGGTGTTAGAAGCAGCTTTGCTTTCTGTTACGCCTCCATTTATGGAAAGCTATGCGAAATCTCACCCTAAAAGTGG
>NZ_JRPA02000059.1 GCF_000765675.1 Helicobacter sp. MIT 05-5294 | reverse complement strand
TCTGCTGGATTTGCAATACTCCAAATCATATGGTAAACCCTTGTCATTGAGTGGTTTCATTTTGAGAGGGAATACAATATCTTCTATTGATGTTTCCCCTCTTAGAAAAAGCTTAAAATAATTGCAATAAATATATTTACTCATTTATTTTAGGAATTTTAGGCTTGGAAATATTGAAGTAAGCATTAATTTCATATTCTGACATTACAATATCTTCAATTATATGAGGCATTTTTCCTTCTTGATAAATAATAAAGACAAAAGGGCTGTCAATTTTGCTTACTTCCAAGGAATAATCTCCAAAAATTAGGGTTGGGCATTTTTCTACTGAGGATGCATAAAAATTTGCATTAACCCCATTAACTTTTAAATACTCTTCTGTATTATAGAGATAATAAACCCAATCGTCCATTGCGGTATAATAGTCATCTTCGTTTTCATTTAGTGCTTTGAGCTTATCAAAGTAATTCCCAGTTTGGCTCACATAAAATCCGCATTTATCGCAGATAACCTTACATTTTTGTATTGCAGACTTTAGCTCCTCATCTTCCTCTGCGCAAAGCATTAACATTGCTAACATAAAAGCTAAAGCAATTCTAAACATTTTCCATCCTTAAGGTTGAGTGATTTCTATATGATAACATTGTTCTTCATTTCTCCGCTCATCAATAATCTTAAATTCTGGATATTTATCCTCATATTGCTTAGCAATTTTATAAAAATTAATAGAATCTCTAAGTCTCCACACAGATATATCAAAAGTGTTTTTAATATCAAAATCTTGACAATGTTGAAAATACCCTAGCGGGATTAATCTTCTAATTTCTTGTTCCATTGCATTAAGGATTTTATTTTTTGATTTATTTTGCTCCATAAGTTTTTCACAAATATCAATGACAGAATGCACATTTGTTTTATAGGTTGTCTTTGTGATTTTTATACCATTTTCTGTGCCTTGTTTTTCACGATTCTTGTGAATCATATTATACATTGCTAAGGCTTGTTCTGTTGGGGTTCTTGCTACATCTGTAATAGTGATAGTAGGATTGTTAGAATCTTTACCAATACGCCTTAATATATTTTTAGAATATTCTGATACAAGGCTTATATCTATGCCATTCTTCCCAACTACTTCAATTTCGTTTAAATCTTCCTCATCTCTCCACCCCCTAACCACTTCATTCTCTTTAAAATCTTCAATAATTGGAATCTTAAATTGTTTAGTGATAGATTGTTTCTCTAAATCCTTAGATTCTATTTGAATCTTTTGTGCTTTGGTATTATTAGCCTCATCATTATCTTTAAAGGGAATAAAAGAAAGAAAGAGAAGTTTAGTATCTTGTAAGTTAATGTTATTGTATTTATCTTTGGTAATGGTAGTATCTAATGGAATCTTGATTGTAGTTTGTTTATCTTTTAGTTTAGTGATAAAGTTAAGTTTATAATCTTGAATATAAATAAAGAGTGGAGAATCTTTAGTGAGGGTATTGTTGCTTTGGGATTGTATATCTTGTAAGTTAATATTTGTAAGTTTAATACTAAAGTTTCCATTGTTGTTATAAGTCTCTATTGCTTTAGGAGATTTTAACTCTATACCTAAAGTAGAATAAGCTTTGTCTTTTTGTAGGATT
>NZ_JRPA02000058.1 GCF_000765675.1 Helicobacter sp. MIT 05-5294 | reverse complement strand
GGGGGGGTGAGTTGCTAACGCAACACACGCCACGAGATTCTAACGAATCTCTCGCAATGACAATAAACAATGCAGAATCCCACAATCACAATAAACAATCTGAAACCTAGGAATTTCATTCTAAATAACTTGCCCCCCCCCCCCCATTTATTTGCTATAATATCGCCTTATTTTATTCTTAAAGTTTTGAATTTTATCTAGCAAGGAATCCTATGGTCTTTAGCTCTTTTGGTTTTCTCTTTGGCTTTTTGCCTCTTATGCTGTTGTGCTTTTATCTTTTGCGCTATTTCAAACAAGATTTGTTCGCTAAGATTTCTTTGATTATAGGAAGTTTTGTGTTTTATGGGTTTTGGAATCCCCTTTATCTCCCACTTCTACTTGGTAGTATTGTTGTAAATTTTCTCATTGGCAATGCAATTTTAAAATCTAATCCTGCAAGGATACCTTTAATTGTGCGGGGGGGGGGGCAAAAATATAGCCTAAAAGCTAACCAAACAGATTCTAATCCTGTTGCTCCTTATCTAGCTTCCTTACTTTCTCCCAAATTTTATGTGATTCTTGGCATTGTGTTTAATCTCGCTCTTTTAGGATTCTTTAAATACACTGATTTTTTCTTAGAAAATCTCAATACTCTCTCTAAACTTCTAGCTTTAGACCTTAACATTCCCTTGCCTCATATCCTTTTGCCTCTTGCTATTTCATTTTTCACTTTCCAACAAATTGCATTTTTGGTGGATTGTTATAAACGCATTGATGTGCAGGATTTGGAGGAAGAGGAGGCAATAGAATCTGTAAATGTAAGCGGTAATGACAAAAACAATAATGCAGAATCTAACAAGATTAGTCAAATTAACTTTTTGGATTATTGTCTCTTTGTCAGCTTCTTCCCCCAACTCATCGCCGGTCCTATCGTGCATCACAAAGAGATGATGCCTCAATTTAAAATGCTTTTTGCAAAAAGCTTAGATTCTAAAGTCTGGGGGCATTGCGCTAAGGGGCTTTTTATCTTTTCTATTGGGCTATTCAAAAAAGTCTTTATCGCTGATAGCTTTGCCAAATGGGCAAATGCAGGATTTAAAGTCGTAGAAGAGGGCGGGATTCTCAATATCGCTGAATCTTGGGCGACTTCTATAAGCTACACTTTCCAAATCTATTTTGACTTTAGCGGGTATTGTGATATGGCAATCGGGCTTGGGCTTTTCTTTGGGATTGTCTTGCCAATAAACTTCAACTCTCCTTATAAGTCTTTAAACATTACGGAGTTTTGGAGGAAATGGCATATTACGCTCGGGAGATTCTTAAAAGATTATCTTTATATTCCTTTAGGTGGCAATAGACTAGGCAAGATTCTCACATTGCGGAATCTTTTCATCGTGGCATTTTTAAGTGGTATCTGGCATGGGGCTGGGTTTGGGTTTATCATTTGGGGGGCATTGCATGGAGTGGCGATGTGTGTGCATAGAATCTACACTTGGGTGTGTAAAGAATGGGTAGAATCCCTAAAAGGCTTACCTAAAAAGATTTATTCTTTATGCTGTTGGATTCTGACTTTTAATTTTATCAATATCACTTGGATATTTTTCCGCGCTGAAAATCTACAAGGCGCACTCAATCTACTCAAAGGAATGTTTGGGATTGTGTGGGTGGAGATGCCT
>NZ_JRPA02000031.1 GCF_000765675.1 Helicobacter sp. MIT 05-5294 | reverse complement strand
AGCATTCAGCTTTGGGTAATCATTTCGCAGATTTTGGAGATTTTGAAGGTTCGCAGACCTCTAGTCTAGCCTCACCTCCAAAATCTCCAAAAAACCACGAAAGCAATACCGCGAATCTTAGAATGCTAAGCGTTAAATAAATAAACTCGCCCGCTTCGTGGTGCGTAAATCGTGATCAAAGGAGGCAGTAGTGCCTCCGCACGATTTGAGCTAGAAGCGGATAAAGCGAGGCTTCCCCCTTGTTTGCCGAAAAAGCGGCGTCTTTTTCGGGGTTAAGGGGGACGGGAGGGGGATAAACCCCTTTTTGCGTTAAAAGCTAAAAAATAACGCGAAAAATAAGTGCGAATGCAGCAATCAAGGATTTTAACCGCAAGGACGAATTTATCTTAATTGGAATAAGGAGTATAAATGACGCTAGATCAACTCACCACCGCCCTATCCAAAGACCAACGCGCACACGATAGGGCATTAAGCGAATACAAACAAGCCCTGCAATACTATCACGGACATCAGCTCCAAAGCCAAGAATTAGCCAAGCTCCAATCACGAGGGCAAATCCCTATACACGAGAATATCTTTAAAATGATTTGCGATAAGATATTAGGCTATAAGATTCAAGCGCGCACAGAAATCAAAGTCAATGGACGCCAAGAGCAGGATAAAGTTTTAGCAAGTCTTTTGACTGATTTGCTCAAAGTCTTTGCACAAAGCGATGATTATGATAAAGAGATATACACGCGGGATTTTAATTTGCTTTTAGGGTTAGCCGTAGTGGAGTTATGGTGTGAAAAAGACGCAGAGGGCTTTTATCATATCAATATCAAAAGTATCCCTACTGATAGCTTTTTGATTGATTGTTTTTCGCAAGATAAAAACGCCCTTGATGCGAGTAGATTCCATAAAAAGCAACACATCGCCTTGTGTGAAGTCAAAAGTATAATCCCCGATAAGGAGATTTACCTCACGCAAGATGACATTGCCGACCAAAGAGCCTTTATCATAGAAACATGGGCAAAAGAATACGATGAGCAAACCCGCACTTTAAGCTGGAATAGGTATTTGTGGAATCCTAACGGAGGGATATACAAAACCGAAATAATGCCCTTTAAAGACAATCTGCACCCTTTTGTGATCAGTAAATACCAAATCGATGAGCAAAACAACTTTTATGGAATCTTTAGAGATATTAAGCCTTTGCAAGATTACATCAACTTTGCAGAAAACAAAATGGCAAATATGCTCGGCACACAAAAGGCTTTATTTGAGATTGATGCCGTAGATGATATAGATGAATTTGTGGAAAATATCGCTAAAGATAATGCCATAGTCGCCGTGCGAAGCGGGAGTTTGAGTGAGAAAAAAATCGAGTTTATCCAACATCACGCAGATTTACAAGCTTTGAGTATGAAAAGTGAGCAAAAGCGCAATATGGCAAGGGTTTTGAGCGGGCTTAATGATGAAGCCCTAGCCCAAGCGACCAACCGACAAAGCGGCGTAGCCATAGCACAAAGACGCGATGCGGGGCTTTTGGGACTGCAGTATTTTATACAAAGCAGTGATGCAATGGACAGGCTGATTTATCAAAGAGTTTTAAGCTTTATGCAGCATTATTTTAATAAAAAACAAGTGTTTGCCATAGCAGAGAAAAGACGCGCAGTGCGATATTTTAGTATCAATGACAGCGCAGAGAATACGCTTAAGATCGGGAGCTTTGATCTTGTGTATAACACACAGCTTAAGATGCAAGGGCGTGAAGAGCGATTCGCGCACTGGAGTGAGATTTTAAAAACTATCGCAAACATACGCCCCGATATTGTCAGTGAGCTTCTCCCTTTGATGCTTAAAGACACAGATTCTCAAATCGTAGAAGACATAGAAGAAGTGCTAGAAAATGCCAACACGACCCAAAATGAAAACGCGAGTGCGCAAAATAAAATGTTAGAGCAAGAGACACAAATGCAATTAGCTAAGCTTCAAGCACAGATAGAGAAGCTCCAAAGTGAAAGCCAAAAGCTCCAAGCACAAAGCAGTATTATCAATCAGATGTCCAAACAAGCCTCACTTGAAGCCCAAGAGCCACAAGATAAAGACGCGCAAAAGATGAAGTTTTATAAGAATAACATAAGCAAAGTAGATTTACGATAATTAGAAGCATTCAGCTTTGGGTAATCATTGCGTGGATTAAGTATTTTTTAGGGGAATATCGCAGACCCTTAGTCTAGCTCACCCCTAAAAAATACTTAAAACCGCCCAAGCAATACCGCGAATCTTAGAATGCTAGGGTTATCTAGCAAACGCACGAAGCGGGTGAGAAAGGTAAGAGATGCGGGAATATGAAAACGCAAAAGAATCACGCGGAGGGATTTTTTGAGGGATTTTAAGAGTTGTGAAGCTTTGAGCGCGAGACAACGCGAAATTTATCTTAATTGCAAAAGGAGTGAAGAATTGTTTTAAATTGCGATATAATAACTTGGGGTTGCTCTAGGGAGCCAGCAACTCCCTAGAAGTAGCCTACTTTTTAAAAGGAGGTTACCATGAGTAAGATTGACCAAATCTTAGTCATCATTATACTACTTTGTATCATTGTAGTCAAGTGTAGCTAAGATAGCCATTATCCGCTTTTACCTAAGGGAGCGGATAAGTCTTACTCTTACTCCCTACTTAGGCTTTTTATTCCTTTTGCAAATTAAGATAAATTCGTCCTTGCGGTTAAAATCCTTGATTGCTGCAACCTTTTAACCCTTACATTTTTTTTAAAATTTTTTTATAAATCCAATATATTATTTTAAGGAGCAATCAATGCGCACACAAAAAGTCCATTTTTTAACTTATCTTGTTAAAAATTCGATTGATTTTACCAATCCCCAAGAGTTGGCACTTGTAGCCTTACCCGCAAATGCTGAAGTTACACATATTAGTTTCAGTGTGGAAGAAGCAGCAGATGCAGGATTTAAGGCAGATATAGGATTTATCGATGAGCCCGATGCTTTAGCATCAGACATTGACATTTCTAAGGCAGAGGCAAATATTCTCTCTAAGATCTTCACGACCCCGCAAGTGCAAGAAATCGCAGTAAGCATTAAACCCGCAGTGGGAGATACCCCAGCGACTAAGGGCAGAGGCACGCTAAGAGTGATTTACTATCTCCCCTCTACCACGATGATGGAGTTTTAAAGGAGGCTTTTAAATGGAAGAAGAATTGCAAAATAACGCCCCCGAGACACAAGAGCTCCAAGAGCCACAAGAGCCCATAGAGCAAACAGAGCAAACAGAGCCACCAAACAAGCAAGAGCTACTTTCAGGGCTTAAGGCAGAGCTAGAGCAAAATATGAAGAGTTTTGAAGCGGATTTTGCGAGAAAGGCAAAGGATTTTATCGAGCAAAACCCCGACCTTGAGGAGCTATTTTTTGAAAACAAAGAGGCGTTTTTTGAAAAAATCCTTGCTTTGCAAAATGAATTTATCAAGACAGAGATTGAAAGCAAGCAAGATGCTATCTCTAACCTAGAGGGAGAAATCACGCTTGATAATCAGCTCGGAGCGATAGAAAAGGCAAAGGCGGATTTTCAGCAAGAACACCCCGATGTGGATATTCAAGAGCTTTTAGTATTTTATAGCCAAGAGCTTACGCCAAGAGAACAGCAAGCTTTTGAAAGTCTCGCACCCACAGAGCTTTTTAACGCACTTTATGAGCTTTATACGAGCAAAGGCGGGGGCGGTGAGCAAGAGGAGAAACTCCCCCAACAAGTCAAAGGGTATCCTAGTGATATAAGCCAGAGTGCAAATGATAGTTTGCCCACAGAAAGATATTAAACAATCTCAAGGAGTAAAAAATGAATCTTAACAATATTGACTACAATAGCCTTAAAAACGATGAAAACATCAGTGTGCAAATCGGTAAAGAGATAGAGCGACTTTCATGGATCAAAAGTCCTTTTGAGAGCTTCACAGGTAAGGGCGGAGATAGAGGCGTGCGCACTTTTAGTGTAGAAAACGACCAGCCCTACCGCCCCCGATTGAAAAACAAACTCACAGGCGCAGGCGTAGAGGGTAATGCCGACTTTAAAACAAACTATGATGAGCTAGAAATTCTCAATCAAACGATTTATCCTAAAGTCGTGGGTAACGCCCTAAGAAGCCCTATCAGACAATACAGCAAGATGCAAAGCATTGATTTTGTCAAAGAATCAGTAGATTCTCTTAGCGAGTGGATGCAAGATCGCAGAGACAAAGCGATAGTCGCGCACTTGTGTAACGACTTTACCAATGTCGTGGCTGCAGATGCGCAAAATGGCTTTAAGGATTATAAAAAGAGTCCTGAAGACACGACCAAACAAATCGCAAAAGGCGATGTGTGCAGTGTAAAACTCCTAAGACGCGCTATTTTTATGGCACGAAGCGGGACACATGCTAACGGCAAAGAGGCTTTTCCTATCAAGCCTATCAAAGCAGACAGAGAGAGCGTGAATGGTATCAGCGTGATACACAATAGCTATCTTATTTTGCTTGAATCACACCAAATCCAGCAGTTAAAAGCGGATAAAGAATGGAGAGAGATGCAAGCTTACGCGGGAGATAGGGGCGATAAAAACCGACTTTTTACGGGATTTGTCGGTATGATTGATAATTGCCCTATTTTAGATATGGGCGTATGGACTAAAATGCAGGTGGGTATGCCAAATACTGACTTGAGCGATGCGGATTTCAAACATTATCTCGATAGTCAAAATGTCAGCAAAACCACCCCTCCAAGCTTTTATGCGGACAAACAGCCCTTAAGCATCGGTGCGCTTATCGGTGCAAGTGCTATCGTAATGGCAGGGAGCAACGCGACAAAATTTTATATCGATGATACCCAAGACAGCGGGCGTAAGGTCGTGTGCGGAGCGGATAGGCTTTTAAGCATCGCTAAGGGGAGATTCTCACTAGAGAGCGGGGCATTAAGTCCTTTCAGTAATCAAGACTTTGCGACTATCGGGATTTTTAGCAGTAAAGAGTAAAAAGCTAAATCCATCTCCCCCAAAGCGGGGGAGGCTTAGCTAATTGGAAAAGGAAATTAAATGCACTACTTTATTATGATTATCCTCACTCTTTTTTTGGGTTTTTTTGGCGTATGCACGCATCTTTATCACAAAAACGCACAGCTTAGCTTAGAAAATCTCCAGCTACAAGCCTTGCTAGAGAAGCAAACCCAAGCGATAGAAGCCCTAGCACTTGATACAGATGCGTATGTGTGCGATTTGGACACAATGGAGAGCTATATCAAATCACGATATGAGAGCGTCATTCACGAACACGAGCAAGACACATGCGAGGTAAAGCTTAATGAGCTAGAAAAGGCTTTGTATATATATAGCGACCCTTAGAGCATTCAGCTTTGGGTAATCATTTCGCAGATTTTGGAGATTTTGAAGGTTCGCAGACCTCTAGTCTAGCCTCACCTTCAAAATCTCCAAAAAACCACGAAAGCAATACCGCGAATCTTAGAATGCTAGGGGGTTTTGAAAAAAAGTTTAAGGAAAAAACCACGAATCACGCGGAGGGATTTTTTGAGGGATTTTAAGAGTTTTTCGCAAAAAGAAAAGGGGTTTATCTACTGCCTTTAATCACGATTTACGCACCACGAAGCGGGCGAGAAAGAATGAAGACAAAGGAATCACAAAAAATTCTAGTCATTGCGAGGAAAAATCTTTGCTTTGCAAATGAGCATAAGGGAGCGGACTTAGCGTCCGTAACCGCAATGCGAATGCAGCAATCAAGGATTTTAACCGCAAGGACGAATTTATCTTAATTGGAA
>NZ_JRPA02000030.1 GCF_000765675.1 Helicobacter sp. MIT 05-5294 | reverse complement strand
CAAACTATTTTAGCAAAAATCCAAGTAATTAAAAAGGGATTATAAATTGGGATTCCATAGTAGAATAGAATCTTTTGTGCTAGATTGTGGATTTGTTTCGTCCTTGCACAGCACAAAATCTCTATCTTTGAATATAATCCCCACCAAAAGGCAGAAGATAGTCTAAACCATTGGTATGGATATAACCCTCATAGAGTTTGAGTTTGGAGGGGGATTCTAAAAAGGTTTTTGTGTAGTTTTCTAAATCTTCTAATGCAGGACCATCATCATCAAAGTAACTTGCATGGAGCATACCTCTCCCACCAATTACATCATGGACGACATATCCCTCTAGCATTTTTAGAATCCACACTTTAGCCCAATTATTCGCATCTATATTCCATACTAAAACAAGATATTCTTTAGCTTCTAGGGGATTGATGAGTTTAGATTTGTTTGCTTGATAATAAACTTGTTTGGTTCTGACAAAATAATATTGGAAGCCCATCATTTCTTCAACCCAATCTCCCCATTCCCTATCTTCTAAAAACCATTTTCTACCCTTGGTTACCATTTCTTCATAAAGAGGATTTATATTATATTCTCCCTGATATTTCCTATCTTCTAAAAACAAATCTTTAGGTGTGCTTTTGAGTGCTTGAGAGAAAAGTTGGGCTAGGATTTTACCCTCTTTGCTTGGTTGGTCTCTTAGATTGACGATAAACTTATCCATATTACTATGTGTATAGGCTAAAGCAGAAGTAGGGAGAGGTGCAGCGACTTCTTCAAGGGGATAAGTTCCTTGATATAATAAACTTCCCACTTCATACCTAGAGGGTCTTAAAGCAGTATTAGGAGGCAAAACCTTATAAGTATCAAGGATTAATAGATAAATCTCATAAAACTTTTCTTGCTCTATTCCTCCGTATGGAATCTCAAGATATTTATCATAGAGAGGGAAAGTAATCTGATAGCTCATAGCCGTGCGCCCAATTGCTCTATCCCTATCGCCCACCTCCCAAGTTTTCCAATGTGTAAAATACTCTTCTTTAGCTATAAGCTCCACAGGCACTAACACACTGCCAAAGCGAGAGTTAAAAAACTTCTCTTGTTGGGCTTTGGTTAAGCTACTCTTGCTTAAAATCTCTTTGGCTAAATCGTTGTTAATGTCATAAGGGATTTTAACTTCTTCTAAGTATCCTTTATCCCCATAGCTACTTTCTAAATATTCGTTGATTGTCTTTGGGAAGTCGTGAGCATATAAAAGATAATGGCAATGTGTGATATTTTCGTCATTTACACTCCTTTGGCTTCCTTGTGGAAAATACACTAAATCAATGCCTTTGTTATATTTCATTGTATAATGCCAAGAGATTTTTAAATAGCCTCTAGTGGTTTTCGTGGTCATTGCTGTCGTCATTGCTCAACTCCTTTAAAATGATTTTGCAATTCTTAATCTTGAATCTCTCCAATCCATCTTATAATATTGCCTTTATTATCAATCTCTACTTCTAAATCTTTGTATTTATTATAGAATCTTGGAGCTAGGATTTCGTTGAAGTATTTATCACCCTTTGGAGTTCTTGCAACCCAAAAACGATACTTATCCCAATATTGTGGAGTGTCCCAATTAGAATATACATAATCTTCATCACTCATATTTGGGTATTTCTCTTCAAGGTCTATCATATCTCTATCATACGCACAAGTGCAAAAGAAATTATCCCTAAAATATATCCATGCTTGGTATTTTTTGAATTTTGCCAATTTATCCTCCTATGGCTTGATTGATATGCAGCCCTAATTCCATTCAGTGTGATTCAAAAAGCGTTGGAGTTTGGGAAAGAGCTTTGAGGTGATAGGTTTTGCGGTGGATTGTGCATAAGCCGTTTTGGGCAATCGCATTTAGATGTGCTTTCGTGCAGTAGCCTTTGTTGTGCGCAAAGTCATATTGGGGGAATTGTGTATGCAAAGTTTGCATTTCGGAATCTTTCGCGCTTTTTGCCAAAATACTCGCCGCGCTAATGGCGTGAAGCTTGGAATCCCCTTTGATGAGTGTTTTTAGTGTTTGGATTCCAAAGTTACAAGGACCATCAAAACAATAAAAAGGTGCGCTTAAATGCGTCATAATTTCAAGCAAAGAATCCCTTAAACACACGCTTAAACCATGCACATCAATCACTTGTGCGCTTTTTTGCACCAAATGGAAATGTGCGTATTGTTTGATTTCTTTTGCTAAAGAATCCCTTGTTTTTTGGGAAAGCGTTTTGGAATCTTTAAGCTGATTCAAAAGGGCTTGTGGGGGGTTGTTTAGCACCACGCCACAGACAAAAAGCGAACCTGCTACGCAACCTCTTCCTGCTTCGTCAATACCACAAAGCGCAGGATATTGTTCTAGCGGAATCGTAAGGGATTCTACAATCTGTTGTAAAGGCTTTTGCCCCAAAACCTCTTGAAATACGGAATTTTGGGATTCCAAAGTATTTAGCGCGGGATTAGAATCTTCCCAAAGAGGGAGTATTTTAGGCTTTGCTTTTGCCATTTTCTAGGATAATTTGCAAGACTTCTTTAAATTCTCTCACCGGGTGGATACGCAATCCCTCTTTTACTTCTTGTGGAATCTCGTCCATATCGCGTTCAAAGTTTTTCTTTGGAATCAGCACTTCTTTTATTCCCGATTTGTAAGCCGCAATTAGCTTTTCTTGCAAACCACCAATAGGCAAAACCTTGCCTCTTAGGGTTAGTTCCCCCGTCATTGCGACATAGCCTCGCGCTTTTTTGTTTGTCAGTAATGAGGCAATCGCACTTGCAATCGCGATTCCAGCACTTGGTCCATCTTTTGGAGTTGCGCCCTCTGGCACATGCAAATGCACATCAAAGCGATTGTAAATCTCACTTGCTTCTGGCTTGGTTTTTTCGTCTTTTTCTTTTTGTGTTTGGGGGATTAGTTGGCTGTCAATTTTGAGCAATCCGCCATCAATGAGAGATTTCACATAAGAATAAGCAATCTTCGCACTCTCTTTCATCACATCGCCCAAATTCCCTGTCAAATGCAATCCTCCCTTGCCTTTAATCTTTAACGCTTCAATCTTTAGCACATCGCCGCCTACACTCGTCCAAGCAAGTCCATTAACCAACCCTACTTCCGCATTTTTACTTGCATTTTCGAATTCAAAAACAATTTTGTCCAAAAACTCATGTAGGTTTTTGGGCGTGATTTGAATCTTCTCTTGGGGAGATTGCAAGATGTTTTTTGCTACTTTGCGCAGGATTTGCGCGATTTTGCGGCGGAGATTCCGCACTCCCGCCTCTCTTGTGTATTTCTCAATCAATACGCGAATCGCACTTGGCGAAAAGCTAATTTCGCTGTTCTGCAAACCATGTTTTTTAAGCTCTTGTGGAATCAAATATTTCTTTGCAATTTGTTCCTTTTGGCTTGGAGTGTAGCTGTTGATATTGATAAACTCCATTCTATCGCGTAAAGGTGCTGGAATCGCGCTAATATCGTTTGCTGTGGCGATAAAAATCACTTGAGACAAATCCAAATCAAAATTCGTATAATAATCCCTAAATTCTTTGTTTTGTTCTGGGTCTAAAATCTCCAAAAGCACCGATGAAGGGTCGCCGCGGAATGAATTGTGGATTTTATCAATCTCATCTAACACAACTACTGGATTCATCTCCTTAGCGTCAATCAAGCCCTGCACGATTCTACCGGGCATTGCCCCAATATAAGTGCGGCGGTGTCCGCGCAACTCATTGACATCTTCCAAGCCACCTAATGCGATTCTGACTAATTTGCGCTTTAGCGCAGTGGCAATGGAGTTTGCAAGGCTTGTTTTGCCTACTCCGGGAGGTCCATAAAAGCATAGAATCGTGCCTTTGTTTTCGCTGTTGTTGCTTTTGCCACGCAAAGCAAGTAGTTCGCGCACCGCAAAATACTCCACAATGCGTTCTTTTGGCTTTTCTAATGCGAAATGGTCTTTGTTGAGCTGTTTTTCTACTTCATCAATTTTTAGAGGTTTTTGCGCAAAAGTTCCAAAAGGAATCTCTAGCACCAATTCAATGTAATTTTGTAGCAAATTCGCATCTGCGCTATCTTGGTGCATTCTTGAGAGTTTGTTGATTTGCTTGGAGATTTCTTTGTAAGCGTCCTTGCTCATTCTATTTTTGAGTTTTTCTAACTTTTGGCGATATTCTTCAATCTCCGCATCTTTACTCGCGTCCCCGCCTAATTCCTTTTGAATCTGCTTGAGTTGTTCTTTGAGGAAATATTCCTTATTGATTTTTTCCATTTGGGAATTAACTTTGGATTTGATTTCCTTTTGGATTTGTTGTGCGCGGATTTCTTCCATTACGATTTCAATTAGATTTAGCAAACGCTCTTCGGGATTGTTTTCTTTGAAGATTTTATAAGCTTGGTCTTTTTTAAGCCGAATCGCACTTGCAATCAAATCTGCGGCACGATTAGGATCCATTGTTTCATTAATGCTTTTAAGCAAATCTTGTGGGAAATTTTGTGAAATATTATAGAGATTCCGCAATCTTTCTTTAAGGACAGATAAAATCGCTTCTATGCGCGCAGAATCAAAAGGCAGGGAAACAATGGGTTCAATTTCGCCTTGAAGTGGGAGTTTGGAATAAAGATTCAACACTTTTCCGCGACTTAAGCCCTGAAATAGAATCTTAACGCGCCCCTCTGGCAAAGCTACCCGACGCATAATGATGCCAATAACTCCCACATCATAGAATCCCACGACATCTTCTTCTGTGTCGTTGGGCTTAGAAGCCGTGATAAATACAAGCTTATCTGCGGATTCCATTGCGATTTCAATGGATTTTAGACTCTCTTCGTCGCTGATAAACAAAGGTGCTATCATAAAAGGGTATAAAAACATATCCTCTTCTACGATTATGGGCAATTTTTTGGGAAATTCTCCATATCTATCTAGCTGCATATTTTCTCCTACCATTCAAAGATTCTTTGATACCATGGAGAATGTGCCTCTTGGTAATAAACATCTTTAATCCAAGCCTTTTCATTAATTTTTTGTTGATAAAATTCCGCTGCGTTTTCTTTCCCTCTGCGCTCGTAAAGCTTAATAATTTCTTTGTTTAAACTTAAATCCGCCAATTCTAACTTCAAAAGCATTGTATCTACAATTGGGCGATAGCGTGAATAGGGATATTTTTTGCCAAATTCTTTCGCCTCATTAATGGATTGGAGCAATAATTGTTGGTCGCGGAATTGTTTGCTAAAAGCAAAGTAGTTTGCTTGAAGCTTTAGGTATTGCACAAAATCAATGTTTTCCGCATTTCCAAAGCGTTTGGTAAATTCATCATAATAGAATCCCGCAAGTAAATATTCTTCTTTTTGCATATGTGCGCGTCCTAAGATTAACATTGCTTCGCTTAAAAGGGGCGAATTGAGATGCTCACTTTGCAAAGAAACAAAATAGCTGTCTGCTTTTTCTAAATCGTCGTTACGAATCTCTTTAAGCATATTTTGATACCAATAATCCGCAGGTTTATTGACTTCGTCTAAAGCCAATCCGCTGTTGCTTTTGGAAGAACACGCACCCAAAAAGACAAGTGCGCAAAAACCACAAAGAAAAAGTTGTGTTGTTTTTAGCATTGTTAAAGATTCCTTAAAATAGTTTATTAATTTGGATTTATGCCTAAAATATAGGAATTTTAGAATGATTGTTGTTAGGCTTTATTGGGAGTCAAACTTCAAAATTTGCAATTTGGATTTGTTTGAAATCAAGCCAAAATCATCAAAAATAGTCGTAATTATAGCGGATTTGTCATAGATTTTATAATTTTTTTAAAAATAAAATTGATTTTTTGTTTTTATTGCGATAAAATCTCACGCGAAACTTTGAGTTTAAGAATTATTTTCTGCGAGATAAAGGTTAATTTAAGCAAAGGATAAAAAGAATGGAATTTGTAGTTAAATCCCCCATTTTGGGTTTTGAACATATCCAAAAAATGAAACTAGAGAGAATCGCAAAAGACGATGAAACCTTTATGCAATTAAAAAGTTGTGAGAATGATGGCATTTCTTTCACTTTGGTGAATCCCTACACAATGCGCACAGACTATGAGTTTGAGATTCCATCGCCCATCAAGGCTCTTTTGGAGCTAAAAGGCAAAACCAATACAGACCCGCAGAACTCTAAACTCGCGATACTCAATATCGTCTGCGTCAAAGAACCCATTGAAGATTCCAGCGTGAATTTTTTAGCTCCTTTGCTTTTTAACTTTGAAAATTCAACAATGGCGCAAGTTGTCTTGGAGAATTTTAAATACGAAAACTTCGGGCTATCCGAGCCTATTTCGAAGTTTTTTGACTTCAACAAACAATAAGAATCCTAAAGAATCCTAAAATGAAATCCTTAATTCTTTTGGGCTATGGCAAAATGGCAAAAGCCCTAGCTCAAGGCTTAAAACAGCGATACAATTTGCGCGTTTGTGGGCGCAACTTTGCAAAAGTTCAGGCTTTTTGTGAGGAGTTAGGCTTAACTCCTTTAGCATTAGAAAACTCCACGATTCCGCTAAAAGAAGACGATGAAATTCTGCTTTGTGTCAAGCCTTACGCGTTAAAAGAATTTTATTTCCATGGCAAGGCAAAATGCGTGTATTCTATCCTTAATGCCACAAGCCTTGCTACTTTAAGAGAAACCATAGAATCCCAAAACTATATCCGCGCAATGCCCAATGTGTGCGCAAGTGTCGGACAATCTATCACAAGCCTATGCGGAGATTTGGCATACCAGCAAGAAGCCTTTGGGGTTTTTGATTCTATTGGCAAAAGCGTATGGCTTGAAGAAAAGGATTTCCCTTTGGCTACTGCTTTAGGGGGTTGCGCACCGGCGTTTTTGGCACTTGTTGCGGAATCCCTAATTGATAGTGGCGTAACCTATGGTTTAGGGCGTGAGGATTCTACACAAATCGTGCGCACTCTTTTTAGCGGATTTGCATTACTTTTGGAGCAAAACCACCCTACATTACTCAAAGAAAGCGTGATGAGTCCGGGAGGCTCTACGGCGCAAGGTGTAGCCGCTTTAGAAAAACACGCGCTCAAAAATGCTTTTTTAGAGGCGATTTTGGCTTCTAAAAATTTCGCCTAAATTTGCAAACTTTTGCGATTTTAGGTGGGAGTGGTTCTGGCAAAACCGCCCTTTCTTTGGAGATTGCCACATCGTATGATTGTGTAATCCTCTCACTAGACTCCTTAAGTATTTATCAAGAAATTGATATTGCAAGTGCCAAGCCTAGCTTAGAAGAACGCAAAGGAATCGTGCATTTTGGCATAGATATTTTATCACCCAAGGAATCCCAAAATGTTTATAATTTTATCCAAGAATATTACCGAGCAAAAGACTATTGCCAAAGCCACAAAAAACCGCTTTTAATCGTCGGTGGCACGGGATTCTATCTCAAATCTCTGCTCGTTGGGCTTTCACCAGCGCCCAAGCTCACGCTATCTGAAAAATTAGAAATAGAATCCAAAATCAAAAGCCTTGGCGGTTTGGACGCACAATATCGTTATTTATGCGTGATAGATTCTGTCTATGCAAACAAACTCAAGCCTCAAGATTCCTATCGTATCGCGCGTGCATTGGAGATTTATTTTTCTACGCATTGTGCGCCAAGTGTGTATTTTGCAAACCATTCTCCTAAGCCGATTTTGGAATCCTGCACGATTTTTGAAATCCTAAGGAATCGCGAATGTCTGCGACAAAGGATTCTAATGCGCACACAAGAAATGCTAGATAGAGGATTGTTAGAAGAAGTGCAGACGCTCTACTCACACTATGGCGCACAATATCAATGGGCAAAAAGCATCGGAATCAAGGAAACGCTGGAATATCTAAAATATCAAAATCTCCTAGATTCTGCGCAAAGCACAAAGAATGACGCGCTGCTAAAGCCACAATTCCCGCCCATTACCTCTTTAGAATCCCTAAGGGATTCTATTTCCACGCATACCGCCCAACTTGCTAAGCGTCAAACGACTTTTAACAAAACGCAATTCCCGCCGCATTTTTGTGGCACAACAACAGAGATTTATTCTCAAATTACAATGCAACTTAGAAATGCTCATTAAATCTTGTAATCTATTCAAACAGCTTCATAATTGTGCGTGATTTTAAGAATGCGTATTATATAATAAATCTTTAAGATTAATAATAAGGGGCGCAATGTTTAAGCATTTGTCGATAAAATTCAAGATTCTAGTTCTTGTCATTGGTATTATCGTTGGTTTGGTAAGTATATTTGGTGTGATTGAATATTTTGAAGGCGATATTATTCAAAATACTCGGGCTGAACTCCACGAAGTCGTAGGTAATGAGGTGGAGCAAAAAATCAAACTCGCCACAGACACTTTGGCAGAATCACTAGGAGAGCTTATTGTAGGGCTAGATGAGCCTTCACAAATCGCTATTATCGCCACAGCGATAGAGAAGTTTCGCTTTGAAGACGATAAAAGTGGCTATTATTTCGCCTACAAAGAATACACTCCTGTGGCGCACCCAACACGCAAAGATTTGATTGGAAAATCGCTTTATGAAGCCAAAGATACTGATGGCGTTTATTATGTGCGGGATTTGTTTGAAACAGCAAAAACCCAAAAGAAACAAACCAAATTTGTGCATTTTTCTTTCAGCAAACCGCTTCCTGATGGGACGCTAGGCACAGCGCAAAAGGTCGGCTATGCAGTGATGATTCCAAACACTCAAAATATTTGGATTTCTACGGGAGTTTATGTAGATACTCTTGATGAATATACCGGCAAAATTTCTGTTGATCTTATCAAATTCGTAGATGATACTTTATTTAAAGCATTTTTAGTTGGAATCCTAGTTTTATTTGTTATTTTAGCTCCATTGATTTGGCTCTTTTATGGCAATCTTATCTTCAGTGTGCAAGCCATTCAGACAAACCTTAGCCGTTTCTTCTCCTACCTCAACCACGACACAACCACAGCCAATTTAATCAAGATAGAATCTCACGACGAATTTGGCATCATGGCAAAAGAAATCAATCAAAACATTCAAAACATTCAAAAAGGTTTAGAGAAAGATGAAATTGCGATTGCCCAAT
>NZ_JRPA02000057.1 GCF_000765675.1 Helicobacter sp. MIT 05-5294 | reverse complement strand
TAACTCTATACCTAAAGTAGAATAAGCTTTGTCTTTTTGTAGGATTGTTTGTAAAGTATAAGTAGAGGGGGTAGAATCTTTAGATTCTAAATTGGCTTGTATTGCAAGAGAATCTTGGTTAGGGTTTAAATGATTGTTAATGCTTAGATTGTTGGAATCTGTATTCATATTAGCATTAAAATGATTGATATTTGTATGGTTGTTTGTATGATTGGGATTATTGAAATCTTGGTTTATATCATTAAAAGAATTATTTGAATGATTCTTTAAATGATTGTTTGCATTATTAGAATCTTGGTTTATCTCTTCTAAATAGAATCTATAATTGCTTAAAGTCATTAAAGTTTCTTTTAAATCCCCTTGTTCTCTTTGAATGAATAATTTAGAATGAGGATTAGGATTAAAAGAATTAAACTCTTCTGTATTGGCAAAGCAATAATAAAGATTGTTTGCTTTAGATTCTAAAGTCTCTTCTTGTTCTTGTAATTCCAAAGAAGTCGTTGTTGCTAAAGAAGTAATACTTGGTTTATTTTCTTCTTGTTCTTCATACAAGAATAATTCACATTGGTCATTTGGTTTGGTAGAATCTGATGAGGGATTATTAAGCAGAGAGCAATCAATGGTATTGCAAATATTGTTCAGATTTGGTTGAATACAACAAGAGTTAGTTCTGCTCGGCATATCGCCCTTTTCTTAGTATCATATCTTCATATTCTTTGGCATTATACATATTAAGACATGCTACAAAATACCATTTTGTGGGGTATATCTCTGGGTGTTTAAACTTCGGCATATACTTGTTAATGTTGGCTTTAATAAAACTAAGAAATCTTTCTTTATCGTCTGGATCGCTTACATCTATGGAGCTAAAAGCCAATTCTGCTTGCTCTATTTCTTCTGGTAAATTTTGATTTTTATAAAACTCCTTTACACAAAGGCTAAACCCAAGATTCTTTCTACTGACTAAAATATGTTTTTCCCATTCTGGATTATTAGAAAAATCAACTGCAAAGATAAAAGTGTTTAAAATCAACATCATAAATCCTCTCTTCATAAATCTCCTTTTTATTTAATTACAATTCCCAAAAATAAAGCTCTTTGACAATGCAATTCGATTGTATTAAATAATTGGAATTATCCAAAAATTCTTTTTCTTCCCCATCCCATAGTGTAATATGTCCTGTGGCATTGCTCCAACCGCTAATCATCATTGCTACTACTCCATTTTTATTGAATTTTGAAAATTCATTATTATAAAAATTGATATTATCTTGTTCTGTTTGCATTATCTTAGGGTTGTAGGGTTCATCAGCATCCCCCCAAACCTCTTGCAGTTGGAATAACTTAATCATAAAATTAACTCCTGTTAAATAATTGTGATTATCCTCACCTTGAAGTATTGTAGCCTTTTCAAAGCCATGCGGTCTTTTTGTTTTATTTCTTGAAATATAGTTTTCAAGTGGCATTCCACCATAATTAAGTGCGTAACTCACCCTAAAAGCACAAGTGTTAATATAGGCATTAGAATCTCTATTAAATTCACGCAATGCCTGTCCCCCTACTTTTTCATACCTTTTTTGTGCTTGAATCAATTCTGCTACACGATATGTTTCTATATTATGTAATTCTGATTCCTCTAGCACTTCATAATATTCTTTTTTGCCCACTGCATTTATCTCCCTATATGCCTTACTTACATTACTCCAACTTGGTCTTTTACACTTTATACTTGCACTTGCAGTGCCACAAGTAGCTCTCCATTCTGTCATT
>NZ_JRPA02000056.1 GCF_000765675.1 Helicobacter sp. MIT 05-5294 | reverse complement strand
AATAATTCTAGCATAAGAGAGTTGATGGATTTTATTGAACAAAATGAATTTGAAGATTTCACAATCCATATTATAAATGATTTTAGAGGGTTGGGGTAAAATGGGGTTGGGGGGTAAAAAGCATTATTTAGTGGTTTTAATGAAATATTTTATAAATTGAGTGTAGAATCCAAAGCAATAAAATCTAAAGGATAGATTTGAAAGCGAAATATTGGGCATCAGAAACAAGAGGCGAAGTTCTTTTGGGGCAACATTTAGATATAGACGATATAAAATATATCGAAAACCAAGAAGCGATGCTTGTCTTAAAATGGTATCGGAAAGATAGCTTTTATATGTCACATAGTCAAGAAAATGAGGTTATTTACAATCCTTTTTATGATTGTTCTGTCGAAATTATTGTTTATACGCAAGAGCATATTATCAATCTTGCGAGTTATTTGGAGCAAGATTGGATGGATTATATCCGCAGTGATTGGGATAGTAGTTGGCATACATTTGATAAAGCTTACGCGCTGTTGCCTTTAAATCAACTTTATGCCGAGCTAATCTTAAGCACTATGGCAAAAGATAAACTAGCTTGGTTTTTTCAAGAAAGAATCTTGGGTTTTGTTCAAATTCCTGTAGTTGTTAGCTTGGAAGTGTTTTGCAAATTAAAATCTAAAATCAACAATGAAGAAGTTTATAGGCTTTTTGGAAATGCTCTTGAGATGAGGCAAATAGGTAGAGCATTGGAGTTTGAAAAAACTATTTCACAGGGTGTTTTGGAAGATAAATTTTATTTTTTGTCTAGAAAACTTCAAGAAGAAAAAAATGCTTTTTTGCTTCAAAAAAGCAGAATTTATCAAGATAATTTATCCAAAATTAGTAGATTCCACTCAAAAAATACAAAAGAATTATGGTATTTTTTGTTAAGTCAAAATTTCCCCCAAAAGCAAAAAAGATATAATTTGTTGGATTTAAGACCTGATTATATTAAAGAGGGCGGAATTTGGATGTGCGTTAGGGCGTTTTTTGAAATCCATTCTTGCTACCCCAAAGATGAAGATAAGATTATGAGAAATAGATACGAACAATATATTCTAAAGAATCGAAAAAAATTTGTTTATAACGCCTTTTTGGGTGAATTTGTCCGTTTTGTTTGTGATGTAAATATCAATAGTGGCGCAAAGAAGACATCGCCCAAAATGCTGATTGCCTTGCCATTTTATGAAGATATAGAAAAATTTGGATATTTTACTGATGGAGATACAAACTGCGCTGCTTGGTTGAATTGGTTAGAAATTAGAGAGAAATTTATGCAAAATAATCCTAAATCATTAAACCCCAATGAATGCGTGATTTTTGCTACAAATATTTTAGAGAATGATATTGCGCGAGTAAAAATTTGTGAGTTTGATGTCTTGAATCCTAAAGAGCCTAATTTGCATAACCTTAACCAAATCATTTTAGAGGATTGCTATATGAGTGCTTCTCATATTATACCTTTGCCAAATTTTACGCGAGATGAAGGAGGGATTATGTATCCTAGCTCCCAATACCCCATATGTATGTTTAATGCAAAGAATCAAAAGAATGTATTTTTCAAAGAAGTTTGATAGTCGCATTTGATTAACGAACAACAAAATAATCCTTTAAAAGGAAGCCCTATGAATCCCTGCCTTACCGCAAGAAGTTCGCCTGATGCCTAACAAAATTCCAGCCATTAAACTTATGGAATCCAAAACTTTCGCTCCTGAACTTTGTAAGTTTTATGCTGCATATATGTTTGTGGTAGGAGTGGTCTATTCTTTA
>NZ_JRPA02000002.1 GCF_000765675.1 Helicobacter sp. MIT 05-5294 | reverse complement strand
ACACCTTTTTTAAACGCATTGGGTGCAACAAAAAGCATTTCGATTTGGTTTTTTTCTATTCCAATAAAGCCCAAAAACTCGTCTTGATTTTTGGCAATGATAATCTTTTGAGAGCTTTGAAATGCCTTTTTAACTTCGGGGCGAATTTCTTTAATATCTTTTTCGCTCAAAAACAAGTGGCTTGCGCGCACAGAATCTTCCCATAAATCTACCAATATCTTTAAGTTTTGCGGCGATTTTTGGTAAGTATAAAGTTCAAAATTTATGGTTGGTTTGGATTCTAAAATCTCTAGCACCGCCTTGCCAAACTCTTGTGCGTCTGCGCGTATCACCCGCCCGCCAAAAAAATCAGCGATATATTGCATACCATAGCAAATGCCAAGAATGGGGATTCCAAGCGAAAAAATCGCACTATCGGGCTTATAGGCGTCTTTTTCATACACGCTTGCGGGTCCGCCGCTTAAAATAATGCCTTTGGGGTTTTTGGCTCGTATGGATTCTATGCTTTCAAAATACGGCACAATCTCGGTATAAACACCATATTCTCGCAATCTCCGCGCAATCAGCTGCGTGTATTGAGAGCCAAAGTCTAGCACTAAAATTTGCACATTGTTCATTCTTGCTTCCTAAGTTTTATTTTTAGAATCTTAACCTAGATAAGCTTGTTTTAACATTACTGAAACTTCATTCAAACCATCTTACAAGATAAAATTGCAATTTTCACAACGCCATCGTGCAAACCCAATAGAATCTTAAATGCGCAACTCTTTTAATGAGGACTTACTAACAACAAACCCACTAAAAGAACCAACGCCAATAAAGCATACCAAAAGCGATAATTAGCACGATTCCAGCAAAGCTCAACACGATTCCAAACCGAAACATATCCCAAATCTTTATCCCGCCTTTGCTAAACACAATAGCATTAGGTGGCGTGGAAATGGGAAACATAAAAGAGAATCCTACACAAATGGTTGCAATCAACATCACCAAGCTTTGCATTTGTGGGTCTAAAAAATCCTTTGTAGAAGCAAAAATTGCAGACAAAAGAATCGCAATCAAAGCCGTAGAGCTAATAAACATCGTCAAGCACAAAACCAAAAGACAAACACAGAGTAAAAATATCAAAATCGGCAAACTGCCAAAATATTCAAAAACAGGTTTAAACGCGTCTCCTAACTGCATTTCTGCAATCGCCATCGCAATACAAAAACCAGCACCAAAGAGAAACATCACTTCAAAGGGAATCGCTTTGGAATCCTCCCAACGCAAACAGCCAATTTTTGGCACAAACATCAAAAGCCCAAAACTAAGCAACAAAATATTTTCATTGAATCCCAATCCGCTATAAATTGGCTTAATTGGAGAATTTAACAACAGCAATAACAATAAAATCCCAATCAAAAACATTAGTTTTTTATGTTCAAAGGTGATTTTAATATCCTCAAAAGCATCAATCTTAAGCTCCTCATTGGGGAGATTATAAGAAAGAATCTTAATCATCACATACAGCATACTTAAGGTTAGAGGCAACATCATAAAAATCCACGCGGCAAAGCCAATGCTTTCAAAATGCACGGTCTCTAAAAATCCTAAAAATATGAGGTTTGGCGGTGTGCCTATGGGCGTTGTGATTCCGCTAATACTCGCGCCAAAGGCAACAACAAGCAAAAATCTAGTCTTTAGCAATTCCTCTTGCGTGATAGAAAATGCAATAGGGATTAGCAAAAGTGCCACCGTGGAGTTAGATAGCACACTTCCTAGTGCGACACTCGCCACGCCAAGCGCGGTAATAACGCCTTTGGGCGTCGTCGGGAAAAAACTCAAAAATTTCTTGGCGATGATTTTGTGCAAACCAATCTTTTCCACTCCAATCGCTAACATAAACCCGCCCAAAAACAAGAAAATAATAGGGTTTGCATAGTTGCTTGTCGCGCTTTTGACATCTAAGATTCCAAAGGCTGGAAACAAAATAATCGGCAACAAAGAAACAATGCCAAGTGGCAACGCTTCGTTAATCCACAAAACAATCAAGAAAAATAAAATACCAATAAACGCCCCCACTTCAAAAGAAGCAGTAAAATAATAAATGCTCAAAAAAGCCGACACAAAGGCACAAAAAATCGCTAAGCTCAAGCCCGATAAAATCTGAAAATGTGTTTTGAATTTTAATTTTTTATGCAATCGTGGTCTTAACCTCATCGCAAATCCCTTAAATCTCTAATTTTCTCAAAATTATATCAAATTGTTTTAAGATTTTTTGATTTTGCAGTTTGCGTTGCGATTTGTAAATGTGGAATCCCGAGATTCGAGGAATCTTTAGTTGCTTCTTGCTGCAATGATAGGATTTAAATTTAAGACTCTAAATAACTATTTAAAATGACAAACTATACCTAAAACCTCCATTATCTACTCTTTCGTTGCTCCCTGTCCAATATAGTCGGAGCGATTTTAGCTTTAAGCAATATTGCGTTGGATTATCTTTTTATCGTGAAGTTTGGCTTTGGGCTTAGTTCCGCTGCACTAGCGACTTGCATTAGGATTTAGCCTTGCGACGCTTTTTGGGTTTATTCCATTTTGATTTATGGAAATGCCACTCAAATTTTCACGAATCTTTTTTAATTTCAAGATTTTGCTTTTGATGACTTTAAATGAGGGAATCCAACCAGCACTTAGTTTTAATTACGCAAGATTGGGGCTTAAAGGGCGTTTTTTTGACTGCTTTTATCGCGGAGTGTTTTTGCGTGATTTTAAGCATTGTTTTTATCAAAAAATCTTTTTAAATTAAACTATAATGCTAAAAAGGAGAGCAAATAACACTGATTGTAAAAAACACAGATTCTAAAGCTTGGAATCTTTTAATACTCTAAAAACACTTTCGCTAAACTCACGCTCAAAATTAACCCCAAAATCGCACAAAAAAGCACAACCACACTAAAGATAAAGCTAAGTTTAAAAAATTCAAAAAGCGGAATCTTCACTCCATATCGCTTTAGGCTCACAAGCCATAAAAGTGTCGCAAGTGAGCCGATAGGCGTGAGCTTCGCGCCGATATTACAGCCTAGTAAATGTGCAAAGACAAGCGGCAAGTCAAAGGCATCTTTAAGAGCTAAATCGCCTAGCATCACCATTGGTAAGTTATTAATCAGACTACTCCCCAATGCACTTAAAAATCCAACATACAAAAGCCTTACCTGCTCTCCAAATGCGCTAATTTCAACAATCCCAATGCGCATAAACTCTAACAAACCTGCATTCTTTAACCCAAATACAACCACAAATAAGCCAACGCTAAAAACTACCACACTAAAAGGCGAATTTTTAAGTAAAACAAATGGCTGTATTTTTTGGATTTTTATCCCATAGCTCACTGCCAAAATCGCGCAGATTCCTACAAAAATAGAAAGTGGGATTCTAAAATGCGCCCCAAAAGTTGCAAAAATTGGCAATAAAATGAGCAACAAAAAACAAAAGAAAATACCAAAAGGGCTAATAGAATCTGTTTTAAAACTGCTTGTCATCAATAAGGTTTTGGGCAACTTTCTGCCCAAAACAACCCAAAAAATCAACAATGATGAAAGAATCGCAAAAAGTTGTGGCAAAGCCATAAACCACACAAAATCAACAAACGAAATCCCAAAAACAGACGCGGTTAGGATATTGGTAAGATTTGAAAACACAAAGAGATTTGAAGCAAAATCACTAATAAAACCCATAAAAAGCAAAAATAAAATCAAAGACGCAAAGAATCCCTTGTTTTTATTAGGAAACAGCGCAAACATCAGCGGAGTTAGAATCAAAATCGCCCCATCGTTTGCCAAAAATGACGCCAAAAATGCCCCAAATAGCACCAAAAAGACAAAAAGTTTCGAAGCTTTACAAGGGATTTGCAATAAATCTTGCATAGAATCCAAGTTATTAGGCTTGAAAAGACACTTTCCTCCTCCTTTTTCACCCGCAAAAAGTATTATTTTGTGCGCCAAATACGCAAAAAACCCAATGCGCTCCATTGCAAGACTCAAAACAATCAACCCAACCAAAACCAAAGTAGAATCCCACACCATTCCCCACACAAACCACACATCACGCGCACTCACGATTCCAAGTAAGTATGCTACACCCGCACCCAATGTGCTAGTAACCCATAGCGGAATCCCAAAAGGTCGCCAATAAATCAACAGCATTACAATTATAAACAAGCCATACGCCATATTAACCTCTACACGCCTTTATTTTCATCATACAACCCCCAAAGATTCGGGTTTGCTTTGATTTTGTGTGCAAGATTAATTGGCGTAATTTCTAGCACATTTTCTAGCCGAAGTCGCGGAATCTCACTTGTTTTTGTCAAAATCACAGAATCCCGAACGCGCTTTTGCTTCACTCTATAAGCATAAAATCCCGCAAGATACGCAGAATACAGCATACCTGAATGAAGACTATAAGTCGTTATCACTACATTTTGCGCACTTAATACATAGAGATTCTTAAAATACTCATAAGTCCATAAACTGCGATTCTTTGCGGGGCTAAAAGGGTCTTGAAAAATCACATTAAAAGGCATTTTTGGAATCCTTTGCTCCCTTTGCGTTTGCAAGTTGGAATCTTTTTGAAAATCCCTTTTGGGATTCCAATTCTCTACAAACCCAGCTAGAATCTCCCGCGCATCTCCTAAATGCAAAACCACTTCAAAATTCGCTTCTTTAAAATAATGCGTTTTCACAAGAGACTCTAAAGCAACGCGTTGGGATTTCAATTCTTTTGGATAAGGGAAGCTCAAAAGACGAGGCAAAAGCCTTTCGTCAATCTCGGGAGAATGGATTGCTATTTTGCCACTAAAGTTTTGCAAACGCGCCGCAAAAAGCAAACAAAGCGTATTAAATCCAAGCCCAAAGCAAATATCAAGCACTGACAAATAAGGCATATTGGTTTGAAGAGAAAGGGCGGGTAAAATATGCTTATGCAGAGTTTCTTGCAATGCGCCGTCATTTGCATTATGATAAGCCTCGCGAAAATGCTCATTATAGAGTGTGATACTAGAATCTTGCGTCAAAATCTGCATATTTTTTTCTTTTTAGAGTAAATTAACACGAAATTCTATACAATTTTGAAATTTTTTACAAAAATATTGTTGTTTTTGGGATTCCTAAAGCTTAACAATGTGGAATCCTAAGCCTTTAAGGAAATCAAATGGGTTTTGCGGATTTTTTTAAAAACTTCAAAAAGGACGATAGAGCTGTGCCACAAGCTGCCCCTAGCCATTGGGTGAAATGCCCGAGTTGCAATGCGTTAATGTATTACAAAGAAATCATTGCGCAACTCCACACTTGCCCCAAATGCAATTTTCATATGCGCATTGGTCTAGAAGATAGAATCGCATTAATGTGTGATGAGGGGAGCTTTGTAGAGTTTGACAAAGAACTTGCCCCCAATGATCCTTTGGACTTTGTGGATAAAAAAAGCTACAAAAAACGCATTGAAGAATATGCCAAAAAATGTGGGCGTCCCAGCTCAATCCTTAGCGGAGAATGCACGATTGAAGGCATTGGCGCACAAATTGCCTTGTTTGATTTTAACTTTATGGGAGGCTCACTTGCTTCTGTGGAGGGAGAAAAGATTATTCGCGCCATTTCACGCGCCATAGACAAAAGGCAAGGTCTTGTGATTGTTAGCACAAGCGGTGGAGCAAGAATGCAAGAATCCACTTATTCTTTAATGCAAATGGCAAAAACTTCCGCGGCACTCAATGCACTTAGTGAGGCACATTTGCCTTTTATTTCCGTGTTAAGCGACCCCACATTAGGAGGAGTAAGTGCTTCCTTTGCGTTTTTGGGGGATTTGATTATGGCAGAACCCGGCGCGATGATTGGGTTTGCAGGTGCTAGAGTGATTAAACAAACTATCGGCACAGATTTACCACAAGGATTCCAAACGGCGGAATTTCTACTAGAACACGGGCTTATTGATATGATTGTGCAACGCAAAGATATGAAAAAAACAATCGCCCAAGCCCTAGAATATTTCAAAACAGAAGCATAAGGGGTAATTGCAAATGTTTTTTGCCCCAATTTATCTAAAATCTTTACGCATTATTTAAGCTCATGATTAAAATTAGCGTCTATTATATTGCCAAAACCAACAAAGATATGAGCGACAAATTATCAGAAGAATTTATCACATTGTGCGGGAAATTTGGAGCGAAATTAGAATTTGTCAATCTGTTTTGCAAAGCTATTGCAACAAGCCAAACACAAGAAGCAAACATTGCACAAAAATCTTATACCAAAGAATTTCTCAAGGTTTTCAAAGATAATCAACACAGAATCGCATTGACACCTAGTGCGAAAGAACTAGATTCCTTTGAATTTGCAAAGATTCTACAAAATCAAGGCAATATCGTATTTTTTATTGGCGGGGCGTATGGCTTAGAAGAGGATTTCCTCAAATCCTGCCATTCTCAAATCTCACTCTCCAAGCTCACTTTCAGCCATAAAATCGCGAAAGTCGTGCTAAGCGAACAAATTTACCGCGCCTTTTGCCTAATAAACAACCACCCATACCACAAATGACAGGAGACCAAAGAATGCGTTCAAATGAATTAGAAAACTTTAAGTCTATTTTGTTGGATAGAAAACAGGCGATTTTAGACAATAATCTAATACACAAACAGACAATGGAATACACCAAAAACAGCAATATTAACGAAGCGGATTTGGCGGCTGCCCACACGCGAAATATGCTTGATAGTTCCATTTCAAAAAGGCATTATTTGGAGCTAGAACACATTGAAAGGGCATTAGAAAAGATTGATGAGGGAATCTATGGAATCTGTGAAATGTGTGATGAGGCAATCGGAATCGGGCGGCTAAAAGCAAAACCACATGCAAAATATTGTATAGTATGCAGACAAATTGTTGAAAAAGATTCAAAGGATCAGAAATGAAATTCAAATATTACATCAGCGCACTATTTATCTTTATCGTTCTTTTGGGGCTTTATGTTTATAGCCTTAGCGGCGCAAGTTATTCGTTTGCGATTCCATTTAGCACACAGAGTATCACGCTTCCTGTTGCGGTATGGTTTATCGTTCCTGTCATTGCTTTTTTTATCATCGTGGGATTCCTAGAGATAGGCGGTTCTTATCGTATGTGGCGCAAACGCACGAAATACAAACACGACTACAAACTGCTTTTAGAACAAATAGAAAATCAACTTCTTAGCAAAGACATTCCTTTAAAGCAACCAACAATGAATCGCTACAAAAGCCTTTCTATTTTGTTAAGCAATCTGACTTTGGATATTAAAGACGGAATCGCACTCAAAAGTGGCGAAACAAGGCTTGATGAAATGATTGAGCTTCTAGGAGATTTAAAAAGAGGTTCGTATGTGAATCTCAAAAAATTCAATCCGGGCGAAAAATCTCCCTTTATGCGCCAAAATATCTTCAATCAGATTCATAGCGATGAAAAATTTGCCTTAGAAGTCCTCAAAAAATCTAGTTTTGATGAAGAATGCAAGCGAGAAGCCTTTAAAAAGATTCTAAATTCGGGCGAGACAAAAACCATTAGAAATTATATTGGTGAGATTAAATTCAACAAAGAATTGGCAAATGAAATCCTTAGTATGTGCTATGCCAAAAAAATAGACTTCAGCAATGATGAAATTGCGCAGCTTTGCGCAGAAGTAGGTTACAGCAAAGAAGATTATTTACTTTTGGCACAAAAGCTCAAAGCTTGTTATGAGCCTGTCGCTTGGGTTAGTTTATTTGAAACACTCTCCAATAAAGACGAACACGCGGAAATGGCTTATTTTTATGTGCTTTTAGAGCTTGAAATGGTAGAAGAAGCAAAAGAGCGTCTTAATGCTTACCCACAAAATGAGCTTCTCAAAGTGCGCGCGTATTTGGATTTGAAAGATTTAGGCAAAAAATATCCTTTAGAATTATTTTTGCTTGATTAAACCGATGGATTCTAAAATGCAAATCACTCAATAAAACAATGAAGTCTAGAATTTTCATCAGCACAATATTGCTTAGCTGCATAAAGGTTTAACCTCTTTAGCTACGCTAGTGAAAGTGATGGCAAAAGGGCAGTTTTTGTGAGTGATTTTAGTGATGACTTCGAGACTTTCAAAAAAGAATTAGCAGAGTGCTACAAAGTCTCTCCAAGCTTTGGCATTATGACACACAAAGAGCTAACAGACCCTATTGTGGAAAAATTTTTCGCAGAGGGCAAGAAATGGCAAGAATTTGAATTACTTTGAAAACCAAAGCAAATATGATCTTTGGAGAAAGGGTGTGAAAGAACGCGTGTTTCTCAATGGAGAAAGTAACCTACCAGAAGAATACGCCAAGCTAATTAAAACACTTAAAAAACGAGAAAATGCAGCACACACTCAAAAAAACCAAGAAATACAAAAAGCAAGGAAGCACAAAATTAAAAGTCTCAAAGCCAACAAATACGCCTCTTTTTCACTCTTTAAGGAAATCTTAAAAATTCTTAAAACAAGCTTCCTATTTCTCTAAAAGAAAACAACTCATAGGTTTTTTGCGTCGCAATTCTACCCCGCGCGGTGCGCTCCAAATACCCATTTACAAGCAAATAAGGCTCAATCACATCTTCAATCGTCCCTTCATCTTCACTCATAGCTGCCGCAAGAGTGCTAAGCCCAATCGGGCGTCCGCGATTCTCGCAAATGATTTTCAAAAAGCGCAAATCCAGCTCATCAAACCCATTTTCATTCACGCCAAGCTCATTTAATGCGTATTGTGTGCGTTCTTTGCTAATGATTGCTTCTTCTGCGACTTCGGCGAAATCTCTAACGCGCTTTAAAAGTCTTAATGCGATTCGTGGTGTTCCGCGTGAGCGTTTGGCAATCTCCAACGCACCCTCATTAGAGCATTCCTTTTGTAATTTAACCGAAGCGATTTTCACGATTTTTGCCAATTCCTCTTGCTCGTAAAACTGCATACGAAACTGCATTCCAAACCTATCCCGCAAAGGATTACTAATCATTCCCGCACGAGTTGTTGCGCCAATTAGAGTAAATCGTGGCAAATCAATCTTCACCGTTTGCGCCGCAGGTCCGCTACCGATGATAATATCTAGTCTAAAATCTTCCATTGCAGGATATAAAATCTCTTCAATCGCGGGACTTAAGCGATGAATTTCATCAATAAATAAAATCTCGCCCTCCCCTAAATTTGTCAAAATTGCCGCCAAATCACCCGCTTTTTCAATCATCGGAGCTGCAGTTACTTTGATAGAAGTTTGCATTTGATTGCTGATAATATGCGCCAAAGTCGTTTTGCCAAGACCGGGAGGACCAAAAAGCAAAATATGATCTAGCACATCGTTGCGCTTTTTTGCCGCAGCAATAAAGACTTGCAGATTCCGCTTTAATTTCTCCTGCCCAATATAATCTTCCCAACAAGCGGGACGCAGTTTAACTTCTTCTTCACTTTCTAAGGATAGCTTTTCAATCTCTACAATGCGTTCCAAATCTGCCCCTAATAACTTTCTTGTGTGTTCGGAAAGTCTCCGCTTTTTACATCTTGGACATATTGGCGCACACTTTGACGCAAAATTCGCGCACCTTGCAAATATTGACGCACAAATTTTGGCTTAAACTCTTCAAAAAACCCAAACGCATCACTCCACACCAATACTTGCCCATCTACATCAACCCCGCTTCCAATGCCAATAATCGGAATCTTAACACTTTGTGCAATTTGCTTTGCTGCCTCTGCTTTAACTCCCTCTAGCAAAATACTAAACGCGCCACTTTGTTCAATTTGTTTTGCTAAAGAAATCAGAGATTCTACATTTTCTTGCGTTTTTCCCTGCACCTTATAACCACCCTCACTGCGGACAAACTGCGGTTTTAATCCAATATGTGCCATCACTGCGATTCCATTTCCTACTAGCTTTTCAACGCTTTTGATTCCCTCTAAACCCACTTCTAATTTCACTGCTTGGGCTTTTGTTTCTTTATAAACACGAATCGCGGATTCTAGTGCAATTTCAGGTGTTATCGTGCTTCCAAAAGGCATATCGCAAATCACTAAACTCTGCTTTGCTCCACTGCAAACTGCCTTGGTGTGATAAATCATCGCGTCCAAACTACTACTTAGTGTATCAGAATCGCCAAAAAAACTCATCTGCAAACTATCCCCAACTAAAATCATATCCACTTCGCCATCAAAGATTTTCGCCATCAATGCGTCATAGGCGGTAAGCATAGTGATTTTTTCTACGCCTTTTTTATTTAGAATCTGTGTCGTTGTGATAGATTTTATCACTCCTTGCATACTCATCACTTATCCTTTGCAAAGTCATTCTATAAGGCAATTTTACAATAAAATTTAAGATTTTTTATTCTAAAATAGCAAACATCAATCAATTTTGCAAGGAAAATTATGAAAATATCCACCCCCACCCCGCTTAGTTTATTTCTCGCATTCAAACTAAAATTCCAAAGATACAGAAGAAATTTACTCCTAAAATCCAAATATGTAGGCTTTATGAGACGGCTCACTCCCGCTCCTTTTATTAAAAAACTAGATGTCAATCTAGCAGAACATTGCAACCTAAACTGCTTCAGTTGCGACCATTTTTCTCAACTCGCCAAGCCTACCCTCCTAGACCCAAAAACCTACGAACAAGACATTGCGCTTTTAAGCCAAATCACGCAAGGATTAATTGGCAAAATTGTGCTTTTAGGGGGCGAACCACTTTTGAATCCAAATTGCAAAGACTTTTTTGGCATTACGCGCAAATATTTTCCAAATTCTCAAATTATCCTAGTAACCAATGGCATTTTGCTTCCCAAACAAGATGAGGAATTTTGGCAAGAATGCCAAAAGAACGCGATAAAAATATCCCCCACAAGATACCCGATTAAAGTGGATTGGGATACGGCGAAGTCAAAATGTAAGCAATATGGAATTGATTTTGCCTTTTACAATGGAGAATCCAAAAAGAAAGAAAGTATCAAAATGGTGCTAAACACCAAAGGCACTTCAGACCCATTTTTAAACTACCTCAACTGCACACAATACGACTGTGTGCAACTAAAAAATGTGAATGGGGAATCAAGAATCTATCACTGCTCTTTTAGCGGACATATAGAACATTTCAACCAAAAGTTTAACCAAAATTTACAAATAACAAGCCAAGATTATATTGCGCTAACCCCAAACACCGCATACAGAGAAATTCTAGATTTCCTTAGTCGTCCCATTCCTTTTTGTCGCTACTGTGATACGACCAAATGGCAACACATCGGAGAATGGAGAACTTCTAAAAAAGATATTTCTGAATACACAGAATAAGCGCGACTTTGCGGGATTCTATCAAACCAAACCTTGCTAGATAGTTTAATAGAATCTTTAGCAACTTTACAATAGAATCGCAGCTTTGTTTGGGGCTGACTTGAATTTCGACAAGAGTGCGATGGCTCTGGCTGCATGCCGACTTGGTTATGTCGTAAAACCAACCGATAAATATAAACGCAAACAACGCAAATTACGCTCCTGCTTACGCTAAAGTTGCGTAAGTTTAACTAAGCTTTTGGAGCTGTTTTTAAACAAGGATTCTAGCGACTTTTTAAAAACATCATTCAAGCTAGATGCGCTTAATATTGCCAAATGTTAAGTTAAGTTTTTGGTTGCCTTGAAGCATTATTTTTGGAAGTTTGGTGCTTTAAAGAAAGAATAAAATCCAAAAAAGCATGTATATCGGCTGGGGTTGGTCTCATTTTTGGACTGGGGTTTGATTCCCCACAGCTCCACCATTGAAGCTTTATAAAATACTTCATCATTCTTTATTTAGATAATTTTAAACTTCCTATCTCTTCGCACCATTTTTGATATGCACTAGAGACTTTGTAGAGTTTGATTCCAATGATTTCTGGAATCTCATAAGAGTGGAATCGTAAAATCAACTGACGCAAAGCCTTAAAATCCTGCTTAAAAACCTTAAAACACAACAAAATCTCTTTTTCATTATAGACTTCAAAATTTTCCTTTGGATTGTTGCGCCAAAGATAATGGCTTTGGATTTTGGATTCTTGGATACAAGCGGTGAGTTTGGATTCTAACGCCATATCTATTATGACTTTGGCATTTTCTTCTGTTGTAGTTGTTTATAACAACATTAGGCGATTCTTGCCTTTTGCTTTAGTCATCTTTGACGCCCATTCGTTTTTTCTTTTCTTCCAAAGACTTTTTCTTTTCTTCCTTGCGCATTCTTTCTAAATTCATTTGACGCTCTCTGGAGCGTTTAAACTTCTCCAAATATTCTTGACGCTCTGTTGGGCTTTGGTAGGCAATAGGACGAATAAAAAAAATCACGAGCATTAAGACGAAAAAGAAAATAGCTGTTTCTTGATTGGAGGTGAGCTGATACCAAACCATTGCAATCACAAGCGAAAGGATAACCTTTAACGCAATGACCATTTTCGTCCCTTAAAGCATTTTTGGAAGAATTTTATGCTGTCCAAAACACAAAGAATCCCGCGTAGAATCTTCAAAAAGTGCAAGAATCACTTGCGGAACAAACAATAATGGAATCTCCAAATCATCACGACCGCTCACGCTTTTGAGATGCGTCGCATTTCTATCCATTAATTCAAAGTTACCAATATTTGGGGTTAGAATAAAATCCACGCCACTATCTACCATTTCATAATAATCCGCCGCCCCCATTTGATAGGCTAATTGCGGATTGACTTCCAACAAATAATCATAACTTTCTTTAAAAAAAGGCAGAATCTTCAAGCCTGTAATTTCTTCTATTGTGTTGAGCATTTTGGATTCTACAACCCATTTTTCAAGCTCCCTATCTATAATAAAAGCGCATCGGAATCCCTGCCAACGCTTCGGCTTAAATGAAGCTGTTTTGAGCGCATCTAGCACAACTTGTGGTGCAAAAACAAATTGATTTTCTAATTCCAAAATATCAATTTCTACACTGCATTCTTTGTTTAAAATCTCTCGCAATTCACTCTCTTGGCAAAGAATCTTTAGGAATTTCTTAGTCTCCAACAAACTTTGAGAATCGCATATAAGGATTTTGCGATTCTCTGTTTGGGATTCTAGTAGCAATGCGAGTAATCTTTTGTAATATTTTGCCCTTTCAATAAAAGGCAAAAATTTATGTTCTAAGACGATAGAATGGGATTTTTCTGTCGGAATTTGCAGTTTCTCCAAAAGATTGCTGAAGTTTTGCATTAAAATTTGTGCGGATTTGGGATATAAATTATTGTGCAACAAAACAAAAGATTCCATTTTCTATCCTTAGAAATTAAGCTTTTTTAGCATTTTTGATTTAAAAGATTGAATCTTAGGATTCTCACTTCTTTCAAAAACAATCGTTTTTAGCGCGTCAATGCAAATATCAAACTTATCGTTTTGAGGAAAAAGATAGGTTTGCAAACTCTGTGCATTTAAGATTCCGTTTTCTAAAGAACAAATCGTTTCTAAAATCTCTGGGGTTTTATGCTTGGCATATAAAGAAGCAACTAAAATAAAAAATGCTTCGCCCAAATAATCCGAATTTTCTACACTTAGAGGAGTTGCATAAGCAAAAGGCAAAAAAGAAAGCAAAAAAGCATCTTTGATGCTTTGGGTTTCAACATCTAAGGCTTCTAAGCCTCTAAACTCTGCATCTTTTAGCACACTTTGCACCTCATCTTGAGCCAATTCATCAAGCCCGACGCGTCGCAATAATTCTATTTTTTGCAAAAAGGGCTTCACATCAATGATTAAATCTTTTAACGCCAAATGAGGGTTAAGCGGCTCTATTTTCCACTCGCAACCAAAATTTTTAATCAGTTCTTCTATTTTTAAACTAAAATCAAAAACTACGATTCCATTAATCTTAAATCCATACGCATTATAGCCATATTCTGACACATCTTCTTGCACTCTTGCCAACAAATCCAAGAGGGATTTTTGCAAATCCATTTTGATTGCCAACTTCGCAAAATAAGGCAAATAATCCGTTTTTATATCAAATCGGAATAATTCTAAATTAATTTTTTTTTCCATTGTTTTCCTTCGCCAAAACACTAAATCTTGAAGTATAGCAAATTATTTTTTAAACCTTTTGTTTTTTGGGTTGGCAAGCAATGCTTTCATTGAGCTGCTAATCCCCTCTTCTTCCCCATTTTGGTTTTGCTCTGCTTCCATAAAAGTCGCAAAAAGATTCACATATACGCAAAAATCCGCGCGTAAATCTTCATCGTTTGGCAATAAAATCTGCACAATAGAATCTATTGGAGTTGTTACAAAACTGCCCAAATTCTCTTCGCCAAACCCCGCTTCAAAATAAAGATTATTAGAATCCAATTCTAAACTTTCAAAGGTATAACCCGCCAAAATAAACACGGTCAAATCACTAAAAGTTCCACGAATGGAATCCGGAAGCTCCGGTTCAAATTTGACACGATTCACATTACATACGATAGAAAAATTGATATTTTTACGAATCAAGTATTCTAAAATTTCGCGAGAATGCCCTTTGAGCAATTCTCTAAATTTTTTATCCCTTAACAAAAACTCCATAATCCCTCCTTACAAAAACGATTTCAAGCCCTCTAACAACAAGCGAACTTCTTTAATACCAATTTTCCAAAAATCATCGCTTTCAATATCCAAATCAAAGATTCCTACTAACTCTTTGGGCGATTTACTTCCGCCAAGACTTAAAAACTCTTCGTATTTTACAACAAAATCCACAGGATTCTTGCGGTATACGCCAAAAAGTGCCATTACTAAAAGCTGCCCATAACTATACGCATAACAATAAAAAGGCGTGTGAATAAAATGCGGGATATAAGACCACCAAAGACGATAATTTGGCGTCAAAATCACGCTTTTACCAAACATTTTTTGGTTTTCTTCCTGCCAAATATCGCTAATCTCTTGCACAGAGAGTTCGCCTTTATGACTATGCACTTTGCGTTCAAAATTTGTAAAAACATTCTGCCTAAAAAGTGTGGCAAAAATATCCTCCAACTTCCCTGCATAAAGGGCGATTTTTTGCTCTTTTGGCAAGGAATCTTTCATTTTTTCAAACAACAACATTTCAGCAAACACCGAAGCAGTCTCCGCTGTCGTTAAAGGCGTGTCTGCATTCAAATAACCCACACGATAAGAGAGGCTCTGATGAATCGTATGCCCCAATTCGTGTGCCATCGTAAAAGCATCTCTTCTGCGGTTGGTATGATTTAGCATTAAATAAGGGTGCGCACTTGGCACAGCACTATGGCTAAAAGCCCCTCCGCGTTTGTTTTCTCGCGGGTGAGAATCCACCCAACCTTCTTCAAAAGCACGATTGGCGATTTGAAAAAAGCGCGGCGAAAAATCCTTGAAAGTCCCTAACACAATCGCTTTAGAATCTTGATAAGTAAATTCCGCCTCCTCACTGCAAGGAATCGGGGCATATCTATCGTAATCATAAAGCGTTTCAAGCCCTAAAAGCTTGGCTTTAAGCTTGTAATATTCTTCCACGATTCCAACATTTTCATTAATGGTTTTTACCATACAATCCACACTTTTTTGCGTGGTTTGATTGTCCAAATGGCGCGATTCCTCTAAATTCGCATAATTCCTCAACTCCGCCGTGATTCTTAAATCCTTACGCACAACATTGTAAATAAATCCTAGCAAATTAAGATTCTGTTCTAATATCTCGCTTAAAGAAACTTGCGCCATTTTGCGCACTTCTCTTTCTTCATCATACAACAAGCTTAACACTTCTTCTTCGCCCACTTCTTTTTGTTCGCCTTTTAGAGCAATTTTAAAGCGCAAATGGCTTAAATGCTCATCAAATAGACGCTTAAAGCTATCCACGCCCACCGGTTGAGTTTTAAGCAGAATCTTCTCTTCTGGTAAAGTCAGCTGATGTTTCGCGCTTTTTGCCAAAAGCTCCAAAAAGTAGCGGTATTGCCCACTATGCGCGATAAACTCTTCTTGTATTAGTTTTGGAAGTGTATTAAACTCCACTTCAAAAAACAACAAATGTTCTTGCGCGGCATTAACCTGCATTTCACATTCAGCATAAAATGCGCCCTCTTTGGTGTTAGACGCGAAGCGCAAAAATGCGTAAGTCATAATGCGCGAGAGATTCTCACAGAGTTTTTCATAGGCTGTAACAACTTGGTAAAAATCTTTAGGGGAAAGCGTGGGAAGCTTATCTTTGTAAGCCTTTTCAAATGCTTTTACTTCTTGAATGCTTGTTTGAATGCAACTTTGCAGAGATTCTTCATCTGTAAAAAGTGCTTTGAGATTCCATAAATCTTCATTATTCATTAATAAACCTTATGATTTTTATTTAAAATGTAATTTTACAATAAATCAAGCTTATTTTGTCTGCTTCGCCTTTGAGATTCTAGGATTTTTGCAAACTTTTAAAAATCAACAATGCGCTTTATCAAATATCTTGAAAAATAAAGCTTTCTTTGGCTTGGATTATCCCCAACTCTGTATATCTTAATAAAAACAAATTGTGCAAGAAAAATAATTTTTTTTAAAAAAAAAAGAGGATTTAAGATTTTTAAGCAGATGGCTAAAACGCGGAATCTCCGCGCTTTAAGCGCGAGGCGGAAGAATTACATCATTCCGCCCATACCTCCCATTCCGCCCATACCTCCCATATCTGGCATTGCAGGTTTATCTTCTTTGATTTCATGCACTGTGGCTTCTGTGGTGAGTAGTAAGCTAGATACAGAAACTGCGTTTTGCAATGCGATTCTAGCAACTTTTAGCGGGTCAATGATTCCTGCTTCAAACATATCCACATAAGTGCCATTAGAAGCGTCAAATCCGTGATTTATATTGGAATCTTTTTCTACATTATTCACAACCACGCCATCATCAAACCCTGCGTTGGTTGCAATTTGTTTGATAGGCGCAGAAATTGCGCGTTTGATGATTTCATAGCCGATTTTCTCATCACCCTCAAGTTTCAAGCTAACTTTCGCTGCTGCACGCACGAGTGCTGCACCACCGCCAATGATAATGCCCTCTTCTACGGCTGCTTTTGTCGCACTTAACGCATCATCTACGCGGTCTTTTTTCTCTTTCATTTCTACTTCACTTGCCGCACCGACTTTAATCACTGCAACTCCACCACTAAGCTTTGCAAGTCTTTCTTGGAGTTTTTCTCTATCATAATCGCTTGTTGTGCTGTCAATTTGGGTTCTAATTTGCGCGATTCTTGCATTTACCGCTTCTTTTTTGCCTGAACCATCAACGATTGTTGTATTGTCTTTGTCAATCACGATTCTAGCTGCCTGTCCTAAATCTTCAATCGTCGCAGCTTCAAGCGTCTTGCCTAACTCCTCGCTAATCACTTCACCACCGGTTAAAGTCGCAATGTCTTTTAGCATTTCTTTTCTTCTATCGCCAAACCCCGGAGCTTTAACCGCTGCGACATTTAGCACACCGCGCAATTTATTCACAACCAAAGTAGTCAATGCTTCACCCTCAATATCTTCTGCGATGATAAGCAAAGGTTTGCCGCTCTTCATTGTGGATTCCAAAAGAGGCAAAATATCTTTCATAGAAGTGATTTTTTTGTCTGTCAATAAAATATAAGGGTGCTCTAATTCTGCTTCCATTTTGTCGCTGTTTGTTACGAAATATGGGCTTAGATAACCTCTATCAAATTGCATTCCCTCAACTACGCTTAATTCATCGTTGATTCCTTTTGCTTCTTCGACGGTAATCACGCCATCTTTGCCAACTTTTTCCATTGCTTCAGCAATCAACTCACCCACTTTAGAATCGGAGTTTGCAGAGATAGTAGCGACTTGCGCAATTTCTTTTTTACCTGCGACAGGCTTTGCGATTTTTTTAAGTTCTTCTGTGATAGCTTCTGCTGCTTTGTCCATTCCGCGTTTAACTTGCACAGGATTCGCTCCTGCAGTGATATTTCTCAATCCTTCTTTGAAAATGCTATAAGCCAACACGGTTGCAGTTGTCGTGCCATCACCTGCGGCATCTGCCGTTTTACTTGCGACTTCTTTAACGAGTTGCGCTCCCATATTCGCAATAGGATCTGCGAGTTCAATCTCTTTTGCCACAGAAACGCCGTCTTTTGTGATAGTTGGCGCACCAAAGCTTTTTTGAATCAACACATTGCGTCCTCTTGGTCCCATCGTTACTTTTACTGCGTCATTGAGTTGTTTTACGCCCTCATATAATCTATTTCTTGCACTATCTGAAAAATTAATCTCTTTACTTGCCATTTTTATCTCCTTAAAATAATTTTAAATTATTAAGCACGAACGCCTAAAACATCTTCAAGTTTTAAAATCAAATATTCTTTGCCCTCTAGTTTCACTTCAGTTCCAGAATATTTCCCAAAAACAACGACATCACCGACTTTTACTTCTTTTACTTCACTGCCGATTGCTAAAACTTTCCCTTCAAGTGGCTTTTCTTTTGCATTATCAGGAATAATAATGCCAGAAGCTGTTTTCGTGTCTTCTTCTAGTCTTTCTACTAGAACTCTTTCTCCAAGTGGTTTGAAATTCATAGGAATACCTCCAATTAGTATGGTTTATCGTATAAAAACGGCGCGGATTATAATCAAAAAAATAAAAATTGTCAATACCCTAAGTTAAAAAATTCATAATATTTTAGTCTAATTAACTAAAGTTTATTTAGCTTTTAGAGCTAATATTAATTAAAACAAAAAGATTCTATGATTTGCGATTCTCCATTATTTTATAATTTTTATCAAAGTTAAAAAAGGCTATATTTGCAACATTTTAAATTGCGCTTTTAAAGGAGAGCCAAAATGTATTCCAATCGTATCAGCAACCTTTCAGAATCCATAACTATCGCTATTAGCACACTTGCTAGAGAACTCAAATCACAAGGCAAAGATATTCTTTCTTTTTCTGCAGGTGAGCCAGACTTTGACACACCACAAGTCGTTAAAGACGCGGCAATAAAAGCAATCAACGAAGGATTCACCAAATACACCGCAGTAGCAGGAATCCCGGAGCTTTTAGAGGCTATCAGCACGAAGCTTAAACGCGACAATCACTTAGAATATTCCACAAAAGAAATCATCGTCAATAGCGGAGCAAAACACTCGCTTTTTAATGTATTTCAAGCCCTCATTGATGTAGGCGATGAAGTGATTATCCCTTGTCCTTATTGGGTAACTTATCCCGAGCTTGTTACTTTTAGCGGGGGCAAAAATATTTTTATCCAAACCACACAAGAAAACAACTTCAAAATCACCAAAGACCAACTCAAAACCGCACTCACTCCAAAAACCAAAATGCTCGTGTTAACCACTCCATCTAATCCCACAGGAATGGTGTATTCTAAGGCAGAGCTAGAAGAGATTGCTGCAGTTTTGAAAGACACAAATGTTTGGGTGCTTAGCGATGAAATTTATGAAAAATTAGTCTATGATGGCACTTTTGTTTCGCCCGGAAGCATTAGTCAAGATATGTTAGAGCGCACAATTACAATCAATGGGCTTAGCAAGGCTGTCGCAATGACAGGGTGGCGTATGGGCTATCTTGCAAGTAAAGACCAAAAGCTTGTCAAACTCATCAACTCTTTCCAAAGCCAATCCCTCTCTAATATCAACTCTATCACCCAAAAAGCCGCGATTGTAGGACTTAATGGAAGCGCGGATAAGGATATTGAAACCATGCGCTTGGCATTTAAAGAAAGACGCGATTTTGCTTGTGAGAAACTCAATGCCATCAAAGGCTTAAGCGTCAATAAGCCCGATGGAGCATTCTATCTTTTTGTGCATTGTGCGGAGATTTCTAAAGATTCTATGCAGTTTTGTAAAGACTTGCTAGAAAAGGTTGGAGTTGCGGTGATTCCGGGTATTGGCTTTGGAATGGACGGGTATTTTAGATTTTCTTTTGCCACAGATTTAAAAAGCATAGAAAAAGGAATCCAAAGAATCGCAGAATATTGCACTAAAGGCTAGATTCTTTTCTTAAGATTCTACTTTTAAATACACGCTTCATTTGCTTTATTGCGCGACTAAAAAGATTAAACACAAGACTTTTAGGCTCATCTTCTCAAGCCTATCTTGTCGTTTTGGTCAGCTTTTTGATGTCTTTCAATATGAAATACAAGAATCTTAAGAGAGCTTTCTCATAGAGAATTTTCTTTGATTTTTCTTTCTATAATAACATTTTATCTCCTTATTTAAATCCCAACTCTTGCACTACTTCTATTAAATTCTGTGCATTTTAATCCTGCAAATCTTAATATATTTTCACAATGGAACCCGAAATATAAATTTTAATAATTAGTTTTAAGGTTTTATGGGTAAAATTCCACGCTTTATGCAAATCAAAACGATAAAGGAAAATCAATGAAAAAGATGTTTTCAAGATTATTTTTAGTATTCTTAAGTCTAGGATTTGGAGCATTGCTTATGGGTTGTGGAGAAGATACAAACACTTCAAAAACAACCAACGGCTTAGAATCCATCAAACAAAAAGGCGAAATCACTATTGGAGTTTTTAGCGATAAACCACCTTTTGGATTTGTCAATAGCACGGGAGAAAACGACGGATTTGATGTTTATATCTCACGACAAATCGCTAAAGATCTTCTAGGGGATTCTAGCAAAGTCAAGTTTGAATTAGTAGAAGCAGCAAGCCGCGTAGAGTTTCTTAAAAGCGGTAAAGTTGATGTGATTATGGCGAATTTCACACAAACCAAAGAAAGAGAAGAAGTTGTGGATTTTGCAACTCCTTATATGAAAGTTGCTTTGGGTGTTGTTTCTAAAAATGGTGAGATTCAAAGCGTAGAAGACTTGAAAGGCAAAAAACTCATCATCAACAAAGGCACAACAGCGGATTTTTACTTCACCAAAAACCACCCAGAGATTGAATTGCTCAAATACGACCAAAACACAGAAGCATTTTTGGCACTTAAAGACGGCAGAGGCGCGGCACTCGCTCACGATAATTTGCTAGTTTTTGCTTGGGCAAAAGAGAATCCCGAATTTGCGGTTGGAATCGGAAAACTAGGCGATGAAGATGTGATTGCCCCAGCAGTTAAAAAAGGCGATAAAGAATTGCTAGAATGGCTTAACAATGAGATAAAAACTCTCAATGAAAATGGCTTTATGCAAGAGGCTTATGCTAAAACCCTAGCACCTATCTATGGTGAAGACCAACGCGAAGCGGTATTAGTTGCTAAATGACGCAAACTGCAAGAATCCTAAGGGATTCCTTGCAATCCGATTTCTTTAAAAACTTCCTTTTATTGCACTTCTTTATTATTCTGCTAAAGTTAATCCCTCTATTAGTATTTATAGGTTAGAATCACGAATCCAAATGATTTTAAAGAGGCAAATAATGAGTCAAACACCGAAATTTACGCATTTGCATTTACATACTGAATATTCCTTACTTGATGGATTAAACAAAGTCAAAACTTTGGCAAAAAAAATCAAAGAATATGGTATGGAGAGCGTGGCAATTACAGACCATGGGAATATGTTTGGTGCGATTGAATTTTATAAGACAATGAAAGATGAGGGAATCAAGCCGATTTTGGGTATGGAAGCTTATTTGCATAATGCCGAAGATATTAGCGATAAAAACAATCAAAGATTCCATTTATGCCTTTATGCCAAAAACCTAGAGGGCTATAAAAATCTAATGTATCTAAGCTCACAGGCTTGTCTTTATGGATTCCATATGAAACCGCGCATTAGCAAAAAAATGCTACGAGAACACAGCGCGGGTTTGATTTGCAGTAGTGCGTGTCTTAATGGCGAAGTGCAATGGCATCTTAATCTTAAAAAAGACGACAACAAAGGGCGCAAAGGCTATGAGCGTGCAAAAGAAGTTGCGCTAGAATACAAAGAGATTTTTGGCGAAGACTTTTATTTGGAGCTTATGCGACACGGAATCCAAGAACAACAACTCATTGACAACCAGCTTTTAAAGCTTTCCTTTGAAACAGGCATTAAAATCATCGCAACCAACGATACGCACTACACTTATCAAAGCGATTCCACTGCGCAAGAAGTCGCCTTTTGTATTGGATTTGGCAAGGATTTCAACGATCCCAATCGTATGCACCACACCGTGCAAGAATTTTACATCAAAACCCCCGCGCAAATGGCAGAACTCTATGCGGATATTCCTGAAGCTTTGGAAAACACACAAGAAATTGCCAACAAATGCGATTTAGAGCTTCATCTAGGCGACCCAACGCCTCCTAGTTTTAAATTCACGCAAGAATACGCACAAAAAGAGGGATTAGACTTCACACAAGATAGCGAATATTTCGCCTATAAATGCCGCAAGGGCTTAGAAAAACGACTCGCCAATGTAGAGAGCGATCGCCACCAAGAATACAAAGAACGCTTAGAGCGTGAAATTGAAATCATCAACAAAATGAAATTTCCGGGCTATATGCTCATCGTATGGGATTTCGTGCGTGCAGCAAAAGAACGCGGAATCCCAGTAGGTCCGGGTCGTGGAAGTGCTGCGGGAAGCTTGGTTGCGTTTTGCTTGGAGATTACTAATATTGATCCTATGAAATACGATTTGCTTTTTGAACGCTTCTTGAATCCAGAGCGTGTAAGTATGCCCGATATTGATATGGACTTTTGCCAAAGCAGACGCGGGGAGATTTTGGACTATGTTACAGAAAAATATGGACGCCACAATGTCGCGCAAGTTATTACCTTTGGTATGATGAAAGCCAAAGCCGTAGTGCGTGATGTTGCGCGTGTTATGGGAATGCCTTATGGCGATGCTGATGCGTTTGCAAAACTAATTCCAAAAGAATTAGAAATCACCCTAGAAGACGCTTATAATAAAGAACCCAAAATCGCGGAACTTCTCGCAAACAATCCTCTTGCTAAAAAAGTATGGGAGTTTGCGCGGATTTTGGAGGGGACAAAGCGGAATCCCGGAACACACGCTGCTGCTGTCGTGATTGATTCCGAGCAAGAGCTATGGCACAAAGCCCCGCTTTATCGCTCACAACGAGACGGAATCATTGCGACACAATATTCTATGAAATATCTTGAAGATGTGGATTTGATTAAATTTGACTTTTTGGGCTTAAAAACCCTTACCCTCATTGATAATGCGCTTAAACTTATCAAAACCAACTACAATAAAGAGATAGATTTCCTAAGTATAGATGTAGATGATAAAAAAGTCTATGAAACACTACAAAGTGGCAATACTCTAGGCGTATTTCAAATAGAATCTAGTATGTTTCAAGGAATCAATAAACGAATGCGCCCTAGCACTTTTGAAGACATTATCGCAATCATCGCCTTAGGGCGTCCCGGTCCGCTAGAATCCGGAATGGTAAGCGATTTTATTGATAGGAAGCATGGCAAAGCACCGATTGTGTATATGTTTCCGGAGTTAGAACCGATTTTGCGCCCAACTTATGGCACGATTGTTTATCAAGAACAAGTTATGCAAATCGTGCAAAGAATCGGGGGCTTTAGTCTAGGAGGAGCAGACTTAATCCGCCGCGCAATGGGGAAGAAAGACGCGAAGATTATGGCGGACAACAAAAGTAAATTTGCCGATGGCGCAGTCGCGCAAGGCTTTGATAGAGCAAAAGCAGAGGAATTATGGGAACTCATTGTTAAATTCGCGGGTTATGGATTCAATAAATCCCATTCCGCTGCCTATGCTATGGTAACCTTTGAAACTGCGTATCTTAAAACCTATTATCCCAAAGAATTTATGGCTGCCTTGCTTACTTCAGAGAAAAACGACACAGATAAAATCGTAGAATACATTGAAGAAGCCAATCAAATGGGAATCAAAGTGCTTCCGCCCAATCTCCAAAAATCCGAATTAGAATTTAGCGTTGCAGAAATTGGCGGAGAGAGCTGCATTCTTTTTGGACTTGGCGCAATCAAAGGCGCGGGTGAAGTGGCGATTAATATCATCTTAGATGAGCGCAAAAACAATGGAGATTTCAAAGATTTAGAGGATTTTTTAGGACGCATTGACCCACAAAAAGTCAATAAAAAATCATTGGAATCCTTTATTAAAAGTGGCGCGATGGATTGCTTTGGCATTACACGCAGATCTTTATTGAAACAAATAGAATCCCTAACAGAAGCTGCCAAAGCAGCACAAACCGCCAAAAAAGAAGCAGAAAATTCCCTTTTTGGAAACGATGAGGAAATCACAGGAATCCGCTTAAATCTAGAACATTACGAAGAGTTTGCACAAAAGCAAATCTTAGAATTTGAAAAAGAAAGTTTGGGATTCTATGCTTCTGGACACCCATTAGACGCTTTTAAGGAATCTTTCAAGTCCATTGCCTACACTCCTACAAATCAAATCAAAGATATTGCGGAAAATAGCCGCATTTTGATTGCCGGGCAGATTGAAGATGTGGTGAGTAAATTCTCCAAAAATGGCAAAAGATATGGAATCCTAAAGATTCAAGATTTATATGGAAGCGTAGAATTAACGATTTTTGAACAAATCCTCAAACAGCTTGAAACAATGGACAAGGAATCCCCAGTCGCCGTAAAATGCCTCGTGCAAGAACAAGATGAAACAAAAAAACTCAAAGCGGAGAAACTTTTAACCCTTGATGAGGCAAAAAAAGAAAAGGTAGATTTTACAATTCAAAAAAGTGATACCAATGAGCCATTAACGCTTTTATTGGATATTCATACAGACGCAAACATTATGCGACTTTTGCGAGAAGCGGCAATCAAACATCAAGGCAAACGCGAACTTAGGATTCTCTTTAAAACACAAACACAAGAATTAGAGATGATTAGCTCCCTATCTGTGCATAGCAATATCAAAGAAGAATTAAAGCAACTCCAATGGCAGAACTAAACGATTCTCTAAAATGCTTAGTCATTGGCGCGAAATTTGAAGATAGCTTGGATACTTTATGCAAAAAATGCGGAGAGTTAAAAAGTGCGTGTTTATGTAAAAAGAATCCCATTTGCAAAGAAAAGGATTCGTATTTTTTAGGAATCAACGAGGAAAAATCAGGCGGCAAAGACATTACGCGTTGTGGAATCTTTTATGCAGACAAAGAAGTAATGCAAACTCTCCTAAAAGCTGTTAAAAAACATTTTGCAAGTGGCGGAAAATTGGAGGAAAAAGAGGGTGGATTCTCTCTTATTCTGCAAGGCAAACATAAAGAGAGGCTCAAAATCTTTCTTAAAGAACAAAATTTTAGATTCAAGAAATAATATGCGACTTAATCAATACATTGCTCATCATTCCAAATACTCAAGGCGCGAGGCGGACAAACTAATCCTTGCAGGAAAAGTAAGTATCCAACACGAAATTGTTAGGGATTTTTCCTATCAAGTGCGTGAGGGCATGAAAGTCTATCTTGATGGCAGACTACTAAAACCTCAAGACAAATACACCCTCATCGCCTACAACAAGCCCAAAGGAGAGCTTGTCAGCAAAAAAGACGACCGCAATCGGCGCGTAATCTTTGATTCCTTGCCTAAAAGATTCGCGCATTTTACTCCTGTTGGGAGATTGGATTTTGCAAGTGAGGGATTGCTTTTGCTTAGCGATAATGTGCAAGTTGCGCGGATTTTAATGGAAAGCAATTTGGAGCGCGTTTATTTGCTCAAACTCTCTGGCAAGATTCAAGATTATGTCTTTAAAGCTATGGAATCAGGGCTTAGCCTAGAAAACGCAAGTGCAGGTGCGCATAGTAAAAGTGAAATCCGCTCAATGGACTTCGCGCCTTTTGCGAGTTTCTCTTGTATCAAAAATACTCCAAAATATTCCAAAATCAAAGTGGCAATCACAGAGGGCAAAAACCGCGAATTACGCAGGTTTTTTGCGCATTTTGGCTTAGAAGTTTTGGATTTAAAACGCGTTGCTTATGGATTCGTGCATTTAAACAATCTTCCCACCCAAAAATCGCGATTCCTAGAGCGCAAAGAATACAACAAACTCCACGAGTTTTTACAAGAAAAATTACAATCTTAAAATCGCACAAAAATTACCAAAGGAAAGAAAAATGCAGTTTCACAGCTATTTTGCCTCAAAAACTTACCGACAAAATCAAATGAAGAATCCCAAAAATGCAAAAGAACGATTCAAAAATCATCTAGCTTATCAGCTTGGACTTTGTGCATTGTATTTTTATCAAGGGCAAAACTGCGCTTTAAATGCTGAAAATATGGGGGGGGGGGGCAAAATAACAAAAGTTTAAAAAATCCTTTTTGCACATTCAATCCCTTTAGGTTATTCCAATTCATCTACACACTGCTTCAAATCACACGGCAACACAAAAAACAACAACAAATCTACCAACAAACTATCAAAGTCTTCCCTAGTCTAAAATACCCCGCTTTAGAGTCCTTAGAGGATTATCCACAATCCCTGCAAGTCAAATATCATTTGGCTTATCTTATCGGCGAAGCCTTGATAAAGGCAAATAAAACCTTGCTTTATGGAGGGTATTTTAGGCTCTTCGGCGAAATAAAACTTGCCAATCAAATCTACAAAAATCATCAAGATTTCAAACAAGTATTGCAATCTTTAGGCTTACCTTATTATTTTGTCCCAAAAGAAAAAAATATTTCCTCTCTTATTGCTAGTCTCAATGCACTAGAAGAGACAATTAAGTCAATGGAATCCCAAAGCAAAAATTTTATTTTAGAACACTATCAAGAAGTCTTAAAATGGTTACAATCAAAGGAATTTAAAGAATCCTATCTTGATACCAACCACCCCTACCCGCCTTTGTTGAATCCCAACCGACTTAACAAAGAATCGCAAAATCCATATCCCGCTTTAAGTTATCAAAATATCCCACCAGAAGTAGCTTGGGAGATAAATTTGCCTTTGCCAAAAGACAGAGTATTATTCGTCTATTGGGGAGGACATGGGACAGGAAACACTGCTTTTAAGTGCTTTATGCGCAGATGCGGGGTGCTAGACCATTATTGTGGAAACTCCAAAAATGCGCAAGAAACCTACAAAGATCTTTATTGTCGGATTCTGTCTTGTAGTGAATTTAAGCAATATTTTGGCTATTTATCTATTAGAAATTTTATAGACACTTTAGAGGGAGCAAAATACTATGCGCTTATCCCAAATCTAAAATCCATCAATCTTATTCGAGACCCCATTAGCTCCATTAGACACTATATAACAATGCGTAGGATTAATTTTAGGGGAGAATTGAGCTTAGAGGACAATCCTTATGAAATCTGCAAAAAACTCATTAAATACGAGAAAAATTCCAATGAACCCTCTCTTGAAACGCTTGAATTTTGGTTAAACTTTCAATTTATGTGTTTGCACGATACTCCACTTTATGAGCGTTTAATAAACCTTAAAAATACAATTTATATGGATATGAGCGAAATCACGGGTAAAAAAGCTTTTGAGACTTTCTGCAAACTATCCAAAACCTTTGGTTTCAATCCTCCATTACAAAAAGAAAAAAACTTCTTTGCCCAAAGAGTAAGTCGCTATTGCGGATTATTGCCTCTGACTCTTAAAATATCAAACCTGCGCAATAAAATCTTTAAACTCCATATTACTAGTAGATTGTGGGAATTTGATAAAAGAGTGTATGTCAATGAATATTGGAATGATAGAGTTTATGAACACAAAGAAGCTATTGAGACCAAATATACTAATATTACAAAGAATCTTTTACGAGATTTTTTCGAAAATAAAGAAGAAAGGCATATTTATATTCTTTCTGATAATTATTGCGATTTTATACAAGATGAAACCCTCACAACAAAAGCTTCCAACTACATTCAAACGCTTTTTCAGGCTCTAGATAAGCAAGATGAAATAGAATCCCAAAAAAAGCTAACCGAACAAGATGTGTTAGATTATCTAAAAAGTGATACTCATTTAAAGCAACACTGCAAAAAAGTCTTAGATACCCATCTGTCACATATCAAATCCCATCGTCCCGATATTGTGGAATCTTGGCAATATTATCAAGCATTTGAAAAAATGTGTGCGGAAATGAATTAGAGTGATTGCAAAAATAACGAATCCCTTAGTATCCTTGCAAGGAAATCCGAAGCGCACATTTACATTAAGTTGCCCACACTTGCAAACCTATAATATCAACAACCCAAAAACAAATTATGGAATCTCACTTTAGAGATTCCATTGCAACACCTTTTGTGTGCAACATTATAGATTGCTCTGTCGCAACGCTTCTTGTAGCAATGAGGAGCAAGGCTACTTCATAGCCCCCTCTTTGATTTTCTCCTCGCCCTTATAAATGCCAAAAACCTTATAACCGCCCCCTTGCGTCATCAAAACCACAGGATATTCCTCATAGATTCCATGCTCCATTCCCGGGCTTCCTTGTGGCATTCCCGGCGTGGAGACACCAATAATATCCTTAGGCTCATTTTCTAGCAGCCAAGCCACCGCATCAGCTGGGACATGCCCCTCTATCGCGTATTTTGTGCCATTTTTTTCAATGACTCCTGTGTGGCAGCTTTGATATTTTGGCTCAATCTTAAAATCCTTTTTGACTTGCATAAAAACCTCATCGTCTTTATGGGATTTGACAACATAGCCCCTACTATCCATATACTGCGCCCATTTCTCACAACACCCACAAGTAGGGCTAGAATACATTAGAATCTCTTTTGAAGAATCCGCGAAAAGTGCTAAGCTAGTAAGTGTCAATAAACCAATTAGTTTGCGCATAATTTTCCTTAAAAACAAAATAAGCGGACATTATAGCATAAGCTTATTTGTTTTTCTAAATTTCTCTTAAATCTCACCTCACTAAGCCAAAGAATCCCAACTTCAAAAGCGTAAAATCCCAAGCAATAAGGCAAAAACGAAATCAATCAAAACACAAACAATCTACAAGCCGTGCCGCCCCTACAAGACTAACAAAACACCGCTTCTATGCTTTCTTTCCATTTCGTAGGAGTTCTTAAAATCTCTAAAGCACGGGTTTGGTGTGTCGTGCGCAAAGTAAGCGAGGCATAGGATTCTAAATGCTCTAAAACCTTTTGACAAATCCTATCGCGCGTCATCAAATAAGCCTCTCTTATGCTTAAAATACAACTTGCAAAGCTCGTTAGATTCGTCTTTTGATTCGCCGCGACTTCTAATGCGATGGCTGGGATTCCACAGACTAGAATCTCCCCTAAACTCTGCCCACAAGCACAAATGCAAAGGTCCATTTGCCTAATCAAAGCTACCATTTCTCGCGCACTCAAACCATAATGCAAACTCACGCCCCGCTCTTTAGACAATCCTCTCAAAGGCGTGTCCAACAAATCCTCCAAGGAATCTTTAGCAATACAATGCAGCTCCAAATGCGGATAGGCTTTGCGAAGTGCCACAAGCAAAGGTGCATTCAACCCCAACAAATCACTCCCGCCAAGCGTAATTAATACCTTTTTTATCTCTAAATTCAGCGGAATTGCTGGAGATTCCAACACTTCCACAAAAGGAGTTTGTAATAAGCGATAGCTATTCCCTAAAAATAATTGATGCTTAGGATATTTGGCTTTATATTCTGACAAATCCGCGCTTCTAGCGTTATTTAGCAAAATCGCCTCTGGATAATTTAGGCGCAAAGTATCATCAAAAAACAAACAAACTTTCGCAAACTGCGTCGCGCTTTTGTAAGATTCCACACCCAACACATACGAATCTATGACAATTAAATCCCACAAAAAACTGCAATATTTTTCTTTGGATTCCTGCCTTAATGCTCTTTGGGATTCTAACTTTTTAAATTCCTCTTCTAGTTCCTGCGTGTCTTTAAGCTCCACAACAAAGCCTAAGGATTCCAACTCCGACTTCAATGCCCTGCACCGACTAATATGCCCTAGCCCAACGCCAAGTTTGCCATCGGCGAAAATCAACGCATTTTTAGTCACAAACGCACCTTGCAAAGCTTTTAAGAATAGATTTTTTGTAGATTCTCTAGTTTGCTTGTCGCATTTAATAGCAACATATCCGCCAAAATCAGTGCTAGACTAGATTCGCAAACCACGCTACCGCGCACCGCAATACATGGGTCATGTCTTCCTTTAATCTCACAACGCACAGCATTGCCTTGCAAATCTTGCGTATTTTGTGGCACAAATATGCTAGGCGTTGGTTTAAAATGCACTTTTACCACTACTTCTTCACCATTGCTAATACCTCCCAAAACTCCGCCACAATGGTTACTTAGGAATCCCTTTGCGTCCATTTCATCGTTGTTTTGTGAGCCTCTAAGCTTTGAAGATTCCACGCCCAAACCTATTTCCACTGCCTTGACACCATTTAAACCCAACATCAAAGCACCAATCGCGGAATCTAGCTTGTGATACAAAGGCTCACCAAGTCCGATAGGAACGCCCTTTGCACTAATTAATGCCACACCTCCTAAACTATCATGTGCTTCTCTTGCTTGTAAAATCGCTTCTTTTTGCGCAGATTCCACTTGTTTATCTAGTGCGAAAATCTCGCTTTTCTTGGCATTTTCAAAATCAATTTCTTTCCCCACAATCGCGCCAATGTTTAGGATTCCACTTCTAAGTGAGATTCCAAATTTCCCCAAAAGCAATTTCGCAATCGCACCTGCTGCGACACGCGCACTTGTTTCCCTTGCACTACTGCGCCCTCCTCCGCGATAATCTCGGATTCCATATTTGCAAAAATAAGTAAAATCCGCGTGTCCGGGACGAAAAAGATTCTGAATCGTCGCATAATCGCTGCTTTTACTCGCGGAATTTTGGATAAAGAATCCCAAAGGTGTGCCGGTGGTTTTGCCCTCAAAAACACCACTTAGGATTGTTACCTCATCTGCTTCTTTGCGTTGGGTTGCATACAGATTCCGCCCTCCGGCGCGTCTTAGCATTTCAGAAGCGATAAACTCCTCATCAATCTCCAACCCCGCTGGTAATCCGTCTATCACCGCGCCAATTCCCACGCCATGACTTTCACCAAAAGTGCTTACCCTAAGAGCTTGTCCAAAAGTATTCATTGAGCATTCCTTTGCGATTCTTTCTCTAAAATTTCCAATGCGGCTTTTGCGCAAGTCTGCTGTGCTTCTTTCTTGCTTTTACCATTTGCCCTAGCATATTCTCTATCGTTGATTTTCACACCCATTAAAAATTCTTTATTATGGTCTGGTCCAAACGAATCTAGCACAACATATTCGGGCGTGATTCCAAAAAGAGCTTGTGTTAATTCCTGCAAAGCAGTCTTATGGTCGTAAAATAAGCTTTTTAAATCAATCTTTGGATAAATCTCTTCTAGCAATGCCAACACTAGCTTTTGCACAGCTCCCAAACCGCTTTCAAGATAAATTGCTCCCATAATCGCTTCAAAGGCGTTAGAGAGAATAGAATCCTTATCGCGCCCGTTGTTTTGTTCTTCAGAAACAGAAATATACAAATATTTGCCGACATTCAAATGACGCGCCAACTTCGCAAACGACTTTTCATTCACCATAGACGCGCGCATTTTCGAGAGTTCTCCCTCTGGAGAATGCGGAAATTTATTATATAAAAATTCCCCGACAATCAAATCCAACACCGCATCACCCAAAAACTCCAAACGCTCGTTATGGTTTCCTTTTTTGGCACTTTTGTGCGTTAGGGCGACTTTGAGTAGATTTTGTTTTTTAAAGTGATAGCCTAAAGTTTGTTCAAAATTTCCTAAATCCACAGCAATCCTTACATTTTAATTCTTTTTAGCCTTAGGCACATTACAAGATTTCGGGTATTTTAACATATTTTCTCCCCACCACAAAGAATCTTCCTTGTATTGATACTCCAACACAGAATCCCACTCACAAACTTAAGGGTTTTTGAATTTCATTGCTTCTTCTTTGGCGATTCTATCGCAGATTTCATTTTCAATATGTCCGCTATGCCCTTTGACCCATTGCACTTGGATTTTATGCGGTTTGGAAACTTCCAAATAAAGCCTCCAAAGCTCAGGATTCTTGACATTTTTAAAATCCTTTTGAATCCAATTTGGCAACCATCTATTTAAACCCTCTAACACATATTTAGAATCGCAAACCACCAAAACCTCACAAGGCTCTTTGAGTGCTTCTAATCCACGAATTAACGCGGTAAGCTCCATTTGATTATTCGTCGCAAATTCCGCTCCACCGCGCACAATCTTTTCATGCTCTCCATAGCGCAAGATTCCGCACCAACCGCCACTTCCGGGATTCCCCAAAGAAGAGCCATCACAAAAAAGAGTAACGCGTTTCATCTTGTTTTTCTTTTAAAAACACGAGTGTCTTAAGCGTCAAAAGCCCATCACAATGCGGACAATGTTCAAAGGCTAAAGGCGTCGTTGCCTTGCAAGAAGTGCATTGATAGTGGAATCCCAAATCGCCTTGAAAGCTTTTGTGTGTGCGCAACAAACAAAGCGTTTCAAGCTCAAAAGTCATTTTTTGCGAGAAGCTAAGCGGCAAGATTCCTTTAGCCTCAAAAATATCTTTTAGGATTTGGTTTTGCGCATTTTGTGGAGTATTTTTCAACTCTTCAAGGAGACTTTGCGGGATTATTTCTCTGTTAAGATTCCATAGCATATCTTGCAATTCTAGCAGAATCTCTTTAGGAATGATTTTTAAATATTCCCAAAAAAGCGTCGGATAGAAGTCTTTTAAAAAGCCCAAAATCAAACGCGCCAAAAGGGGTTGTTCTTGGAGAATCGCAAGTAACTTTTGTGTGGTTTCTTCGCTTTTTTGCCCCTTTGCAATCAGAATCTTCGCCTTTAAATAATGCCGATAAACCTGCGTATTTCCTTGTAATTCTTCCAAACAATCTAGTGCGTCCAAGGATTCTTTAAACAAACTTAGCTTCTCGCAAACCCTAATGAACGCCTTTAAAACTAAAGGGCTTCGCGGATAATAATGCAGAATCTCCAAATAAATCTCTTTTGCTCTTGAAGGGAATCCCGCCTTTTCATACAGCAATCCTAAGGATTCTAAAATCGGCACTTTATCCACAGGATTTTGGATAGATTCTAGCAAAGCGACATAAAGCCGAATCGCCTTTTCGTAATTCGCACTTTTTTGATACATTTTTGCCATAAACAACAAAGATGGAATCGGATTAGGACTAAGGGCTAAAAACTCTTGCGCCTCTTCATCAAACCCAATATAATCAAAGCTTTCTATGAATTTACTCAAAGAATCCTGCCGTCTTTTGCCAATCAAATAATTCCAATAATACGCAAAAAGACTTGCAAGTCCAACACAAAAAATAAATATCATCACTCCAAAAAGCGGGTCGCGATATTCAATGCTTTCCAAAAAATCCAATTTTTGCCTTTTTGTAAATTTACTCCACATTATAACAAAACTTATAGATAAAATTTTGTAAAATTCCACCTTTAGTTTTAAGAAGTGGAGCGAAATTGATTACACAAGAGAGCATTGAAGCACTCAAAAATCAACTAGATATTGTAGAAGTTGTCAGCCATTATATAGAAGTAAAGAAAATGGGTTCAAGCTATAAGGCTTGTTGTCCTTTCCACCAAGAAAAAACGCCAAGCTTCGTGCTAAATTCCAACAAAGGATATTTTCACTGCTTTGGCTGTGGAGTTAGTGGCGATACGATTAAATTTGTAATGGATTATGAAAAGCTTAATTACATAGAGGCTTTAGAAAAACTTGCGCAATTTTATAATGTTACTTTACAATACACAGAAAAATTCAAAAAAACCGATGATTTTAAGATTCTAAACTTTATGAATGAATATTACCAATCTATGCTAAATAGCGAAGTGGAATCCTATATCAAAGGGCGCGGAATTACAACAGAGACCAAATCCCTCTTTGAATTAGGCTATGCTCCACAAAACCACGAAATTATGGCACACTTGCAGCGCAACTTTATTAATTTGCAAGACGCATTAAATGTCGGAATCTTAGGAAGTGATATAGAAAATGGTGCGAAACGATATTACGCGAGACTTACCCAACGCTTGATTTTTCCGATTCGCTCCGCACAAAATAAGATTATCGGCTTTGGCGGACGCACTTTAGGAAATCACCCGGCAAAATACATCAACTCTCCACAAACCAAGCTTTTTAACAAATCCCAAGTTCTCTATGGCTATCCACAGGCAAAAGAAAGCATTTATCGCTTAGGAGAAATCATTATTACAGAGGGATATTTAGATGTTTTAATGCTGCACCAAGCAGGTTTTACCAATGCGGTTGCGACTTTAGGCACTACGCTCACACACGAGCATTTGCCCTTACTTGCAAAAGGGAATCCCAAAGTGATTTTAGCCTTTGATGGCGACAATGCAGGAATCAACGCTGCTTTTAAAGCTGCCAGCCTCTTAAGTCTTGCCAACAAAGAAGGCGGGGTTGTGCTGTTTGATAATGGATTAGACCCAGCTGATATGGTAAAAAATGGAGAAATACAGAATCTAAAAAACCTCTTTAGTGCGCCGATTCCATTGATTGATTATGTGCTTGGCACGATTTTAAGCCGTTTTGATTTAAAAAACGCAGTGCAAAAAGACACTTGCCTTAAAGAATCTCTTGTCTTTTTACACCAACTCTCACCTGTGATTCAAGAAGAATATAAAGTTTGGTTAGCACAAAGGCTAAATCTACCAGCACATTTGATTAAAACCCAATATAAAAAGGAATCCTTTTCTACCAATCCAGCTTACCAAAATAGCCAAAACACCCAAAATGATTTTTATGGTTTAGCCGAGAAAATAATCATCAAAAGCATTTTGGAAGATATGAGCCTTTTGGATTTTGTGTTAAATTATCTTGAACCTCAAATGTTTCATTCCGAAGCTATTGCATACCAAAAACTACTTCAAGGGGATTTAGAATCCTCCGAATTAATCGGAATCTTGTTAGATTCTAAAATCAAACCCCAAAATAAAGAGAATCTCAAACAGCAAATCATTATGATTCTCTATCGGCATTATGATGCACAAAGAAAATCACTTTTGCAAAATAATTCCCTAACGCTTAGGGAAAAGTCATTTTTAATAAGAAAATACCAAAAATATTTAGAAGATTTAAAAAAAGGAGAATTGGCACTTTATGAAAGCGTTAGCACTTTTTAGCGGCGGATTAGATAGCTTACTTGCAATCAAAATCATTCAAGATTTAGGCATTGAAGTTTTGGCTTTGCATTTTAATATCGGCTTTGGAAGCAAAAGCGACAAAAGCGAAATCTTGCGTCAAAGGCTCAATCAAGTTGGGACGGAATTAGAAATCATAGACATTCGCCGACAATTTTTTGATGAAATCTTATTCCAACCCAAATTTGGCTATGGCAAATATTTCAATCCTTGCATTGATTGTCATGGCAATATGTTTGCCCACGCACTGAAGCTTTTAGAATCCAAACAAGCTAATTTTGTCATTAGCGGAGAAGTTTTAGGACAGCGTCCCAAAAGCCAACGCGCAGAGGCTTTAGGGCAAGTAGAAAAACTCTCCACAGAAAAACAAAGCGGGAGTGCGGGACTTATCGTGCGCCCACTCTCTGCTAAGCTCCTCCCTCCTACGATTCCAGAGCAAAGAGGTTGGATTCCTAGAGAAAAACTACTTGATATTAGCGGGAGAGGACGGAATCGCCAACTAGAATTAGTCCAACAATACGGAATTGAATACTACGAGCGTCCCGGCGGAGGTTGTTTGCTAACAGAAACTTCTATCGCCAACAAACTCAAAGACCTGCAAAGCCATCGCGAGATTGTGTTTGAAGATATGGAATTAGTCAAATTTGGACGCTATATGATTCTGCCTAATGGTGCGCGTTGCGTCATCGCTAGAAACGAAGAAGAGAATCAAAAGCTAAATTTCCCACACCCTAAAATGTCGCCGATTGAATTGCTAGATTGTATCGGACCTTTGGGGCTTGTAGAGAGCAACGCGAGTTTAGAAGATAAAAATCTCGCAATCTCGCTCACGCTACTTTATGGCAAAACACAGCCGAACAAGCCCTATAAAGTGTGCTTTGAAGGCAAAGAAATAGAATCTTTTGCATTTGAAAGCAAAGAAAAAGCACAGAAATTTTTACTCCAATAAATTTACAGAAAGGAAACCTATGGAATCTACAAAACAAGCTTTTCAGCAAATCCTCCAAGAGCGTTATTCTTGTCGGGAATTTAAGGATTCTCCAATCCCAAAAGAATCCCTAGACTATATTTTAGAAGCCGGGAGACTATCGCCTAGTTCGCTTGGCTTAGAGCCTTGGAGGTTTTATGTGGTGGAAGACAAAGCAAAAAAGCTAGAAATTTCTAAAATCGCAAACAACCAAAACCATGTTGCAAACTGCGGAGTGATTCTAATCCTCACTGCGCGGCTAGATTTTGGGGAATATTTCATAGATAAACTAAAAGCACGAAATATGCCACAAGAGGAAATCAACCAACGCATCACGCTTTATAAGCCCTTTATTGACGCGATGGACGAAGAGCAAAAGTTGCATTATGCAAGAGAACAAGTCTTTTTGGCATTGGGCAATCTCGCGAATGCTGTAAGCGCATTAGGGCTTGGTTCTTGCATTATTGGCGGGTTTGATTCTAACAAACTTGACACATATTTGAATCTCAACATCCACAAAGAACGCACTGCGATTCTTCTTGTGATTGGAGAAAAAATGCAGAATCAGATTCCAAAAAAATCTCGGAATCCCAAAGAAGAAATCGTTAAATTTCTATAATTATAAGGATTCTATTAAAGTTTTTTAGATAGAATGAGTTTTCATTATTTCAATTTCACAAAAAGGGGAGTTTAATGTTTGGCAATTCCAAAAGAGAGCAAGAGTTGTTGGCAGAAAACAAGGCATTACATGCAAAAATTGAACAGCTTGAAAATGCTTTGCGTAAATGCAGTGAAAACAAAGAGGAAAATGCGGCGGTTCTTACGAAATTTAATGCAGACGAAAAGCGCATTAAAATGTTTATTAGAATCTTAAATATTGTTACAAACTCATCTTCTAAACATTTGAAGATTCTACAAGATAACTTTGCCTCATCGGTTGAATTGCTCCAAGAAGCAAAAAAAACTTCAACAGAAAATGTAAAGCAAACCAAAATCCTTGAAGAAGCCATTACAAGTAGCGTTTCTAGCGTAACAGAAAGACTTAATAGCTTCCAAACAATGATTGGGCAAGTTTATCAAGACCTTGATTCTATTACCAATGTAATCAATCTTATCACCGATGTTAGCGACCAAACCAACCTACTCGCCTTAAATGCCGCTATTGAAGCTGCGAGAGCTGGAGAGCATGGACGCGGATTTGCAGTTGTTGCCGATGAAGTGCGAAAACTTGCTGAACGCGCCCAAAAAGCCACAAAAGAGATTGAAATGAATATTCAAGTCTTGCGCCAAAACTTCTCTGAAGTACAAACTTCCACAGAAGAAATTGTCGATGAAATGGATCATGTCAATGGCGAAGTTTCAAAATTCATTCAAGTAGGAGAAGCTTCTATGGATGTGCGACAAAACTCCGCGAATGTCTTGGATACAACATTCATCGGACTTGTCAAGCTAGACCATTTGTTGTTTAAAATGAATAGTTACAGCGCGGTTGTCAATGATAACAGAGAAGTGCAACTAGCAAATCACCATGATTGCAGACTTGGAAAATGGTATGAAACAGGAAATGGCAAAGAAATGTTTAGCCGATTGCCAAGTTATGGAAATTTGGAATCCCCACATGGCGATGTGCATGAATCTTTCAGAAATGCACTAGATATTTTCAAAGTCAAAGGCTTAGAGGGAGACGAAGAGATTTTATCTCTATTTGATGCAGGTGAAGCAGCTTCAGATAAAGTCGTTGATGTTTTGGATAAACTTTTGGCAGAAAAAATTTCTGATAGAAATAACGGCGGACACTAAGATTTTATTCTAAGATTCTCTAAGAAGTCGCAGTATTTGCGACTTCGTCAAACTATCCAAACAAACCCTTAAAGGAACTTGGGTCAAAGTTTTCAAAATCAAAATCTTGATTGGAAGGCGCATTGAGAGGCTGACTTGCTTTTTCTATTAACTCACTGATTTTTCCCATTTTTTCCATAATCTCATTATGTTTATTGGTTAGATTTTCACTGATAGAACCCTCCATTTGGCTTGGCAATGGAAGAGAAACCGACACATTCTCTCCAGCTAGACTTAAGCTTAATTCTTTGCCAAAAAGTGCTTCTCCTTTGAATTGAGCTGCTTTGGCGGTATTATCTAATTGCGCTAAATCTTCACCGCTACTTTTGATTTGATTACCCAATCCGCTTAATGTAATATCGGCAATCTGCATTGCGCCTACCATTTCATTTGCGCCTTTAACTCCATCGCTAAACTTGCGAATCTCTAAAGCTGTTTGCGATAAATTAGGCAACTCTTGCGCTTCTTGCACGGCTTGAGATTCCGCATTAATTGTATCTTGCACCCCTTGCGTTGGCTGAAGATTGATTTGTGAATTTGGATAAATTTTCCCCATTCCATAGGGATTTACTGAAGATAGCATAAAAACTCCTTTTAAAATTTTAAATATTAAAAAGCATTTATCATTCCACTTTTGCCTTTTAAGTAGAATCATAAAATAAAACTAAAATAAGATTCCACATTTGCAAATAAATAGAAGGCTTAAAAAATAAATTGCCATTGCAACATTACAAGAGACAAACAAAATGCGCAAGACATAGCTAAATAACCATTGTTCGTCATTGCGAGAGATTCGCTAGAATCTCGTGGCGTGCAATTTGTGAAACAAATTTCACCCACTTCAGCGCAAATCTATAATACAGAATCTCGTCATTGTAGAATATTCTTTGATTTCAAATTATGGATTGCCGCGTCTCTCACTTCGTTCGCTCCTCGTAACAACAAAAGGCATAGTTAAGTCGTCATTGCAAAAATTATATGAAATCCTTACAATACTACTCCATAAATCTTTTGGTTGTAAAGCGGAATTGGCGATAGATTCTTAAGTTCAGGAGTGAATGCTGAAATCTTGTATCCATAAACCTTATGGCTTTAGCTATCAGCACTTATTTCTTCCCGCCCCATATTTGGCTTCCATTGCCTCTTTGAAAAACTCCCGTTGAGATTTTGGAATCTTATCGGGGTGATTTTGCCTCATATGCTCTACATATTTGTCATAACTCGGCATTCCTACAAGCAGATGAAAAAACCTATCGGAGCGACGATAAATTTGGACAAGGTTAGAAGCCAAAGCCTCTAACCAAACAATTTTGCTTTTAAAACTTTTTTGTTCCTTATCCGTGTGCGGCAACTTTTCCTTCATATTGACTAGCCTCTTGGTAAGGAGATTCTGCAAGAGGAATATCAACCTCTCCCTTTGTGCATTGAATACAAATACGAATCGTTTGAATCAAAATCAAACAAGTAACAAACATAAAGAATGCGCAAAGTCCTGCATTAATCAAATTGTTTGTCGCAATCGTTGCAAATCTTTCTGCCAAAGCCGGATCTGTCGCAGCCGCTGCCTTTGCGCTATTGATTTGCCAAAGCGCGATATGGCTTACTGCGTCATGCACTCTTTCGCCATTCGCCGGAAGAAGTTTTAGGATTCCTGCATAAAGTGTAGTGATTAAAACCCAAGCAGCGGGTAAAATAACCACCCACGCTTGTTTTGCTTTGCCCATTTTGAAAAGCACTGCAATCACAAGCAACAACGCCATACCTGCGAGCATTTGATTGGAAACTCCAAAAAGCGTCCAAAGGGATTTCACGCCACCTTGTGGGTCTGTGATTCCTTGATAAAGAATATAACCCCAACCTGCAACACAAATCAATGTCGCCACAACCCCCCAAAACATAGACTGAATGTTTCCAATCGGAGCATAAACATTACCTAAAACATCTTGAACCATAAAGCGTCCCGCTCTTGTCCCCGCATCTACTGCAGTAAGAATAAAAAGTGCTTCAAACAAAATCGCAAAGTGATACCAAAATGCGGTAGAACCTTGATTGAAAATTGGCACTTCAGAAATAATTGTCGCTAATCCAATCGCGAAAGTTGGCGCACCACCTGTTCGGCTTAAAATGCTATTTTCTCCGATGTTATTTGCCATATTTAAAATTTCTTCAGGCGTAATAACGAATCCAAAACTATTAATGGTTTGCGCCGCGACTGCTGCAGCTTGTGCTACATCGGTGATTCCTGTTGTCCCAAGTCCTGCAGGAGCGACATTGATAGAGAAATACAATCCCGGAGTTAAAATACACGCAGCAATCAAAGCCATAACAGCAACTGCAGATTCCATTACCATTGAACCATAACCAACCATTCTAGCGTGGGATTCTTTTTCTAGCATTTTTGGAGTTGTCCCACTTGAAATAAGTGCGTGGAATCCACTAATCGCCCCACAAGCAATAGTAATAAACAAGAAAGGAAATAACTGCCCACTAAAGACAGGTCCTGTGCCATCAATAAATTTCGTAACACTCGGAAATTGAATATCTGGAGCGACAATCAAAATCCCAGCTGCCATCAAAACAATAACACCGATTTTAAGGAATGTGCTTAGATAATCACGAGGAGCCAAGAGAAACCAAACAGGTAGAATCGCAGCAACAAAACCATAACCAATCATAATATAAGTTAGGGTAATGGGGCTTAGTGTAAAGATAGCCGCTAATGTAGGATTTGCAGCGACTTCTTGCCCATAAAATAATGCAAGAATCAACAAAACAAATCCAATAATACTTGCTTCACCGATTTTGCCCGGACGCAAAAATCTCATATGGATTCCCATATAAATCGCAATTGGAATCGTCATTGCAATCGTAAATAATCCCCAAGGAGATTCTGCAAGAGCATTTACAACAACAAGTGCTAGAATTGCAATAATCAACATCATAATGCCTAAAATACCAATCATTGCAATACTTCCAACACCTTTGCCTAACTCTAATTTAATGATTTCGCCCAAAGACTTACCATTTCTACGCATAGAAACAAACAAAACCGTGAAATCATGCACCGCTCCAGCAAGCACAACCCCCACAACAATCCAAATCATACTTGGCAAATAGCCCATTTGAGCTGCCAAAATCGGACCTACAAGCGGACCTGCGCCTGCGATTGCCGCGAAGTGATGTCCAAAAAGCACGATTTTATTTGTAGGACAAAAATCCCGCCCATCATTCATTGTCAAAGCAGGAGTAGCGCGATTATCGTCTAATCCCAACACTTTTTCTGCAATGTATTTAGAGTAGAATCTATAACCAATCATATAAATACATACTGCGGCTACAACAATCCACACTGCGGAAATTTGCTCACCTTGATGTAAAGCCAATACACCAAAACACCATGCGCCAATTAGAGCTATCACAGCCCAAACTGCCATACCAATTACATTCATTCTAATTTCTCCTTTGAAGTTTTTAAGGGTGATTAATTATATATTTTTCTCTTAATGGGGTAAATAAAAATTTTGAATTTAAGCCAAATTTGGGCTTTTGGGGAGAATTTAGCTGCAAAAATCCCAAAAAGTGTTTAAAATCTACTCAAAAACACCCTTTCTCACCCCAAAACCAAAATCTAAAGAAATACAATTCTAACAGATTCTGCCTTGCTAAATCTCGCCCAGCCCTCACAATCTGTGTATGCAACTATCGGTAATTATGGATAAATTCCACAAGTTTAATCGCATTTTCTCGTGGCAAATCCGGAAGCATTCCATGCCCTAAATTAAAAATATGTGGCGTGTTTTTCATCAAATCCAAAATCTGACGCGCACCCTCTAGCATAGATTCTTCATTGTAGATTCTGCAAGGCTCAAGATTCCCTTGCAGCGTGTATTTAGGGCTAAGTTTTGCTTTGGCAATTTCAAGAGGAGTGCTCCAATCCACACCAAAAACATCAAATTCCCCGTCAATCTCTTCTAAATATCCAGAGATTCCTTTAGGAAACAAAATCACAGGAATATGAGGGTATTTTTGCTTTATAAAACTTGCAATCTGTTTGCAATACTGCCAACCAAACTCCAAATACGCGCTTTTTTCTAGCGCACTCGCCCAAGAGTCAAACACCATTACCGCATTAACCCCGGCTTCAATTTGCGATTCCAAATAATATTTTAAATTGTGCGTGATTTTATCTAGCAATGCGTGGAGAAGTTTTGGGTTAGAATACAGAATCTTTTTAGACTTCGCGTAAGTTTTACTGCCCTGCCCCTCTATCATATAAGTTGCAAGCGTCCAAGGTGCGCCACAAAACCCAATCAACGCCTTATCTTCTGCGAGATTTTGGCGCGTTAGGGCAATCGTATCATAAACATAATTTAACCTTAAATGTGCATCATTGCGTAGTCTATTTAAATCCTTTTGCGATTCTATTGTATCAGCAAACTTAGGACCTTCACCCGCAAAGAATCCCAAATCCATTCCCATTTCAAGTGGCACAACTAAAATATCACTAAACAAAATTGCCGCATCTACATTAAGAATCTCCACAGGCTGCAAAGTTACTTCACTTGCTAATTTTGGATTCTTACAAAGACTTAAAAAATCCCCTGCAAGTTTTCGGACTTCTTTGTATTCACTCAAATAGCGTCCTGCTTGACGCATAAACCATACCGGAGTATAAGGGGTTTGTTTTTTGAAACACGCATCTACGAAAATCATCACTATCCTTATTTGTATCAAAATATTTCTTTGTATTTTATCTAAGTAATATAGCATTTATGCTAAAATCCAAACTTTTTAATTGTATTTGTTAGAAAGATTTGTTGATAGCACCCAAATAAACGAAAGGCTTAAGAGATGATATTATCCCTTGTAAAAAAAATTTTTAGTAGCAAAAATGACCGATTGATTGGACATTATCTCAAAGAGATTCGCAAAATCAATGCGTTAGAGGAAACTTACCAAAAGTTAAGCGATGAAGAATTAAAAAACGCTTTTAATTCCTTAAAAGAACAAGTCAAAACCTCCAAAGACGCTAAAGCAGAACTTGATAAGGTGCTTTATGATTCCTTTGCTATCACGCGAGAAGCGAGTAAAAGGATTCTAAACCTAAGGCATTTTGATGTTCAACTCATCGGTGGAATCGTATTGCACGAGGGAAAAATCGCTGAAATGAAAACAGGCGAGGGGAAAACCCTCGTTGCAACACTTCCTGTTTGCCTCAATGCAATGATTGGCAAAAGTGTGCATATCGTAACCGTCAATGACTATCTCGCCCAAAGAGACGCGGAGCTTATGCGTCCGCTCTATGAGTTTTTAGGATATTCTGTCGGTGTGATTGTTAGTGGCAACTACGATGATAATGAAAGATTAAAGCAATACTCTAGCGACATTGTTTATGGCACAAATAATGAATTTGGGTTTGACTATTTGCGCGATAATATGAAATATGATTTTAACCAAAAAGTGCAAAAACATCATCATTTTGCTATCGTAGATGAAGTGGATTCTATTTTGATTGATGAGGCGCGCACTCCGCTAATTATTTCAGGACCTGCAAATCGCACATTAGACAATTACAAAGCAGCCAATGTCGTAGCCCTCAAACTAAAAGAAGAAAAACACTATACTTTAGATGAGAAAAACCGCACGATTCTCCTAACCGAAGAGGGAGTTAATGAGGCAGAAAAACTCTTTGGCGTGGATAATTTATACAGCATTGAAAACGCGATTTTAGCGCACCATTTAGACCAAGCCCTTAAAGCAAATAATCTTTTCAAAAAAGACAAAGATTATGTCGTACGCGAAGGAGAAGTGGTGATTGTTGATGAATTTACCGGGCGATTAAGCGAAGGAAGACGCTTTAGCGAGGGATTGCATCAAGCATTAGAAGCAAAAGAAGGGGTGCAAATCAAAGAAGAATCCCAAACACTCGCTGACATTACTTATCAAAACTACTTTAGACTTTATGAAAAACTCGCGGGAATGACTGGAACAGCGCAAACAGAGGCAAGTGAGTTTTTGCAAATCTATAATCTTGAAGTCGTTTCTATTCCAACCAATGTGCCGATTCTGCGTCAAGATTTAAACGACTTAATCTACAAAACAGAAGCAGAAAAGTTTAAAGCATTAGTTGCCAAAATCATAGAACTAAACCAAAAAGGACAGCCGATTCTTGTAGGAACTGCCTCTATAGAAAAAAGCGAAAGAATCCACGAACTCCTACAAAAAGCTAGGATTCCTCATTCTGTGCTTAATGCCAAACACCACGCACAAGAAGCCGAAATCATCAAAGATGCTGGGAAAAAGGGCGCAGTAACGATTGCTACAAATATGGCTGGACGCGGGGTAGATATTAAGATTGATAATGAAGTGCGCTCACTTGGAGGACTTTATATCATCGGGACAGAACGGCACGAATCGCGCAGGATTGACAACCAATTAAGAGGGCGTAGCGGACGACAAGGCGACCCCGGAACAAGTCAATTTTATTTAAGCCTTGAAGACCCTTTGTTGCGTATTTTTGGAAGCGATAAAATTAAAAACATTATGGACAAATTAGGGCTTGAAGAGGGCGAACACATAGAATCACACCTCGTAACGCGTTCAGTAGAAAATGCACAAAAGAAAGTAGAAAGTATGCACTTTGAAGCAAGGAAGCATTTGCTTGAATACGATGATGTCGCCAATGAGCAAAGAAAAGCAATCTATCGTGTGCGTGATGAAATGCTAGACCCAAACCACAACATTGCGCACAAAATTATAGAAAACCGACAAGAAGCCATTACAATGCTTTTACAAAAATGCGAAGTTTTCAATGAAGAAGATGATTTGGGATTGCTTTGCGCACAAGCACAAGAAGACTTCAACGCACTTTTAAATTTGGATTCTTTAAAAGAATATTACAAGGCAAACAACCAATTTGAAGGCTATATTGAGGAAATTTTATCTCGTGATTATGAAGAAAAAATGCAAGTTTTGGACGCAAAAACACGAAGTGAGATTGAAAAACTTGTTTATTTGCAGACGCTAGACAACCTATGGCGCGAACATCTTTATGTAATGGATAACCTTAAAACAGGAATCGGATTGCGCGGATACAACCAAAAAGACCCTCTTGTAGAGTATAAAAAAGAAAGTTATAATTTGTTTTTAGAACTTGCTGCACAAATCAAATACACGGCAATCAAAATGCTTCAAAAAGTGCAATTAAAAGCCGCCAATAAAGAAAATGAAAAAGAAGCAGAAGCCGCACGACAAAAATTATCCGATTCCAACAAAGGCGCGACTTTTGGAAACTCCGGCGCAAAACCCGTGCGCAATGAACCTTGCCCATGTGGAAGTGGCAAAAAATATAAAGATTGCCATGGCAAAAGCGGACCTAAAAGTGGCATACTTGCTGCCAAACGCAAGGAATCTTAAAAATGCAACCCCAAATCCCATCTGCGCCACACACAAAATCAAACACGAAATTGATTTCTTTTTTAGTGCGTCGCTATTTGCGATTCAACAAATCACAACCTTTTATTTCTATTACCGCGATTCTTGCCTTTTTGGGTGTATGTATCGGCGTTATGGTGTTGATTGTTGCAATGGCATTAATGAATGGATTTGATAGGGAGTTTGAACGCAAATTATTTATTATGAATTACCCAATCACCGCACTTAGTAGTGGCTTTGAAATGATAGACGCAAACTTGCTAGAAGAGATGGAATCTAGTTTCCAACACTTGCAATTTAGCCCTTTTGTGCAAATTCAAGCAATCTCCAAACGCGGACAAAGAATGGAAGGTGCAGTTGTTTTTGGGGTGGATTTCGAGCGCGAGAGCAAACTCAATCCCGTCTTTAATACTGCTTATCAAAACACGCAAGAATCCTATCAGAAAAACTTCAATTCAGCCTACCAAAGAGGAGATTTTGATATTATTGTTGGCAAAACTCTGCAACAACAATATGGCTTACAATTTCATTCCAATCTTTTGCTTATCTTCACTCACCTTACCCCTACTGCGATGAGCCTTAGCCCTACGATGAAAAACTTTAATGTCGTGGGTGTTTTTGATTCGGGATTACTCGCTTATGACAAAGGCTATATTTATACAAACTTAGAATCCTTGCAGACTATCAAACAACTTCCACAAGGCGTTTATGATGGCATTCATATTTATTCTAGCGACCCTCACAAGGATATTTTAGAACTCCAAAAACATTACCCACAAATCCATTTTGTAGGTTGGTGGGAGCAAAATGGCAATTTCTTCGCCGCTTTGGCTTTGGAAAAACGCGCCTTATTTATCGTGCTAATGCTGATTATTCTCGTCGCTTCGCTTAATATCATTAGCTCACTTCTAATGACAGTGATGAATCGCAGAAAAGAAATCGCCCTGCTTTTAACCATGGGAACAAGCGCGACAGAAATTAAAAAAACTTTTCTTTATTTGGGTAATTTCATCGGCATTAGCGGAATCCTAGCAGGTGGAATCCTCGCAGCAATTATCCTTGTCCTACTTTCTTCTTTTCCGATTATTTCGCTACCAGCTGATGTTTATGGGAGCGATAAACTACCCTTAGAATTATCTTTCGTAGATTTAATCTCTATTCTAGTTGGTTCTTTTGTGATTGTCTTCTCTTCTTCCTATTATCCCGCCAAAAAAGCGACACAAATTGACCCTTTGCAAGTTTTGCGCAATGAATAATTTGTAATTTCAGATTCCATAAAATATGCAATTTGAAAAAATTTTCATTGAAATTACAAATTTTTGCGGTTTAAACTGCACTTTTTGCACTCCTTTAAAAACCCTCAAAGAAACTATGCCTTTGAATCTTTTTAGCAAAATTACTGCGCAAATTAGCCCCCATACCAAACTCTGCACCTTACATATCTTAGGCGACCCGCTAAGTGTGGAATCCCTAGAGGATTATTTGGATATTGCAGAGAATTTTAAGCTTAGGATTGATTTAACCACAAGCGGATTCTATTTGAATGTAGCAAATTCTTCTCTTTTGTTGCGCCACCCTAGCATTCATCAAATCAATATTTCCCTCGCAAGTGCGCTCTATCAACCCAAGCCCATTTCACTAGATTCTTACCTCACTCCTATTTTTAATCTCTGCGCACAACACCAAAAACTTAAAAGCGAGAAATTTATCAACCTAAGACTTTGGAATCTAGACGAAAACCTAACCCCACCACCAACAAACAACGCCATTTATGCGCATTTGAAAAGCTTTTTTGGGTTAGATTCTATTGTGCCAAAAAGGACGCGTTTAAGCTATAAGATTTTCCTAGTGGGCGCACCATTTTTCAAATGGGCAGACCTAAAAACACAAACAAAGTCCAATGCGGGATTCTGCTATGGAGCAAGCAAACAGCTAGGAATCCTCTGTAATGGCATTGTCGTGCCGTGTTGCTTTGATACTAAAGGCGACATACCTTTGGGGGATTTCCGCACACAAAGCCTAAAAGAGATTCTACGCTCCAAACGCGCAAAAGCACTCATTGAGGGATTCAAAAATAACCAATGCGTAGAGAAACTTTGCCAATCTTGCACCTACAAAGACATACTTAAAAAACCTTAGCGATTCCAAGCTTTTATTTGGGATTCTAACTTGTATTTGAGTAAATTTTAAACAAATTGCAAGTTTTTTCCCTCTTTTTTCAAACATTCTAAAAAACAAGAAAATTCGCAAATAAAAAATTGTAAAATATCTGACAACTTCAACGCTAAGGAAAAAAATGCAAAGAGATTACCAAAATTTCGCCAAAGAATGCAGAGAATTTTTATTTGACACCACAGAGGAAGTGAAGCATTATAGAATCTTTGGGGACTATTTGGAGCGTTTTGCTTATGGCATTGACGCTTCTTGCTACCGTTACATTCCTGAACTCGTCCTTAAACCCATTAACGAAACCGAGATTCAAAAAATCATCGCTTTAAGCCAAAAATACAATATTCCTCTTACCTTTAGGGGTTCAGGCACGAGTTTAAGCGGACAGGCTTGTAGTGATAGTGTGCTTGTCGTGTGTCTCCATAAATGGCAAAACATCAAACTAGAAAAGGATTCTATTTGGTGTGATTGTGGTGTCATTGGTTCAGACGCGAATCTTGCCTTAAAACCGCTTAACAAAAAGATAGGACCAGACCCCGCGACTATCAACAATGCGAGTATTGGCGGAATCTTCTCTAACAATTCTAGCGGTATGTGTTGTGGCGTCAAGCAAAACAGCTACCACACCATCAAATCTATCCGCGTGATTTTATATGATGGTTCTATTTTGGACACTTCAGATAGGCAAAATGTAGAGAATTTCCTCCAAACACATCAAGAATTAGTAGAGAATCTACTCCATTTGCGCCAAGAGATTTTAGAAGATGATTCTTTATGCAAAGAAATTGTGCGCAAATTCAAAATAAAAAACACCACAGGTTATAGCCTGAATGCTCTAGTGGATTTTGAAGATATTACAGAGATTCTTAATCATATTTTTATCGGTGCGGAGGGGACATTGGGATTCGTTTCTCGCGTAGAATATTTTATGCAAGAAGATTTCACACATAAAGCCTGTGCGTTAATCTTCTATCAAACCTTGGAAGACGCAGCAAAAGCGATAAAAATCCTAAGTGCCAACGATTCTATTGTTAGTGCTGCAGAAATTATGGACTATGCTTGTTTGAAAGCTGTGCGGCATATTGAAGGAATGCCACAGGATTTGCAAAATGTCCGTGAGGGGAATTGTGCGATTCTTATCCAATTAGAATCCAACACGCTCTCTCTTTTGGAAAACAATCTCCAAACGATTCGGGAGCAGCTAGATTCCGTGCCTACGCTCTTTGGCTTAAATTTCAGCTTTGATAGCGCAGAACAAGAACAATGGTGGAAAGTCCGCAAAGGATTGTTGCCTATCTCTGCGGCAACTAAACGCAGCGGAAGCACGGTGATTACAGAGGATATTTGCTTTGAGATTCCGCATTTCGCACAAGGCATTCAAAACATTACCGAGCTTTTTAAACAATATGATTTTGAAGGAATCATTTTCGGACACGCGCTAAGTGGCAATGTGCATTTTATCATCACTCCGCTTTTAAGCGACCCGCAAGAATGCGCCAATTTCGCTGCATTTATGGACGCATTAGCCCAAATGGTCGTCGCGCTTAAAGGTAGCACCAAAGCAGAACATGGCACAGGGCGCATGATGGCGCCTTTTGTAGAATTAGAATGGGGAGCTAAGGCGTATGCCATCAACCAACGCATTAAAAAGATTTTTGACGCCAAAAACCTCTTTAACCCCGATGTGATTATCTGTGAGAATCCTAAAATCCATATTGAAAACCTCAAACCCGCTAATGCGATTGAAGATTATCTTAATGCCTGTATGGAATGCGGATTCTGCGAGAAAGTTTGCCCTAGCAAAAACCTAACCCTAACGCCAAGACAAAGAATCGCAGTTGTAAGGGAAATTGAACGACTAAAAAGCCTAGAGGACAAAAACCAAAAAGAAAGGGAAGAGTTAGCCGCATTAGAAGCGAAATTTAAAGATTATGTGGTAGAGACTTGCGCGACTTGCTCCTTATGTCAAAGTATGTGTCCTCTAAGCATTAACACCGCAAAAATCGCTATTACACACAAAAACAACCATTCTAGCCCTTTGGCAATTTCTATTGCTACACAAATCACTAAACAAATCCCACTTACAATCTCTCTTGCCAAAGTTGGCGTAACCCTCGCACAGACAACTGCGAAGATTTTAGGACGCGAAAATATCAAAAAACTCTCACTTCTTGCGAACCAAAAAATAAAAATTCCTTATATCCCTAAATATATGCCAACTTCTAATGCTTTGAAATTGCCAAATAAAAAAATCAAATCTTCCCAAAAAGTCTTGTATTTTAGCTCTTGTTTGAATCGTATTTTTGCTCCCTCGCCTCTTGCTAGAGATACAAGACCGATTCAAGAAGTCTTTTTAAGCCTTTGCGCAAAGGCTAATATTGAAGTGATTTTCCCAAAAAATCTTGAAAAAATGTGCTGTGGCAAGGCATTTAAAGACTATACACAAAAGAATCCGCAAATCAACCCGTTCCAAAATATCCTGCAAGATTTAATAGAGGAATCGCGCAATGGGGAAATCCCTATCGTATGCGACCATAGCGCATGCACACAAGAAATGCTAGAACAATTCAAAAATAAGCTAGAATCCCAAAAATTGCAACTTCTTGATATAAGCGTCTTTGCGCGGGACTTTATCTTGCCAAACCTCAAACTCAATCCCCTTGATGAACCCATTGGAATCTACGCAGTTTGCGCTTGCAAAAAGGGAGGTTACGCGGATTCTATTAAGCAGATTGCCACAAACTGCACAAAATCTAAAGTATTAGAACACGCGCAGACTTTTTGCTGTGGGTTCGCGGGAAATAAGGGCTTTATAAATCCCAAGCTAAACCAAAATGCCCTAGAGGATTTAAAAGAATACTTTGCAAAACAAAACATTCAGCGATTCTATGCGAGTTCAAGCACTTGCGAAGTAGGATTAAGCGAGGCGACCAACGCTTCTTGGCAACACATTATTTATCTACTTGATGAAGTAAGCCAAACCCCAACAACAAAGGAATAAAATGCTATTAAGTTTCAAAGGAAAAACCCCAAAAATCGCCGCTAATGTGTTCCTCGCCGAAGGTGCTAAGATTATCGGAGAAGTAGAAATCGGCGAGGATTCTAGCATTTGGTTTAATTGTGTGCTTAGAGGCGATGAAAATTTCATCAAAATTGGCAAACGCACGAATATCCAAGACTTAACTACTCTGCATATTTGGCATAGAAGCTTTGATGGAAATGGCAAGATAATAGATTCTGGATTCCCTGTTGTGATTGGCGATGAAGTTACAATCGGACATAACTGCATTATTCACGCGTGTCAAATCCATTCGCGTTGCCTCATTGGTATGCACGCTTGTGTTATGGATAATGCAGAAATTGGCGAAGAAAGCATTGTAGGAGCTGGAAGTGTCGTAACTAAAGGCAAGAAATTCCCTCCGCGCTCATTGATTTTAGGAAATCCCGCGAAATGGATTCGGGAATTAAAAGAAGAAGAAGTTGCGCTCATCGTGGAATCCGCGCAAAACTATGTGCGCTTCAAAAACGATTTTTTAGCCAATTCGCGCGTCTTATCTTAAAGATTTTTCGCTAAAATCGCACATTTTATTTTAAGGACTTTCATGCAATCAAATCATACAAATAATATGGGGGGGGGGGCAAGATAAACTAAATCTCTTTTTGAAAGATAAAAAGCGTTGGATTCTCTCACTTGTTAAAAACTCCAAACAACACCAAAAGTTAAAAACAAAACTCCAAGAAGTAGAATCTCTTTATCAAGATTCTAAAGAAAAAATAAGGCAATTAGAGATTCAAAATAAAGACTTTAAAAACAGATTCCACGCATTAGAATCCAAAGTCAATAAACTCACCCCGCAAGTCTATCTTAGAATCCTAGAGATTCATCTAGCCGAGCATTGCAATCTCAACTGCTTTAGCTGTTCGCATTTTTCTCAATTAGCAAAAGAGGGATTCCCAAATCTCAATCAATACGAGTGCGACTTAAAGAGGCTATCCAACTTAACTTATGGTTTGATTGGGAGATTCCATTTAATGGGCGGAGAACCTCTGCTGAATCCAAATTGCAAAGACTTCTTTCAAGTTACACGAAAATATTTTCCTAAGAGTGCAATTTGGCTAGTTACAAATGGAATCCTTTTAGAATCCCAATCTAAAGACTTTTGGGAATCTTGCAAAGAGAATAAAATAGAGATTCACCCAACTAAATATCCTATTAAAGTAAATTGGGAAGTGATAGAACAAAAATGCAAAGACTTTGGGATTCCGCTGATATTTTTCAACAACACGCAAGTGATTAAAGCTTCCCTTAAATTTGTCCTAGAACCAAAAGGAAATTGCAATCCCTTAGATAGCTTTGTAAAATGCGGTATGGCGAATAATTGTGTGCAACTTAGAAATGGCAAACTTTATCCTTGCAACATTGCGCCCAATATCCAATATTTCAATGCAGCTTTTCATCAAAATCTTCCTATCACTCCAATAGATTTTATAGATATTTACAAGGCAAAGGATTATCACGAGATTTTGCAATTCCTTGCCAAACCGATTCCTTTTTGTCGTTTTTGTAATCTTGCTAAATGGAAAAGCATTGGCGAATGGAAAACTTCTAAAAAAGAGATTGGGGAGTATTTGGAATAGAGTTGTGTTGATGCCTACAATGCAAACTGCGATTCTAAAAGACTCACGATTCAATGCCTCTGCAACACTTCCTTTACCTCCGCTTTAATGGTGGCACTTCCATCTTGCAATTCTAAAAGAGTTTGTGGCGGAATCTCTGCTAAGGATTTTATTTTTTTGCCTTTCATCAACACACAAGCATAGCCTGATTTTTGGTAGTTTTCGGGATTCTTAGCATAAAGTTGCGCTTTAGAATGCTCTAATTGCATAGATTTTCGCGCTAAAAACTGCTGCATTTTAAGGGAAATTTGAAGATTTGGATTCTGCAATTTTAAGGAGCACAAGGAGATTTTGTGTTGCATTTTTTGCGCTAAAACCAAATCAAAATTTTCAAGCGCATTTCTTGCGTGTTCTATTTTATTGAAAAACAAATTTTTCTCTAGCAAAAATGCTTGATTTTGGAGTTGGTTTGCTTTTTTGCGCACCAAATGCAAGAATCGTTCTTGAAGTATGTTTTGCATGGAATCCAAACCCATTAACCATTCATTCTTATCGGGCAATAAGATTTCCATCGCTGCTGAAGGAGTGGGAGCGCGTAAATCCGCGACAAAATCGCTTAATACCACATCGGGTTCATGACCCACAGCCGAGATAATTGGAGTTTTTGCTCTATAAATACTCTCCACGACTAAAGACTCATTAAAAGCCCATAAATCCTCCAAGCTCCCACCACCACGCGCTAATACAATGCAATCTGCGCCCAATTCATCGGCTTTTTGGATATTGTTTGCAATGCTTTCTTTCGCCCCCTCCCCTTGCACAAGGGTATTTAGCAAGACAAACTCCACGAGATTCCACCGCTTTTTAGCAACTCTTAGCATATCGTGCAAAACCGCGCCCGTGCTAGAAGTCAGCAAAGCGACCTTTTTAGGAAATTTGGGCAAGGGTTTTTTGTTATCAAAATAGCCTTTGCTTTGATAGGATTCTTTTAATTGTTCAAAAGCAAGGGTTAATTCTCCGATTCCTAAAGGCTGTGCGCTAACGCAGTTTAGCTGGTATTCGCCACGCGGAGAATAGACGCTAATAGAGCCTTGAAGCACGAGATTCATACCCTCTTGGATTTGGAATCTTAAACGCGAAGCATTCCCGCGAAACATCACGCATTTTAGACTAGAATCCTTGTCCTTTAGAGTGAAATAAAGATGTCCGCTACTATGGTGCGTGAAATTGCTAATCTCTCCGCTTACACTCACTTGCAAAAAAGTTGCTTCAAGCAAACTTTTAATCTGTGCGTTTAGCTCACTAACGCTTAAGATATTCATTATTCTACGAGCATAATTGCGAGATTCGCACTAATTTGCTGCCCCTCTTTGGCATAAATCTCTTTGATTTCCCCACCAATGGTTGCCAAAACTTGATTTTCCATTTTCATTGCTTCTACGATTGCCAAAACATCGCCCTCTTTGATCTTATCGCCCACTTTGACTTTTAGCTTTGTTAGATTTCCGGGCATTGGAGAAATAATATGCCCGGGAAGATTCGCTTGTGGCAAGGAATCGGATTTTTTACTAGGGGTTTTGGAATCTTTTTCGCTAGATTCTATTAAAACCTCTTTCAAATCCCCATTGACGCGCACGAAGAAAGGTCGCACATTTTCATCTTTCGTGCCACTTCCTTCTATTTTGATATTATAAGTTTCCCCATGCAAATTAATCGTAAATTCTTTTGACATTGGCGCATTTGCTCCCTCAAAAGTCGTCAATGCTTCAGGGCTTAGGCAGTTTTCGTTGCGCTCACACAAAAATTTCTTAGCGATTCCGCCAAAAATCGCATAAGAAATCACATCAGTTTCGCTTTTGGCGAAGCCTTGGGATTCCTCACGAGCCTTTTGCAATTCAGGCTCTAATCTATCTGCTGGACGCACGGTAATCACTTCTTCACCCTCTGCTTGAATGCGCTCTAATAGTTCTTTGGCAATTGGCGCGGGTGTTTTACCATAATATCCTTTAATGATATTTTTAGATTCTGTGGTTAGCGTCTTATAACGCGTTTGCGCTAGGACATTCAACACCGCTTGTGTGCCGACGATTTGGCTAGAGGGCGTAACAAGCGGAGGATAGCCAAAATCCTTGCGCACATTGGGAATCTCTTTTAGCACTTCGTCCATCTTATCAAGTGCGTTTTGCTCTTTGAGTTGGTTTGCCATATTAGAAATCATACCACCGGGGATTTGATTGACTAACACGCGCGTATCAATTTGATTGTATTCAGATTCAAATTTTTTGTATTTTCTGCGATTGCGCTTTAAAATCTCGGCGGCTTTTTCCATAATCTCCAAATCCAACTTTGTATCCCATTGTGTGCCTTGTAAAGTCGCCACCATAGATTGTGTGCAGGGGTGACTCGTGCCTTCGCTTAATGCAGAATTGGCAAGATCCACAATATCCACACCCGCTTCTATTGCTTTCAAATGCGAACCAAACGCAAATCCCGCAGTAGAATGCGTATGCAATGCTAAGGGTAAGCCGATTTTTTCTTTTAATGCTTTGACAAGTTCAAAGGTCGCATTAGGCGTAATCAATCCCGCCATATCTTTGATAGCCAAAGAATCGCAACCGCGTTTTGCCAACTCCTTGCCATATTCTACGAAACTTTGAATCGTATGCACGGGGGAAGTTGTGTAACAAATCGCACCTTGCGCGTGTTTTCCTTGCTTTTTAACTTCTTGTATGGAAACTTCTACATTGCGAATATCATTAAGCGCATCAAAGATTCTAAAAATATCTACGCCATTTTGCGCAGAAAGCCTGATAAATTCGCGCACAACATCATCGGCATAATGTCGGTAACCGATGAGATTCTGCCCACGCAAAAGCATTTGTATTGGAGTTTTTTTAAAAATCTCTTTAAAAATCGCCAAACGCTCGAAAGGATCTTCTTTTAAATAGCGCAAACAAGTATCATAAGTCGCCCCGCCCCACACTTCTACACTATGGAATCCAACTTGTTCAAAAAGCTGTGCCGCTTCTACCATATCTTCTGTTCGCATACGCGTCGCAAGCAAAGATTGGTGTCCATCTCTCAAACTATTTTCAGTGATCTTTATCATCATCAAAGCTCCAAAGTTAAGTTTTGCAAATTTAGGTTTTGAGTGTATATTATAACAACAAATTACAATGTTTTTAAGCGTATTGGGAGAATTTTACAATATTTTATGCTTTCGTGGTCTTTTTGGTATCACTTTAGCTTTTTTAAGATTTGCAATTCCCGCTTAAATAGACAAAGAATCGCAAAAATAATCATTCTAACTTGCGCGTTTAGAATACAAAATTATTAATTTTTCGTTTTGCTCTGTGCTATTTAGATGAATTGTATTGCAACTTTTGTCCTCTTTATTTTGTTCGCTTTGCTTGTTTTGGCTCTCGGATTCTAACTCTACTACTTCAAAAAAACTACAAAAACTAAGTCCTTCATCAAGAAATTCCATATTTTGCTCCTTTATTTGACTTTATAAATCATAAAGCAAATTTCATTCCATTTTAAAATTAAACCCTAGACTAAAGCAAAATTTTATGGATTATTTTAGATTAGATTCCTAAAAATCCTTGGAATTTAAGAACTTACAAAAACTACATCAAGAGAGAAAGAATCGTGAAGTTGTATTTAAATAGCAAACAAGATTCTTCGTAGAATCTCACAATTTGCGAATGAGAAAATGAAAATTTATGAAGTTTATTGCGAGAGTTTAGCGGAATCTATCCCCAAAGGTTCTTGCGATTGTGTCGCATTTTCTTCAACACTAGTAACGAGGCTTAAATCCTCCACATCTACAAGCCAATAAAACTTTGAAACCGCATTTAAAGCGGGTTTGACAATGGCGATTTGATAACCCTGTCGCAATTCAGCCGCTTCCACAACACCCACAAAAATACCGGGATAAAAAATATTGTCATTGCCACTCGTTTGCACAATATCGCCCACTTCTACTTTGGGATAAAGCGGAATATAATCCACAATAAAACCTTTATTAATATCGTATTTTGCGATTCCTTGCGACTTTTTGTCTCCTACTACAACACTATAACTGCATTTTTCATCTCCATTGAGGAATCCCTCTAAACGATGATTCTGCAAAATCGCAATTCCCGCTACTTTATTTTCATTCATCAAGCCAAAAATCGTTCCCTCTTGATGTGGCTTTTTACTTTTATATTCCAACCAAATCTTTTTATGATCATTCATATGCACAAACGAAAGCATACGCACGAGCGAAAGCTCTGGGAGATTGAGGCGCAAGGGAGAATCTACCAAAGCCAATAAATCGTTATATTCCACTTTTAAAGCTTCCAATAAGTATTCTATTTGTTGCTTTTCTTGAAGTGAGTTAGAAAGCTGTTTAATCTGCTCGACTTGATGAAAATGGCGTTGGATTGCTTTTAGGGTATTGCTATTGAGATTCAAAATGCCCGTTTTGATACTATCACTTAAAAATAGGATTTTATTTTGCACTTCGGTAGAAATTTTCATTGAAACAAACAATACAATAAACAAAAAGATAATCCAAAGAAAAAGTTTTTTCATCTATTTCTACCACTCATCATTGTTTAAGTTTTCAACAAAAATTTCTAATAAACTAACTACTCATAAGAAAGCTGTTGTAAAACATCAATTTCTTCTAATGCTTTTCCTGTGCCTTTTGCCACACATAACAAAGGCTCATCACCCACATATACAGGAAGTTTTATCACATCAGAGAGATACTTATCAAGCCCACGAATCAACGCCCCACCACCGGTAAGGACAACCCCATTTTCTACAATATCACCCGCTAAATCTGGTGGCATTTGCTCTAACACATCTTTTAGGGCATTGGAAATTTCTTTTAAAGGCTCTTTCATCGCTTCGCGCACATCTTCGCTTGTTAATTCAATCGTGTTTAATAATCCACTCACTTGGTCGCGCCCTTTAACCTGCATTACAAGCGGCTCATCAAGGCTTACCGCGGAACCAATTTGGATTTTAATTTCTTCCCCTGTTCTTTCTCCAATAAGCAAACTATATTTTCTGCGCACATAATCCACCACAGACATATCCAGCTTATCCCCTGCGATACGCAAGGATTTTGAAATTACAAGCCCTCCTAGCGAAATCACTCCAATCTCTGTTGTCCCTCCGCCAATATCCACAACCAAGCTTCCTTTAGGTTCTTTGACAGGCAAACCTGCACCAATCGCCGCTGCCATTGGCTCTTCAATCAAAAAGACTTCCCTAGCTCCCGCACTAATAGCGGATTCCCTAACCGCTTTGCGCTCCACTCCTGTTAATCCATAAGGCACACAAACGATAATTCTAGGACGCATCAATGCCTTTCTTCTATGTGCCTTTTCAATGAAATGACGAATCATTTTTTCTGTCATATCAAAATCCGCAATCACACCATCTTTCATTGGGCGCACTGCTAGAATACTTCCGGGCGTCTTACCCACCATATCTTTTGCCTCATGACCAACTGCTAGAATCTTATTTTTGCCGTAGCGATCGTTTTGCACTGCTACAACCGAAGGTTCATTAATAATAACACCTTGTCCTTTTACTAAAACAATCGTATTTGCTGTCCCAAGGTCAATTGAAATATCATGTGAAAACCAACCAATAACTTTATCTAATACCATATTCTTCTCTCTTTATAGTGGGATTCAAGCACTCTTTTTGCTTGTTTTTTTCTGTTTTACTAGCACAGGTTTTGCTTGTTTCAAAACCGACTCTTTGGTGATAATCACCTCGTAACCTTTCAATTCTGGCAACTCATACATAATATCTAGCATAATTTCCTCCATAATTGAACGCAACCCTCTTGCGCCTGTTTTTCTAGCAATCGCAAGATTTGCTATCTCTTCTAACGCTTCTTTTTTAAAGGTTAAAACCACATCATCAAAGGCAAAAAGTTTTTTGTATTGCTTTGTCAAGGCATTCTTTGGTTTTTGCAGAATCTCAATCATCGCTTCTTTGGTGATTTCCTCTAAAGTCGCAATCATATGCAAACGACCAATGAGTTCCGGAATCAGACCAAAACTCACTAAATCATCGGGTTCTACTTGCTCTAAAATATCTTCTTGTGCGACTTTTTTGGCAGTCTTATGGTGGAATCCTAAACTATTCCCCCCGATTCTGCGCTCAATAATATCCTTTAACCCATCAAATGCCCCGCCACAAATAAACAAAATATCTTTGGTGTCAATCTGAATAAACTCTTGATTAGGGTGCTTTCTACCACCTTTTGGAGGGACATTTACGATACTTCCCTCTATGATTTTTAGCAATGCTTGTTGCACTCCCTCACCCGAAACATCTCTCGTGATAGAACGATTCTCTGAAAGTCTTGAAATTTTATCAATTTCATCAATAAAAACAATGCCTTTTTGTGCTTTTTGCGCATCGCCATTTGCCTCTTGAAGTAAGCGTGTCAAAATATTCTCTACATCTTCTCCGACATAACCCGCTTCTGTCAAACTCGTCGCATCACAAATAGCAATCGGAATATTTAAGTATTTTGCCAATGTCTGTGCCATCAAGGTTTTTCCGCTTCCTGTTGGACCAATCAACAAAATATTAGATTTAGCAATCTCTGTATCTTCTTCGTCTTTTTGCTCTTTATTTTGCAACACACGCTTGTAATGATTATACACCGCGACACTGAAAACCTTTTTTGCCTTTTCTTGACCAATCACATATTCGTCCAACACCGCTTTTAATTCTTTAGGGGGGACGATATTTAGCTCTTCACTTACAGGGGATTCCAACTCTTCTTCGAAATGCTGCTCACCGCCTACAAGCAAACTATAAGAAGCAATGATACAATTTTTACAAATACAAACATTATTCCCCGCAATCAATGGATTCTTATGGGATTCTTTAGATTTGCAAAAATCACAAACTTTTTCACTCATTATTTTTCCTTATAAAAGGGATTCCCCTTGTAGATTGGATAATAAACTCACACATTTTTTTAACATTCGCATCTTTTACGCCCTCATCAAGAATCTCTTGCGCAATCTCCTTAATAGGAGCATTACCGAAGAAGAGACGCTTATACGCATTATGAATCTTATCCACTTCGTGGTGTTCAAAGTTTTTGCGCAAACGATGTAAATTCAATCCTCTAATTACTGCGCGATTCCCCTCTGCCATACAAAACGGAGGAATATCTTGAGAGAGCGCACTCGCACCTGCAATCATCGCATAATCGCCAACTTTTACAAATTGATGAATCGGCGTTAAGCCTCCTATATTAATATGACTTCCTAGCACGATATGCCCACCTAGTGTTGCACCATTTGCCAAAATACAAGAATCTCCAACAATGCAATCATGCGCAATATGCACATAAGCCATTAACAAATTGTGGCTGCCGATTATCGTTTTGCCACCTCCACCCTCTGTGCCGGGATTAATCATTGTAAATTCGCGTATTTTATTATAATCGCCAAAAATCAATTCATTGGGTTCATCGTGGTATTTTAAATCTTGTGGTTTCGTGCCTAAAGTCGCATTGGGAAAAACTTCATTTCCCACGCCTAAAGTCGTATTGCCTAAAATGGTTACATGGTTGTAAATCTTGCAATCTTTTCCAATTTTGACATTGCTACCAATCACGCAATAATGCCCAATCTCGACATTTTCGCCAATCACTGCACCCTCTTCAATAATGGCAGTCTGTGCGATTCTCGCTGATTTTGCTATTTTCACTTTTGCGCCTTTTTTTCTGCATTATCCACTACCATTGCCTTTAATTCTGCTTCGGCAACTAGCTTATCTTCCACATAAGCATAACCTTGCAAAACCCAAATCCCACCTTTGTGCTTCAAGACTTCTAGCTTATAAACAAGCTTATCTCCGGGAACAACAGGATTCCTAAATTTTGCTCTATCAATGCTCATAAAATAAACAATTTTATCTCCTGTATTTTGCGCTTCATCTCCAAACATACTAACAAACGCCAAAACTCCTCCCGCTTGTGCAAGTCCTTCAATAATATAAACCCCTGGATAAATGGGTTGCACAGGAAAATGCCCATTAAACACTTCTTCGTTAATGGTGATATTCTTATAGGCTTCAATCTTTTCATTTGGAGACATAGAAACCACCCTATCTACAAGCAATAAAGGATAGCGGTGTGGCAGAATCTCACGAATTTTTTGCACATCATAAATCATTTAGAATCCTTAAAATTAAAATTAAATTTTAACACAAAAATAAAACAAACCAAACCTAATTTTCCTTTTTCTTTGATTATAATGCCATTTTTCCCGGATTCAAAATATTATTAGGATCAAAAGCCTTTTTAATAGAACGGAATAAATCCATTTCTTCTTCCGAGAAAGCAAGGTGCATAAAAGGTGCTTTTGAGATTCCAATCCCATGCTCACCACTTAGCGTTCCACCAAGATCCACGGTGATTTTAAAAATCTCTTCAATCGCCTGATGTCCTTTTTCTAATTCTTCTTGCTTACTACCATCTACCATTACATTAGTATGCACATTTCCATCACCTGTATGCCCAAAACACGGAATCACAACGCCATATTTTTTAGAAACTTCTGCAATTCTCTCTAATAACTCTGGCAATTTAGAACGCGGGACGGTAATGTCTTCGTTGAGTTTCTTGCTTCCATAAATCGTAATACTTGGACTTGCATTCTTACGAGCAAACCACAAATCCGCCGCTTCTTGTTCATTGTTTGCTTTGATAAATTGACTCGCACCATTTTCGAGAAATTTCTCCTCTACTTTTTGAATCTGATAGGTAATTTCTTCAGGCAAATTTCCATCTACTTCTGTGATGAGAATCGCACCCGCATCTTTTGGCAAACCTTTATGAAATTTCTCCTCCACTGCACGAATGCTAAGATTATCCAAAAACTCCATTGCCACAGGAGAGATTCCACTTGCCATTGTTTTATAAACCGCGTTCATTGCGGCTTGAATGCTTGGAAATACGCCCATTGCGCTTTGTTTATATTTGGGTTTGCTAAGCAACTTCAGAGTGATTTCAGTAATAACCGCCAAAGTCCCCTCACTTGCAATTAAAATCCCCGCCACATTATAACCTGCCACATCTTTAATCGTTTTTTTACCCGCGCGAATAATATCGCCATTAGGCAATACCGCACGCAATGCCATCACAAAGTCTTTTGTGATTCCATATTTTGCCGCGCGCATTCCTCCTGCATTTTCACTCACATTACCACCAAGCGTAGAGTAATATTCACTCGCAGGATCTGGCGGATAAAACAACCCCACTGCTTCTGCTGCCTTTTGTAACTGCATATTCACGACACCGGGCTGCACTCTAGCAACCATATTTTCCATATCAATCTCTAAAATCTGATTCATATGTTTTTCTAATGCTAAAATCACCCCACCTTGCACTGCAAGCGCACCGCCTGTGAATCCGCTCCCTGCACCGCGTGGGATAATAGGAATCAAATGTTCATTACAATACTTCAATACACGACTGACTTCTTCTTCATTGTGAGGAAAAACAACGCATTCAGGATATTTTCTCTCTTTGGTTGCATCATAGCAATAAGCACTCAAATGTGCTTTATCGCTGAAGCATTCGCCCTCTCCAACAATCGCTTTTAAATCCTTGATATTTTGTTCTGTCATAAAAAGCCCCTAGAAAATATCTTTGACGCCGTTAAGGAAATAATTTGTGATTCTTCCAAAAAATGTCGCGTCTTCATCGCGAATCTCTCCTTTGACAAGTGCGTCGAAATAAACATAATAATCCTGCGTTTTAATGTCATTAAAAAGATAAGAAAACCATTCTTGATTCCCTCTACCAATGCGTGAGAAGAATGGCAACATACGATCTTCTATCGGAGCGCGTCCTGTGATATAGTCTTTTTTGACTGGACGAAAAGTCTGACAATCCAATGCTTGACCTTCGTTAAGATTCACCAAATAAATAATCCCTGCTGCATATTGTGTGCAGATTTTACGAAAATCCCCTTTTACCGGCGCAGTATGTCCTATATCCATCAAATACGCCGCAAACAAATCCGGGTGTAGCCATACAATCTCCGGATACGCATTTTTGACTTTCTCATAAATATCTTGTGTTGGCGCAATCAAAAACGCTCTGTCGTTAAAGCTACGAAAAATCACCTCATCATTTTTTTGTGGCATTAAGATTGGCGTTGGAAATGCGGTTTGCTCCAATCCAACAAAGGGTTCAAAGGCGACTTTCGCACGACCATTTTGAATCTCTATCACTGCGGCTTTTGCCACAATACCGGAATGCTCACTATCAAACCAGCGGACAATTTCACCACTTTCGCCTACTTTAAGATCAAAGGCAGGAACATACGCATAATGCTCGGAATCTTGATCTAGCTCTATAATGGGAACGATGATTTTATTACCAAAAGGGGAAGCAAAAAGGGAAATACCAAAAAAACAAAGGAGAAAAAAGGAATATTTTATAAATTTTAAATCTTTCATAATGCAACAAACCTTAAATTAGAAGTTTTTTAATATATTAAAAAATCCTGAAATTATAGTTTATCTTTGCTTAAAGCGTAGCAAGATTTTATGGAATTTCTACAAAATTTCAATAAATTTTCAAAGGCTTTTCAAGGACGATTCTAGAAGTTGGAATCCTTTTTGCTTAGATTTCAAGACAAAAGACTGAAGCGAGATTCTTCAATAATCAACAAAACGCGCAATGTGTTCGTTAGAATCCATTTCAACCCGCTTACAGTCTTGCTGCGAAATTTCAACTAGAAAGGATTTTGTTTTACGATGGTTATTAATCAGAATTTAAATTCTCTAAGTGGAATCTATAATAATGAGGCAAATCGTATTCTCAATGAAAATGTGCAATCCACCAATAAAACGCAAAGCAAGGAATCGCACCAACAAAATCAAGAGAGTTTTGAAACAGAAAGAATCACCTATGGTATGATTAGTTTAGAACTGATGAATGATGAACAATACCAAGCCTTTGAACGCGTAACTGCGGGTATGTCGCCCAATGAAAAGATTTCTGTCGCCCAAATGCTAACACGCGCAGGTAATTTAAGCGCGAGTGTGGAACGCGTAGAACAGAAAGAAAAAGAATCTCAAGATTCTAACTCTAACGACAAAGACGAAAACGAGCTTGGATTCTTAGGAATCACAAAAGAGGGTTGGCGGGAAGTCGCAAAAGAGTTTCAAAACAGCCTTAATCACTTAGAGGGACTTTATACCAAAAACTACAACAAGAATCCTACGAGCAACTATAATGATATTTTACGCAAAAACACAGAAGCAAAAACACAGCGCATTTTAAGAGAGTTTAGCCACGCAATTTATAGCGGCAATGTGCAAATTGATACGATGAGTTGAATCCTTTGCAACCATAAAGACACATTATGTCAGCAGGGATTCCAAGCATATTCAAAAATCCATTGACTTTTAAGACCTTAAAACATTGTAAGATTCTCCAACCAACGAATTTCAAAGGAATCTTTCGGCATTGACTTAAACAAAACCAAAGCACTCAAACAATAAGGCATTGCGATTCTGTGAGTTTTCAGATAGATATTCAGCGTCTTTGTGAGTTTCTCTAGTTTAGAGGGATTTAGATTATACACAGGCTCAAATCCCACGCCACTTTTCACTTCAACAAAATACAAAACCTCTTGCTTTTTTGCCACAATATCTAGCTCTCCAAAACGCGTATAAAAGTTTCTTTCTATGATTTCAAAGCCCTGTTCTATTAAGAATCTACACGCGGCTTCTTCAGCTTCTTTGCCCTTTTGGGTGGTGTTGCGAAAATCCTTAGAATCCAAACTCCGCTCTTCTTTACTCTGCCCCTTTTCGCGTTGCGACTCTTTTAAATTTCTAGCCCTAAAAAACACAATGGAATCTAAAATTATTTTTCAATGCGAATCATCACCGGAATCGCATGCACGACTTCTAGTGCGCTAATAAGCCCAATGGCGACTTTAATCTCTGCTTCACTACAAGAATGCGTGGAAAGCAAAAGCGTGGAGTGGTTTTTGTCCTTTGCCTTGCGTTGCAAAAAGGTATCAATAGAGATTCCAACTTCGCCAAAGATTTTCGCAATCTGCGCCAACACTCCGGGCTTATCAAGCACTAAAATACGCAAATAATACGCACTGATAATTCTATCTTGTGGCTTAAGGCGCAAATGGCTACTTGCTGTTTTGAATCCAAGCATTGGAGAACTTTTAGTGCGTGCAATCTCAATAATATCTGAAATCACGGCACTCGCCGTAGCATTTCCACCCGCACCCGCACCATAATAAAGCGTTTCACCGACATAATCCCCAACAACGCTAATCGCATTCATCACCCCATCAACTTTTCCAATCATCGCTTCTTTTGGCAACAAAGTAGGATGCACACGCAATTCTATCTCATCTCCATCTTTTTTGGCGATTCCAAGCAGTTTAAGATGATAGCCAAACTCCTTAGCAAATGCAATATCTTCTTGCGTAATCTCTGTGATTCCCTCAATCAAAACATCTTCTGGCTTCGCGTCAATCCCATAAGCAATACTCGCCAAAATCAACAATTTATGCGCCGCGTCAAACCCACCCACATCAAAGGTAGGGTCAGCTTCTGCATAGCCCAAATCCTGCGCTTCTTGCAAAACTTCTTTATATTCTACGCCTTGTTCTTTCATTTTGGTTAAAATAAAATTACAAGTGCCATTAATGATTCCGCAAATATTTAAAATATGATTCGCTCCCAATCCATCACGCAATGCCTTAATAATAGGGATTCCACCTGCGACACTTGCTTCAAAACCAATCGGCAAATCTCCTGCTATTTTTTGCAATTCATAGCGATGATAAGCAAGCATTGCTTTGTTGGCAGTTACCAATGCTTTGGAATTGCGCAAAGCTTTTTTGGCGATTTCAAAAGGAGCTTCCACGCCACCTGTCAATTCTACGACAATATCAATTTCTGGGTCATTGAGTATAGAATCCACATCATTAGTAATAGGGAAATCAAACACTTGACGGCTTTTAGATAAATCCTTAACAACGCCTTGTTTAATGCGAATCTCATAGCCTGCACGCGCTGCAATCAATGCTTGATTATTTTTTAGGATTTCCGCGACACTGCTACCCACCGTGCCTAATCCAATAATCCCCAATGTAAGCTGTTTCATACTTGTCCTTGAGAAAATTTTAAAGCTTAATTATAGCATTTTAAGGTAAAAGAAAATTGAGAAAGTTTCGCAATTTGCCTTTGTGCGCTGTTATGCTTTAATGAGATTCCGCATTTAAAACGCGTTTCAAACCCTAAAGCACGAATTTATAGAGGTAGATTCTTTTTGAGATTCCACAAAAGTTCGTTTAAAAAATCGCTTTGAGCCTCTTGAGATTGTTGGGCTTGTAGTTGCTTTTGCAAAGCACTATCTTCTAACTCCAAATACTGCCCGAGCGCATCACTCCAACTAAGCGTGGAATCCCCGCTATTAATGCCATAATTAAAGGCATTGCTTTGGCTTTGCAAATTTTCCAAAAGTGCCTTTTTGCCCTCATCTACTTCGCTGTTAATGCTGCTAGAGTTATTTTGAATCCCAAATTGATGATTTAAGGAATTTTGCGCATTATAAAAAGAACCCGGGGAGCGGTATTTATCTAACAAATTTTGCGTGGGATATTTCACTTGCGGTGTGGTGGTTGCTTTGCCGGTGTTGATTGTGTTTTTTATCGGAGTGCTTGTGCTAGGTTTAGCTATCGGTGTGCTTGTAGAAACCTGCGGATAGCTGACTTTATAGGGCTGTGTATTAATCTTAAAAGACATTGCAACCTCCTTTTGTTTTCTTAGAGAGAATTATAGCAAAATCCCACGACACTTCAGCCATTTTATCGTTACATCAAGGCAAAAATTAAACTTTTACCTTTAAAAATTCTTGGTATAAAGTCTCTAGTCTTTTACGCGATTCCATATACTCCATATTTTTAGGCGCGACAGATTCTAACAGCTCCAAACGCTCTTGTAAATAATGGAAAAGTTGATAGGAAATATCTGGAATCTTATTGAGGTCATCACTCATTCCTTTGACGATATTCTTCGCCGGGATTCCAACTGCCGTAGAGTTTGGAGGCACAGGACGAATCACCACAGAATTTGCACCGATTTTGGAGTTTGCCCCTATTACAATATTGCCTAGCACCTTTGCACCTGCACCGATAATTACAGAATCTTCAATCGTAGGGTGTCTTTTGGTGCGCTCCAAACTCACACCACCCAAACTCACACCTTGATAAATAATTACCTCATTGCCCACTTCTGCGGTCTCGCCAATCACCACTCCATGCCCATGATCAATAAACACGCGATGCCCGATTTTACAAGCGGGGTGAATATCCACATTAGTTAGCCATTGTGTAATTCCCATAAGAATCCGAGCAAACACTCTAAAGCCTTTAGCGTAAAGCTTATGCGCGATTCTATAATGCACTAAGGCTATCAATCCCGGATAATTAAAAAATAATTCCACTTTAGAATTAATGGCGGGATCTTTTTCTAAAATTACCGCGAAATCTTCCTTAATTGTGCCAAATAATGTAGAGGCGTAATTCAAGATTTTTCTCCTCCGCTTTTAAACACCGTCCTTAAATAGCCATTTTCGCTAAGCATTACATAGAGTTGTCCCAACACCTCTTTTTTAGTATCCTCTGTGATTTCTTTGCTATCTTCTAGCCGCTGTTTCAAGCAACGCTCAATCTCTTTTGTATCATAATCCAAATCTTCTAATACATCTAAAATTGTTTGCGATTCCAATAAATTTTCAATCGTGTATTGTCCATCTTCTTCGTCAAAAACCACACTAAATTCTGTTGGGTGCGTGAAGAGATTATGGCGCATTCCCAGCACTTCTTGATATGCTCCAACTAAAAAGAATCCTAAGAAATACTCTTCTTCATTCACATCAATATCATGCAAGAATAAAGGCGCATTTTTATCAAACGCCACTTCCCCATCGCTATCACAAGTAATATCCCAAAGACTAGCCGAGCGTGTAGGACGACGATTCAGCCTATCTAGCGGAATCACAGGGAATTTCTGTGCCAATCCCCAATAATCTGGCAAACTTTGGAAGAAACTACAATTTAGTAAATAACGCTCTTGCACTTGCTCTTGAATCCGAATAATATCACTATGATTTTTGTGTTTTAAGAGTTTAATCACCTTTTTGATAATCAAATGCACAAGCACTTCTGTATTACTGCGGTCTTGCAAATCAATATAACCCAAATCAAAAAGCGTAAGCAAGGATTCCATATGCTCCAAACTATCATGCAAATATTCTATCGCATAACGCTCATTAATCGTGTGATACAAATCCAAAAGCTCCTCCACCAAAGGGGGATTTTTGTCTTTTAAATGCAGGGATTTTTCGTCATATTCTTGAGAAAACAACTCCAAAACAGGCGTGATTAATACCGCGTGATTGGCAGAAACATAGCGTCCGGATTCTATGAAAATATTAGGTTCTGGCTCTTTTTTGTTTTTGGCAATTTCTTTAAGTGTAAAAACAACATCGCCACTAAATTCCGCGAGTGTGTAATTACGATTCTGTTGGTTTTCGTGTTGGGCATATTCTACTGCAAGTCCTCCGCCAATATTAACATTGTTAAGATTTTTTGCGCCCATTTTGCGGAGTTCTGCGTAAATATTCCCGGCTTCTCTTAAGGCTTTTTTGAGCGGAGAAATATCGCTAATTTGGCTACCAATATGAAAATGAATCATTGTAAATTTATTGAGTAAGTCGTTTTTACGCAACAACGAAATCGCCTCCACAAGCTCACTTGCCGTCAAACCAAACTTGGAATTTATCCCGCCACTTTTAGCCCAAATCCCTATGCCTGTGCTGTGCAATCGGATTCTAAGTCCAATCTTGGGATAAGGCTTTCCTAGAGTTTTGGCAACTTCAATAATGGTTTCAAGCTCATTTAATCCTTCAATGGTTAGTGTAATATCATGCCCCATTTTTGCAGCGATGAATCCTAGAGAAATCATTTCTTTGTCTTTAAAGCCATTCACGGTAATTGGCGCATTTTCATTCGTATAAGCCATTGCAATAATCAACTCTGATTTGCTTCCTGCTTCTAATCCATAACAGCGATGTGTGGTGTTTTTCATCAAGGGCAAGACGAAATTGGGATAATGATTCACTTTGATAGGAAAAACTGCTTTAAATTTGCCTTTATAACGATATTCTTGAATTGCATTTTCAAAACTTGTAAAAATCTTTTCTACTTGTTTTTTCATCAGATGCGGAAAACGCACCAAAAGAGGACCACGATAGCCTTCTTCACGCACTTGCTTGACGATATTAATTAATGCGGGTTTGGTTTTGTAATTGACTTTTACCAACCCATCTTCAATGATAAAATCATCTTTCCCCCAATATTCAATCCCATAATCTACCATTTTAACCCCTTTGTGTAACCTTAATTTTAGCCTTATGCCTGAATATCTAGCAAAGTTTGCAATATAGAATCCGCAGTTTGAATCACTTGCGCATTTGCTTCTATACTATTTTTGGATTCCATTTGCCCTATCATCTCTTGCGTTAAATCTGCTTTGCTATTCCCCAAAGAAAGCGTTGCGCTAGATACCGCGCCTACTTGTGAGAGATTCTCTGAATTTTCAGCTATTTGTTGCGCATTTGTGCTGATTCCGCTAAACACACCATAAGAGATTCCGTTATTTTGACTAATCGCATTCATTCTTCGCCCTTAAATTTTCATAGATTAAAGATTTCTAAAACTATAACTAAAAAATCTAAAATTTATTTTTAAAAAGGATTTGGAATCTGTGTTTTTTAATCTTTTAATGGGAATTTTATTGACTTGTTTCTTTTAGAAGTTTTTTAAAGACTTTTTGGAATTCTATTATTCTATTTTTCTTGGAATTAAGCGTTGCAAACACAAATTAGCACGATGATTTTCGTGCTAATTGGGCTATGCTTCTACGCTAAAGCCATTGGAATAATCCGGAACTCTTGTGCGCTCTGCTTGTTCTTGGGCTTGTCGCTCTTGCTGTGCTTGTTCATTGCGTGTTTGTTGCGCTTGTTGGTCTTGCTGTGCGCGTTCTGAATTTCGGGATTCCGTATTCATTTGTGAGCCATAGTTAGAATATACCGCAGAACCACCTACACCTGTTATATCCATATTTTGCTCCTTATTTTTTAATTCATCTTATAATTATAGTCAATTTTTGCAACACCAAGCTTAAATAAAGCAAATTATTGACATTTTTGTCAAATAAATCAATACACTAAACTTTGCTGTAACAAATCTAGCATTGTAATTTCTTTGCCAAGCTTCTTTTGATAAATCAAATAATTTGCCAATACTTTCTTGCCATACACGCGTGATTCCTCATAAGGAATCATCTCCATACTAAACCAAGGATCTAATGGATTTTGCTTTTTAAATAATTGATTTTTTCCAAGCAATCTACGCGTAAATCCCGGTCCGCCATTATAAGCATAGGCGACAAAAAGTGGGTGGCTAAATTCCCGCACAAGAGGACGCGTAAAATACTCCGCATAAGGCACATTTACCGCCGGGTCAAACATATCAAAATATCCTACTTTATCGTCCTCTTTTAGCTCTTTTGCGATGGCTTTGACATTAAAAGGCATTAACTGCATCAACCCCAACGCATAAGAAGTTGAGATTGCTGTGGGGATAAACAAACTCTCTTGCCTTGCAAGTGCGTAAAGCAAGGCTTGTTTGTCTGATGGAAACTTAGAAAACACTTCTTTATAAGGCATCAGAAAATACTCTGTATCTTTCGTGCGAGCAAGCCAAATATAATGCGCTTTTGTCTCATCACTATCCACTTTTGCAAGTAATTTTTGGCGGTGCGTTTGGGCTTCTTTGCCTTTAATAGACTTAAAGGAATCGCGAATGCGCTCCCATTCAAAAGGATTCTTAAAATTCCAATTTGCCTTTTTTTGCTGTGTTGGGACATCATACACAAGGTTAAATTTCGGTTTCTCTCCTGTTATTTCAAGACTTGCAAGCACATAAACATCTACGATTTTAGAATCATTCAAAGCCTTTAAATATTGTTTATCATTGCTTGCTAGATACAGCCAAAAACTCGCGCGATTCCTATTGAATGCGTGTTTTGCGTGTGTTTTAGAATGTGTAAAATACGCTAATGCTTGAGAGTTTTTTTGGAATCGCATTGCATTTAGCCCTAGATAAAAGGAAGTTTCAGCGTCTAACGCTTTCAAAACCTCACCATTAGGCTCTAATGCGGTCAGTGAGCGATTAAAAGTCTCCAAAGAAGTATTCATAATCATACTTTTTAAAGCGCGATTGAAAGTTTCATTGTGTTCTTTGAGCAATCGCGCCAAAGTCTCCTTTGAAATTGCGAAATTCAAACGATTGCGATAGTTTTGTGAAATCGCAAAATAAAAATCTCCGAAAGTCTTTGCGTCTTGAGTGATGAGATGTGCAAAAGGATCTTTGTTGGCTAAAATATTCAAATGTTTAGCGAGTCTTTGATTGTGGGGTTGCACATTTTGCGAAAGCCTCTTTAAGGCTTTTTTGTCTAGAGATTCCGCTTTTTTGGTTGTTAATGCCAATGCGATACATTTAGAATCCTCTTTGAGAAGTTTATCCAAACTCATTCGCTCACAAATTGTTTTGCGTGAAAGGGTTTTATTGCTTCCTTTTTTGAAATACAATCCAAAGAGTTTTGCATTTTTCCTAACCGCCAAATCATACGCTTCTTTGGCTTCTTTTGGGGTAATATCTTGTTGTAAAAACAGCCAAATATAAAAATCCCGCGAAACCCCTGCGGGTTGCTTTTTGAGATAATCCAGAGAGATTTTTTGATTTAAGGCTATTTTGTCATTTTCCGCTTTGGAAGTTGTTTTTGTCTGTTTGGATTCTTTTTTCTTCGTCGTTTGCTGACTTGTGGTAGATTTGTTTGTCGCAGGTTTTGGATTCTGCTTAGTTTCTTGTGCATTTTGAGCGAAAAGCGCACTAATCAAAATAAGTAAAAATAAAAGATTTTTCATTGGAATCCTTAAAAACATTCTACAAACTATGCGCCAATCCAAAAAGTAGCTTCACAACAAACAAATCAATAAACTTCAACGCCAAAATTACAAGAATCGGCGCAATATCCACTCCTCCTATCAAAGTAGGAATCACTTTGCGCACCTTGCTATACAAAGGCTCTGTAAGCTTGTATAGAATCTGAACGATTGGATTATAAGGGTCAGGACGCACCCAAGTAATAAGTGCCGCGATAATGACTACCCAAATATAAATATTAATCACCATACTTAAAATTTGAGCAAGGGCTTCTATAAATGTGCTTAAAACCATTTCAACTCCTTAGAATATCTTTCAAATACAGCCGCAAAATCGGGAATAAATCACTAAGCTCTGGACCATGAGCGAAACCTGTAAGCAAGAATCTTAGCGGTTTAAAGAACTTTTTGCCTTTGAATGCACTTCTCTCCATTGCTTGTTGTTTGAAGTCGTTAAAATCACTTCTTGTAAAGTCTTTTTCTTCTAACATCTCCAAAAGCACTTTCTGTAATTGTTCAATTTCCGCTTTAAACTCCAAAATCTCTTGTTCTTGAGATTCTATCTCTTGATTTTGCAGTGATAGCTGCGCTAATACTAATGCTTTGTTGGCAAAAATCCTATCTACTTTTTCTCGGATTTCATTAAGTGTGCTAGCTTCTTGCAAATAAATCTTTGCCAACGCGCCAATAGAAGAATCTTTATACCCCAAAAGCACCGCTAAATCTTGCTCATTGAATCGTTTGAAATGTTCTCTGTTGAGAAATTTTAGCTTGTCAATATCAAAACGAGCGGGTGCTTTGGCAATCTTGCCAATATCAAACCAATCTAAACTCTCTTGCAAAGTAAAAACCTCGCAAGGTGTTTTATTTCCCATTAAAATCAAATAATTCACAATTGCTTGTGGCAAAAAGCCCGAATCCAACAGCCATTGCACACTAGAAGCATTGTCGCGTTTGCTCATTTTTTTGCCCTCATCATTAAGCAAAATAGGCAAATGGGCGAACTTAATTTCTTTGTCATAATTCAAATTTTTATGAATTAGCATTTGTTTGGGAGTATTGCTCACATGATCTTCACCGCGCACAATAAAATCTACATCATAAAGCATATCATCAACCGCACACGCGAAATTATAAGTTGGGATTCCATCTTCTTTGAGAATCACGAAGCTATCAATTTCATTGGGAGCAAATTCAATCTCTCCCTTAATACAATCGGTAAATTTCATCGCGTTTTGAGAACCACGCAACCGCACAACGGGTTTTGGATTGCTTTCTTTCTCTAATTCCGCCCACGAATCCTCATAGCGAAAAGCCTCGTGTCGCGCCTTTGCTTCCTCGCGCTTGTTTTCTAAAAATTCCTTAGTGCAATAGCAATAAAACGCGTCTCCTTTGGAGATTAGGTATTCTGCAAACTGACGATGGCGCGGGAAATTATTGCTTTGATAAACGAGATTATCCCAAGTGATTCCAAAAAGATTGAGCAAAAACATAATATCTTTGTCTTTGCCTTCAATGTTTCTTTGCATATCCGTGTCTTCAATGCGGAGCAAAAATTTCTCGCCTCTTTGTTTGGCTAAAATATAATTAAACACTGCTGCACGCAAATTTCCTGTATGCATATCTCCGGTTGGAGAAGGTGCGAATCGTAGCATTTATCAACCTTTAGTTTTAATTATGACTTAAGTATAAATGGCGCGGATTTTAGCATAAGCAAGATTATAATTCGCAAAAACCACTAGAAATTACAATAAATTCTTAAAATCTATGCGGGATTCCACCACCAAATCTACCTAAGCTGATTCTAAAATTCAATCAAGAATCCCCGCTCCAAACCTGCTAAATCTTGATAAAATTCCAGCTTTTTATGTGGTAGTGTTTGTAAATAAGATTCCACACTTTCTCGTTGATTATAACCCATTTCACAAACAAGAAATGGAATCTTAGATTCAAAACTAAGCTGAATAATATGCAACAATATCTCATCGCCTCTTTTGCCACCAAACAAAGCGCGTTGAGGCTCGTATTTCAAAGAAGGTGGCAGAATCTCACCCTTTTGAATATAAGGCGGATTGGAAAGCAGTAAATCAAAAGGAATCTTTAAGCTTTGATTAAAATCCAAATAAGAACTATGGTGCAAAGTCAGATTATTAGCTTTAAATTTGACTTTATTAACATACGCGTTAAAGAGTGCTTCTGGTGAAATATCACTCGCGTGAAACTCTCGCTTGGTATTTTGGAGCAAATGCGCAAGTAATACGCTAATCGCACCACTTCCTACACCAATTTCTGCGATTCTCTTACAATCTTTGCTTAGAATCAAATCCAATGCTTTTTGCACTAAAATCTCCGTTTCAGGACGCGGAATCAATGCACCATGCGAAATGTATAACTCCTCACCAAAAAACCCCACGCATTCTGTTAAGTATTCTATGGGTTCATACAGGCTTCTGCGCTTAATAAGTCGTTTAAAAGATTCCAACCAAAAAGAATCTATCCGCTCGTCAAAATGGCAATGCAAAGCAACTCGTGTTGTTTTTAGCACAAAAGAAAGTAGGATTTCAGATTCCAAAACCGGGCGCATAATCCCGCTTTTTCTTAAACTCTCCGCGCCATATTCTAAGGCTTCCTTGACGCTCCAAGAAAGAGAATTGTTAAGAGAATTAAAAGCCTCAAAATTGCTTTGCGATTCCATTTTGGATTCCATTAATCTTCTTTAATATGTGCCAAATCCTCACAACCCAATGCTTTTAAACGCGCCATTAAAGGTGGGTGGCTATAAAAAAATCGCATATATAAAGGGTGAGCAAGTGGGAAAGAATTATTTTCTTTAACTAACACTAACAAGGCTTTAGCGAGGGATTGTGCGCTTGTCAAATTCGCACCAAATCTATCCGCTCCAAACTCGTTTTGGCAACTCCGCCAATTCACCAATAACATAAAATAAAATCCAATTGGCGCACTTAAGAGTAGCAAAAATACAAGAAGTGTATGCACACTCACCGCTAGATTCGCCATTGCAAACAAAGATTCTGGCAAATTTGCGACCAACAAAAGCAATACACCAAAAAATCCAAGCACCAAAGCCATCATTTTATAAACATCATAATGTTTAAAATGCCCCAATTCGTGTCCTAAAACCGCAAGAATGGAAGCATTAGGAATCTTCTCTAGCAGAGTGTCAAACAAAATCACGCGCTTTGCTTTCCCAAGCCCGGCAAAATACGCATTCAATCTCCCATCACGCTTGGAAGCGTCCATCACAAACACGCCTTTACTTTGGAATCCCACGCGCTCTAAAAGCTTATCAATTTCACCTTTTAGCTCCGAATTTTCAAGCGGAGTAAATTTGTTAAACATCGGCGCAATCAACAAAGGATACAAGAAATTCACCAAAACAATCAAAATCACTCCAAACAAAAACACATAGAGTTCCCAAAACTGCACTTTTAAGATAATCCAACTAAAGGCAAAAATCACGATTCCACCCACAACAATAAGCAAAGCAAAAGACTTTAAAGTATCCAAAACAAAGAGTTTCACCCCACCTTTTGCAAAGCCAAATTGTTTATCAACCACCAAAGTTTGATACGCTTCCAAAGGCAAATTTGCCAAACTTCCAACCCCAAGAAAACAAAGCACAAAAATAACGGATTTAACAAGAGGAGCAGAATCCAAAACAAGCTCCAATGCAGAATCTAAAGCAGAAAGCCCAAAGCAAATCCAAAAACCCACCAACACTAAATCCATAAGGCTACCATAAACTGCGATTTTTTCGCGCATGATTGCATAATCTGCGGCTTTGATAAACGCATCAGATTCCAAAATATAGGGAGTTTTGGTGCGTTCGTTTTTGAGAAAATTCAACTGCAAAAGCGACAAGATGAGTTTAGGAAAACTAAAAAATAAAGCATAACAAAGAACTAATACCATTGCAAACCTTGATAAAATTTTTAAATTTTCGCGCATTATAACAAAAAGTATGCGTAAAATTATTGTTTAATAATGTATAATCTACAAAAAGCTTATTATGTAATTGGAATCTTAAATGGGAATTTTTGAACGAAACGACATTGCGATTGATTTAGGCACGGTAAATACCATCGTGCGCAACAACTTAGAAGAAGCATTGTTTTGTGAAGCGACTTGCATTGCGCTTGAAAACCGATTCAACTCGCGCCGCATTCTTGCTATTGGGGATTGCGCTAAGAAAATGGTAGGACGCACACCCAACGAAATAGAAGTCATCAACCCGCTTTTAAATGGCGCAATTAGTGATTTTGAAACCACCAAAATCTTTATGAATGCGATTCTACAAAAAGGCAAAGCAGGTTCATTAGCCCCAAGAGTGGGCATTAGTATCCCGCAGAATCTCACGCAAGTAGAGCGGCATTCCCTCTATGAAGCGACAATGCTCGCAGGAGCGAAAGAAGTCTTGCTGATAGAAGACCCCTTTAGCGCAAGTGTAGGTGCGGGATTAGACATCAGCACCGCACGCGCGAAGATGATTATTGATGCGGGGGGTGGATTAGTAGAAGTGAGCATTATTTCTCTCAATGGACTCATCACAAGTGCTTTCACCAAAGAAGCGGGAGATTTTATGGATTATGCCTTAGTGGAGTATTGTCGCCACAATAAAAATATCGGAATCAGTAAGGAAATGGCAGAAACTCTCAAACGCAAAATCAATGTCTTTGACAAGAATCCGACAATTTATATCGGGGCAAAAAACCTTGCTAATGGTATGCCCATAGAATGCGAGTTAAATTTAGAAGAATTTAAGGGAGTGATTTTAAATAGTATTTATAAAATCAAAAGCGTTATTATTGAAGCAATCCACAATGCCCCACCACAAATTGCACCGGATTTGATTGAAGATGGTGCGACACTCACGGGAGGCTTGGCACTAATTCCGGGAATCCAAGATTTCTTATCCAAAGAGCTTAATATGCAAATCCATCTTTCTCCAGACCCGCTTTTGGATATTTCTAAAGGCGTTTGGCAGATTATGCAAAATTACGAAGAATACGAAAAAAGCCTCTAAAGATTCCATTTGATGAATCCTAGCCAAAACGCACCCATATTAGAGATTCCAACCCCGCAAGGAATCCGCGCTTTTTTAAGTCGCACCCCTTTAAATATCGCCTTTCACGCCGGGGGAGATAGCAAAGAATGCGTAGAACACAACCGCTCCCTTTGTATCGCGCCTTTTGGGCTTTCTTCTCTTGCATATCTTAACCAAGTGCATGGCAAGGAGATTTTAGAGGCAAAAAGCGGAGGATTACTAGGCGATGGCGATGGAATCTTAATCACACAAAAACACTTAATCGGGCTAATTATGGTAGCAGATTGCAATCCAATCTTGCTTTTTGATAGCAAACATCAAGTTTTTGCATTGCTTCATGGCGGAAGAGTTGGCTTGCAAAAAGGCATAATCCCCAATGCGTTAGCGCAAATGCAAGTGCGATTCCACACTAAATCTGCTGATTTGTTTGCTTATGTGGGACCTTCCATTCGCGCGTGTTGTTATGAAGTAGGAGAAGAAATTTTCGCATCTCCTAGCGGGAATACCTTAGAATGTGGCAGAATCTCGCGCGAAGGCAAAATTTATTTGGATTTAACCGCAGTGATTCTTGCACAATTCCAAGAAGCAAAAATCACCCATTATGCCTTTTCTCCGCATTGCACTTGCTGTGGTGAGGGTTACTTTTCTTATCGTGCAAACCCACAATGCGGACGCTTTGGCTTGTTTGCTCATCTGACTTAAATCTTAAAAAGCATTTTCTTTTCTATGCTATAATTCAGCCTTAAGCCAAGCAAATTTAAAAAGGAGTTTTGATGATTATTATCCCTGCAAGATTGAAATCTTCGCGTTTCCCCAATAAAGTTTTAGCGCAGATTCGCGGAATCCCGATGGTTGTGCGCACTGCAGAATTAGCCAAAAGCATTGATGATGTTGTCGTAGCGTGTGATGAACCCATTATCGCGGAAGTTTGTACACGCTATGGAGTGCGCGCAATCCTCACAAGCAACACACACGAAAGCGGGACAGATAGAATCGCAGAATGCGCGAGAATTCTAAACCTCTCCAAAGAAGAAATCATCATCAACTTACAAGGTGATGAGCCGTTTTTAGAACAAGAAGTGATTTTGCGTCTAAAACACTTAATGGAAAATGAGGCAAAAATTCGCGGTGTTATTCCTTTTATGGGGAGTTGCGCGAAAGCTATCACCAAAGAAGAAGCCAAAGACCCAAATCTAGTAAAAGTCGTGTTAAATGCCAAAAACGAGGCAATTTACTTTTCACGCTCCTTGATTCCTTATGATAGAGAAAATACCATAGATTCTAACGACGCGCGATATTTAGGGCATTTGGGGATTTATGCCTTTAGCGGGGCGAGTTTGCAGGAGTTTTGCAAACTACCAAAATCCACTTTGGAATCACTAGAAAAGCTAGAACAATTACGCGCCCTAGAAAACGCCAAAACTATTGTGATTGCAAAAGTGCAATCACAATCTTTTGGGATTGACACCAAAGAAGATATGGAACGCGCCTTAAAACAATTTGGCGTTTAAAGCGCGTGGGAGCTTATAAGGAGATTTAAGATTTGATAAAAGAGCTTTTTAAGCGTCATCAAAAGAATCCTAGCCCCCTCAATCTTACAATCTTACAATCTTACAATCTTACAATCTTACAATCAAAGCTTAATTTAGAACCCCGCAAAGATTCCAAATTTCATAGCACAAGATTGCTTTGGCTTCACTGTGCAAAGACGAAAAGCAACAAATATGAGGCGCGGAATCCTTACGCCTAATGATATGCCCAAGAGATTCTACAACAAGGCTTCTATTTTTTGTTCTAAATCCTTAATCTTACTTTTATATTTTTCGCCCTCTACGCGATATTGCGAATTGCGTTGTTTCAGTGCTTTGACTTCATTACGCAACGCAGTAATCTCATCGGTTAGAATATCAATATTACCCAAAGCTCTTTGGAGTTGTAATTGGTGTTTGCGGATTAAAATTTCGGCTTCTTGCAAGGTGAGCTTCATCACAGCACTATTTTTTTCTTCTTTTTGTGCGACACTTTTATAAAAAAATGTTTTTACTACCATAAACAAAACAAATAAAATAAATGCGGTTAGAAACAACCATTGCGTAAATTGTGCCATCATTTTGCTTTCCTTAAAAAATCATAATTTTTCCACACGAGCAGAATGCCGCCCTCCCTCAAACACTCCATCGCAAAAACTTTTTAAAATCCACTCTACCAACCCATCGCCTACAACTCTAGCTCCCAAACACAAGACATTAGCGTCGTTATGGGCGCGGCTTAATGCAGCACTATAAGGCTCATGGCAGAGTGCAGCACGAATGCCTTTGTGGCGATTAGCAGCAATACTCATTCCAATTCCGCTTCCACAAATCAAAATTCCGAAATTTTTGTCATTTTTTAAGACATTTTCACACAAAAGATTCGCAAAATCAGGGTAATCTACACGATTAGAATCTTGTGGTCCCAAATCTTCTACTTCATGACCCATTTGGTGTAGCATTTCTATCACACGCGATTTTAACTCAAATCCTGCGTGATCACTCGCGATAAAAAATTTCATCAAACCTCCTATAATAGTAAATTAATAATATATTGCACAGGTGCAAAAATCAAATAAGACAAAGGAGTGCCTAAAATCACCATTAACACAATCATACCCGCTATTGGTGGCACTCTATCAAACAATCTTACAAAAAAGCTACTCCCAAACATCAATCCCAAATAACTTAGCGCATTAGAACCATCTAATGGTGGAATCGGAATCAAGTTAAAAACACCCAACACCACATTATAAATCAATAATTGCAAGAAAAAATAAACCACAAGCAAGGCGATAAAATTAGGATTAGGGAAATATTCAAAGAATCCACTAAAAATTCCGCCATTAAAAGCATAAATTAGCATTGCAGAAAGGATTGCGAGAGCGAAGTTATAAGCCACACCAGCGACAGAAACAGCAAAAGCCCCAAAATACCCTCCACCATTTAAGACTTTCAGCATTTGCACAGGCACAGGTTTCGCCCAACCAAACAAAAAAGGCGCATTCAAAGCAAATAATAATCCCGGCACAAGAATTGAACCTACCAAATCAATATGCAAAAGCGGATTTACGCTCAACCTCCCCGCATCTTTTGCAGTCGTATCGCCAAATTTCAATGCCACAAATCCGTGCATAATTTCGTGTCCAATAATAGAAATGAGCAAAGCGACAATGAGGATTGGTAGCTTAAAAGCAAATGGCAAATCAAGCATAAAATCTCCCTTTGGATTCAAACCCTAATCTTCTGTATATTCGCATTTGCAAATCTTGCTTCATTGCGCCATTTCGCTTTGGGATTGTTTGCGCATTTGCTCTTCTAGTGATTCTATGCTTTTGCCAATGCGCTCCCAACGAATCTTAAAATCATCGTCCCAACTAAAATACACAAACCAAGGTTTGCCAATCACATATTTATAACTTACCGCACCCCAAAAACGCGAATCATTAGAATTGTTACGATTATCCCCCATCATAAAAAACTCATCTTCTGCGACTTTTGTATAGAATCCCAACTCACCATTTGGCAAACTTATGCGCTCCATACCCAAAGACTCGCCTTGATAAGATAGAATCATCAACTGATTAAAAGCATCGGGAAATTCCTCTGCATACTGCACTCCCGGGTGTGTAGCAAAATAAGGATCATAATAAAAAGTCTTGCCTCTAAACTCTAAGGATTCTGTGGATTTTCCTTGATAAGCAGAATCGCTACCAAAATACACCCAAAGCCCTTTTTGCGTATAAAGCACCTCATCTCCGCCTACTGCGACATTGCGTTTGACATAGTGAATTTTAGGCGATTCTGGATAGCGAAAAATCACAATATCCCCGCGCTTAGGACGCTCACCCTCAAACAAATGCCCATTGTCATTAAAATCAGGTAAAATTTTAAGCTCAATCCACGGAATCGTAGGCGTTGGGATTCCATACGCATATTTTTTGACAAACAAATTATCGCCAATCAACATTGTATTAAGCATACTTCCGCTTGGAATCACAAAGGCTTGTGCAACAAAAAAAATAATCCCAAGCACAATAAGAATCGTCCCAACCCAACTATTGATAAATTCATAAAGTTTTGTAAAAATCGTTTTCATTCTTTTTCCTTAATTTTAGCGATTGAAACTACGGAGTTTAGCAGATTTTAAAGTGTTTTGCAACAAAGAAGCAATCGTCATAGGTCCCACACCACCGGGAACAGGCGTAATAAATTCACACAAAGGCGCGACATTTTCAAAATCCACATCGCCCACAATCTGCCCATTAGGCAGTTTAGAGATTCCAATATCTACAACAATCGCGCCTTCTTTAACCATTTCTTTTGTGATAAGATTGGGTTTGCCCACCCCAACGCACAAAATATCTGCATTTTTCGTATGCTCAATCAAATCTTGTGTATAAATATGGCAAAGCGTAATAGTGGCATTTTCGTTCAAAAACAATGCGCCAAGCGGCTTACCCACGATATTACTCGCACCGACAATCACGACATTTTTCCCTTGTATTGGGATTTGATAATGTTTCAAAAGTGTCAAAACTCCCATAGGAGTTGCTGGGATAAATCCTTCTAAATTTGCCAAAATACGCCCCATATTAAAAGGGTGGAATCCATCAACATCTTTATGGGGCGCAATCGCCTCTAACACCGCAGTAGTATCAATATGTTTGGGTAAAGGAAGTTGCACTAGGATTCCATCAATATTTGGGTTGTGATTTAGCATTTCTATGGTTTGCAACAAAGAATCCTGCGCAATGTTTTGGGGCATTTCGTGCGTAATAGAGTAGATTCCCGTGCGCTTACATGCTTTGGCTTTCATACCAACATAGCTTTGTGAGGCAGGATCACTCCCTACTAAAATCACTGCCAAACCGGGCGTAATGCCTTGTTTGCTTAAAATTTCAACTTCAGATTTAATTTCTGTTTCAATCTTTTGTGCGAGAGTTTTTCCATCTAAAATCTGCATTCATAATACCCTTTAAAAAATAATTTTGTTATTATAATCAAAAAAGATTTTTTAAAAGTTTAAGGAAATGCAAGTGCAAAAAGTATTTAAAACTTTTTTGGTGATTATGGGTATTTTTGGATTCATTATTGGCGCAGAAGAAAGCTTTATTACGACTTTAGAGTATGGCAAAATGCTTTATACTAACCCGCGCGGAATCGGTTGTGTAGAATGCCATGGACGCTTTGGGGAGGGACAGCAGATTGCAAACTACACACACAAGCGCAAAGATCTAAGTTTGCAAGGACCGCGCATTAACAACTTAAGCCTTAAGCATTTTGAAAACGCATTGCAAAAAGGCAAGAAGATTATGCCAAAATACTATCTAACCGCTAATGAAATTGAAGCGATTTATAAATATTTAGAATCCATTGAAACACCGCAAAATACAGAAGAATAGCTGATTCGCCAAAGAACCTAACAACGATAAGTGGTTTTGCTTTTACAAAGGGGTTCTAAAAAGCATTCAGCACAATTTGGATTGACTGCCTTACAAACATACCTCCCAAACAACACCATTGCTTGATGAAGTGTCGCAAGATTATCTTTGAAAACACGCGTCAAATCCTCTTCTGTGGCGATAGGCGTAGTCGCATAGCTTAAACCCAAACGATGAGAAACGCGAAAAACATGTGTATCTACGGCGATAAAATTTGCTGCTTGAGATTCTATTAGCACGACATTCGCTGTTTTTTGCCCTACTCCGGGCAAAGTTTTTAGCACCTCACGATCTAATGGAATCTCTCCGCCAAATTTTTCGCAAACCTCCTTTGCCATAGCTTGGAGATTCTTTGCTTTGTTGTTGAAAAAACTACAAGTCTTGATACATTCTTTAATCTCCTCTAGCGAAGCATCTTGTAAATCTTGTGGCGTAGGATATTTTTCAAAGAGTGCGGGAGTGATGAGATTGACGCGTTTATCCGTGCATTGTGCAGAAAGCATTACTGCAATGAGAAGTTCAAAATCATTGCGGTATTTTAACTCTGTTTTTGCATTTTTATAATGTTCTAAAAACAACGCTTTAATCTGCGAAGTTTCCGCTTTAGTAGCCTTTTTGACTTTAGAATCTTTGCGAGATTCTTTGGTTTTATGAGATTCTTGATGAATTTTCTTTGTTGGCATTTTTATCCTTAATTAAAAATTTCAATCGGTGAAGTAACCACGCGTTTAAGGACATTAAAAGGAGAGAGTAAAAAATCCTGCACCGCCTGTGTTTGAACCTGCGGATTCTCCAAAGTCCCTCCCACTTTAAAAGCGGTCGAAATCGTGCCATTTTTGCCCAACACGATATAATTAACAAGCGGAATCTTATTGATAATCCCACTTAACGACTTTGCTGTAATTAACTCGGCATTAAAATCAATTGCTTGGGATTCTATTTGCACGATTCCACGCCCCTTAATATCTATTGATGAGCCTTTCAAATCCAGTGATTCAATCGCCAAAAATTCATCATTTAGCCCAAACTCTACCACGCCTTCATTGACATAATAACCTTGCTGATTAAATCCCGGCGTCTTCAAGCTTAATAGTGATGGAATCGTATCAATAAACGCCATAACATTTTGCAAAATATTAAGTTGATTTAAAGAAGTATTCAAAAGCGAGATTTTACCCACCAGCACACCCTTGTCATTTGTATTAGCATTAATAAAAAAGCGTCCGTTTTGCACACCTTGTTTTTGGATTATCGTATTGACAAATTCATCGCCAAATTCCCTTGCGTCCAAAGTCATAGAATCGCCTCGTTGATAGAAGTCTGCCTGTCCATTTTTATGCTTTAGACTTGCTTTAATCTCTCCATTAACCAAAGTAATATTAAACGAATCCGCCAAAACCTTGCGTCCTTTAATCCATAAATTAGAATCTTTCCCTTCTACCAAAAGCGTATCTTTATTTTCTGCATTACCCTTAGTGAATTGATCCAAATCTAAACTTAGGTTAAGATTGTTTAAAAAAGCTTTTTTAACTTCCCCTTCACTGCGTAAAATAAAGGATTTATCGTTAAATCCTAAAGTAAAACCTTGTGAATTATAATCAAAGGTTAATTCTGCTTCTTTTAGAGGTTGGTCATCTTGCTTATTCAGTAGAATCTCCTGCCCTGTTTGCAAAGAAATCTCCGCATGATAATCTTCAAAATCTCGTGTAGCAACCTGCATTTTGCCACTTTGGACTTTATATTCTTGCAAGATTTTAGAAAATGGCAAGATTGCCGTTAAATTTTCAAGATTAAAACGATAATCACTACCCAAAAGCGCATTAAAATCAAAGGTCGGAAGCGCGAAAAGAATCTTGTCATTATTGGTAAAATCCACATTAAAAGGCAATGATTGGTTGGCTATTTGCAAAACTTCAGGCGCGTCTTTAGAGAGCAAAAGCGAAGCAACCAACAAATCCCCGCTAATGGATTTCGTAGGCAAATCAATCACAAAACTAGAATCGCATCGCAACAAATCCAAGTAACGCGTGTTTTTGGATTCTACCTTGACCCTATCATTCTCTAGCACCACACCCAAAGAATCTGAAATGAGTGGTACATCACTAAGCAACACTTCAATATCTTTTGCTTTAAAGATTCCTTTTGTGCTTACTTCCAAAGTCTCTAAATTCACACCAATATGCAAATCTGCCGCGATTTTTGCTTGTGGCGCACTTAGAGGCAAAGGAATCTCATAAGCTTCTAAAACCTTTAAAATCGTGGAATCTAGCGCAGTGTTGGCTTTTAGATTAACTTGCAAAATAGGATTTTCGCTAACAATCTCTTTAATCGCCACTTGTGTGCCATTTGCATTGCGATTTTGGTAAGTTGGATTGAGAGGATAAAATTCCAAAGTATTATTTTGGAAAACCAACTTTACAAATTCCGCGTGGGCTGGAGGAAGTTTAGGGTGAAAAATCACTTCGGCATTGTGCGCTTCTCCTAAGACATAGAGGGAATCTATGGAATCCTTTAAGAGATTCTTGCTTTTTAGCGGAATCGTGATTCCAAACTCATTAACCCGCGCGGATTCCACACTATAATTATCAAAAATCCATTCTTCTACGAGTTGGTTTTCAAATTTTGGCAACAAATCTTTTAAAAAATGAATATCCACAAAAGTATTACTAGAGCCCCTTAAAACAAGCGTTTTGAGGTTGCTTTGCACAGAGAGATTGAGCTGCAAATACGAATAATAACTCTTGCGATTTACAAAGCTTAAAGAACCATCTATCTGCACATTTTGGCGGCGCAAATCATATTCTCCGCTTCCTTGATAATAGATTCCATAGTTTTTAAGATACAAATCTTGAATAGAAATAAGCACCCTAGAAGCGTCTTCTTTAAGATTGATTTTGGCATAGATTTCAGGTAAATTGAGTGTGAAATTCTCTCCATTATAAAAAAGATTAGCTTGATAACCTTGAAAATCAATGCGTTGAATGTCAATTTTTTGAAAATATTGCAGGATAAAATGAATATTTTTAGCATAAAAAATTTGCTCATTAATATCAAAATCATCGGCTTTTTGCGTAGATTCTATTGCATTTAAATTTAAAGATTCTATCTCTAAAATCAGTTTTTTATCTAATCTTAGATAAAATCCCTGAATTTGTGCGCCGACTAGTCCGAATCGCTCAATTTTAATTCCATAATATAAAAAGGCATAAAGAGCAATGAATATCCCAAGAAAAAAAACAGAAAATAAGACGATTTTGAATATTCTAGTAGATGGTTTTTTCATTTTACTTATCATTTTGTGCTTTTATTTACAAATTCCAATTCATTCAAGCCAAGTAGTTTATATCCCAAAAGGCGGAACGGGTGAAATTATAGCATACTTAAAGAAAAATAACTTTGACCTTTTAGAGATTGACAAACAAATCATTAGATTTTTTGGATACCCTCAAAGCGGTTGGCTAAATATCGGACATACGCGCCTTAGCAAGGGGGATTTCCTCTACGCACTTGCCAACGCCAAAGCCGCGCTAGAAGAGATTACGCTAATCCCGGGAGAAACTTTGTATTTTTTTATCAAAAACATTAGCCAACAACTAAACTTAAACGAAAATGCCCTCCACTTAGCTTATGAGAAATATGCCCCGATGATTGAAGGAGTGATTCTAGCAAACACTTACAAAGTTCCCAAAGGCATTAGCGAAGTGCATTTGATGTATTATCTTGTCAATACTTCTTTAAAAGAACACGAAAAATGGGCGATAAAATTTCTAGGACAATACGACCAAAATCAATGGTTTAGATATATTATCATCGCTTCTATTATTCAAAAAGAATCCGCAAACGAAGAAGAAATGCCACTAGTTTCTGCTGTGATTCGGAATCGCTTAGAGAAAAAAATGCGTTTGCAAATGGACGGCTCACTAAACTATGGCAAATATTCTCATACCAAAGTTACCCCAGAAATGATACGAAATGATACAACTAGTTACAACACTTATCGTTATGATGGAATCCCTAAAGCACCTGTTGGGAGTGTTAGCTTTAAGGCAATCCAAGCGGCAATCTTTCCTGCCAATGTTGATTATCTCTACTTCGTGAGAAACAAAAATGGTGTGCATTCTTTTGCAAAAAATTACGATGAACATTTAAAGAATTTTTCAAAATAAGAAAAAGCGTGAAAAAAACTCAAAATATAAGATTAATTTAAGAAAAAATACTTGAAAATACCTTTGAATAAGTTGAGCAAAAAGTTAAATAAAAGTTTGCTTTTTGAAATTATCTTTTATGATAATTCTTAAAGTTATTCTAAAGCTCATTTTAAGGATAAAGCTATGGAAAGAGTTAAAAAGGTTGGAATCATTGGTGCAGGTAATGTGGGTTCTACACTCGCCTACATTCTCTCGGCAACAACACCCTATGAGATTGTTTTGCAAGACAAAGATAAGGACCGTGCAAGAGGAATGTTGCTGGATATGTTTCAAGCTTCCTGTGTAGGCACGAAATTTACCAAGCTCGGTGTAATCGCATCTCCAAAAGACTTAAAAGGTTGTGATGTGATTGTGATTGCCGCAGGTTCTCCGCGTTTGCCGGGTATGAGTCGCAACGACTTGCTTTTTGCAAACGCAAAAGTCATTAGCGAGGTTGCCAAAAATATCAAAGAAAACTCTCCAGAAGCTATTGTTATCTTGATTACCAATCCTTTAGACGCAATGGTTTATACCGCCTTGAGGGAAACCAATTTCAACCCAAAACAAATTTTAGGTATGGCAGGTGTATTAGATAGCGCAAGAATGGTGAGCTTTATTTACGAAAAACTACAATGCGCACCCGGTCAAATCATTGCTCCTGTAATGGGTGGGCATGGCGATGATATGGTGCCTTTAGCGCGTTTTTCTATGGTCAATGGTGTGCCACTTTCAGAACTCTTAAGCCAAGACGAAATAGCAGAGATTGTGCAGCGCACACGCAACGCAGGAGCTGAAATTGTAAGCTGTCTCAAAAAAGGTTCGGCTTACTTTGCACCTGCAAGAGCAGCAGCAGAAATGGTAAGGGCGATTATGAGTGATAGCCACAAGATTCTGCCTTGTTCTGTATTATTGCAGGGTGAATATGGTTATAACGATGTTGTAGGCGGCGTTCCGGTAGAACTTGGAATCCACGGAATTGAACGCATTGTAGAATTGCAACTCAACGCAGAAGAAACAGCGCAATTTGAACGCTCCATTAATTCGGTTAAAAGCCTAATTGATGCGCTAAAAAAAGATTACTTTTAATCTATTTCAAGGAGGCAAATATACTAAAAAATATTTTACAAATTGCGGCATTACGGGAAATAGGTTTAAAATTTAAAAGTTTAAGGAGTTAAAAATGGGATTATTAAAAGCCCCAGATAATACACCCGTTTGGGTTAATGAAAAACGCTGCAAAGCATGTGATTTATGTGTATCTGTTTGCCCAACAGGCACTCTTGCAATGCGATTGGACGAACATAGAGTTTTGGGCAAAATGGTAGAAGTGCTTCACCCAGAAAGTTGCATTGGCTGTCAAGATTGTGAATTGCATTGTCCTGATTTTGCAATCTCTGTTGCAGACAGAAAAGAGTTTAAGTTTGCAAAATTGACCGAAGAAGCAAAACAAAGAGCCGAAGCCATCAAAGCAAATGGCTATATGGCTGTATAAAGGAGTAAGAAGTGAGTAGAGAATTAATTTCAAGCGGAAATGAACTTGTCGCACACGCAGCAATAGATGCAGGCTGTAAGTTTTTTGGAGGTTACCCCATTACACCCTCTAGTGAAGTAGCCCATGAAATGAGTGTTTTGCTTCCAAGAGAAAATGGAAGTTTCATACAAATGGAAGATGAGATTGCCGGAATCTCTGTCGCACTTGGTGCTTCTATGAGTGGCGTCAAATCTATGACAGCGACTTCAGGACCAGGAATCTCGCTAAAAGCTGAACAAATCGGACTTAGCTTTATGGCGGAAGTGCCTCTTGTAATTGTCAATGTTATGCGCGGAGGACCCTCAACAGGACTTCCAACACGCGTTGCGCAGGGCGATGTCGCACAAGCAGCTCACCCAACACACGGAGATTATCAGTCTATTGCTTTATGTCCAGGAAGCTTAGAAGAAGCTTACACAGAAACTTTCCGAGCATTTAATTTAGCAGAAAAATTTATGACACCTGTTTTCTTGCTTTTGGACGAAACTTTGGGACATATGCACGGCAAGGCGATTGTTCCAGATTTAAACGAAATGCAAAGCAAAATCGTGAATCGTCGCAAATTTGAAGGGGATAAAAATTCCTACAAACCTTATGATGTACCACAAGATGAACCTGCAATTCTTAATCCTTTCTTTCAAGGCTATCGCTACCATATTACAGGGCTTCATCATGGACCAACAGGCTTCCCGACAGAAGATGCTGTGCTTTCTCAAAAGCTTATTGACAGGCTTTTCAACAAAATCTTAAGCAAAAAGCAAGAAATCGTAACCTATGAGGAATATAAGCTAGAAGATGCCGAGATTCTATTGATTGCGTATGGTTCTACTTCAAGAAGTGCGAAAGAAGCAGTCGATAGACTAAGAGAAGAAGGGAAAAAGGTTGGTTTATTTAGACCTATTACACTTTGGCCCTCACCCACAGAAGAACTTGCAAAATTAGGCAAAAAGTTTGACAAAATCCTTGTTGCAGAGCTCAACAAAGGACAATATGTCAAAGAAATAGAACATGCAATGAAAAAAGAGGTTGCACTCCTTGCAAAAGCAAATGGTCGCCCTCTATCCCCAACAGAAATTATGAGCAAAATTAAGGAGTTATAAAATGGCATTTAATTATGATGAATACTTGAGAGTTGATAAAATGCCAACACTTTGGTGTTGGGGCTGTGGCGATGGTGTGATTCTCAAATCCATCGTGCGTGCGATTGACAAATTAGGCTGGAATATGGACGATGTTTGTTTAGTAAGTGGAATCGGGTGTAGCGGACGCGTTTCTTCTTATGTGAATTGCAACACCGTGCATACAACACACGGAAGAACACTTGCTTATGCGACAGGAATTAAACTTGCCAATCCTAACAAAAAAGTTATTGTTGTGGGTGGCGATGGCGATGGTTTAGCGATTGGTGGTAACCATACAATCCATGCTTGTAGAAGAAATATTGATATTAATTATGTCTTGATTAATAACTTTATTTATGGTTTGACAAACTCCCAAACTTCACCTACTACGCCTAGAGGAATGTGGACGGTAACGGCACAATATGGCAATGTAGATCCAGAATTTGACCCATGCAAACTTGCCATAGCTGCGGGTGCTAGTTTCGTCGCAAGAGAATCTGTGCTAGATCCTAAAAAACTAGAAAAAGCCTTAGTAGAGGGATTCTCCAATGAGGGCTTTAGCTTCTTTGATATTTTCAGTAACTGCCATGTGAATTTAGGTAGAAAAAACAAAATGGGAGAAGCGATTGATACTCTAAAATGGATTGAAAGTCGCATTGTTTCTAAGAAAAAATATGAGGAATTAAGCGATGAAGAAAAACAAGGCAAATACCCAACAGGAATCCTTCATCACGATACTAACAAGTTAGAATACTGCAAAGCCTATAAACAAGTGCAAGAAAAAGCACAAGCTAAAAAAGGGGGTGCAAAATGAGAAAACAACTCCGCTTTACAGGTGTTGGAGGACAAGGCGTTCTCCTAGCAGGTGAGATTCTTGCAGAAGCTCAAATCAAGACAGGTGGCTATGGCGTCAAAGCTGCGACTTATACTTCTCAAGTGCGTGGCGGACCGACAAAGGTTGATATTTTGTTAGATGAAAACGAGATTCTTTATCCTTACGCAAATGACGGGGAAGTAGAGTATATGCTCTCCACCGCACAAGTGAGTTATGACCAATTTAAAGATGGCTTAAAAGAAGGCGCAATTATCGTGGTAGAGCCAAACCTCGTAACTCCAAACGCGGAAGACAAAAAGAAATTCAAAATCTACCCGATTCCAATCATTACAATCGCGAAAAACGAAGTGGGCAATGTTGTAACACAATCTGTTGTAGCACTTGCAGTAACCGTAACACTCACCCAATGCGTCAATCGCGATTTGGTTTATGATACGATGATTAGCAAAGTTCCTGCAAAAGTTGTCGAGCTTAACAAAAAAGCCTTTGAACTTGGCGAAAAATATGCCAAAGAAGCTTTAGCGAAAGGTTCTTTATAATTTTTCTTTCCCTTAGCCTTTTAGGGCTAAGGACTATCTAGACACTTCAGCCATGCTTCCTTTATTAATCCTAGTATCTCCAAAAGCGATTTTTTAGCCAATTCGCGCGTCTTATCTTAAAGATTTTTCGCTAAAATCACACATTTTATTTTTAAGGACTTTCATGCAATCAAATCATACAAATAATATGGGGGGGGGGGGCAATAAGCTAGAAAATCTTTCTCATCATTGCAAGGAGACAAAGCCAAATCCTCTCGCAATTTTTATTAAAGATAAAAAGCGTTGGATTCTCTCACTTGTTAAAAACTCCAAACAACACCAAAAGTTAAAGGCAGAATTAGCACAACTGCAAATCAATTTGGATTCTACACAACTAAAACTTTTAGACTCCATTAAACAAAACCAAATCCTACAAAACCAATTAAAATCCCAAGAATCAAAAATAAAACTACAAGATTCCAAACTAACAAAGCTCACCCCACAAAGCTATCTTAGAATCCTAGAGATTCATCTAGCCGAGCATTGCAATCTCAACTGCTTTAGTTGCAATCATTTCTCACAACTCGCCCCCAAAGGATTCCCTGATATTCTTCAGTTTAAACAAGATATGGAAAGGCTATCAAACCTTACTTTTGGACTTGTTGGGAGATTCCATTTAATGGGCGGAGAACCTCTGCTGAATCCAAATTGCAAAGACTTCTTTCAAGTTACACGAAAATACTTTCCTAAGAGTGCAATTTGGCTAGTTACAAATGGAATCCTACTAGAATCCCAACCTAAAGACTTTTGGGAATCTTGTAGGGAGAATAAAATAGAGATTCACCCCACTAAATATCCTATTAAAGTAAATTGGGAAGTGATAGAACAAAAATGCAAAGACTTTGGGATTCCGCTGATATTTTATGATAATTCAAATATTCAAAAAACCTCTTACAAAACCATTTTGGATTTAAAGGGTTCTTTGGATTCTTTAAATGGTTTTTCTTATTGTCATCAAGCAAACAACTGCACACACTTCAAAAATGGCAAAATCTATCCTTGTAGCATTGCGCCTAATATCCAATATTTCAATGCTGCTTTTCATCAAAATCTTCCTATCACTCCAATAGATTTTATAGATATTTACAAGGCAAAGGATTATCACGAGATTTTGCAATTCCTTGCCAAGCCGATTCCTTTTTGTCGTTTTTGTAATCTTGCCAAATGGAAAAGCATTGGCGAATGGAAAACTTCTAAAAAAGAGATTGGGGAGTATTTGGAATAAGAATCGTGGTGTACAATTTGTAAAACAAATTTCACCCGCGCTATGCAAATCCATGATGATAAACTTAAGGGGATTTTGCTACTGCGTCATTATGAGCGAGATTTGCGAGTGCGGCAATCCATAATCTAGAATCCCACCATTGTAGAATCCTCTTTTCTTTTAAATTATAGATTGCCGCAGTCTCTCACTGCATTCATTCCTTGCAATGACACATTGGTAGCATTATGGATTAGCAAGCCTTCTTTGCAAGGACGAAGCAATCAATAATGTTACACCTCAAGAAAAATATGTAATGAAATCTTTTGGTAAGATTCTAGGCTGTAATTTGCCGCGTTCGCTTCACTCACTCACAATGACAGGTTGATTATTTTAGCGTCATTGCGAGAAGTCACAAGACTTCGTGGCAATCCATAATGTTGCAAAAGCGGATTCTGCAATGGAATCCTTAAAACCAACAAACCGAGTTAAGACCCTACAACCACCCTATTCTACCAAAAGATAATCAATATAAAATAATATGCACCTTTTGTGAGCCATGCACACCAAAAACCGTAATAAGCTCAATATCCGCTGTGCGCGATGGACCTGCGATAAACAAAATATTGCTAGGCAAAATATGATTTTCTGCTTTGACTAAATTCAACGCTTCCGCTAGGCTCTCCACAATATCGTCCTTTTTAAGCAAAATAATACAAAGCGTAGGCGCAAGAGATAGCATTCTAGGCTGTGTTTTATGAGAGTGCACCAACGCAACACCATGCGAACTCACGCCAACCCTTGCCCTTACGACAGAAAAATCACTATGAAAAACCTCTTCCCTTAGATTCTCAATCTCTTGATTGAAACATACCTTTTGACTTGCTTCAATCTTATCCAAATCCAATCCCAAGCTTTCAGAATAAATCATTTTTTGATAGCCATAGCCTTTGACTATCTGATTAATCTTATCCTCTAGCTCATTTTCTTCGCATTCCTCTACAATATATTTATTGTCCGTCATTTTGCGCTTCATCTCTTCTAGCTTTTCTCCGCTACTTCGGATATGAATGACAGGGTCAATATTGGGTTTGCGTTCAAACTCCGGTATTTGATAAGCTCGAGCCAATCGCTCTAAAATCTGCTTTTTACTTCGCTCTGAAATGCTCTCTATTCTACTATTCATAATGCACTCCTTGCAACTTCTGAATCTCTTGATATAGATTACCTTTAAGTTGTGGTAAATCCTTGAAAGCACTCCATTTTTTAATCACAGGCAAAGAATCCTTAAAGCGATGCAACGCACCATTAAAGAAATGCGCACTACCTAAAGAAAATCTCCACAATGCGCCATTGGTTGCGACTTTAGCAAATCCTTGCATACCCAATGCCTCGTTTTTATCGGGTTTTAGCATACTCGCACCCAACGGGGGATTCTTACCTTGCCCAATCTTGTTTGCTCTAAGTTTGCGAATCAAATCCGCCAAAGGAATCTTCACAGGACAAACCTCGCTACATCTTCCACAAAGCGAACAAAAACTCAAAATATCGCCCGTTAAATCAATACCAAAAAGATTCGGACTAATCACTTCGCCAATAGGTCCGGGATAAATCGTCTGATAAGTGTGTCCACCGATTTTGTCATAAACAGGACAGAAATTCATACACGCTCCACAACGAATGCAACGCAACGCCTCATAATAATCTAAATGAGAAAGCATATCGCTTCTATGGTGGTCAAAAAGCACGATATGCACTTCTTTAGGTCCATCTAAATCTCCGTCTTTTCGTGGAGAAGTGATGATGTTGTTATAAGTTGGGATAAATTGTCCTGTCGCAGAGGGTGTTAGCAAATGCACCATTGTCGCCGCATCTTCAAAAGTCTCCATAACCTTTTCAATCCCACAAATTGCGACATGAATCTCTGGAGCTGTGGTGCACATTCTCCCATTTCCTTCATTTTCAATCAACCAAAATGCACCCTCTTTTGACATTGCGAAATTCACCCCGCTTAAGCCCATTTGCAAACCTTCAAACTCATCTCTTAAGTGTTTTCTTGCGATTGCGTTGAGCTTTTCGGGTTCAGATTCCAAACTCGCACCCAATTTTTCTTCAAAAATCTTACCTACTTCGTAACGATTGCGATGAATCGCAGGAACGACGATATGCACTGGGCTTTCTCCATTGAGTTGCAAAATCAATTCGCCCAAATCTGTTTCAATCGCACGGATTCCTTTTTTTTCTAAAAAGTGATTCAGCCCGATTTCCTCACTCGCCATAGATTTGCCTTTAAGAATCTTGCGAATATTTTTCTCTTTCATTAATTCATAAATAATCTCACAAGCATCATCGCTACTAGAAGCCCAATGCACTTGTATGCCATTTTTTGTAGCATTTTCTTCAAACTCTAACAACCTTTCCTCTAAGCTCATCAAAGCATTGTTTTTCGCTTGTTTTGCCTTTTGTCGCAGCCCTTGCCAATCTTCAAACTTTTCATCAATGATTTTTAAACGATTTCTTTGAAGTGTGTGCATAGCAACGCTTAGATTTTCCCTCATTTGGGAATCATTCAACTTTGTATGCACAATTTCTTCATGCGGGATTCTGTGTTCTACACTCATAAGCTCACCCCTTCCAATCGCTTGAGTAAAAATTCATAAAGATGGATTCCTTTTGTATCAATGCCCAATCTACTCATCGTGCCTTGAATGTTTAACAAACAGCCTCCATCACCGCTGATAACATACTTCGCGCCCGTGCTTTGAATGTCTTTGATTTTCTGCATTACCATTGCATTGGAGATTTCGGGTTCTTTAACCGAAAATGTCCCACCAAATCCGCAACATTCCTCTTCAAACTCCAAAGGAATCAGTTCTACATTTTTTAGTCGTTTTAAAAGATTCTTACTTGCTTGTGCGCTTTGTTGAATCCTTAACGCATGGCAATTAGAATGCCAAGTAACCTTAACATTCTCCCCTTTATCTTCATAATCCACCGCCAAAACTTCATCTAAATATTGACTTAATTCAATGACGCGTTCGCTAAATCGTTTCACCAAATCAAAATCGGAATCTCCTTTGAAAAGCTCCAAATAATCATGGCTCATCATACCTGCACACGAGCCACTTGGCACGACAATCGGATAATCCTCACTAAATTGTTGGATATTATGAAGTGCAACTTCTTTGCTTTCTTTGAAATAGCCTGAATTAAAAGAGGGTTGGGCGCAACAGGTTTGATTTTTTTTAAACACCACTTCAACCCCCTCACGCGTGAGGAGTTTGACACCGCTTAGCACAGCTTCTTGACAAACAGCTGTGCCTAAACAAGTAGCAAAAAAATAAACTTTTCTCATTGTTTTACCTTATTTTACAAGCGGAACAATATCGGGGATTATACCATTTAAGAAAAATGCAATGATAAAGGTCCAAATCCCAATCAACAAAATAAATCCAACAGAATATTTCAAAGTAAATTTGAATAATTCAGATTCTTTTCCTACCAAACCAACCGCCGCACACGCAATCGCAATGCTTTGTGGAGAAATCATCTTACCTACAACGCCTCCCACAGAGTTAGCCGCTAGGAATAATGCTTCACCTACTCCCAATTCTCCAGCAGTTACTTGTTGCAATGGACCAAAGAGAAGATTCGCACTTGTATCGCTTCCTGTTAAGAAAACACCAATCCAACCAATCACGGGACTAAAGAACGCAAAAGCATCTCCACTTTGCGCAAAGGCTAATCCCAAAGTCGCACTCATCGCAGAGTTTTTAGCAATGAAAGCAAACGCAACAACAAGCCCGATGGTAATGCAAGGAATCGCCATTTCTCTTAAAGTGTCCCAAAAGCATTCTCCCGCATCACTTGCTTTGATTTTGAGCGTCCAGATTGTCAAAAATGCTGCTAACAAAATCGCTGTTCCTGCTTGTAATGCAACAAAGTTAATCGGCAAACTCAAAGAAATTGCCTTGCCATTTTCATCTAGGATTCCGCCTTGGATATTATTAAACGCAATCGTTACTTGCGTATAATCAAAAATCGCGCCTTTGGCAAACAAAGCTTTAAACCAAGGCTGCGTCCAAATCACAATACAAATAATCAACAAGATGAAAGGCATCCACGCTTTCACTACCGCGCCCAATTCCAACTGCTCGTTGTTTGAAAAATTCGTTTCATTATCCAATCTAAAGATATTGCTAGGCTTCCAAACTTTCAAGAATAAAGTGGTGCAAGCCAAAGAAACAATCGCAGAGACAATATCGGGCAATTCCGCACCTAAGAAGTTAGAGCTTAAAAATTGTGTCGCGGTAAAAGAAACAGCCGCAACAAAAATCGCTGGAAAAGTCTCTTTAACGCCTTTGAATCCGTCCATTAAGAATACAATAAAAAAGGGCACGGTGAGGCTTAAAGGCACAAGCATTCTACCAACCATTGCAGAAACTGCATGTTGATCCACGCCTACTAGATTACACATTGCGATAATTGGAATCCCAACCGCACCAAATGCCACAGGCGCAGTGTTGGCAATCAAACAAAGTCCTGCTGCATAAAGTGGCTTTAGTCCAAGCCCCACCAAAAGTGCCGCCGTAATCGCAACAGGTCCGCCAAATCCAATCGCACCTTCTAGGAATGAGCCAAAGCAAAACCCAATCAAAATCACTTGGATTCTGTGGTCAGGCGTAATGGACATTACGCTTTGCTTAATCACTTCAAAAGAGCCAGACTTCACAGAAAGCTTATACAAGAAAATCGCCGCAATAATAATCCACGCAATAGGCCACATACCTTGCGCAAAGCCTTGCACGAAAGACGCGCCAATAAGCGAAAAAGGCATTTCATAAACAAAAAACGCCACTGCACTTGCGACAATCACAGTGACAAAACCTGCTTGATAGCCTTTAAGCTTAAGAGCTAATAAACAAACCAAAAAGCACAAAATAGGCAAAAAAGCCACCACTGCACTTAAGATAATATTCCCTAGCGGGTCAGTAATCTGTTGCCACATAATTCCTCCAAAAGGTTAAAATTTATGTTTCTAAATTTATTCAACATTTTATTTAAAAAAAATAAAATGTTTTACTTTTGGAGAGATTTTAATGAATTTTAAGCCAAAAGGTAACATTTTTGTTTATTTTTCGCAGTAGTTTATGGATACCCAAAGAAACCAACCATTAGCTTAATCAATAGATGAATCCAACCCTTTGATGATTTCTCTGTGTTCCCCCTACTTCAACACCACTCTTGGTTTTTCAAGCAAATAAATCTTTTGCTTCTTTGATTTATTCCATACACTAAAGACTAATTCTACTTTGCTTACATCTTCTGGAATCTTAATCTTTAATGCAAACAAATAATCGGATAATCTATCTAAATACACATAATACCCCCCCCCCCCCGCAGAATAGGAGAAGCCTTCTAATTCTCTATCTTTATCATCACAATAGATTTTCATCAATCCTGCACCGATTTTGATTTCTTTGTCTTTGGAAAAATAACATTCAATGCTTAAATTCTTTTTTTCTTTTGTATCTAAGGTGATTGTATAGGGAGATTCTTCAATGTTTAAAGGAGAAAAAGAACAAATCCTTGTTTGTAATCTATGGTTTTCTTGCGTAAAATGCGCAATACAATTATTATAGTCTTTAGTTTCAATAGGGGTAATGATACCTTGTGAGACTTGCATTGTGCTTGTTTTTGTAAGTTGCTTTTTCAAATCTTCACAAATTTCTTGATGATTTTTAGGGCTAAAGAGTGCATTTCCATATTCATAATATAGACAACAAACAAGCATACCTAAGATTCTATACATTTCTGCGAAATTAATGTCTTTGGGTTCTTTTTTAAGTGCATTAAAGAAGTTTTGATTTAAGAATCCAAAACTATTAGGTCTAGCTTTAATAAATTCTTCAATCCATTGAGAGAATGTGCCAAGCATTATTGTGCGTTTAGGGAGGAATCCAAATCGTTTTTCTGTTGGGAAATGTTCGTTAAAGCTAAAAGGAATCACATTATATAAACTTTTGTTAAAAGGTATTTTAAGCTTCTGCAATAAAGAGAATAATTCTTTAGGAAACGAATCTGCACAAAAGGGGAGATTTGCAATTCCCTTGTTGGACATAGACATAAGGGTGAAATATAATAACTGTGTATTGGTTAATTCTTTGGGTGCAGACATTACAATCCTGCTTAACTCATAATCCAAATAGGGGTGAATCGTGCAACCTCCAACATTTACCGAAGTATTTCCCTGCGCAACAAAGATGGAGTTTCTAGCGAAAAGGTGTGCCACGAGTTCTAATTGATTGGGATTTATATCTTGCAGATAAGGAATAATATAATTTTCAAACTCATTTTCTAAGGCATTTTGTGCTTCTTGGGTTAGGAATTTACCGGCATTTAAAATTTGTTTGCTATTTTGCAAAAATTTCTTCGAATCATTTGTAATGCGTTTTGATTTTAACCCATTTTCATGCCCGCCAAAGGTAATATTATTATTATAGGAAATTCCTAGCATATCTGCGAGAGAAAGCTGCAAATCACAAGCCCACGCACTCCCTATAACGCGCGTTACCATATTTTCTGTTGTGAGATTTATTTCGCTGCGTGGTGTAATTTGGTGTTTGACTTCAGGATAGCAAGACATCACCGCTTGTGCGCTTAAAACCTCTGGAGAATAAAATTCTCCTGTTGTTTTTACCAACATCTTATTACCTAATAAACCATTTACCTCTAAAATTGCTAAAACTCCACGCGAATCCTTGCCACCAGATAATCCCAAAACTCTGTCAGATTGCAAAATATAATCATCACTTAGATAATCACTATATAGTGCAACTGCTTTATTCATTGCCTCTTTAATATCCATTGTATCAACAGATTCTGCGATATTTGGCTTTAGGGTTTGTGTTTGTAAAGTCTGCAAATCAACCCTAACAATATCTCCTCCAACTACTCTTATAACATCTTTAAAAAGAGTGTTTTCGCTTACAGAATGTGTCCGCCCAGCATAAGCTATCATAGATTCTTCTCTAAGCTCTAATGTGGCAACTTGAGCTAAGAGTTTAATTTGATTAGTAAAAAACATAAAATCTTTGTTTTGATAATAAAAGCAAACTTCCCCACAACCTAAACCATTTTGCACTCTAACAAGTGTAGGGTTTAAAAAGATATGCACACAAGGAGTAGAAATATCCCATGCTTTAATGGCTGTATTTTCTAGGATTCTTAAATGCAAGTTGCGCTTTAGAGAATCTCTATTTCGCATAAAACCTTGCACAAAGGAATAAGAATCATTGATTTGCAATAATGTATCGTCCATTACAGAACCAAATTTCAATACATATAATGCTGCATTGGCACATTTTTGCACCACAAGTTCATTTTCTTGTCTGTTAAATGCGGAAGATAATGCTTCTTTGTTGATTTCTTTACCTGTTTTACTGATGGTTAATAAAAATGCTGCCATTTTTGCTCCTTTGGTTTGTAGTTACAATGATCTATATTTCTAAGATTCTTAATTTACTCATTCCATCTCTTCTTGAGCCCTCAAATAATCCTGTGGAATCCCAATGTCAATAAAATAATCCTCAAAAACTTTCCCACTAGCTTTTAATCCCACAAAATGGCTTTGCAAAAAGGATTCAAAAGAAAACTTTTCTTCCAATGTAAAACCATCAAACAAATCCTTGCCCGTTAGATAAATGCCACCATTTATCAAGCCTTCTTTTCTAAACTCTTTTTCTTTAAAAGCTTCAATGAATCCCTGCTTGTCAATCTCTACGCAGCCATATCTATCAAAATCTTGCATCTTTTTTAGTCCTAAGCAAATCTTGCTTTCTTTTTCTAACTCTAAAGATTTTAGATTAATATCAAAATAAGTATCTCCATTTAAAACATAAACCAAACTTTCACGCGCCAACTTCAAGGATTCTCTAATCGCCCCACCCGTGCCAAGCGGTTCTTTTTCGATACTATATAGAATCTCCAAGTCCAAAAAGTTATCCCCAAAATACTCACAAATCATTTCATACCGATAGGAAACACCAAGAACCACGCTTGTGATTCCTTGTGATTTTAGATATTTTAAAATATATTCCAAAAAAGGCTTACTATTAATTAATGCCATAGGCTTTGGAATCCCTTTAGTGATTTCTCTAAGCCTAGTCCCTAAACCACCACACAAAACAATCGCCTGCATTAGTTTGCAAACCCTTTACCAAAAATCTCTTCCTCAACAATAGCACAAATAATATGCCCTATTAAAATATGGCTTTCTTGGATTCTGGGCGTCTCTTTTGAAGGCACCTTGATGCAAATATCACAAAGCTCTTGCATTTTTCCTCCGCTTTCTCCGCTGAAACCTACACTAAAAATCCCTTTGATTTTGCACACTTTCAAAGCGTCGAGGATATTTGCACTATTGCCACTTGTGGAGATTCCGATAAACAAATCTCCTTTGACTCCATTTGCTTCTAGTTGTCTAGCAAAAAGCCTTTCATACCCATAATCATTGCCAATAGCTGTTAAAATGCTTGTATCCGTAGTAAGTGCGATAGAGGGAATCCCGGGTCTATCAAAGTAAAATCTACTGACAAATTCCCCTGCGATATGTTGTGCATCTGCGGCACTTCCGCCATTACCAGCAATCAAAGTTTTATTGCCATTTTTATAAATCTCTACGCATTTTGAAGCCGCCTGTCTAATTTGTTCTAATATCGTCTCATTAAAGAGAATTTTCTGCTTCGTTTCTAGCGAATCTGAAATCTGCCGTTTAATATAATCTTTCATTTATTACTCCTTATAATTTTTATCTATAATTTTAATTTTTTGATTCCTTTAGCAGTTAGGATAATCCCCCCCCCCCCCGCCAAAGTCCATTACGAGAGAAATTTAAAATCTCGGATTCTAACACCATATTTTCGTGCAAAGCCATAGCCATAAGGATACAATCAATATCTTCCAAGTTTTGCGGATTCGCTTCTTTAATCTGTATTTGTGAGCTTTGTAAAAATCTACCTAATTTTTCCGGATTTTTATCCAAACAAACTCTAAGTTTCGCCTTGTTTTCTTGTGTGATAAATGGCAACATAGAATTTGCAAGAATCCCTCCTCCATAAACCGCTACGCTATCTGCTTCACTTAAATAGCCATTTAACAAATCAACAGATTTAGAAAAACGATTCGTATCTTCTAAGTCAAAAAATTTAACGGGCAATTTTTCCTTATGGAGTTTTGTGTTTTTCCTGAAAAACAATCCCATCCATTGCGAATCGTAAGGATACAAAACATCTAAAAATTCAAAGCCAAGCTCATTTAGTGTGTTGATTAAAACATTTTCTTGGTAATATCCCACATGATCATGATAAAACTCATAGAATCTCCCATTTTGGACATTATTTAAAAAATTGGGAACTTCTATATAAATCATTGCACCCTCATTTAGGAAACTAGTAATATCCTCTAAAAATTTCCTAGGGTGCTCAATATGCTCCAACAAATGCCTAAAATAAATAAAGTCTAATTTATGCTCTAATTCTTTGTCCAAAAGCTCTTTGTCAAAAAATCCAACAATGTGCTTTTGATTTTTCGCTGTTGTTTTTTGGCTATTGACGCTAGGATCAAGCGAATAAATAAATTTCACTTCACCTGCCAAAGCCAATAGCAAATCACAATGTCCCGGAGCAATCTCTAAAACCACGCTATCTTTATTCAAAAAGCCTAAAAACTTATCCCTAAGATCTATTATCCCCTTAGAAAGTCTTGTGGTGAAGTATTTTTGTGCATAGTATTCTGGCACACTATAAGCCTGTATCATTTTGTCCATATCAAAATCTGCATTAAATGCAAATCCACAATTTTGACATTGCACAACCTTAATATCACAATCTCCATTACCATAACCCACATCACCTATGGATTTTTGAATATGCAATGGAAAAATATCCGAACTTGCAAAAGTATTTTGCACCCCAAAAATCTCAAAGAATCCTTTGTTTTCTAAACACAAAGGACACTCTTTTATCAATGAATCACCCATGATTTGGCTCCTTCTTTAGTAAAGTTAAATTCCTCAACATAGCCTTGTTGTTGATTTAATAGCTTGATGAGCTCGTATTTTTTGGCAGGATCAACCATAAAAAACATAAAGCCTCCTGCCCCGGCTCCACTTGTCTTGCCACTATAAGCCCCATTGCTAATTGCTAGATTATAAATTCTCTCTAACTCATCATTGCTTACGATTTCAGAAATCACCTTTTTGCTTTGCCATGATTTGCCAAGTATCTGCGCGACTGCATTAAAATCTCCTTTTAACAAAGCTTCTTTCATGCTACTTGCGTCTTGCTTGATGGCGTGCATCGCGTTTAAGGATTTATCATCTCCTAGTTTGCCTTTTTTGTGTTCTTCTATATCTTTGGCGTCCCGCGTGATATTAGTAAAATACAATACAATTTGTTCTTCTAGCTCACTCATAATCCAATTTTTGATTCTTAGCGGATTCACAATCACTCTTTTACCCTTGTAAAATTCCATGAAATTAAATCCACCAAAAGTCGCTGCGTATTGATCTTGTGCGCCACCTACGATACCCAAATCCTCTCTTTCTATTTCAAAAGCTAGTTTTGCGATATCATATTCACCTAATGGCAAGTGTAACCATTCCACAAATGCTTTAAGAATCCCAACAACCAAGGTTGAGCTTCCACCAAGCCCACTTCCACTTGGCACATCAGAATAAGTATAAAGCTCAAAACTCAAAGACTTCTTTGTAAAATCCTTCACGATTCTATTATAAATGCTTTTGTAAATATCCATTTTACCATCAAACTCAAGAACTTCTTGGCTTTTATATTCGCTTCTTGCATTGGTATCAGGAGAAGCAAACAAAATCTTCCCATTATCTGTAACTTTTAATGTGCAGTGAATATACTTTGAAATCGTAGCATTCAACACATATCCTACATATTTATCACAATACAAATCGATATCTGTCCCTCCACCTGCAAGTCCAAGCCTAAGCGGCGTCATACTTCTTATGATTTTCATTTTGTTACCTATTTAATGGGATTCTTCCGCGAGAAATTTCCTCTCGCCAATGGTTTAGCAAGTCTTCAAACATCTTCCTAGCCGGAATCTCTGGTTTCCAATCAATAAAACTTTTAATTTTCGTATTATCAAACATCTGATAGTCTGCGTCTATGGGGCGGAATCTTTCACTATCTGTTTGCACTTGAATATCTTTTCTTGTGCTAAAACCTAGCAGAATCTCTATCACTTCAGGAAGCTTAAACGCCTCTTCTCCTGCGATATTAAAAGCTTCTCCATTAGGAATCTTACCTTTTTGACATTCTAATGCTAAAAGATAATACGCGCGAATCGCGTCTCTACAATCTTGAAAAGTGCGTGTGCTCTCAAGATTCCCTACTTTGATAATCGGCTCTTGATAACCCGCTTCAATCAGCGCAATTTGCTTTGCCACCGTGCTTTCAAAAAACACATCACTGCGTCTTGGACCGCTATGCGTCCCCATACGCGTTACAAAAGTGCGGATTCCATAAGCCTCTCCATAGAATCGCCCTAAATAATCTGTGCCAATCTTACTAATACTATAAGGACTTGCGCCGTGGAATGGCGTTTCTTCGTTTAACTTTATCCCTACTTTTGCTCTACCATAAACTTCACTTGAAGAGCAAACATGCACCACAGGGCTGTAACCCTCTTTTTGTTTGAGGATTCTAATATTTTCTAGAATATTTGCTGTGCCAATAATGTTGGTTTGTAGAGTTTCAAGCGGAATTTCAAAAGAAGTTTTAGGGAAACTTTGCGCCGCTAGATGAAAGATAAAATCAGGCTTTTTACTTTCAAAAAGCTTTTGCAAACTTGAATAGTCGTTCAAATCCCCATAAAAAATACTGATTCTATCTTTCTTGTTGATTCTATCACTTAAATGATAGATATTATCCATACTTTCTTGCCAACGCATTAAGCCGATAATTTCCCAATCAGTGTTTGCAAGTAAGAAATCCGCCATTTGCGAACCAACTTGTCCTGTAAAACCTGTAATCAATGCTGTTGTTTTCATTTTTTACCTTACAATTATTTCTGCCTCATTACTAGAATATCTCGCTCTGACAAAACAGGATTGCTAACCCCCCAATCTACACCGATTCTCTCATCATTCCACGCATAAGTGAATTGATTAGGAGCATCCAAATATTCCCCATCATAGGCGAGTTTATAGTAATACACGGCTTCTTTTGAGCGCACATAATGCGCATTGCCCATATTTGGAGGAAGTAAAATCAACTTTTGGTCTGCGGGTGAAATGTCCCAACTCTGCCACTTTAGATAAGTCGGGCTATCCTTTCTGCAATCTACCGCTACTTGACGCACTTCCCCATAAACACAAGTAACCAACTTCCAAGTCTTTTCATCTCCATGGATTCCACGCAAAACATTAAAATGCGAATTAATGAATTTATCATGCTTAAATCTTAATCCTTGCGCTAAATCCCCTAAAAGCTCCTGCGTAAAAGCCGTCCAAATATCACCTCTTAAATCACTAAATTTATTAGGAGTGATGATATAAACGCCCCTGATAATCTCAGATTCTTCTATTTCAAATTCCATTGCCATTATGCAGCCTTTGAATTGGCTGCATAATAAGCAGGGTTATTAGCTACTAAAAGCCCCCCCCCCCGCAGCACTTTAGCAAGCAAATGGATTTGTTTGCTAATATCTACTTGGTGATTCCCTACAAAAAATCCTTTCTCTTGGATATACTTTGCATTTTTTAATTCGCCAAAAATTTCGTAATCAAAATACTTAATCACTTCATTTTGCGTAAAATCCCCTGTCGCAATCGGGCGGTATTCAATTTTATTTTCTTCTAACATTTTGATAATCTCTTTCCTTTTGAGTCTGGAATCCGGTTTAATTACCAAAGAAAATCCAAACCAAGAGCTTGACCCAATCTCTTTTTGAACAATAAAATCTGGGTGATTCTTAAAATATTCACAAAAGAGATTCGCATTTTCTCTGCGATGTTTTAAAAAATTCGGAAGCTTTTTAAGCTGTTCAACCCCGATTGCTCCGCTCATTTCCACAGGGCGCACATTATATCCGGGTAGCACAAAACGAAACGATTCGCTAAACCAATCATCACTCTTGGGTGCTACTTTATTGTCTTTAGGTAAATTTCTCGTCCAACCATGCGCACGAAGACAAAGCAAAATATGATAAAGTTCCTCATCATCAGTTACGACAAATCCGCCTTCCATTGTTGCCATATGATGAGAATAAAAGGTGGAAAATGTCCCCATAATCCCAAAAGTTCCCGCTTGTTTACCTTCAAATTCTGCCCCCATAGATTCGCAATTATCTTCTAATAACAAGATGTTTTTGCCCTTAACCATTTGGTTAATTGCATTAAAATCATTTGGATTGCCAAGCAAATTCACACACATTATCATTTTTGTCTTTTCACTAATTGCTTCTTCGAGCGCATTTAAATCATAGTTTAATGTATGCAAATCAATATCTACAAACTTTAATTTCAAGCCATATTGATAAAGCGGATAATAAGTCGTACTCCAAGAAACTGCTGGGACAATTACCTCATCTCCTCTTTTAAGCTTAGGATTCTTTGTGTAAAATAGCGCGGCAGTGGCAATCAGATTTGCCGTAGAACCCGAACTTGTCATCACAGCATATTGAGAACCCACAAAACTTGCGAAATCTTTCTCAAACTCCGCTACTTTTTTACCCATTGTAAAAATATCACTCTCAATCACCCCTTGAATTGCTTGTAATTCTTTAGAATCCCAAGTCGATGAGGCTAAGGAATAATTCATCATTTTTTCTCCTTCTTATGAATTGTTTGTTTATAAACCTTCTAAAATTTAACCTAAAAAAACCCTAAAAATAGCTACACTTTCACCTCCTTGCCGTATTTTGTTTAACATACCATTCATACATCATTTGGATTCCATCTTTTAAACTAATTTCAGCTCTCCAACCAAGTGCATGGATTTTTTCTAAACTTGCAAGCTTCTTCGCTGTTCCGTTGTTCCCTGCTTGATTGAAGTCACTTTGAAAACTAATTTTGCCTTTAAACCCTACGACTCTGGCAATCACTTCTGCTAACTCTTTAATGGACACCATTTCGCCCGTTCCTACATTGATATTTGCATTTTTTGCACTTGCATTATCAATTTGTGCAAATCTAATGTTTTGCGCCAAATACACACAAGATCTTGCTAAATCATCACTATATAAAAACTCTCTTTGTGGCGTCCCATCACCTAACAACTGCACTTCATCTGCGGTTATGTTTAAACTTTTCAGATATTCTATTGCTTCACTTTTGCTTTGCATTTTTAAGTCACTTATCAGTGTGGAATCCTCTCTATTTTGCAAACAAGTCGCCAAATAGATTTTTCTAAAAATTGCCGCTTGGACATGGGAAGTTTCTATGTCAAAATTATCTTCAATCCCATAAACGCTACAAGGCATAATAGGAATAAAATCTAGATCATAAGATTTAGAATACAATTCACACATCTTACTTCCTGCGATTTTTGCGATTCCATAAGGCTCGTTGTTGGGTTGCAAATATCCATTAAGCATAGAATCTTCTTGGATTGGCAAACTTGTATGCTCGGGATAAACACAAAGAGAGCCTAAAAAGATTAGTTTCTTTACCCCATTTAAATAAGCTTGATGAATCACATTGTTTTGCATCATTAAATTTTCATATAAAAAATTGCTTCTAAATTTCAGCTGCGCTAACATTCCCCCCACAAATGCAGCTGCTAAAAACACATATTCTGGCTTTTCTTGTGCGAAAAACTCTGCGACTGCTTTTTGGTTTGTCAAATCTAACTCTGCGTGAGTTTTTAAAATTAAGTTTTGATAACCTTGTCTTTGGAGTTCTCGGACGATTGCACTACCTACAAGCCCCCTATGCCCTGCGACATAGATTTTAGCATTCTTAAGCATAGCGCACCTCCTTGAGAATAAAGCAAGGATTATTTGCGCCCACTGCACTATGGTTATCATTGCAAGATTCTGTGATAGCAGAATCGCGACAATCCATAAGTTGATTTGACTTTGATTCTGCAATTTCATCATTTGCGCAACCACTTTTAGCACTTAAAAAGCCCCCCCCCCCCGCAGAGGTGTTAGAATGCGTATTTTGATACCATTGATACATCATTTGGATTCCTTTTTCTAGCGAAATTTGTGGATTCCACCCTAGTTTTTGAATCCTAGAAATATCCATAAGTCTATCCATAGAACTATCAGGTTTGCTTGGGTTAAACTTCAAATCCCCCTCAAACCCTACAATTCCTTTCACCATTAAAGCAACTTCTCTAATCGTATAATCCACCCCAGTGCCGACATTAATATGCGTATTTCTAATTTGTTTGCCACCATTATGTAAATCTTTAAAATCTACATTTTGCATTACAAAAATACTCGCATCTGCCAAATCAAAACTATGTAAAAACTCTCTTCTTACCTCGCCCGTCCCCCAAATCTCTACGCTTTTTTCACTAATTCCAAATTTTTCCAGATATTCTTTAGCATCTTTAAAATTCTGAACTTGTAGTTCTTGCAGAATCTCTTTCTCTCTGCCCTCTCTTAGGAGTTTTGCCAAATGAAACTTTCTAAGCAATGCAGGTAAAACCCTAGATTTGGCAAAGTCAAAATTCGCCCTTGTTCCATAGAGATTATTCAGTGCGAGACATAAGAAATTTGTGCCATATTGAATATTATAGGATTCGCAAAGCACAGCCCCTGCAATCTTTGCCACACCAAAAGAGGTTGCACCCCATTCCAACTCACCGCTAAACAAATATTCCTCTTTAAGCGGATTCTTCGCGCTCTCTGGATACATATAGCCCGAACCATAGCAAATAAGTTTTTTTACATTATTTAGAAAACTAGAATGAATAATATTGTTTTGCATCATTATATTTTCATAGAGGAAATCCCCCCTTTGTGCGACATTCGCAGCACCACAAGGTAACACTGCACACAAAAACACATATTCAGGCTTCTCTTGCGCGAAAAACTCTGCGACTTGTTCTTGATTTATCAAGTCAAGCTCTATGTGAGTTCTAGTGATAATATTTTCAAAGCCTTGCTGTGATAACACTTCTAGCAAAGCACTTCCAGCTGTGCCTCTATGCCCTGCGACATAAATTTTAGAATCTTTATTCATTGTTTTCCTTTGCAACTAATATATCTCTTTCCGATAAAATAGGATTACTAACTCCCCAATCTATACCGATTCTCTCATCATTCCAAGCATAAGTAAATTGGTCTTTAGCATCAACATACTCTCCTTCATAAGCCCATTTATAAAAATACAATGCGCCATTTTTAGATTTCACATAACAAGCATTGCCCATATTTGGTGGGAGAAGAATTAGCTTTTGGTTTTCTGATGAGATGTCCCAACTTTGCCATTTTAGATAAGTTGGGCTGTCTTTTCTGCAATCCACCACAACCTGAAGAATCTCGCCATACGCGCAAGTAACAAGCTTCCATGACTTATGGTCACCATGAATCCCGCGCAAAACATTAAAATGTGAAAAAGTAAATTTATCTAGCACGAAATCCAATGGAAGCAAATCACCCAAGTGTTTTTTCGTCCATGCCGTCCAAATATCACCTCTTAAATCACTAAATTTATTAGGAGTGATGATATAAACGCCCTTGATAATCTTGGATTCTTCTATTTCAAATTCCATCGCCATTTCTTGCTCCTTGACACACGCATTAGAGAGCGAGATTATAACATATTATTTAGGGGGGGGGGGGGGGCATTTTTTAGATAAATTTTAGCTTAAATCTCTCATTATTAACCCTCATTTGCATTTCAAGATTCCACATTGCTTTTTATTTTTGCAAAGGATATACCAAAATCTCGCCCTTGGGGTCTCTATTATAAAATTTTTCTTAATTTTTAAATCATAAGTGTAAGAATGAATAAATCACTAATATAACGCACATTTTATCAGCTTTGCTATCTTGCAAAATGTGTTGGCAAATCATAGCCAACTTTATGTTGGCTATGAATGCGCAATAAGCCATTTGCGTCTCATTAGAAGTATAAAAACTAGAGAATTTTATTGTGATATTCTAAAAAGTCCTAAATACCCAACTCTTCATAATTCACATATGCCACAAACACCCTATGTTTCACAACACCGCATATTTAACAGAAATACAAGCTTCCAAACTTGCAAGCTCATTTAACACTTCTTGGGAGACTGCGTCATCTACTACAATCAATGCCAAAGCCTCTTTGCCATAGCGTCCCAAACGAAAATCAGCAATGTTAATATTGTGTTTTGCCAAAGTTGTGCCGACAAATCCAATCACGCCCGGAGTATCATCGTTTCTAAAGAGAATCATCTTGCCTTTTGGTTCAATATCTAGGGCAAAGTTATTAATATTTACAATTTTAGGCGTATCTTCATTAAATACCGCTCCGCTTACGCTAAATTCGCCATTTTGAGTAAGCAAAGTTAGTTTAATTTGATTTTTATAAACACTTTGGGATTCCTTGCCCTCTAACTTCACTTCAATGCCTCGTTCTTTTGCCACATAAGGAGCATTGACATAATTCACTTTATCCCCAATGGTCGCATTTAGGATTCCAACCAAAGCAAAAGTTGAAAGTGATGAGAGATAGTCTCGCACTTCTCCCTCTGCCTCTAGAGTAATTGAACGCACTTCGTCCTTGTTAATTTGAATCGCAAAAAACGCCATTTTTTGCACAAGCTCCAAATAAGCTTTCATGAAACTTGGCAATTCATTTTCTTTAATAGGCAAATTCAAAGCATTAGGGAAGCTTGAGCCACGTGCTGCTTCTAATGCGGCAAGTGCAGCTTGAATCGCAATCTTTTCTTGAGATTCTAAAGTGTTTGCGCCAATATGTGGAGTTACATAAATATTTTTTAAATCCAACAATTTATTCGTATTTCCCGGCTCTTTTGTGAAAACATCAATCCCCGCAAAACGAATTTTACCTGAACTTAACGCCTCATACAAGGCATCTTCATTATACAAACCGCCGCGTGCGCAGTTAATCAAAATCACGCCCTCTTTCATTTTGGCAATTTGCGCTTTATCAATGATATTGATTGTTTCTTTGTTTTTTGGTGTGTGAATCGTAATAATATCACAGCTTAAAATATCATCAAAATTTCTTGTATATGCGATTCCTGCGTCTGTGGCTTTGGCGGGATTAATGTAAGGGTCATAGGCAATCACTTCCATTTCAAAGGCTTTCATACGCTTCCCTACTCTGCTCCCAATATTACCAAAGCCGATAATTCCAAGCTTCTTATCTTTTAGCTCTGTGCCATACCAATCTTCCCTTTTCCACTTACGCTCCACTTTGAGCTGGGCATTCGCCTCTGGGAATCTACGAATCGCACTTAAGATATGTGCGCAAGTCAGCTCCACCGCGGCAATTGTATTGGCAGTTGGGACATTCATTACCACCACGCCTTTTTTGCTAGAGTTTTCAATATCTACATTATCCACGCCAACCCCTGCACGCACAACTGCGCGCAATTTTGTAGCGGATTCCAAAAAGCTTTCATCAACATCAGTAGAACTTCTCGTAATGGCTACATCTGCCTTATGCAGCTCCTTTTTTAGCTCATCTTTAGGCAAACTCGCTAAATTTAGCATTTCTACTTCTGTATCCTTTGCCAACAAATCCAAACCACTTTGATGAATGTGGTCGCACACAATAATTGTATATTTTGACATCAAAAACTCTCCCTATGTTAAGATTTAGATAAAGTATAATGAATCTCATAGTGCTTGAGCTTTTCTAGCACACTACGAAGATAATTTTCGTCTTCTGTTGCAACAACAAGAGAAATATTCTCACCAATTTTATAATAAGAATATTCTATATTGTATGCCCCTAAAACCTGATTAATGCAAAAAAATTGATAATCGTTAATCACACCCACTGAAACCCTGTAAATCTCTTTGGAAGATTGTTTCAATTCATTTGCAAAAAGTAACTTGACTTGCATTTCTGAAGCGGGGTAAATAAACTCACGCTCATCTTGTCCTGACAATCTATCAAGCCAATCTGGCATCGCGAGCGGTTTGGTTTTATTGCTATCAAATTGGGCAAGTTCGTAAGGGCTGACTTTGGGCAAAGAATAAACATTCATTGCTTCAATATAACCACGAATCAAAACAAACAATAAAATGCAAGTGAGAATAGAAAAGATTCCGATTAATACTCTTGCTTGCATATTATTTTACTTTAATTATTGGATTTGATCCTTAATAATATCCCCTAAAGTCATTTTGTCATTGGTATTGCTATTGAAGTTTTTAAGATTCGCTTTTTCTTTTTGTCTTTCTAGTCTGCGCACAGAAACACGAATCCTATTGTTTTCTGCGTCAATCAAAGAAATCACGCCATTAATTTTATCGCCGACTTTGACTTCTTCTTTTTTAAGCGGTGGTAAATCCTCGTTGCGAATCAAAGCGTCCATTTCGTCGTCAATCTTGATAAACACGCCAAAGTCTTTAATATCTCTAACGATTCCAACAACCGCATCGTCCATAGAATATTTTTTAGCAAATTCCTCTACAGGTGAGGCAATCAAGCCCTTTCTTGTTAAAGAAATGCGCTCTTTTTCTCTATCAATTTTGGCAATTTTTACTTCAATCGTCTCGCCCACTTTCATCAAGTCCTTGCACTTCTCATTTTTATTCCAATAAGCATCTTCATTGTGCAACAAACCATCAATATTATCTAGCTTAACAAAAGCACCAAAATCCGTAAGCGTTGCAACCACACCTTTTAAAACCTCTCCCTCTCTATGTTTCTTAGCAAATTGCTCAAAAGGCTTATCAAGTAGCTTTTTCAAAGAAACTCTTAGACGACGATCTTTTGTATCAATTTCAATCACTTCAACATCAATCTCTTGCCCTGCTTTTAAAAACTCTTCAGGGTTTTGAATGTTTTTATTCCAGGAAATTTCAGAAATATGCAAGAATCCCTCAATGTCGTTTCCTAAATCCACAAACACGCCATAGGGTTCAATATTGCTCACGGTTACTTTAATCGCATCGCCCACTTCTAATTCGTTCTCAATCTCTTTCCAAGGATCGTCAGTTGTTGCCTTAATAGAAAGTGCTAGGCGCCTCTTGTCTTTGTCGTAGTTTAGCACTTTAACAGGCACAATGTCTTCTTCCTTATAAAGCTTAGAAGGATTCACAGGTCCTTTGTAGCTAATTTCTGTATAATGCACTAATCCCTCTACGCCCTCTACATCGACAAACATTCCAAAACTCGTAATCTTCTTGACTTTGCCTTGTAAGATTCCATCTTGTTTAAGAAGATTGTCAATCGCATCTTTTTTAAATGTATTTTCAATCTCAAAAAGTCGTTTGCGTGAAATCACAATGCTATCTTCATCGGGCTTCACATTGATGATACAAGCTTTGATTTTTTTACCCTCAACCTTGCTACCTTCTTTGAAAGCGGCTGCAAATTTTGGCATAAAAAACTCTATACCTTCACTTTCAACAACATATCCGCCTTTGTTTCTTCTTGTTACAACGCCCTCTACAATCTTATCTTTGTAATCTTCGCCTAAATCTTTGATATATTGGCGCACTTTTTCTCTACGAATTGCTTTTTTATAAGAAACAATTGGCTGTTCATTGCGTTTGCCAACAATAACAATCGGCAACGAATCACCCTCTTTAAATAACAATTCACCCTTTGCATCTTTAATTTCGTCAATTGAAATAATGCCCTCTTTTTTCTCACCAGAAACCGCAATAATTACTTGGTCGTTATTGATTGCTACAATCTCACCTTGTGAAACGCTCTCACTCTCTCTCTTTTCAAATTGCTCAAACATTGAAGCAAAATCTTCATTTTCGTCAATCACTATCTTTTCTAACTCGTGTGTGTTAATTCCAACAGCCATCTGTGCCCTTTTTAAAAATAAAATCTTTCAATTTTATTAAAATTTGCCTTTTAAAAGTATAAAAATTAATAATTTTCAATCGTTTTTACAACTTTTTCAATAATCCAATTTGGCGTTGAAGCTCCCGCGCTCACTCCACACAAATTTTTATTTTCAAACCATAATGGATTTAACTCCAAAAAATCCTCAATCAAATAGCAATCCTCGCAATGCTCCTTAGAGATATTATAAAGTTGCTTGGTATTAGAGGAATTCTTCCCGCCCACAATCACCATTACATCAACTTCTTTTGCAAGATTCCGCGCAGAATCTTGATTATCAAATGTCGCATTGCAAATCGTATTAAACACTCTACATTCGGAGCAATTACGAATCAAATAGTTAGCAATTTCTAAAAACAATTCAATATTTTTGGTTGTTTGTGAGATTAATGCGACTTTTTCTGCGAGTTTTGCGGATTTTAAAACCTCCAAACTTTCCACCACTATTGGGTCGCTTTCACAATAACTCATCACGCCCTTGACTTCTGGGTGCTTCATATCGCCAAAAATAATAATCTGATAACCCTGTGCGCTCATTTTTTCACAAATCACTTGTGGTTTGGTTACAAAAGGACAAGTCGCATCAGTGATTTTGGAAGTTTTTTCTTTTAGTCTTTGCAAATCCTGTTTTGGGATTCCATGAGTGCGGATAATCACTTCAGCATTGGGTGGAATCTCCTCAATATTTTCATTCACAACCACATTAAACTTTTCTTTTAAGCGATTGATTTCTTTGGAATTATGAATCAAAGAGCCTAGAGTAATGCCATTGGGTTTGCTTTCTGCGAGTTTAATTGCGCGTCTTACACCAAAACAAAATCCATAGTTTTTAGCCAATTTCACGCGCATTTAATTTCTCTCTATGGAAGTGATGGATTCTAAAATCTCCAAGAAATTCGGGAAAGAAACATTAATATACTCCGCGTTTTCAATCTCCATTCCACACACAAGCCCTGCGATTGCAAAGCTCATTGCGATTCTATGATCGCCAAAGCTTTTCACACACGCACTTTGCAACTCTCCCCCGACAATCTCAAACCCATCGTCTAATTCCTTCGCTTCAATACCACAAAGCTTAAGATTCTCCACCACTGCGCAAATGCGGTCTGTCTCCTTAACACGCAATTCTTTTGCCTGTGTTACACGACTGATTCCATTAGCACAAGCCATTGCGATTGCGATTGCTGGAATCTCATCAATCAACCACGCGATATTTTGACTCACCTCCACCGCTTTTAGAGAACTAGGGGCTGTAATTTCAATATCTCCTATGCTTTCATAGGTTTCGGAAGTAAGGTTGTATTGAATCTTCACTCCCATTTGCTCCAAAACTTTAAAAGCCTCTATTCTTGTTTTATTCAGCAAAACATTGCGTAAGATTCCTTGCGTATTGGGAGTAATTGCGATTGCAAGTGCAAAGAAAAATGCACTAGAAGGGTCTGCTGGAATCTCCATATCAAGGCAATCAAGCTTACTTCCTTGTAAAGATTGGATCTTAATCTCTATCGTGCCATTTTCTAAAGTCTTAGATTCTATGGGCGCACCCATACCCTTTAGGATTCTCTCACTATGATCACGGCTAAGCTCTGGCTCACGATAGAGGGAATCTCCTTGCGCAAATAACGCACTTAAAATCATCGCGGATTTGACTTGCGCACTTGGAATCTTACTTGTATAATCAAAGTTTTTAAGCTTTTCGTTTCCCAATACAACCAAAGGAGCGAAATTCCCCTCTTCTCTCCCAATAATCTCCGCCCCTATGCTCTTTAGCGGTTGGGTTACGCGTTTCATCGGACGCTTATTAAGATATTCATCGCCACTTAGAACAAAAATTCCTTGTTGTGCGCTCAAAAGCCCTAAATAAAGGCGAATCGCTGTCCCCGCATTACCACAATACAAAATCGTATCAGGCTCGGCAATTTTCAATGGAGGAATCAAACGCAAACCGCCTTGCTCTCTTTGCACCTTTAAACCTAGCTTTTGGGCGATATTTAGGGTATCTAAGGTATCTTCACCCTCTAAATAATTACACACAAAGCTTGGTTTATCACTTAGAAGCGAAAAAATAGCGCAACGATGTGAAATAGACTTATCCGCTGCAATTCTATCGGTGTCTAATGTAAATTGGCGTGATTTAAAAACCTTTAATTTCATCGTAACTCCACATTAAAATCCGCTTTAAGCATTTCTAAAACTTGATGAATCGCCGCTTCAATCTCTTTTTCTTCTAGTGTTTTTACTTCAGATTGCAATTCAAAACGAAGCGTCAAGCTCAACTTATCACCTAAGGCTTCATCATAATAAACATCTAACGGATAAAACTTCACAATATGCGGAATCTTCAAGCTTTGGATTGCATTTTTTAGCTTATAATAAGGAATCTCTCTATCCAAAACCACGCTTAAATCACGCTGTGCTTTTTGGAATTTAGAATACATTTTGACTTGTGGCAAAGCGTTTTTGATAGACTCCAAAGAAACTTCGCATAAATAAGTAGAATCCAATCCAAACTCCAATGCAACTTGCGGATGCAAAGAAGCCAAGATTCCAATCTCCTTGCCATTTTGCAAGACTTTTGCGCATTGCCCACTATGAAATAAGCTAATTTCACTTTTAAAGGATTCCAAACTAAACTCCCCTATCACACGCGCAATCCTATCACAAAACTCATAATAATCTCCCTTGATTCCCTTTGCATTGGGATAAAGTTCCTCGCTTAATAATCCGCTTTGCAAAAACGCCATTTTCTCGCTTTGGTTACGCCATTTATCATAAACAATACCAATTTCACTAAAACTAATAGCAGAGAATCCATTGTTGCGATTCTGTGCAGCTGCACGCACAAGCCCGACTAGCAAAGTGCTACGCAAAGTATTTAAATCTTGCGTGATTGGATTGAGCAATTCTAATTGATTTTCCAAAACAGGGAATCCATAGCGTTGCAATTTTTCCTTGCTTTCAAACAAGAAATGCACGACTTCATTAAATCCTACGCTTACGGCTTTTTTGGCAAGATTGCGTCGGTAGCGATAAAGCTTCAAAGCCTCGTTTGTTTGGTCTTGTTGGATAAATCTTAAAGGCGCACTTGGAACATTATCTATCCCCACAAAACGAATAACCTCTTCTGCAATATCTTGGAATCCCACAACATCGTGCCGAAACAATGGCGGAGTTGCAATTAAGAGTTTCTCATCATTAGGAAGATCCACTTTAAACTCCAACGCCTTTAAAATATTAATCACTTGCAGTTTTTCCAACTCCACACCAATCACTTTTGATAGCAATGGAATCTCTATGGTGATTGGCTCTTTTGTCGGAAGATTCAAAACTTCTTGTGTGTCATTATATAGCACCGCTTCACCGCTTAAAAGCAAATTTGTAAGCACAGATAAACCAAGATTCAAATCCATATTGCTTCCGCGTGAAGAAAACGCAAAAATCTTCTCATCAACTTTTAGCTTGGATTCCATCACCTTTTGCGCAATCACTTCTGGCGGGATATAACTCGCTTCTAAAATAATAAACTCTTTTTCGTTTTCTAATTTTGACTTTGGTTGCAGACTTTCATATCCACTAACGCCGATTATAGAGAGCTTTTTATCTTCTTGATAAACACATTCAAACCCATGCGCGTCTTTTTTCAGATTTAGCACGATTTTGCCATTTTTATCTTCTAGCTGACAAATGCTTTGCGGATAGGCATTCAAAAGCACTCCGCTAAAGAGTGTCCCAAAGTGTAGCGCATTGCTTAGCCAATCATTGCCCAATTTCTCATTGTAAGCCAAAAATAAAACCACATTTAAAGGCAAGGAAAAGGTTTGAATTTCAATTACTTTGTAGAGTAAGGAGGCTTGTTTCTTTTCATTCGCTACGACTTGCAACACACGCCCGATTCCGGGAGCATTTTCAGATATTTTTGGCATAAGACAAACTGCTTTGCGTTCTAACTTCAACGCCACGCTTAAGTCTCTAGCGATTCCAAGCAAATTCATACAATCCCCACGATTAGGTGTGATGGAGACTTCAAACACTTCTTCATTGAAGCTTGGATATTCGCTTAAATTTTTACCAATCACAAGTTCGCCGATACTAGAATCAAGTTCTACGATTCCATCATTAACCTTTGGGAATCCAAGCTCTGTGGTAGAACACAACATACCGCAACTCTCCACACCTCTAAGCACGGCTTTTTGGATTGTAACTTGTGGTAACTCTGCCCCCTCTAGTGCGACTGCGACATAAATACCCGCCCTTGCATTAGGCGCACCGCAAACAATTTGACGCGTTTCAAAAGCCCCATCTTCGCCACCAACTGCGACTTTGCATACATTGAGCTTGGTTGCATCAGGGTGCTTTTGGCATTCAAGAATCTTGCCCACAACCACCTTGTTAGGAGCAATGATTTTTTGGAAAGATTCCACCTCTAGCCCTATTTTGTTAAGGGTTTTGCAAATCTCTTCACAAGAGACATTTTCTGTTAATAAAACTTGATTTAATATACTGCGCGTAAAAATCATTTAAATTGCTCCAAAATTCTTAAATCACTTTCAAAGAAAGCCCGTAAATCTGGCACACTAAACATAAGCATTGCGAATCTCTCCACACCAAGCCCAAAAGCATATCCGCTCACATTTTCATAACCCACTGCCTTAAATACATTATTATGCACAACTCCACAACCCAAAACTTCTAACCAACCTGTATGTGAGCAGACACGACAACCTGCACCTTTGCAAAAAATACAACTCATATCCACTTCTGCACTCGGTTCTGTAAATGGAAAGAAGCTTGAACGAAATCTCACCTTAACATCGCCAAACATATAACGCAAAAAATCTTCCAAAATAAATTTGAGATTCGCAAAGCTCACAGAATCCTTGCCCTCTTCTACAACCAACCCTTCTACTTGATGAAACATAGGAGTATGCGTCAAATCATAATCGCACCGAAACACACTTCCGGGGCAAATCATACGAATGGGCGGTTTTTGGGATTCCATTGTGCGCACTTGCACAGGAGAAGTGTGTGTGCGCAGCAATTTGCCATCTTTGAAATAAAAAGTATCCTGCATATCTCTTGCTGGGTGATATTTGGGCAGATTTAACGCTTCAAAATTATGAAAATCGTCTTCAACCAAAGGACCGACATTGAGAGAAAAATTCATTCCCACAAAGTATTCTACGATTCTATCTAGCATCAACATTACAGGGTGATTTGCGCCCTTTTGTGAGCTTGAACTAAAAAGCGAAACATCAATTTTTTCTGCGCTTAGCTTTTCTTCAAGCTCTTTGAGCGCGAGTTGTTCTTTTTTGTTCGCCAAAGCCTTTTCAAACTCCATTTTGAGCGTGTTTAATTCCTTTGCCAAAGCCTTTTTTTCGGATTCTGGACAAGATTTTAATGCAGCAAATCTTGCTGTTAAACTCCCCTTTTTGCCCATCACTAAAACACGAATTTCCTCTAATTCTGCGGTAGTTTGCGCATTTTGTATTTTAGAAAATATTTCTGTCATTCTCTTCCCAACTTTCATGAAATAATTTTGAGATTGTATTGTAAAGTTTTATTTACTTTTCTTAAAATTATAGGTAAATCCATTGAGAAAATAAGGTAAAATTTCAAAAATGACTTTAAAAAGGTTTAAAAATGAGTATATTTGAAAAAATCATCAAAGGTGAAATCCCCTGCAATAAAGTGTTAGAGAACGACGATTTCCTTGCATTTCACGATATTTCCCCTAAAGCCCCCGTGCATATTCTTGCGATTCCAAAGAAATTTGCCAAAGACTTTCAGGAATTAAATCCTAGCGAAATGGCTGGTTTTACAAGTTTTATTCAAGAAGTCGCTCGCACTTTGAACTTAGACAAAAGCGGTTATCGTATCATTAGCAATGTCGGAGTAGATGGCGGACAAGAAGTGCCTTATTTGCATTTCCATATCTTAGGTGGCGCGAAGTTGCGTTGGGACAATCTCGCTCCTAATATCTCTGATGAGCAACGACTAGAAGACGCCAAAAAAGGTATGTAGAGATAATTTAGGAATCCTAGATAAGATTCCTAAATCTTGTTTTGCTTTGTTGGATAAACGGCAAGGAAATTGATAAAAATTTTAAAGGAAAAATGCAATGAAAAATTTATTTGTAACTCTCATCACCTACACCCAACCTATGAATGTAATTGAAGAGATTCTCCCCGCTCATCGTGCTTTCTTGAAAAAAGGCTATGAGAGTGGTAACCTCCTAGCAAGCGGACCGCAGAATCCAAAAATTGGCGGAATCGTAATTGGCACTTTTGATTCCAGAGAAAATGCGGAAGAGTTTTTTAAAAACGATCCTTACGCACTCAATTCTGTCGCGACCCATCAAGTTTTGGAATTTACGCCTGTATTGCATCAAGAATTTTTGAAAAGTTTTTTAGGTGAATAAACCTACCATTGAAGTTGGAATCCTTAACTTTGCTTTTTATGTGCTTCTTTTAAGATTCCATACTTAAAACTCTTTTTTATTACATTTTTGCTACAATCCCTTTTAGGTGTAGCAAGTGGTTGCTCTAAACAGAGAGGAAAGTCCGAGCTGCATTGGGATAGGATTCCATTTAAAGAATGGCTAGAGTAATCTAAGGGAAAGCGCAACAGAAAACAAACCGCCCACCCAAAGGGGTATGGCAAGGGTGAAAAGGCGAGGTAAAAGCTCACCAGAAGCAACGCAAGTTGCTTCGTATTGCAAGCCCAATCCGCAGCAAGAAAGGTATGGTTAATATCCCAAATTTTGAACCTTTCGCTAGAATTTTGTTGCAAGACAAAATCCAGATAAATAGCCACATAAACAGAACTCGGCTTATCGCTACACCTAATTTGATTATGAGGGTTTTTATGAAACATTTAACAAATTTGGATTCTATCTTGCTAAGTCATGGAAGCGGCGGTATAGAATCGCAAAGCCTTATTGCAGAGCTTTTTTGTCCTCTTTTAGAAGGTTGTGTAATAGGCAATGGCGAAGACGCGGGTATTGGCTCACTCCAAAATGCAGAGAAATTCGCAATTAGCACCGATGGCTATGTCGTCTCTCCTTTGTTTTTTGCCGGTGGAGATATTGGCAAACTCTGCGTTTGTGGAAGTTGCAATGATGTCGCAATGATGGGAGCAAAGGCGCGTTATTTAAGTGCGAGTTTTATGATTGAAGAGGGGTTTTTGATTGCAGATTTAAAACGCATTGTAGAATCCTTTTCTAACACGCTAAAAGAAAGTGGCGCGAAGCTCATTTCGGCGGATACAAAAGTGCTTCCCAAAGGCACTTTGGATAAAATATTTATCACAACTACCGCACTAGGAGAGTTTTTATATCCTCATTTGCGTTTAAGTGCATTTGGGATTCCGCAAGATTGCGCGATTTTGGTTAGTGGCAATATCGGCACACATGGTGCGGTGATTTATTCCAATCGTGAGGGAATCGGATTGCAAAGCGATTTGCAAAGCGACTGCACCCTGCTTTATCCTATCCTTGAACCCCTTTTTGAAGCTAAACTCAAACTCTATGCTTTGCGTGATGCGACAAGAGGCGGAATCGCAAGTGTGCTAAACGAATGGGCAAATACTTCAAACATTGGCATAGAGATTGAAGAGGCGAGTTTGCCTATTTTGCCACAAGTGCGCGGAATCTGCGAATTGCTCGGCTTTGAAGCCTATAATCTCGCCAATGAGGGAATGTGTGTGCTATGTGTCGCACAAGAAGACGCACAAAAAGCCTTAGAGATTCTCCATCAAAAAGGCGCAAAAAACGCAGCATTAATTGGTTATACCACCGCAGAAAATGCGGCAAAAGTAATCCTAAAAACGCCTTTTGGCGCAAGAAGATTTTTGGATTATCCAAGCGGGGAATTGTTACCTAGAATCTGCTAAATGTGAGTAAATCACGCTGGAATCGCATAAAGAGTTACAACAAAATCACCTGCACCAACTCCCCTGCTTTTTTGGCATTTTCTAAAATACATAATCCATTATACGCAAAATCTAGCGGACAAAAATTATTCAAAATCGCGCTTTGGAAGTCTTTTTTGCCTTCAAAATCCATTGTCCATTTTCCCTTGATATTACGCACATTGCACACGCGAAATTCCAAACGCGAATCCGTCTTACTCACATCTTGCACTAATGGAATCTCTAGCATAATTTGGCGCAAATGCGTTCCATTTAAACGCAACAAAATCTCCTTAACAAAAAGCTCAAAGGTTACCAAAGTAGAATTTGGAAATCCGGGTAAACCGAAGAATTGCTTACCTCCAAAATGCGCATAGGATATATGCTGTCCGGGCTTAATAGAAACGCCTTTGAACACAACTTCGCTCGTGTGTTCCTTACAAAATGCAGTGATAAAATCATAATCCCCCACACTCGCCCCTCCGCTACTTACCACCAAATCACATTCTTGGAGTGCCAAAGAGACACGATTTTCCACCTGTTCTTTTTGGTCTTTTAGAATCGGATAAAGCTTTGGGATTCCGCCACATTCAAGCACTTTTGCGACAAGCAAATGCCCATTAGCGTTATAAATATTTGCCCCATCGTGCGCATTTTCACCAATCTCTAGCAATTCATTGCCACTCACTAGAATCCCGACTTTGGCGCGTTCATAAACTTCCACAAACACGCGATTCAAACTCGCCAAAAGCCCGATATGATTCGCATTAAGCCGCATTCCTTTAGCGAGAAGATTCTCGCCTTTTTTATAATGCGCACCCTTTTCTCTAATATATTGCCCAACCTTTGGAATCTCCAAAAGATGTAAGGTCTGGGATTGCGCTTTTGTTTCGACTTGCACTTGCTCAAGCGGCACAAGAACATCTGCATTTTGTGGAATCCTAGCACCCGTGAAAGTCTTAATCGCATAAGGTGCATCAAGTGGCAACACGCATTCTTTGGCGTTTCCTGCGGGATTCTCTTCTAAAATCACAAAAGGTGTTTGGAGTCCCAAAAACTTAGAATAAACCGCATATCCGTCCATATTAGAACACGCGACTTCTGGCATATCTTGTGTAGCGAAAATATCCTCTGCTAACACACGCCCCAAACTTTCGTGCAAAAACACGCGTTCTTTTGATAAAGGCGCAATATTTTGGGATTCTAAAATCTCTTTTGCCTCTTCGTAGCTGATTTTTGTTTTCATAATTTTCCTTAAAGTAAATGTCCCATTTTGGTTTTTTTAACCTCCAAATAATGCGCATTGTGCGCATTGCATTCCACGATTATTGGCTCTCTTTGCAAGGCAATCATAGATTCAAACGCCTTGATTTTAGCAGGATTGTTGGTCAGCAAACGAATCTGACGCAGTTTGTAATAATCAAAAATAAATTGGACTATTTTATAATCACGCTCATCTTCTTGGAATCCCAAAGCAAGATTCGCTTCAATCGTGTCTAGCCCTGTATCTTGCAGAGCATAAGCATTAACTTTATTAAAAAGCCCGATTCCGCGCCCCTCTTGACGCAGATAAATCAACATTCCCTGCTCCTTTGCGATTCTTTGCAATGCTGCGTGTAATTCGCCGCCACAATCGCATTTAAGGCTTAAAAGCGCATCTCCTGTTAGACATTCAGAATGCACACGCACAAGCGGAATCTCTGGAATCTCCGTAGTTCTTAAAACTAAATGTTCTAGCACATAAGTTTCATTTCCAAAGGTCTTTTTTTCTCTAAAAGATTGGATTTTAAAATCCCCAAATTGCGTTGGGAGATTGGCTTGTTTTGAAACTTCTATCATTTTACTTCTCTTTATAAAAATTTAAATTTAAAACTAAAATATAGCTAATTTGTGATAAGTTGCGGTTTAAAACTTCAAAATTTTCTTTTGTATTTCTCTTTAAATTTAGCTACAATGCGCCAAAAATAAAAGGATTTGGCAATGGAATCGCAAAGCAATACAAGAAGCATTGAAATAGGACAAAGGATTCTATCTAAAAACGACAAGGTTGCAATGGAGTTGCGCAAAACTTACGCGCAAGACAATCTTTTTGTTATTAATTTAATGAGTTCTCCGGGCAGTGGAAAAACGACTTTATTAGAGAATCTTGCCAAACACAAACTCTTAGAATTTAGCGTGATAGAGGGAGATTTGCAAACCAACCGCGACGCGGCACGCCTCAATACTTTTGGCGTCAATGCACACCAAATCACCACAGGGGACGCGTGCCACCTAGAGGCTTTAATGGTGCAAGAAGCATTAGGAATCTTACGCGCACAAGGAGATTTGAAGGATTTTATTTTTATAGAAAATGTCGGCAATCTCGTATGTCCGGCAAGTTATGATTTGGGTGCAAATATGAATATCGTGCTGCTCTCCACACCAGAGGGAGATGATAAAGTCTTAAAATATCCTACAATCTTCCTATGCGCCGACGCAGTGATTATTTCCAAAGCAGATTTGATAGATGTTTTTAACTTTAAAGTCGCACAAGTCAAGGAGGATTTGGAAAAACTCAAAAAAGAGATTCCGATTTTTCTAATTTCTTCTAAAGATGTGGAATCCCAACGCGAATTTTGCAAATTTTTACAACAAAACAAGGAAAAAAACTATGTGTCTTGCCATACCTTCTAAAGTCATTTCTATTGATTCTACAAACAACACCGCAATGCTTGATACGCTTGGAGTAACGCGTGAGGCAAGTTTGGATTTGATGAATGAGGAAATCAAAATCGGCGATTATGTGCTACTTCATATCGGCTATGTGATGGGCAAAATTGACGCAGAACAAGCCAAGCTTTCTTTAGAAACTTACGCAGAAATCATCAAAACACTTGAAGAAGAGGAAGCGGAACTTAAAGGAATGTCGTAAATCGCCATTTTATTACAAGATTCCACAAATGCGTGTTGCCTAGTATCATTGCAGGTCGCCATTGTGTCATTGCGAGAGATTCACTAAAAACTCGTGGCAATCTATAATGTTGTCTTCAAGGAAATAATGCAATGAAATCCTTAATTCCGCTTACCGCAGAATCTCGCAATGATGGCAAGTAACACTTTAAGAGACTTCTTGCAATGACGGCGGGTTGTTTTGGGTTATAGATTTGCAAGTTTAGATACAAACTCACGCATTTGCACATTACAAAATCGCATTACGATTCCTTACAAAAACAAATAGCAGATTTTAAAGACTTGCGGAATCGCATAAAATGATTTATAGATTCCGCGCTTTATATTGTAGATTTAGTTTTGCAAACGCACTCTTATACTAAGGTTGCTAGTTTTTCTTCTGCCAAACCATCAAGATATTTTACAACATCATCACTTGCCAACTCGGCAGCTTGGAAGTATTTGTAAATATCTTCCAAACAATCATGAGCACCGCCGTGTTGCTTCATCAAAGAATGTCCAGCAATGATATTATCATGCACTCCTTGGTGTGGAGGCTCTATTTTTGGATAACTTGCATATTGTGAGAACAACTGCTTACCTGTGCCTGTATCATACCATTTACCCAAACGGCAATCATGATGTCCTGCAAATTTCGCTTCCATATCTTCATTGAAGATTGCTTTATAGCCATTAATCTTAAAGAACAAGTGGTCTAGCTTGATTAATCCGACAAAAGTAACCGTCAAAATTTTATCTGTATCGATATAAATTTGGTCGGCGGATTGCTTGATATGCTCTAAAACTTCATTTTGTGAGCCTAAATGCTCCATTTCTTTAATAATATCATCAGAAGAAGTTTGCACTTCGGAGAAGTTTTGTTGCACCACTTGGATGTTCATCTCAATTTCTTTTGTCGCTTTTTGCGTTCTTTCTGCGAGTTTTCTCACCTCATCAGCCACGACTGCGAATCCTCGCCCATGCTCTCCGGCTCTTGCCGCTTCAATAGCCGCATTCAATGCCAAAAGATTCGTTTGGTCAGAAATGTCTGTAATCAGCGCAATTACCGATGAAATTGCCGTAAAGTCATTTTGAACCTGCGTAATCATACTATTAAATTCAGAAAGTTTTGCAGTCATATTAGACAAACCATCTGCTAAAATATCTTGAATCTCAACAGAATTTTTTCTATTACCTTCCGCAATAGACTTTGCTGAACGCAACAAATCCACGGTCTTACTAAAGTCATCTTGAAGTATTTTTAGGTTTTTACCACAACCATTCACAAGAGATAAAGTCATATTTTTAAAAGTTCCGATTTTATCGGGCTTTTCCTCCTCTGCTGACATTTCTTGAATCTTTGTATGCAACTCTTCATTGTGTGCTTTTGCCTCTTGAAGCTTCTCTTTAAGAAGTTTATTTTCTTCCAACACACGATGTAGTTGCTCTTTATATTGACTGCCGAACATCGTTTTATTCTCCTTTGCTTTTAGTTTGTTTGTCATTTCTGAATCTAAAATTTTTAAGATAAATATTTTATAACTAATTAAATTAAACCAAATTAAAGTCGGTAATATTTTCAGAGATTTTTTATCTCAATTTTAATCAGGTATAAAAAATATTAATCCTAATTTAAATTTATAATAAATATAGATTCCCCATATTTAGGCAATTTTTAACTCTTTAAAATCTAATGGTTTGCTAAAAAATCTCTTATATCCATAAAAACTTCCAAACATTAAAAAGAATCCCACACAATACCCCAAAATAAGCGAATCTGAAATACCCGCCACCCCAAAGCTCACCAATGCCGCTAAAGCTGTGGTTGTCGCATAAGGCAGCTGTGTGATAAAATGGCTTTGCACCGAACAACCCGCTCCTGTGGCTGAAAGAATCGTAGTATCAGAAATCGGCGAAGCATGGTCGCCATAAACTGCTCCTGCAAGAACAGCTGAAACACTCAATGCCATATCAATCCCATTAATCGTCGCAATACTCGCACCAATAGGCAACATAATCGCGAAAGTTCCCCAGCTCGTTCCCGTGCAAAACGCGATAAAACTTGCACTCACAAACAAAACAATCGGAGCGACAACATTAGCGGACAAAACGCCACTTGCCAAGAAATCTTTACTTAAATTCGCAAGATAAATCCCTGTTTGCAAATCTTCTTTAATCACCGGTCCAATCGCCCACGCCAAAATCAAAATGAGATTCGCGGGCAACATAGACAAAAACCCGTCTTTAGTAATTAAAAAATATTCGTTTCTCTCAATGCGATTCCACGCAATGATCACAGAAATCACCAAAGCACAGATTCCACCCCAAAACAGCGAAAATCCTGTTTGTGCATTAGCTAACATTTCAATCAAATTAAAGCTTTTGGATTCTTGAAAGCCACTATAAAAAATAAAGAATCCCACGAAGAAAATCAACGCTGCAATAGGAATCACCAAAAGCCAAACACTCCCTCCGCTGTGGGGTTTGATTTCATCAAACTCTTCTATGCCTACACCTTGATTATGGCGCATAACAGGCAGGTTAATCTGCCACCAAATCGTCAAAAAAACTCCAAGCAAAGCAAACCAAGCATAATAATTTCCCCAAATGCTTTGTGCCAACACGCTAAAGCTTGAAGTTTCTTCAAACAATCCACCCATAATTCCTAAAATATAAGCTCCCCAGCTTGAAATTGGCATTAAAATGCAAATCGGCGCAGAAGTAGAATCAATAATATAAGCCAAACGCTCCCTTGTAGAATGGTTTGCGTCATTCAAAGGACGCGCAATTTGTCCCACGGTCAAAGCATTAAAATAATCATCAATAAAAATTACGATTCCAGCAACAAAAGCTACAAACTCCGAGCCACGCGCACTTTTGACGCGCACTCTAGCCCAATGCACAAACGCATTCATTCCGCCCGAACACTGCATTAATTGTGTCAAGATTCCAAGCAAAATCAAGAATCCAAACACATACAAGGCATTAGATTGCACTTCTCCATCGCTATAAAACACTCCTGCAATCACATTAAAAACATATTCTAACGCACCAAAAAAAGAATCGTTTAGCATAAAACTTGCAAGGACGATTCCGGCAAATAGCGAGAATACAACTCTTCGCGTAATAAAAACTAATGCAATCACACACAATGGTACAACAAGGCTTAATGCAGAATCTGCATACATTATAAACTCCTAACAATCAAAAGTGTGCATTGTAGCATAATTCCTTTGCTGTTTTCTTAAGTCGCTCCGCCCTTAAACTTCAATTTAAGCAATTTGAAATATTGGAATAAAATTTGCTTTAGCAATCGTAAATTTTAGATTCAAAGGAAAAGCTATGAATGTAAATGACAAAAACAATGCGTGGAGTTTGCTCAACCAATCCTACACCCAAAAACAAAGCACAAATTCTAGCAACATTGGATATTCTAAAGATTCTAACTCGCTTTTTGGCACACAAAATACGCAAGGCGTTGAAGGAATCTCTAGCCTGTTTGATTTAGGCACTCAACCCACAAGCACAACAACAGAGATTCACGATTCTTTTGAAATCAGCTCTGAACTTACCAAGCTGCAAGATTTTGCCAAAAATTTCAGTGAAAATTTCGCGAAAAATTCCGAAAGCTTAGGGAACTTAGGCAATGCAATGCAACAAAGTGAAATCTTAAGTGCGGAAGAAAAAATGGGCTTTGATGTGCTGTATAAATTTAACCCAAGCCTAGATTCTACACAAACCCAAAATCTTTTACAAAACACAAATCTAAGCAAAGAGAATCTAAATCTACTAAGTCAAGTGGATAGAAAAATTGGAGCGGTTAGGTATTTTGGCGGATTCTAATCCTCCCTTATGCAAATACAATAGGCAAGACGCCGCTGTTATGCGAAGCCTCTGACAAAGGGCTGTGACAATCCATAATACAGAATCTCGCTTTAGAGATTCCATTGCATTATTTTATTTGTAGCTTACATTATAGATTGCCACGAAGTCTGACAATTTCTCACAACGACGAAAGGGTATGCTACTCTATCAAGCCTAACTGCCCGATACGATACAAAGCAAAATCATATTTAATTGGGTCATTGGCGTCAAATCTCTTTAGATTTTCACTCAACTCCAACACAGCTTTAAAATCATAAGTTTTTCGCTTTAGCAGTCCCAATCTTCTAGCGATTCTAAAAGTGTGCGTATCTAATGGCAACAACAAATCGCTTCTTTTTACTCCCTCCCAATATCCCAAATCTAAAGAATCTTTACGCACAACCCAACGCAAAAAGAGATTCCACCTTTTAAGCGGCGAAGTAGAATCTAGCAAACCTAGCAAAAATTGCAATCCTTGCGTAGGTTTGTCTAACTTGCGATAAAATGTGCTTTGCAAGGAACGAATGCCACCCAAAATAGAATCGCATCGATAACCTTGATAAAAAATCTCTTGCAGGGATTCCAAATTTAAAAGCGTTTGGAAGAACCATTGAATCTCTGCATTGTTTTGAAAGCGATAGACTTTAGAAGTGCAAGAAATTGCGCAATCTTTGGGATTTACAAGTGCATTTAGGTTACAAGATTGCAAAAACTTCACGATAGAATGCACATTGCCATAGGCAAACAAGGCGCAAAATAGTGCGACTTTATCGCTTGGAAACTCCCTTGCAACGCCTAGCGGGTCGGGCAAATTCTCATTAATAGAATCTTTGGTATTAAACAAATAATATTGTTCTTCTAACAAATGATAAAGGAATTTTTTGGAGGGATTCTTTGGAATCCTAAGTTTTTGTGCAATCGCAACTTGAGGATTTGAAGTTGGAGTTTCAAGCATTTTTGGGGCAAATTGTGCGCATTTGGATTCCATAACTTTCCTTTATTAATTTTAGAATCTTAGCAAAAATCTTTAAAAATCATCAAATTTTTATCCACAACAATCCCGATTTTTTAATCACTTCTAAACTTGATTGCGCTAAAATGCGAAATTTTTATTTACCAAAAAACATTAAAGATTAGGAGTATTTTTGGAAGAATTTGATTATTACGAAATCCTAGAAATAGAACGCAATGCAAGTGGAGAAGAAATCAAAAAAGCTTATCGTAAAATGGCGTTAAAATACCACCCCGATAGGAATCCTGACGATAAAAATGCTGAAGAAATGTTTAAAAAAGTCAATGAAGCCTATCAAGTCTTAAGCGATAAAGAAAAGCGGCAAATCTATGATACTTATGGCAAAAAAGGCTTGGAATCCAGCGGTTTTGGATTTGGCGATATGGAGGGAAGTATCTTTGATATTTTCAATTCCGTTTTTGGTGGAGGGTTTGGAGGATTTGGCGGGTTTGGCGGAGCGCAGAAGAAAAACGAAAAATATTCGCGTGATTTAGGCATAGAACTAGAGCTTAGCTTCCATGAAGCGGTATTTGGCTGCAAAAAAGAAATTGAGATTCTCTACAAAAGCTCCTGCGAATCTTGCAAAGGTAGTGGCGCAAAAGACGGCAAAGTAACGACTTGTAGTGCTTGTAAAGGAAGTGGGCGTGAGACTTTTTCACAAGGCTTTATGACTTTCGCGCAAACCTGCTCCAAATGTCATGGAAGCGGAGAAATGAGCGCGGAGAAATGCCAAAAATGCTCCGGCAAAGGCTATCAAGAAAAACAAGAAAAATTTGAAATTAAGATTCCAGAGGGTGTGGATAATCAAAATCAAATCCGTGTGCAAGGACGCGGAAATCAAATGCCAGATGGCTCACGCGGGGATTTGTATGTAGAAATTGTCGTGCAAGAAGATGCGCATTTTATCCGACATCGCAACGATGTTTATTTAGAAGTGCCGGTATTTTTCACACTTGTAATGCTTGGCGGAACAATCAAGATTCCAGCCCTTACCAAAGAATTGGAACTCAAAATCCCTATGGGTGTCAAAGACAAGCAACAATTCATCTTCCATGGCGAAGGAATCAAAAGTGTCAATAGTGGCAAAAGAGGGAATTTTATCGCTGTTGCCAATATTTCATATCCTGATAAGTTGGACGAAAAACAGCGCGAATTACTCTTGCAACTCCACCAATCTTTTGGCTATGAAGAATCCAAGCCCATTAATTGCTTAGAAGGTTTGGTAGAAAAAATCAAAAATTGGTTTAAATAGAGAGAAAATGCAGATTCAAAGGGCTTTATGGATTATTGGGATAGATATTTTATTATTTGGTGCGCTTTTTGTTTGGCTACCTTTCACCAAAGAAGCGAATCTTGGAATCTGCATTTTAGCATTTGTCGGGATTCTTTGGGTTAGCGAAGCTGTCCATACAACTATCACAGCATTAATTGTGCCATTACTTGCGGTGTTGTTTGAATTGCAAGATGTTACCAATGCACTCAAAACTTTCGCAAACCCGGTAATTTTCCTTTTCTTTGGCGGATTCGCACTCGCTAGCGCATTACACATTCAAGGCTTAGATAGGCTGATTGCTAACCGCTTGATTCTCCTTGCCAAAGGCAAAATGGGCGTAGCGATTCTAATGCTTTTTGGAGTGAGTGCTTTGCTCTCTATGTGGATTAGCAACACAGCAACTGCCGCGATTATGTTGCCTTTAGCACTTGGGATTCTGTCTAATTTAGAAATTTCAAAACATCGCGGGACTTTTTTGTTTGTGCTTTTGGGCGTCGCTTATAGCTCGGAAATTGGGGGGTTTGGCACAATGGTTGGAAGCCCTCCTAATATCATCGCCGCTTCCTATCTTGGAATGAATTTTTTAGAGTGGATGAAACTTGGGATTCCATTTATGTGCATTATGTTACCTTGTATGGTTGGAATTTTATATTTGCTACTCAAACCTAATTTAAACCAAACTTTTCATTTAAAATTAGAAAAAACGCAATGGGATTCTAAAAAAATCATCACTCTAGTGATTTTTGGAATCACTGCACTTGCTTGGATTTTTAGCGCGAAACTTAGCGAATGGTTTGGCGGAATCAAAGATTTGGATTCTATGATTGCATTAGCTTGTGCAGTCGCCATAGGCATTACGCGTGTTGCGACTTGGAAAGAAATCCAAAGCAACACAGATTGGGGCGTTTTATGGCTTTTTGGTGGAGGACTTGCCTTAAGTGCGATTCTAAAAGACTCTGGCGCGAGTGCAGTGCTTGCCAATGGCGTTACTGCGCTCTTTGGGCATAGTAATTGGCTAATGATTATCCTTGCTTCCGCACTTTTCATTATTTTTTTAACAGAATTTACAAGCAACACCGCAAGTTCGGCGTTATTAGTGCCAATCTTTGGCGTCGTAGGAGATGCGTTAGGTATGCCACATTCCGTGCTTCCGCTCGTGATTGGCTTTGGTGCAAGTTGCGCTTATATGCTACCTGTCGCCACTCCTCCCAATGCAATCGTCTATGGCACAGGCTATATTAAACAAACAGAAATGATGAAATACGGCGCATTTGTCAATTTGTTTTCTATTGTTTTGATTCTTGTTTTTGCTTGGTTTGTTTGGCGTTTTGTTTGATTGTCTTAAAAAGTAATGCGAGATTCCATAATCGCAGAATCTCTAGGATAAATTTACCGCCGAATATGGCTTAAGAAGTATTGCAAACGCTCGTTTTTAGGAGAATCAAAAAAGTGTTGCGGCGGGGAATCCTCTAAAATCTTGCCATGCTCCATAAACAAAACGCGCGTAGCGACTTCTTTAGCAAATCCCATTTCATGCGTAACGCAAACCATACTCATTTTTTCTTCTGCCAAACTTTTCATTAAATCCAAAACTCCCCCAACCATTTCAGGATCTAACGCACTTGTAGGCTCATCAAAAAGCATTACCTTGGGCTTCATTGCAAGAGAACGCGCAATCGCAACCCTCTGTTTCTGCCCCCCACTTAAACGCGCAGGATATTCATGGGCTTTATCATACAAACCCACACGCGCTAGTAAAGCCAACGCGACTTCCCTTGCTTCATTAGCACTCATTTTTTTAAGCTTCATAGGAGCTAAGGTAATGTTTTCTAACACATTTAAATTATTAAACAAATTAAAATGTTGGAACACCATACCCATTTGGGCGCGCGCCTCATTAATATCTTGGCGGTCTCTTTTGTCGTATTCTTGAATCTTACGCTTCAACTGCTTTCCTTTAAACGCAGAAAGCTCCGGATATAAATCTATGCTGATTTCAGAGATTCTCCGATTCTCTAGCCAAATCTCGCCACTATTTGGGGTTTCAAGCAAATTCAAACAACGCAAAAAAGTGCTTTTGCCACTTCCACTAGGTCCGACAATCACGACTTTTTCACCGCGTTCAAACTCCACATTCAAGCCATCAAGCACGATTTTTTCTTTTTTGCTTTCTTTTGTGCCACTCTCATAATATTTTTTGACTAAATTTCTAACGCTTATCACTTTTTCTTAGTTTCCCTTCGTATTTTTTAACGATAAAACTTGCCAACATCACCAACACAAGATAACAAAACGCTAAGAAAAAATATGGAATCATATATTCATAACTTGCGCTTCCAATCGTCTTAAACGCATAAGTTAAGTCATGCACGGTTACATAGTTTGCCACTGAAGTTTCCTTAAGTAGGGTAATAAACTCATTGCCTAAATTTGGCAAGGCGTTTTTCAAGGCTTGGGGGAAAACCACAAAATGCATACTTTGTTTGGAATTTAGCCCAAGAGCCCTTGCTGCTTCGTTTTGCCCACTATCTACGCTTAGGATTCCGCCACGAATAATCTCGCTCACATACGCGCCACTATTCAAGCCAAAAATAACAACTGCCACCAACAAGGCATTGCTTCCTGCAAGTCCAAAAAGCGGCAGAATCACGAAATAAATAAATAATAATTGCACAACAATAGGCGTCCCGCGAAAGAATCCCACATAGAGTTTGCCAACTACAACTAATACGCGCTCCAATGCGTTTTTGTCCTCTTTGGTAATAAGAATTGCTAAGAGTGTGCCAACAAAGATTCCAATTAACAAACCACATACAGCGAGTAGAATCGTAACAAACAATCCCTCAACAACAAGAGCATAACCGCCCTTTAAGATGAGTTGATTATAAAAAATACTGATTTTATCTAGCATAAAATGACTTTATTTTAATAGTATTTTTTGATGATTTTATCCAACACACCCTCTGTTTTCATTGCTTCTAAAACGCCATTGATAGAATCTAGCAATTCTTTGTTTCCTTTTTTAACTGCGATTCCATATCTTTCTTCTGTCAAATACGCACTCAAAACCTCCGTATTCGCGTAATTTTGGGAAATTAAACGCGCAGGAGCTTCATCAATAATCACAATATCCACTTGCCCATTTACCAATGCGCTTACTGCCAAAGAACCATTCACAAAGCCTTTAACTTCCGCTTTTGCAAAGCCATCAAATCCCCAATCCTTATCGCCTTGCGCATAAAATGCTCCGGTTGTGCCGGTTTGCACACCGATTTTAATACCCTCTCTTGCGTTGATTGCCTTAACAAGTGCGGCAGCATCACTACCAATGGCTTTTAATTCAGAATCGGATTCGTTAATAATCACCACTTGATTTGCATTATAATAAGGAGTAGAAAAATCTACGACTTTTGAACGCGTCTCGTTAATTGTCAAACCACTTGCGCCAAAATCCGCATTTTTGCTACTCACCGCACTCACAACAGAATCAAACTCCATATCTTGAATCTCCAAATCCTTACCCAATCTTCTAGCAATCTCTTCTGCAATCTCAACATCAATCCCCTTAAACGCACTACCCTCTTTATATTCAAAAGGAGGAAACTCCGCAGCAGTCGCCATTGTCAGCTTCTCATCGCCTTTGCACCCTTGCAAACAAACCACCGCACAAACTACCAACAAACTCGTCCAGACAATTTTTCGCATATCACTTCCTTAAAGAAAACATTGGATTTGGATTATAACAAAAATTGATTGCCTTTGCGGAGGTTTTATCAAAATTCTTATGCAATCTATCGTTTAAAGCCTTTTTCTCGCATTCTTACATACTGCGTCATTGCGGCCAAAGCGTGGCGAAGTGTGGCAATCCATAACACAGAATCTCGCTTTAGAGATTCCATTATATCCTCTAGTAGCCTACATTATGGATTACTACGACTTCTGCGAAGTCTCTCAATGAAGATTTACCAACTTACGATTTTACCAATGTTTTATTGTATTTTATTGTCATAAGGAATCCTAAAAAATTCCTCGCCATTGCTTTCTATTCTCTCCACTGCGCCACTTTGCAACAATTCCTGCAAAATCTTTTTAGTAGAGGAATGCCAAAGAGTGCTGATGTCTTGTAAGCTTTGAGGGCGCATAGCAAGGGTTTTAAGAATCTCCTCTTGGGTTAAAATCAAATTCTCTTGTCTATTGGATTCTATTCTTTTAGCAACAAAGGTTGGAATACCAAAATCCAAAAAAATTCTTCCCAAAGATTCTAATTGCTTCTCTGAAATACGCTCCACTTTATAAGCTGGAGGGCGGTCAATCGTGCCAATATCTAATCTCTTTAAACGCATAGGAGCAAGGAATTTTGCCATTTTTTTTACTTCCTCTAAGGAATCATTAATGCTTTTAACAAATAAAATCTCTGCATACAATTCGCCCATAAAATCCGCACTAAAGTCATAGATTCCATGTAATACCTGCTCTAAATTGATTGTTTTGCTCGGGCGGTCAATCTTTTTAAACACTTCCTTACTCAACGCATCTAACGAAAACTTAACCTTATCAAACAACAAACACGCGCGTGCGATGCTAGGCTCACACAGCAAAGAACCATTGGTCAAAAGCAAAGTCTGTGTCGCACCTTTCACATCTTCTAATCGCAACATTAACTCATACAAATAAGGATAAAGTGTCGGCTCTCCATTTGCGGTAATGGTTAGGGATTCTATGTTTGGAAAATGCGCCAATCCTTTCTGAATCTCTCTTAAAATCGTCTCCACTTCCAAAGGGGATTCCATAGAATCTTGCGCCTTTTTCCCCTCCAATTCGCAATAAAGGCAATCATAATTGCATTGCTTCACATAAGGAGACAAATCCACACCTAAAGATTCTCCAAAGCGTCTAGAGCGCACAGGACCAAAAATAATACCACCCATAGATAAAGCCTTAAAAAATAATTTCATTAGCAATTTTACACTATTTTACACAATAAAATAGCCTTTGTGGGGCTAATTTTATTTTTAAAGCACTATTTTATGAAGTTTAATATATACTTGTTACTCAAACTTAAATTTTAAGGAGAAATAATGTCTGTTAAAATTACTGATATTTGTATCGCCTGTGGTGCGTGCATTGACGAATGTCCTGTAACAGCAATCGTAGATGATGATGACAACCCAAATGACGATGGTTGCTACTTTGTTCATAGTGAAAAATGTGTAGAATGTGTCGGACATAACGACGAACCCGCCTGTGCGTCCGCTTGTCCAACAGAAGGCTGTATCGTGTGGGACGCGGTAGTCGCCTCACAACCTCACAGAGACGATATTGGCAATGACAAAAGAAGTGCGCATACGCCTGTCGTTGAATAGATACTCTCTTTAGCTCCTTTAAGGGGCTGATTTACTCTCTCATACTGATAAATACAAACGGAATCCCGAAATTCACATTCAATCACAATCCTAGTCAAAGCCTAATGCAAAACTCATAGGCAAGAAAAGGAAACCTGTCATTGAGAGAAGTTGCTAAATGCGACTTCGTAGCAATCCATAATCTAAACAATCAATCAATAATATAATGGAATCTCTAAGGCGAGATTCTAAGCGTGGGGATTTGCGAGTGTGGGTAAATTGCTAACGCACAATGTGCGCCACTCTCTCGCTTCGCTCGTTCCTCGCAATGACAAAAAGCAACACTTAACGCGGTAGCAAAATTGCGCTCACAAAGCGTGAGCGGATATTGTCAAAAAGGTATGAAGCTTATTTAATCTCTTTAATAAAAGCATCTTTATTGATTTTGGAGCGAATCTCGCTTAATCTATCTTGAGCTTCTTGTTTTGTTCCATACGGACCAATCAACAAACGATTATTATCGCCTGATTTTTGCATACGATAACTGAATTTCCCCTCATTAATTAATCCCAATAGCTGCTTGTTTGGAGAGAATTTACTAAATGAACCTACTTGAACATAAAATCCTCTTGTCGCCTCACTTCCTTGCAAGGCAGGATCATTGACTCTAACATCTCTAAAACTATCGCTTACGCTTGGTTTTGGAGATTCTTGCCTTTCTTGTCTTGGGGCAGTTTGAGCTACTTGTGTTGTTTGTGCAGGTTTTGGGGATTCTGCTTTTGGTGTCGTAGATGGAGCTGTTGGCAAAGCCTGTGATGCAGGGTTATTCTCGCTTTGTTGCGCTTTGATTTGGTTAATAATCGCTTGGAATTGATCATCGCTGCTTGTATTGTTTTGAATCGGAACTTGTCCAAAATCTGTATTTTGTTGGTTTGCATTTGAAGCCTGTGCATTTTGAGAAGTCGCAGATTCAATCGGTTTTTGTGTTTCAAGATTTGGCGTATTATAATCAGAATCTTGAGAATCTCCTTGAAACAAATAAACAACCAATACAACAACCGCGAATAATAAAACACCAATCGCGCTTAATAAAATCAACTTTTTATTGTTTCCGCCCTTTAACTCATCTCCCTCGCCATTACTAATAAGCAAATCATCTAATTCCAAATCGTGTGTTGTGTCTTTATGGGATTCTAACTCTTTCATTTCCTTACCCTCCTTTACATATGTTTCGACCACGAAGCACCGCGTTCTTTTCTATAAACATTATAAGGCACAATTAGAATGTTAAAACTTTTGGGAATATCAAGCGAAGGAAACATTTTCCACTCTGTTGGCATTTTTTGTGCAAGTTTCGCGCCTAACATTTTAGAGATTTGACACGCTTCTTGAAAAGTCGTATGTCCTTTATGCACATACAAATGCAAATGTCCGGGTGTTTTGGTTTCATACGCAGTAAAATTAATAAACCCTTCTTCTCTTAAGAGTAATTGCGCACGATGCCAAAAGCGTTCTGCATTGAATCCATTGTAGTCAAAAACAATATTCTCCACCTTATCGTGTGCGTTAATCAAAGAATGCGCAATGATAATTTCTTTTTTAAAATGACTTTGAAGTAAATTGCGTGTTATGGGTTCATCAACTTTTTTGAATTTATCATAAAAGATTCTCCCATTATGATGAATTTTCTCTCCGATTCCCGGCGACTTTAACCAATAATGCGAAGTAATCATTTTGATAAGTTTTAAATCCATATCCGATACCATTGCTCGCTCCCTTATCTTTAATCTTTAAAAAATTGCCTTATTATAAATAGGAAATTTTAGCGCAAGTTCTTTTAATTCAGACTTGATTTTTTCTTGTTTTTGCAGATTTGTTATATCATCTAGCACATCTGCAATTTTATTTGCCACAATTTCAAACTCTGCTTCCTTGAATCCTCTTGCTGTTAATGCAGGAGATCCAATGCGCACACCACTCGTTACAAAGGGGCTTCGTGTTTCTCCCGGAACGGTGTTTTTATTCACCGTGATTCCCGCATTACCCAATGCCAAATCCGCATCTTTGCCACTATATTCTTTATCCAACAAAGACAACAAAATCAAATGATTATCTGTGCCATCACTCACGATTTTGAAATTTCTCTCCATTAACACCTTTGCCAACACTCGCGCATTTGCTTTCACCTGTTTAGCGTAATTTTTCCAAGAAGGTTTTAGATTCTCACCAAACCCCACTGCTTTACCTGCAATCACATGCATTAGCGGTCCTCCCTGTATTCCGGGAAATACTGCTTTGTCAATTTTCTTAGCATATTCTTCATCGTTGGTTAGAATCAATCCTCCACGCGGTCCGCGCAAAGTCTTATGTGTCGTTGTTGTTACCACATCTGCATAAGGAAAAGGATTCGGATATTCTCCCGCGACAACTAGTCCAGCAATATGCGCAATATCCGCCATTAAAATTGCCCCTACACTATCGGCTATTTCTCTAAAACGAGCGAAATCTAACTCTCTTGAATAAGCACTAAAACCACATACGATTAAATTAGGTTTGACGACTTTTGCAATCTCTGCAACTTTGTCGTAATTAATCCTTCCATCAAGCTCCACGCCATAAAAGAAACTTTGATACATTTGCCCTGTGGTGCTTACTTTTGCTCCATGGGTTAAATGTCCCCCATGGCTTAAATCCATTCCCAAAATTTTATCATAAGGCTTTAAAAGCGCGGAATAAACCGCACAATTCGCCTGTGAACCCGCGTGAGGCTGCACATTAGCAAAAGCACAACCAAAAAGCTCTTTGGCGCGATTAATCGCTAATTCTTCAATTTTATCTACAAACTCACAACCGCCATAATATCGCTTATAAGGATAGCCCTCTGCGTATTTATTGGTCAGCACACTCCCCATAGCCTCCATAACACTTGGAAAGGTGAAGTTTTCACTTGCAATCATCTCCAAATGTGTATTTTGACGCTCCAACTCTTGATTAATAAAGCCCAAAATTTCCGGGTCTTGCTCTTCTAATATATAGCTCATTCTTCTATCCTTTTTTGTGGTTTTTGCGGTTTTAATGCAGGAAATAAAATCACATCTTTAATGGTTGTATTCCCCGTCAATAACATTACTAAGCGGTCAATCCCAATGCCCTCTCCCGCAGTAGGTGGCATACCATAAGAAAGGGCTGCAATATAATCTTCGTCCATATATTGCGCCTCTTCGTCCCCCGCTTCTTTTGCCTTCACCTGCTCTTTGAATCGCTCTAATTGGTCTAATGGGTCGTTTAGCTCACTAAAACCATTGGCTATTTCACTTCCTCCAATAAACAATTCAAAGCGGTCGGCAATTTCTGGATTTTTATCATTGCGCCTTGCAAGAGGGCTGATTGCAATCGGAAAATCTGTGATAAAAGTCGGATTGATGAGTTTTTCTTCTACAAAAGCATCAAAGGCTTCACTTTGCAGTTTTCCTAATTCCATTTTGGATTCCAACTTCACACCTGATTGTATCAAATAATCATAGAGTTTATCTGTATTGATTGCGACTTCTCGTGGAATCCCGCCAATCTCCACTAGTGCGTCAATATAGGAAATTTCTTTGAATTGGTCCATTTGAATCTCTTTGCCATCAAAAGGTAAAGTTTTAGGCAAATTTAACGATTCTAATAAACTCACAAACAATTCTTGCGTGATTTTAATCAAATCTTTGTAGTCTTTATACGCCCAATAAAATTCAATCATCGTAAATTCCGGATTGTGCGAATGGTCCATACCCTCATTGCGGAAATTTCGGTTAATTTCAAAAATCGCTTCAAACCCTCCGACAATCAAGCGTTTGAGATATAGTTCAGGTGCGATTCTTAAATACCGCTCTACATTCAAGGCATTGTGATAAGTTACAAAAGGCTTTGCGTTTGCTCCACCGGGAATTGGGTGCATCATGGGTGTTTCAACTTCCAAAAAGCCTTTTTGTTCAAAAAACTTTCTCACATTTGAAATGATTTGAGAACGCAACACAAAGCTATCACGCACCTCTTTATTCATAATTAAATCCAAATATCTCTGACGATAGCGCAATTCAATATCCACCAATCCATGATATTTTTCCGGCAAAGGGCTAATGGCTTTCGTCAAAAGCTTAAATTCTAAAGCATGTAAGCTTAATTCACCTGTTTTTGTTACGAAAGGAAACCCTTTTGCCATTACAATATCGCCAACTTCTATATATTTTTTAAACACATCAAAGTCATCGCCTAATTCGTTTTTGGATAGATAGATTTGCAAGATTCCTTGCGTATCTTCAATCTTAATAAACGCTGCTTTGCCCATTAAGCGAACAAATTTAATGCGCCCTGCAATCTGCGCGGATTTGCTCTCGTCTTTTTGCTCACCTTCTGGTAAGGCTTTAAGAGAATCAAATACGCGCAAAAAATCTTGCGTGGAGGATTCCTTTAAAATCCCATTTGCGTAAGGATTGATTCCCATTTCGCGTAATGTATTGGCTTTTGTGATTCTGCCAAGCACATAAGCATCATTTTCAAACATTTTTTACCTTTTAAAATTTTAGAATATATTTTTCTGCAAATTCTCTATTTCGGGTGTGTTATTCTGCACAACATCTAGCTTAATAACCGCAGTTCCTGTGCTTAGCAACATTGGATAAAGATAGCTTCCTTGCGTGTATTTTTCAATAAAACTTCTAGCAAATTGGATATTGGCAAGTGTGGCAAGGAGAATCGCGAAAATCATAAAAATCTTTAAAGCACCAAAACAGAATCCCAAAATACGATTCAATCCTCCCAATGCACTTAAATGCACTAATTTCTGCACAATTTCTGCTAAAATCAACGCAACCCCCCAAATGACTGCCAATAATACCAAGAATCCTACAAGAGAGATAGCGGAGGGGTTTTTAAAAGTGTAGATATTCGCACTAATCCATTCTCCTACGCTACTTCCATAAACAGAAGCACCATACACACCACCCACGATTCCAACAAAGCCAAAAAATTCGCGCACGAAGCCATTAATCACGCCCCGAATCGCCAAAAGCAGAATCAAAGCACCCAACACCAAATCAAACCAACTAAAATCTTCCATTACACACCTTGAAACAAAATTTCAATAAAATGCGTATTTTACACAAAAGAAACCTAAAAACATTTTATGTTAAAATAAAATTTAATAATTTTTAGTAAATTTTTCGCAAAAGGAAGCAACAATGGCAGCAAAAGAACATAGCTTTGATATTTCAGCAAAAGTAGAGATTCAAGAGTTTAAAAACGCGCTAGAACAAGCAAAAAAGGAAGTGGAGAATCGTTTTGACTTCAAAGACGACAAGGCAAAAGAGCTAAACTTCAATGAAAAAGAAAAAACCCTAACCCTCCTAGCAACAAGCGCAAATAAAGCAAAGGCAATCAAAGATATTTTGGATTCCAAACTCATCAAACGCAATCTCTCATTAAAAGTCCTTAAGGAGCAAAATACGGAATCCGCAAGTGGTGGCAATACAAAAATTACCTATAAACTTAACGATGTATTAGATGATAAAAGCACCAAAACTATCAATACGACGATTAAAAACGAAAAATTCAAAGTCAGCACACAGATTTTAGGTAACGAGATTCGCGTCAAAGCAAAAGATATTGACGAGTTGCAAAAAGTGATTGCGCATTTACGCAAAATGGAGTTAGAAATTTCTCTAAGCTTTGGAAATTTCGCGTGAAATTCACACTAAAATTTTCATCAGACACACCAAAGACTAGGGGCACAAAAAAGCATTCCGCCCAAACAAAAGTGCGCAAAGGCGAATCTAATAAGAATCCCAAAAACTTTGGAGAAAGGCTATTTTTATGCGATGAGATTCCACAAAACAAATGGATTGCTTCCTTAATTGGGGCTTTGTGCGCATTATTTTTCAGTGCATTTATCTACTTGGAGCATTTTTTAGGGGATTCTAACGCCCCAATTTTCTCCACAATTTGCGCACTTTGTGGAATCTTTTTATATTTTAAACTTTCGCGTTTGGGTGCGTTTATCTGTGGTGCTTTGATTGGAATCCTATGGTTTTATTGGGTTGGTTTTAGTTTTAGATTCTTTGGAATTGCCTATTTGATTCCATTGGTTTGGATTGTTTTTGCACTGATTTATGGCGGGATATTTTATCTCTTTTGCTTTTTTAAAAGCCCTATTTATCGCTTGTTTGCCCTCACTCTCTCTTCGTGGATTCACCCTTTTGGTTTTAATTGGTTTATCCTAGAATCTATGCTAAGCAAAAGCTATTTTTCTCCCTCTAAATTCACCCTATTTTTGCTTCTTATTGGTGTGCTGATTTTTAGTCTTATGCTCACAAAAAAGCTTTATAAAGCAGGTGTTGTTTGGATTTTATCGTTTTATTTAATACTCTTTGGCTTTCAAGATTCTATAAATTGGGATTCTAAACCCAAACCTCAAACCCCTACACAACTAAAAATCCAAACTTTAAGCCTTAATATCCCGCAAAATCTGCGTTGGGATTCCAAACATTTACAAACCATTATTGCGCAAAATTATGATAAAATAAGACAAGCAAAGGCGCAAAATTATGATTTGGTAATCCTCCCTGAAACCGCCTTTCCACTTGCATTAAACCTCTATCCAAGCCTTATAGAATCCCTAAAAGAGGCGAGTGCTGACATTGCGATTCTAACCGGCTCCCTTTATCAAGAGAATCACAAAATCTTCAATAGTGCTTATTTGTTTCAAAATGGAGAAATGCAGGTTTTTCACAAGCAAATTCTCGTGCCATTTGGTGAGCAGATTCCTTTACCTCACTTTCTAGCAAGTTGGATCAATAAGACCTTTTTTGAAGGCGCGGAGGATTTTGAACAAGCCAAACTCCAATCGCCAAACTCCACACTTATCGGTAATGAGCGATTCCAAATCGCAATTTGCTATGAAGCAACTAGGGAAGAGTTTTATCAAAATTCTCCCCAAAACCTCATCGCAATTAGCAACAATGCGTGGTTTTCTCCAAGCATTGAACCTACTTTGCAAAAACTCTTAATGTTGTATTTTGCTAAAAATTATGGAACGACAATTTTTCATTCTAGCAATGCTTCATTGGATTTCACACTTAAGCCTTAACATTGTTAAGATTCTGCATAATTCTATCGGCGCGAAATGCTTTTGCACCGCGCTAAAACTTGGCTTTACGAATCTCTTAGCCATCTCAAAGAATCTCTGCCAAATATCACAAATACAGCCCCAAAATCATCACATTTATAGCATTCAAAAGGAATCTGCGGTTTTTAAAGTTTGAGTAACATTTCAATATGCCAAATTCCATCTTCTAGGTATTGTTGCGAGACTTGTTCAAATCCAAATTTTTGATAAAAGCCCTTTGCATAGACTTGTGCGCCGATTCTTATTGCTTTTGCTTGTAATTTTTCTTGTGCAATTCTAATCCCCTCTTTGACAATCATTTCCCCCAATCCACAATTTCGTCTCACAGAAATCACCCGACCAATAGAAACTTCTTTGTAAGAAACCTCCGCTTCCACGACGCGACAATACGCCAAAATTCCCTTTTCATCTTTAAGATACAAATGAAAACTTCGCTTATCTTTATCATCAATTTCTTGATAAGGGCAATTTTGCTCCACCACAAACACCGCAACGCGTATTTTAAGAATCTCGTATAATTCCTCCAGACTCAATTCTTCAAAGCTTTTCACTACTAATTGCATTCTCAATTCCTTTTAAACATTTCCACGCAGACAAAGACAAGATGGATTTATTTGGGATTTGCGATATTTTAACAAAAGTCTTTTTAAAGTAGCTTCCGATTCTTTGGATAGAATCTTATTGATGGTAAATCCAAACCGCAAAAGTTAATATTTGCAAGATTAAAAGATGTTTTGGTTATGTGTTTTAGAGTTTTTAAGCGTTTTATCAAAGCCAATTAAAAGAAAGAGAATATCAAAGCAAGGAGAAAAAACCCTGCTTTGATGAATGGATTAATGCACATCTGACCAAATTTTGCGTTTCCACAAATAAGCCACAACGCCCATAATCACCATAAAAATAATGAGTTTGTAGCCGAGTGCTTCGCGCTCATCTTTTTTGCTATCACCGACAGATTCCATATAAGCAATGACTTGATTTTCTGCTTCTTGTGTCAAGCCAACGCGTGGCATTGCAGTGCCGGGAAGTCGCTTTTGTGGATCATTGATAAAGGTATGTAAATAATCCAAACTTCTACTGCGAATCATCATAGATAAATCAGGAACTTTTGCACCCAAATAATCCGTCATACCACCCTCTGCACTCCATTTATCATAGCGCACACTATGGCAACGACCACAAGCATCAACAAAAACTTCCTTATTGCTTAAAGTTTCTGGCGCAATGCTTTTCAAATAAGCAACCATATCAGCAATTTCCTCATCACTCATCATATCATAATATGCTGGCATTGGATGATTGCCATCAAATTTATGAGTTTGCTTGGTTGCAACTGAAACATTTTTGATAACATTACCCAAGAAGTTTTCTTGATAAATCAACCCTGCAGTTGATAAATCCGGTGGGACGACACCATAAGCTGCAAGTGCATCTTCTGGAGCAAATGGGGATTCCATTCCCTCTACTTTAATAGAATGGCAAGCAAGACAATTTGTAGTTACAATCTCTTTGCCATTTGCAGCATTTCCCTCTTTAACCGCAAGAGGTTGCAAATCCTTAAACTCATAATCTGCAGGAGCTACTGCTGGATTCATTTGGCTATGCGCAAAAGGCTCAACACCCCAATAAATAATCCCGGTAAGCACCACAACAACGATTAATGCTAAAATTTCTTTCATAATCGCTCCTTATTTTTCTTTGTTTTCAAGCTTCGTTACTATCGGTAACACAACAAATAACAATGCCAAGAATGCAATCGTTGCGGCAAATCCAATGTAAGCATTCGCACCTGTTGGAGGGAGTTTACCCCAAATCGTAAGAATAATCATATCTGCAACCAAAAGCCAGAAGAAAATCATAAATCCCGGTCGTTTGTGTGCGGGTGCGACAACATCACTGCGGTCCAACCAAGGCAAAAGCATAAAGACAACATTTGCGATTCCAAATGCAATCAAGCCTAAATCTGCGCTAAAGAAGAAACCTCTTAAAATCTCATAGCTCCACAAGAAATACCATTCAGGATAAATATGTGGCGGGGTTTTAAGATGATCTGCGGGATCAAAGTTAATCGGGTCAAGCGCAAAGGCAAAATGATAGCAAGTAAGATAGAACAAAATCGCCAAGAAGAAGCTTGCCACAAAGAAATCTTTAGATAAGAACATAGGCCAAAATGGAATCACTTTAGATTCTTTTTTGTTGCCTGCTTTATACTTTTCAGCTTCTTTTTCAAAGTCTAATTCTTCGCCATAAGCGTTGTTAACATGCGGAATCCTCAAAGAGTAGAAATGCACCGCAATCACGAGCATAATCACCACAGGCAACAACACAACATGTAGCATAAAGAATCTTGTCAAAGTCGCGTCTGCTACGATAAAGTTTCCGCGAATCCATACAACCAAATCTGCCCCAATTACAGGGATTCCGCCAAATAAGTTTGTAATAACCGCTGCCGCCCAATAGCTCATTTGTCCCCAAGGAAGCATATATCCACTAAATGCTTCTGCGGAAAATAAACCAAAAAGAACCATACCTGTAAGCCAAATCATCTCTCTTCCGCGCTTGTATGAACCATAATAGATTGCAACAAACATATGAATATAAATCACCAAGAAACAAACAGACGCACTCACAGCGTGTAAATGTCGCCACAGCCAACCATATTTCACTTCTTGCATAATTGTATAATTCACGCTATCAAATGCGAGTTTTGTATCAGGCTTGTAATACATTAATAAAAACAATCCAGAAATCACCAAGAGACTAAATAAGACAACCAACACCACACCCATTGCCCAAAGGAAATTAATGTTTTTTGGAATCCAATATTCCGTCATCAAAACTTTCATCAAAGGCTTAACCGCTAACCTTTGATCCAACCAATCAATAATGCCATCTGCTTTATGAATTTGTGCCATACGCTACTCCTTATGCCTTGCCTACAAGTTTTAGGTATTCAGGACCTTCTTCGCCAAGCACCAATTTCGCACCCTCAATCTTAAAAGGTGGAATCGCCATTGGAGTTGGAGGAGGACCAAATACATTTCTACCGCAAGCATCAAATCGCCCACCATGACAAGCGCAATGAAACTCACTAGATTTAGAATCGTATGATGGAATACAGCCTAAATGGGTGCAAATTTGGATACCTAAACTATAATCTGCATTGCCCACAACCACATCTCTTTCTTCACATTTTTTCATTTCTGCAGTTTTTTTAATCACATAAACAGGTGTGCCTCTATACTCCACTTGTCTATATTCGCCATCAGCCATACTGCTTAAATCAATAGTTGTGAAACCAGCTGAAACAACACTTGGCAATGGATCCCAAGAAGATTTCATCGCAACCAACGACGCACCAACGCCAATAGCCGCAATCCCTCCTAGAGTCATACCAAGGAAATCTCTACGATTGACATTCTCTGCCATCTATTTCCTCCTCATTGAAACAAATTCTTAAAATTTTTGTTAAGAAACTTAGTATTTTATCAAAAGAAAACTTTATTTTTAAAAAACTCTGCAAATTTTTGTGTGATTTTCCCGACTAAAACGCTACAAAAAGTTGCAAAATTGTAAATCCGACAAACCAAAATAACCATTGTGTCCTTGCAAGAAGTGCAAAGGTTGCTTTTGTCTTTGCAAGATTCTATGGCAATAGAATCGTGGGTTACCTAGCCGTCATTGCTAAGCCCCTGAAAAGAGGCTGTGGCAATCCATAATGTAAATGACAAATAAAATAATACAATGAAATCTTTAAGGAGAGATTCTAAATTACAGATTGCCGCGTCAGCTTCGCTTCCTCGCAATAACAAGGGGCGAGATTCTGCAACGACACAATAGCAAATGAATAACAAACAAAAATTATACGACTTTTAAGCCAAAAATTCTAGCCATAAAGGCTTTAAAGAGATAAAGTATCGTGCGTCCTTTCCCCGCGCAATTCGCAACCATTAAACCCTCTCCTAGTTTATAGGAAGTGTAGTTTTTGATTTTTAAAGCTTCTTGATAATCCGCGTAAGATTCTAACGGAGGGAGTTTTAGCGTTGGGTCTTTGGCAATTTTTTCTTGGTATTGCCTTTGCTCTTGTTTATAAGAAGCATTAATGTAGCTTAACACATAAGGCAATCTTATCATTCCCCACAAACTCTTAGAATTTAGCACCATCGCATTCCCAAGCCTAAAGCTAAGATGCGATTTAATCCGCAAATCCGCTCCTACTAATACTATTTTAGAATTTTGTTTAGAATCTTTCAATGCCTTAATTTGACTCTCCAAAGAAGCAAATCTCTTCTTATCCATTCGTGCGTTATATTCTTCTATCATTTCTTTGATGGCTAGAACATTTGGGATTAAATAGCTAAAATCATATTGGGATTCTACTTTTATGCCCTCTAAAGGAAGAATCTCATAATCCCACTTCCCACCATGTGCGAGATAAAACTCCACCACATCAACATAATCAATATCCGCACTGACTTGTGCTTTTTGGTCCAACCACACGCTAGATTCGCTCATCGGCTCATTTTCGGTATTTATCCGAAAACAAGTCGCCTCATCAATCCACAGAATATCTCTCAAAGAATGCACGAGCAAAACTCCATTTTGAATCATTTTAACAATTTTTGTTTGCGCATTTTCTAAGATAAAACTCATTTTGTTTTGATGCTTTAGTCCAAAACTCCACACCTTAATCCCAACCACCGCATAGCCCTTACTCTCTTCTGGGAAATACAGCCTATCCTCGCGCTTCACTCTGTAAGCCACTTCATTGTATGCAGAATTGTTATAAGAAAAAGGAAGCAGGGATTCTGCGCCCAAAAGACTAGCAGGAGTTAGAATCTTAAAATGTGGCAAAGTTTGCGCCTTGCTTACATTTGGCTTTAAAGGTTTAAAATCCTCTAAAAATTCTATGATTTTCTCACCCATTAAAGCTGTCAAGGAATAAATTTGATGATAAGCATCGCTAGTGTTAAAAAACTCCATTAAGCCTTGTTTTGCATATCTTTCGTGCATATCAATCACATTGAAGCCATAATGGTTTGCGTTTTGCTTCACAAACGCATTGAGTGTGGGATTGTCATGGACGAATGGCAAGATAAGCCAAACTACCCTTTTGCCAAGCTGATACAGCCCCTCACACAGCCAAGCGAGATTCCGCCCAATCACTTGCACACTAAAACCCTTTGGAATCATATGCGAATCGTTAATATTCGTCTCTATGACGATAAAATCCGCTTCTTGCAATGCTTGTTGGTTTTTGACATGGAAGATTTCAAAGAGATTCTGCAAACTATCTGTGGCACCAAGTGCTAGGTTTGTTAGCTCTATGTGTTCTTGCATTAGTCCAAACTGTAAGCCTTTAACAGCCACAGAATTACTCCCACCTAGCAAAACTATCTTGGTTTTTTTAGGTTTTGGTGAAGATTGCATTTGCCCCCTTGTTTTAGGATTCTTTGGTAAAATCCTTGGAATCCTGATTTTTAAGCTTTGTATTTATAAGTATTCTTTGATTCGCTCAAGAAGCTCATCACTTCGCTTTTGCAATTCATTAGCGACTTCTTCTTTAACTTCAACCATTTGCTCTTGTGTCTCTTTCATCATGTCAATCCAACCGCTATTAAAAATCACATCAGCTTCTTGTTTGTCATTTTCTCTCAAGATTTTCTCTAAAGTTGTTTTGCTACCACCATGAGTTCTTGTAGCAAACACGCAAACTTCAATCTCACCCTCAAACATTTCACAAAGGGCTTCATAACCATCGTCTATTGCTTCTCCTCCACTAACAAAACCTATCATTTTTCCATTACGCTCAATAACAGCCACAAAATCCCCATATTCAAGATACCTTAAACACTTCAAATTAGATCGTTTTTCCGTCAAAAGCTTTAAGAAACTCCAAGTAATTGTAGTAGTTTTACCAGAATTTGGCTGACCTTTAACCCTTATAAAATGATTAATCTTTACCATTTTTTCCTCCAAAGCTAGAAAATTAAATTCGGCATTATTCAACTATTATTCTTAAATCTTAACAATTGATATATTCAAGCTTTATCTATAAATTAATTGAATATTTCAAGTGTTTTGAATAAATAAAATTTTATGTAAAATCAAAACAAAAGTTAGCGATTTTAAGGATAGGGTTTGACCAAAAGAAGCAAACGAGATATGGCGTATTATTTGGAGATTGATGTTAGCACTTTGTATAATTGGAGGAAGCACAAGCCCAATCTTTATCGCATTATTATGCTTGGTTTTAAGTTTGATGAAGTCTTGGAGCAGAGTAAGAAAAACTATGACTATCTTTCGGATTTGGAGCAGAATCTCCAAGATGAGATTGCGAGATTTAAATAATAGAATCCTAAATAACTAACTTTTGCAGAGCTGCTTTTCGTCCTTGCGAGAAAATTTAAAAAATTTTCGTGGCAATCTATAATATAAATTACAAATAAAATAATGCAATAGAATCTTTAAGGTGAGATTCTAAATTATAGATTGCCGCGAATTGCGTTGCAATTCTCGCAATGACGCAATGGCGGAATCGTGAGTAATTTTAAATCATGGATTGCTTCGGCGTTGCCTCGCAATGACGATAAGGCGCGATTCTGTAATAACGAAAGAACCTAAGAATCCCTCACTGCTTCTAGCGTTTTTTGCAACTCCCCATTATCCACCGCTTTAAGCTTAAATGCCTCCACGCATTGACCCTGCACAATCTCGCAAACAATCATTTGAAAAAGGCTTGGGATTCCGCTTCCTTCCGGCACTTCAAGACGATTTGGTAAACCTGTCAAAAACCGCTCAATCGGCTCTTTCGCGCGCATTCCTATCACACTTTCTCTCGCGCCACACATTCCTATATCACTCACACCAAAAGTCCCATCAAAGATTTCCAAATCATCTGTGCCAATATGCGTATGCGTGCCGACAATCGCCCCAATCTTGCCTTTTAACATCAAAAACATTGCGCGTTTTTCGCTCGTCGCTTCCGCGTGAAAATCTAGCACGATATTTACGATTCCTTGTTGGCGCAAAGATTCTATGATTTGATTGGCACAAATAAAGGCATTATCGCATTGAGGCATACCAAAATGCCCCATTAAATTCAGAATCGCAAAGGATTCTTCACGCACACTTCCGCGATAGATTCCACTTCCCACCACGCCTTGCGGATAATTATGCGGACGCAAAACGCTAGAGTTTTCTAAGCTCAAAAACGAAACAATATCCCTTTTATCCCAAATATGATTCCCGCCGGTAAAGACATCAACACCTGCTTCTTGCAACTCCCGCATACAAGAAATGCTAAGCCCAAATCCATGACTTGCGTTTTCGCCATTTGCCACTACGCAATCTAGGCGATATTTTTCTCTTGCTTCTTTAAGATAACGAGCGACTTGTTGCCTCCCAATCTTGCCTACAATATCTCCAATCAACCCAAAACGCATTGCTTTCCTTAAAAATTATTTAGAATCCTATTTCGCCCAAACTTTGAATCTACGATTTTTGCGATTTCAAAGTCTCCAAATGCCCAAAAACCGCCTTAAGCAAATCGTCCTCGTCCTTGCTTGTCGCCTTAAGCGTGAATTTCTCACCCTTTAAATCCACGAAAGAAATGTTTTGCTGGTAATTTAAAATACTTGCGATTCCGCAATTTCGCGCAATAATCTTAATGCGAATCAAATCCAAAAACTGCCTTGTATAAATATCCAACCGCCCAAATCGCTCTTCAATCTCCCCTTCAATCAAAAAAACTGCATTTTCTTCTTGAGCGCGAGAAAGTCTCCGATAGATTTCCAATCGTAAGCGTTCGGATTCTATCAATTCAGGATTCAAAAACGCCGTGATACTAAGCTTCACATCAACCGAGTTTTGCTTTTGTTGCACATCTCCGCTTAGAGTGAAAATCGCCTCTTCAAGCATTCTTAGATAAAGCGAATATCCTATGTTTTTGATATGTCCACTTTGCGCTTCTCCGACTAAATTCCCACCGCCACGAATCTCCAAATCATGATAAGCAAGTGCGCCACCACTTCCTAAAAACGAGTTTTTCTCTAACGCCAAAAGTCGTTTTTTAGCATCAGCAGTGATGTGTTCAAAATCTTTCACCAAAAGATAGCAGAATCCCTCTTTGTTCCCTCTTCCTACGCGTCCGCGCAACTGATGCAAATCTGCGATTCCAAAGCAATCCGCACCCTCTACGATAATTGTATTGGCATTAGGCAGATGAATCCCGGATTCTACGATACTTGTGCAAAGCAAAAGATGATAGTTGCCCTTAGCGAAGTCTAGCACAATATCTTCTGCTTCATTAGAGGGGATTTGAGAATGCAGAATCGCGATTTTTAATTGTGGCAAAAAGCTTAAGATTTCATCTTTTTTTCGTGCAATCGTGGCAATGTTGTTATAAATATAAAACACTTGCCCATTGCGTCTAATTTCGCGCAATATCACTTCTTTTAGCAAAACCTCATCATAAGCTTTAACAAAAGTTCTTGTGGCTTGTCGCTCACTAGGAGGAATCTTAAGCTCACTTAAGCCTTTAATGCGCGAGAGTGCCATATTTAGCGTTCGCGGAATCGGAGTAGCCGACATAGAAAGTAAGTGAATATTTTGGCTTAAATCTTTGATTCTTTCTTTTTGCTTGACACCAAATTTATGCTCCTCATCAACCACAATCAACGCGAGATTCTTAAACTCCACATTTAAAAGCGTGTGTGTGCCAACAACTGCGTTTAATTCTCCATTTTTAAGCCCATTAAGTATAGTTTTTTTGTCTTTTGCGCTGACATAGCGATCTAGTCGCGCGAGTTTCAGCCCAAAAGGAGCGAATCGCTCCTGCAAGGTATTAAAATGCTGGTAAGCAAGTAAGGTTGTCGGCGCGATAATGGCGGATTGGTAGCCGCTTAAAAATGCCGCAAACATCGCGTTCATTGCAACTTCAGTTTTGCCAAATCCCACATCTCCACTTAGCAATCTATCCATTACGCGCCCATTGCTTAAATCCTTGAAAATCTCCGCAATCGCTTGGGTTTGGTCTTCTGTATAATGGAATCCACTTTGGTTTTGGAAAATCAAAATTTCTTCTTTTGTAACATCAAAAACCGCACCATCAAGCAATTCGCGTTTTGCTGCGAGTTCAATAATCGCATTGGCAATCACAAAAAGCTTTTCTCGCACTTTTTCTTTGAGTTTTGCAAACGAACCTTTGCCTAAGCGGTCTAGCATTGGAATCCCGCCACTATCTGCCACATAGCGGTCAATTCTATCTAGGTTTTCAACCGGCAAAAGTAGCTTGTCTTCCCCAAGATAGCGTAACTCTATGAAATCTCTTGTCGCGCCAAAAATATTTGCCTGAACGATTCCGTTAAAAATTGCCACCCCATAATCACAATGCACCACATAATCGCCAAGATTCAATTCATCTAAAAATATCTTAGCCTTTACACGCTTTTTCTGCTTTTGAGGAGAATTAAGAGATAAAATCAGCTCGTCTTTGCCCAAGATATTAACAGAAATATCCCAATCAAGCATAAAACGGAATCGCGTATCAGTTAGCGAAAACCCTGCTTGACGCACTTGAGATTCCGTTTTGGCAAGAATCGTAATGCGCTTATCTTTATGAAATTCCAAAAAATTCTTTAGCGTATTGAATTGGTATTCAAAGTCTTGATATTGCGAATCTCTCTCTATTTCCACGCCATTTAAGATTCTTTGCAAACTTTGTTCGTTTTGTTCTTTGAATCCCAAAACTTCTTTTGCTAATTCCTTAACATTGGGTAATAATACAAAAGGATAAGTCTGCAAAAAATCTTGCGCAGCGTTAATTATATCCAAATACCAAAACCCAAAACTCGCCATTGTGCTACTATTTGAAACATCTTTTAAAAACGAATCTTGCTGTTCTAAAATTGCATTTTGTAAAGTCGTGTAGGATTCTGCATTGAGATTAAAAAAAGCCGGTGGAATCGTGAGGGTTTCTAATTCTTCTTTGGAGCAAAGTTGGTTTTGCACATCAAATTTGCGGATACTCTCACATTCATCGCCAAAAAATGTAATCCGATAAGGTTGCGAATCTTGCGTGAAAATATCCACAATATCCCCTCTTACCGAGACTTCTCCGCTAAGCTCTACTAAATCTACAAATTCATAGCCTAGATGAAATAAAGTTTCTTTGAAATCTTTAAGGGGGTAATCTACGCCCACTTGCAAAGAAATGCCTTGTAGAGATTTGGCATTTGGCAAAGAATGCAACAGCGTGGAAAGGGGGCTAAAGAGGATTTTTTCGCCTTTACAAGCATAAAATCCTCGCAATGTGGCGAAAATCTCACCTAATTCCTCTTGGAAGCTACGCAAATCCTCGCCAAAATGAGCGCGAAAGTCGGGCAATACAAAAGCATTAAATCCCAAAAATCGGGCAACATCACAAGCACCTAACGCGCTTTGCTTCTCTTCACTTATTATCACCAAGCCATTTTTGAAATGGTGGTGAAATTCTTTTTTGGAATTTTTTAAGAACGCATAAACGCTACTTTGAATCACCGCCGTCCTCTGATTTTTTCACGCTAAAGGGTGTAATCTTTGATTTATCTAAGCCACCTCTGTTTGCTTTGTCAAATCCATTGGTAAATTCGTTATTTTTATACACAACACTTTGTCCAACAAACTCTCCGGTTTTTTCAATGATCAACTCTTTTGCTGTAATGCTACCATCAATCCTGCCTTGTGGTAGAATCTCTACGATATTGCATTCACAATTTCCCATTAATTTCCCACTCACTACCAAATGTTCCGAGTTAATACTGCCATTGACGCTTCCGTTTTTTCCGATTGCGACATTGGTTTTAGCAATAATATTTCCCTCTAAAGTGCCATCAATATGCAGATTGCACTCACTAATCACATCACCTTTTATCTTTGTTCCCTGCGCAATAATACTGGTGTTTCCTGAATTTCCGCTAATTTGTTTATCATTGTTAGCAAAGATTGCCATTTTATGTTTTTCTCCTTTTCAAAAATTTGCGTGTAATCCCGCATTGTCCATTCTACAAAGGGACGGGGATTAAGGTCGCGACTTAGATAACGAATTTCATAATGCAAATGTGGTCCCGTGCTTCTGCCGGTATTCCCAGAATACGCAATCAGTTGTCCGCGCTGCACAAAATCCCCTTTATTCACAACAATTTTGCTCAAATGCGCATAAAATGTTTTGAACCCAAAAGAATGTTCTAATTTTACCATAATTCCATAGCCACCATTATAACCATTATTAGTAAAATCTGCTACGCCATCAGCGGGTGCATAAATAGGCGTCCCTACAGGTATGCCAAAATCTATACCATTATGAGGGGCTGTGCGTTGCAACACAGGATTCACGCGCGTTCCCCATTCAGAAGTAACGCGATAACTCCCGCGTAATGGAGCACCATTAGGAATTAATTGCATTACAAAGGCTTTTTGCGCTCCTGTGATTCTTGCCAAATCCACACGCTCAATCAAACTCAAATCTTGCGGTGCTTCTATTGTCTGATCGCTCAAACCAACGATTCCCTCTAAGTCTTCAATGCGGTCAGAAACCTTGACTAATTCTTCGGTTTTTTCATCAACCAAAGCGCGTAATTGCTCGTTTTTCTCGTTAATCTTTAGATATTCTTGTTGCATTAAATCGCGTTTAGTCTCAATCTGCTTGACTTCTTTTAAAAGAAGCTTAATGGAAATAAAACTAAAGAAAAAAATCACCACAACAAGCAAAATCACATAAAGCACAATTTGCTTCATATACTGACGGATATTATATTGCTTTGAACCATTCACATCAGTAATAGTAACAACAAAACGATTCTTCACTCTTTTTTCCTAATTTTCATTCTCTGAAGTCTTTGAAAAACGCGCCAAAAACTCTGCAACAACACTAAATGAACCACATACTAAATAATTTTCTTGCTTTTCTATCATTTTAAATTCTTGAAACTTTATCTCTAATTCTTGTAAAATCTTTTCTAATTGCGCTTTTTCTATTATCCGCTCATTTGGCACTTCTAGGATTTCCACCCGCTTAATGATTGGCTTTAATATAGACAAAATTGCATAGGGATTCTTATCAAAATAAGAATTATAAACTAAAACACATTTATTTTGACTAAAAGAATCATTTTTTATTTGCTTTACAAGTGCATAAGCTGCATCAACATTATGCGCGACATCTAAATAAACATTGGGCGCAAATCTCTGCATACGCCCTTGCAAATCTAACAAAGGCAAGGATTCTAGCATACAATCTAGTGCAAATTTCCCCGCAAATCTTTGCAGCTTTTCTTGATTCCAAATTTTTTTTGTAGCCAACAAATCTTGCGCAGCTAGGAATCCACGATACGCAAGGGTAAGGTTTTGTGCTTGATAGTGCGGATAATTTCGCGCAAGAATCCATTGGGAAATTTCACTTGGAATTACATCTAAAATTTCTAGTTTTGCTTGTTTCTCTCCAGCGATTTTTTGTGAGATTCTTTGAATAATACCTGCAACCTTGCCTTTTTCTCCATAGGGTTCTTCACTTTGGAATCCTAAAATTGCCCTTTTAGACATTGCTTTAAGCTTTGTTGTGGCGATTTCTTCTAGAGTATTTCCCAAGATTTCTTGATGATCTAAACTAATGCTACTAAAGAGCGTCAAATCAGCTTTAGCACAAGTTGTCGTAGAATCAAACTCGCCTCCAAGCCCCGCTTCAAGAACCAAAACTTCACAATCTTCAAAGACTTTCAATGCCAAAAAAGTTAAAGCTTCAAAATAACTTGCTTGTTCTAATTGCGATTCCGCCATAGAATCAAGTGCCAAAAATGCCTCATTTAAAGCATCTCTTGATAGAATCGCGCCATTTTTCCAAAACCTCTCGCACAAAGTCAGCAAATGCGGCGAACTAAAATGCCCCACCTTGATTCCTAATTGGTGTAACATCAGGCTTAAAAATCTCCCCGTGCTTCCCTTGCCATTTGTGCCAATCACTTGCACAATGATTCGTTTAGGAGGAGTTGGAATCTGTAATTGCTTCAAAATTCTTGGCGCACGCGTGGGATCAAAGGGAGCATATTCTGCGCCTTTTTCGTCCAAAAATCTTTCTAATTGTGTTTGATTGTGCGCGTTAAGATTCATATTGTATGATTCCTTTCGAGTCTTTATGTCTTTCAAATGCTTCTAAACTAATCTTGAGCATACTTTCCAAACTCGCGGATTCCACCCGATGAGAAGCTTGTGCGCTTAGCGAAATATGAATGCGTGTTTGCTGAAACATAAAAATACTCTGACTAACAATAGAATCCAAATTGCGGATAAATGCGATTGCCTCTTCTTTCGTGCGCTCCAACAAACATGCCAAAAACTCTTCCTCGCCATAATAGGCAATCAAGTCGCTTTCATTGCTGTATTGCTTCAACAATCTCCCCAAAGTCGCCAATACGCGCTTCGCCGCTTCTACCCCAAAATGTTCTTTGATTTTTTCATAGGCTGCAATTCCAAACACAATCACCGAATAATTTTTTTGGTGTTCTATAAATTGCGATTCCGCGAAATCCAAAACTTCTTGCATGCCTTGCTTACTTACAAGCGTCGTCATCGCGTCAATAGGCAGAGAAGAGATTTGTTGGTATTTCAAAGGAGCGGGTTTTTGGGGAGGCTGTGGTTTGTTTTCTTTTGGAATCTCTTTGCTTATTTCTTCTGATTGATTTTGCGCTTTGGTAAATTGTTCTTTTAAGATTCCCTCTAATTGTTGCAAAAACTTCAGTTTATTTTCTTTACTAATGCCCTTTTCCAAAGCCCTCTGCACTTCCTTTTGCCACTGATGAAAGGGAGAATCTGGAATCTTAAAACCACTTAAAATCTCCAAACCCTTTACTAAATCCACGAAATCCAATTCGGAAATGGCTTTGATTTGTTCCGCCCAACGCTCACGCCACATTTGCATAGATTGTGCATTAAGCTTGTCAATCTCTAGCAATTGCCCTTTGGCAAGTTGGCTGATTTCCTTTTGTGGATGGGTGGAAAGCAAACGCAAAAGCAATTTGAGAATCTCTAGTTGAGTGTAAAAATTTTTTTTATAAAAGAAAAGATGATGGATAGATTTTACCAAAGCCGTAATAAGTTCATTTTTGCTTTTAAATGGACGATTAAAAAAACTTGCCTTGATTTCTTTGTCCAACATTTCAAGGATTTTTTCTATGCTAAATCCCCTCTCTCCTACATTGTTTCCTAATTTTTTCGCCTGTGCATAAAATGCCTCTTCATAAAGCTCCGGAGTTGGCTCTTTACCCTCTTTTAACAATTCTTTTAATGCTTCTCTAGCAATGATTTGGGCATTTTGCATTATTGTGTTTCAATTCCTATTTGTGAGATAAAACCATCAACCGCTTGAATCACTGCTTCGTTGATTGCTTCTAAGCGCACAGAATCTGTGATAATAGAGGTGTTATCAAGCGAAAAGTTATGAAAACCTTTTTTGGAGAATATCCTTGTTTTTTGTGTTGAAGCATTGAAATACTTAAACTCCACACTCACTTCACAACGATAAAAAGTCGCAAATCCTACGCGATTCTCCGCGAGTGAAGAAAATCTTATGTGCTGTAATTGCACTTCAATAGTAGAATCAGAATCTGCTTTATTGGAGACATTCACGCCCAATCGTTCAAAAATTGCTTGTGTGATTTCGTCTTTTAATGCCACGCTATTTTGTGGGTCGCGTGGATTGATTTTGACTTCCACAAAAACCCTTTCCCCCACTGCTTTTTTAGTTTTATGCGCTATGGGCTGATAGCCACACGCACTAAGGAGAATCAAAAATGCGCAAAAAAATGCAGCAAAAAGAGAGATTTTAGAAATTTTTGCCATTATTTAACCACGAAATTAACAAGTTTATTTGGCACAACAATTTCTTTTATAATGGTTTTGCCCTCTATCCATTTGGCAACTTCCCTCTTGGCGAGTTCTAGGATTTGTTTTTCTTCTGTGTTCAAATCCGCTTTAATCTCTCCGCGTCTCTTTCCATTAATCGTAATTGCCATTACGATAGAATCCTCTTTGAGTGCTTCTTCATCTAGCGGAATCTCTTTGAAGTTTTGCAAACCAAAATATTCTTGACTTAGCTCCCAACAAATATGCGGGATAATCGGCTCTAAGATATTTAAAAGTATGAAATATCCCTCACTCCAAATCTCTACATTATCTTGCTCATTTAGTGCATTCAAAGCTTCCATACACGCCGCAATCAGCGTATTAAAAGCATAGCCGCTTTCATGGCAAAAAGTTTCTTGATATTTTTTCAAAGCCTCATAGACTTTTTTACGCGCACATCTTTCTTTTTCGCTTAGATTTTTGGATTCTATTGTGGGCAAACTTTGGCTTTTTTGTATTTTTTCTACCTTAGCACAAAGCCTTTTAATAAAGCGATAAGAACCTTCTAGTGCGGAATCATTCCACTCCAACTCGCGCACAGGAGGAGCGGCAAACAAAATAAACAAACGCGCAGTATCCGCGCCATATTGTGTGATAATCTCTTCGGGGTCTACGACATTTCCCTTAGATTTGCTCATTTTTGCGCCCTCTTTGGTTACCATACCTTGCGTGAGAAGATGAGAAAATGGCTCATTAGAATCCGTTAATCCAAGTGAGCGTAAGACTTTTGTAAAAAATCTTGAATAAAGCAAATGCAAAATCGCATGTTCAATCCCGCCGATATATTCATCAACATTCATCCAATACTTTTCATCTTCGCGCGAAAAAACCTCATCTTCGCGCAATTCTTGAGGTGTCGTGTAGCGCAAAAAATACCAACTAGATTCCACAAAAGTATCTAGCGTGTCTGTTTCTCTAAGCGCATTTGCACCGCATTTTGGACACGCACAATACTTCCAATAAGGATGTTTGTCTAATGGATTCCCCTCCCCGTCAATCACGACATCTTCAGGCAAAGCAACAGGTAGGTTTTTTTCAGGAACGATTCCGCATTTAGGACAATGAATCAATGGAATCGGCGTCCCCCAATATCGTTGCCTTGAAACACCCCAATCCCGCAACTTGAAATTCACAACTGCTTTTCCTAGTTGATTCTTTTCAAAATATTCAATAATTTTTGCTTTCGCCTCTTCATTATCTAAGCCATTATATTCATTGGAATGAATGAGGATTCCACCTCCATCATAAAAGTCTTCTGCGCAACTATTTTCTTGTGCTTTTTCACCAGAATCCTTAGGAGCAATCACCGGAATAATTGGAAGATTGTATTTTTTGGCAAACTCATAATCGCGTCCATCGTGCGCTGGGACGCTCATCACTGCCCCACTTCCATAACTCATAAGCACGAAATTCGCCACCCAAAGCGGAATCTTAACTTGGGTTAAGGGGTGAATCACGGAAATTCCAAGTGGGATTCCTAATTTTTCTTGCTGCGCCCTCTCTCTTTCGCTTGTATTTTGAATCGCCACAATCTGCGCTTTTTGCTCTTCAGAGATTCCATAGTTTTGCGCATTTTCCAAAACTGCTTTTACCAAAGGGTGTTCTGGTGCTAAAGCGACAAAACTCACGCCAAAAATCGTATCAGGACGCGTCGTAAAAACCTCTATAGATTCTAAAGTTTCTGTGGAGGATTCTATCTTTTTTTCTAGTAAAAACGCGAAGCTTAAGCCTTTGGATTTTCCTATCCAATTTCTCTGCATTGTTAGCACTTGGTTAGGCCATTTACCCTCTAAAGCGTCTAAATCGTCTAGTAATTCCTGCGCATAATCCGTGATTTTAATATAATATTGATACATTTCTTTTTGCACCACAGGAGTATCACAACGCCAACATTTCCCCTCAATCACTTGTTCATTGGCAAGCACGGTTTGATCTTTTGGACACCAATTCAAAAAGCCTTTTTTGCGATAAATCAAGCCTTTTTCCCACATCGCAATGAAGAGGTTTTGTTCCCATTTAGAATAAATCAAATCGCAAGTCGCAAGTTCGCGCGTTTTAGAAAATGAGAATCCCAAGCTATAAAGTTGTCGCTTCATATTTTCAATATTAGAATAAGTCCAAGCTTTAGGGTGTGTTTTGTGCTTGATTGCAGCATTTTCTGCAGGCATTCCAAAAGCGTCCCAACCAATAGGGTGCAGGACATTAAAGCCATCTTTGCGGAATTTTCTAGCAATCGCATCGCTAATGCAGTAATTGCGGACATGCCCCATATGGATATTGCCACTAGGATAAGGAAACATACTTAAAATGTATTTTTTAGGTAAAGATTTATCAGGCTTTGGCTCATAAAGCCCATTTTCTTCCCAAAAATTCTGCCATTTTTTTTCAATTACTTTTGCATTGTATTCCACGATTTAGCTCCTAATTATAATCGTTATAGCTTTTAATACTTTCAATAGCTACAAACACGATAGATACTATATTTGCCACCACTGCACCAAGTGCCAAAGCAACTGCGACATTGATATTATCAAAAACCTGCATATAAATAAAAGCAGGAATTAAATGCAAATCTGCGACAAGAGAAGCCGCCATAAGCTCGGCAGACATAAAACTGCGCACCCCGACTTTTAGAATCGTAGATAGAAGATTCACTCCCCCGGCAATAAACAACATCACCAAGCTTTGGTCATACAAAAAGCCCACCGTTGAAGTCAAACTCATCAAAATAAAAAATATAAAAAGAACTTTGCCCCAATCCATTACACTCTTCCTTTTTCATACATTTCACGCAATTTCTTTTTTTCTAATGCTTTGCGTTCGGATTCTGCGACTTTTTGGTGGTATTTTTTCAAATCAAATTTAAACAAAACCACCAATTTACTTGCAACAAAAATTGAGCTATAACTTCCCACAATTGAGCCAACTAACATTGGCAAACTAAATCCTTTGATAATCTCTCCGCCAAAAAGATAAAGCGTAAAGACAGAGAAAAACATTGTAAGCGAAGTCAGCATTGTGCGCGAAAGTGTCGCAGAAAGTGCCTCATTAATCACATTTTCCAAATTATCATTGGCGCGCAAACCAATCGTTTCTCGGATTCTATCAAAGATAATAATCGTATCGTTAATAGAATAGCCAATTAGCGTTAAAAGTGCAGCAATCACCTCTAAATTCAAATCAATATCAAACAAAATCACCGCACCCGCAGAAATCACCACATCATGCACTAATGCCAAAACCGCCGCCAAAGCAAAACGCCATTCATAACGATAGGAAACATAAAGCATAATGCTCACCAAAGCCAAAACAAGGGCTAAAGTCCCCTTTTCTTGCAATTCGCTTCCGACTTTTGGACCTACAATATCCACCCGCCGAATACTTAATTCTCCTGTATCCTGCAAAACCCTAGCAACTTCTTCCCCAATATCTTGATTGACATTAGAAGTTGCGGTTGGAAGTTTGATTAAAATTTCTTCTGGTGAGCCAAACTCGCTAACTTGCGCTCCTTTATAGGATTCTACCGCTTCTAATTTGGAGCGAATCTCCGATAAAGGTGCAGGGGTGTTATATTGTAGCTGGATAAGCGTTCCTCCTGCGAAATCTACGCCAAGGCTAAAACCCGGCTTGACAAACAAAACTAACGAGAACACAAACAAAACTAGGGAAAGCAAGATTCCATAGCTGGACATCTTCATAAAATCATAAATTTTATTATGCTTAAAAAAATCCATACTCTTTCCTTATTTGCGTGTTTCTCTGTAGCCAAACCATAGCGCGTAATTGCCTGATTTAACAATGCGATTCTGCAATGCCCTAAACACTCCATGTGTCCCAACAATAGCCGTGATAATAGAAGCTAGGATTCCAATCGTCATGGTGATTGCGAAGCCTTTAATCGTGCCTGTCCCACACACATACAATAAAATCGCCGCAAACAAAGAAGTGAGATTAGAATCAAAAATCGCGCGTGAGGCATTGGCATAGCCATTTTCCATAGACTTAACGAAATTTTCTCTTGCACGGAATCCCTCGCGGATTCTTTCATTGATAATCACATTCGCATCAACTGCCATACCCACGGTCAAAATAATCCCCGCCATACCGGGCAAAGTCAAAGTCGCCCCAAAAAGTGCCATAACCGCAACAATCAAGAGGATATTAACCACCATAGCCACATTTGCAATCAGCCCTGCGATTCCATAATAAAACATCATAAAGCCAATCACAAGCACAGCTCCGGTAATCAGGGCAATCAAAGAAGCCTTGATGCTATCTGCTCCTAGTGAGGGACCTACACTTCGTTTTTCTAGCAAGGTGATTGGAGCGGGTAATGCGCCACTTCTAAGCGCAATTGCAATATCACTTGCTTCTTGCACACTAAATCCACCGCTAATTTGTCCGCTTCCTCCACCGACTCTCTCACGAATCACAGGAGCGGAATAAACCTTGCCATCAAGCACGACCGCCATACGATTCCCGACATTTTTTCCCGAGAAATCTCCAAAAATCTTGCCACCTTGAGCATTAAGTGTGAAATTGATAATAGGCTGTCCATTTTGGTCGTATGCCGCTCTCGCGTCTGTTAGCATTGCACCATCTAAAATAGGAATCGCTTTAAGCAATATTTTTTGTTCTGTATTATTCATAAAAGGCAAAATCACATCGCCAAAAGATTCCGCCTCTAGCTCTGTCATAGTTGAAACTCTCGCATTACGCGCTTCATCAACTGCCATCATCTGCAAATGCCCACCTTTGGAGATGAGTTCCAAAGCCCTTTGCTCTTCTTCTTGTGTTTTGATACCGGGTAATTGCACCAAAATCGCGTCGTCTCCTTGCTTGGTTACACTTGGCTCGGATAAGCCAAATTGATCCAAACGATTGCGAATATTTGCAATGGCTTGTTCAATCGCAAAGTTTTCTATATTGACAATCTCGGATTCTGTCAAAGAAAGCGTGTAATGAAGATTGGATTCTACAATATTTAAACCCGGAATCTCTTTTAAGTATTCATCAATTTTGGATTTTTCATTAGAATCTAGCAATTCAAAACTCACATTATCTTCTTTTGCGCTTAAGGCGTCCAGCAAAATTTGCTCTTCAAGCGCATAGTAGTTAATCTGCGAGGCAACAGAAGAATAACGCGTCTTAATGGCTTCTTGCGTTTTAACGCCCAAAAGCAGATTCAACCCTCCTTGCAAATCAAGCCCCAACACAATCTTAGGTCCAGCGGTTTGAAAAAAAGAGGGAATTGAAAGGGCGATTCCAAAAATAATCGCTACGATAAAGAAAAGTAGCTTAGAATTGAAAGTTTTTTTCATCGTTGGGTTATTGCTCAAACTTTTTAGCGACATAATCTTTAGCGAGTTTTACGATTGTATCGTCGTTTAAACGCACCATAAAAAATTCTTCCTCACGCTTGACAATCTCCACAATAAAACCTCCGCTTGTTACGATTTTATCACCTTTATCAAGTGCTGCAACCATTTCTCTATGCTTTTTAGCCTGTGTTTGTTGCGGACGAATGATTAAAAGATAAAAAATCGCAATCAAAACAATCAAAGGCAATAACTGCGTCAATGTATTTCCGATATTTTCCATAACTAAACCTTTAAATTTGCAAAATAAATGCGGATTTTAGCAGAGTTTTACTAATTAAATCTTTAAGGATAGAAATTTGCCACACGCGATTTAAGAGGCACAATGCGTGGAATCTTCGTCGTTATACTACTGCGCCATTGCGAGATTCTGCATTAAATAGCAATCTATAATTTCAACAACCCATAATCCTAAACCCGCAGTCATTGCAAGAGCTTTATAAAAACTCGTGGTGTGCAATTTGTGAAACAAATTTCACCCGTGCTATAAATCTATACTATTGAATCTCGCCGTCGTAGAATCCGCTTTATATGAGATTATGGATTGCTTCAGCGTTGCCTCGCAATGACGAGGTAGAGAATGTGAATAATTCATAAAATGATAGACTACTTTGTCGCTTCACTCCGCGCAAGGACGAATGATTCTAAAATCACAAAAGCATCACACATTGAATCTAAAGTGCATAATATCGCCATCTACGACAATATAATCCTTGCCCTCTACGCGCATAGCACCCGCTTCTTTGGATTTGCTCTCACCGCCATATTTCACAAAGTCCGCATAGCTAATCACTTCAGCGCGGATAAATCCTTTTTCAAAATCCTTATGAATCACTCCAGCCGCGACAGGTGCTTTATCGCCTTTATGAATCGTCCAAGCACGCACTTCTTTCACACCCGCAGTAAAATAGCTAATCAATCCTAATTTTTCAAATCCCAAACGAATAATCGCGTCTAATCCGCTCTCACTCACGCCTAATTCTTGAAGAAATTCCGCTTGTTCTTCCTCGCTTAAACCAACTAATTCTTCTTCTATTTTAGAACAGAGTTTGACTACCTCCGCCCCGCTATTTTTGGCATATTGCTTGAGTTGCAAGACAAATTCATTATCCGATTCCAACCCTTGCTCATCGACATTTGCCCCATAAATGATTTCTTTGTTACTCAAGAATCGCAATTCTCTATCCAAAAGCAAAAACCATTCATTGCTTTTATCGTTAAATTCGCGCACAGGCGAACCCTTTTCAATATGAGCCAAAAGCGCAAGTGCGACTTCTAATTGTGCCTTGGCTTCCTTATCTGTGCCACTTTTCGCACTTCTATTTAGCCTCTCTATGCGCTTTTGCAACGACTGCATATCCGCAATCAATAATTCCGTCTCAATAATTTCCACATCACGCAAAGGATCAATGCTGCCCTCCACATGTGTAATATTGGAATCCTCAAAACATCGCACAATATGCAAAACCACCTCTGTTTCCTTGATGTTTGCCAAAAACTGATTGCCTAGCCCCTCTCCCTGACTTGCTCCCTTTACAAGCCCTGCAATATCCACAAACTCCACCACAGAATGTTGAATCTTTTGGGGATTCACGATTTTTGCCAATTCTTCAAGGCGCGTATCTGGCACAGGCACGATTGCTTTGTTGGGTTCAATGGTGCAAAAAGGATAATTTGCAGATTGTGCGTTTTGGGTTTTGGTTAGCGCGTTAAAAGTCGTGGATTTGCCGACATTTGGAAGTCCTACAATTCCGATTGATAGCCCCATAAATTTCCTTTATTTCGCAAGATTTGTAATAAATTGAACAACAGCACGAATCCCTGCGCCACTTGCCCCAAAGGGATTCACACCCCAAGCCTTTTCCACATAGGCAGGTCCTGCAATATCCAAATGTAACCATTTTTGCACCAAAGACTCTTTGACAAACTCACCTAGAAACATTCCTGCACTAATCGCACTTCCATAGCGACTTGATGGGATATTGCACAAATCCGCCACTTCGGAATTAAATAGCTTTCTCAAATAAGGATTAAATGGCAAGATTCCGCTTAACTCACCCGCTTCAAAGGCTGCTTTGGCGAAGTCTTCTTTAAGCTTTTGATTATATCCCATAATCCCCGTGCTATAATCGCCCAAAGCCACAACACACGCTCCTGTGAGTGTAGCAAGGTCAATCAACACATCAGGATTTAAATCACTTGCGAAACTCAAACAATCTGCCAACACCAAACGCCCCTCCGCGTCTGTATTGCGCACTTCAATGCTTTTTTGATTCCGCGCGATTAAAATATCATCGGGCTTATACGCATCGCCTCCTATCATATTTTCTGCCAACCCCAAAATCCCATGCACTTCTGCTTTTAATCCAAGTTTTGCCACAGATTCCAAAATCCCAAGCACCGCACACGCGCCACTTTTGTCTGATTTCATCGTTGTCATAAACTCACCGGGTTTAAGGCTTAGCCCACCGGAATCATAAGTCAATCCTTTGCCCACTAAAACCACTTTGGGCAACTTTTTGCCCTTTGCGCCTTTAGGTTTATAGCTTAAATGCACAAGATAAGGTTTGTTTGCACTTGCTTTTGCGACTGCCAAAAATGCGCCCATTTTCTCTGATTTTAAAAATTTTTCATCATAAACTTTGCATTCCAATCCGGAATCTTTCGCGATTCTTTGTGCAAAATCCGCGACATATTTTGGCGTTGCAATCATCGGAGGCGTATTGATTAATTCGCGTATAGCATTCACACTTTCGCTTAAAATTTTGGAATCTTTAATGATAGATTCCAAATCAGTTTGCGCAAATTGCGTCGTGTGCAAATACACTTCTTTAAGGTTATTTTCATTTTTCTTAGTCTTGAAAGTATCAAAGCAATAAGCACCTAACATTATCCCCTCGCAAACTTCCCTAGCCTCTTGCTTTGTTTTCACTTGAAGTGAGGCGGACTTGACTTTAAGCTTCCCAATCACACCCACTGCACTTGCTAACGCATCGCGCAAAGCATTAGGAAAGGGATAATTATGACTTTCAACACCAACAAAAAACTTTCTACTTGATTCTACAAAACAACTTCCCTCTCCCTTATAATTACGAATCTCTAACGCTTCTTTTTCAGCTTTTGTTAGATTTTTTGGCAACTTTTTATCATATAAAAGGACGATTTCCAAATCTCCTCTTTTTTTAGAATTTGCTAAAATTTCCATTTATTTTTCTCCTTATTTAGCTTTATTTAGCGATTTTTTGTTCTGCTTTTGCGGTGGCTCTATGCAAATAATAATAAATTCCGCCACCCAAAATAATTGCAAATGGAATCGCAATATAGTAATGTTCTTTGCCATAATGCACGATTTGCAAGAGTTGCTCACCAAAGAAATAAGCAAGTAAAATCGTGATTGCAGCCCAAACAATCGCACTCATTAAGTTGATAAAAGCAAAAGTCTTCGCACTATATCGCGTAACCCCAATACTCATTGGAATCACCGTGCGCATACCATATAGATAGCGTTGCGCAAAAATAATAGGCCAACCATAGCGTTGCAACAGCAAATGCGCTAAAGCAAACTTCCTGCGTTGGGTTTTTAGCTTTTTATAGATGAATTGCTTGTTGTAGCGTCCAATATAAAAATACACCTGATCTCCCACAAATCCCCCAAATCCAGCAACGATAATTGCAATAGGAATCGTCATATGCCCAGTGTGGCACATAATCCCAGCCATAATAAGCCCAAGCTCACCCTCTAAAGTGCTCCAAATAAACAAAATAATATAACCATATTCTTGCAGCCATTGTGTGAATAATTCTTCCATTGCGCAAACTTCTTAAACTAAAGATACAAATTGAAATGCAAAATGCTTTATTTGACTTAAAAACTGCGCATTTTAGCAAATTTTTGCTTAAGGTTACCACTAACCCAGCATTGCAAAAAGTCGTTAAGTGTTGTCTTTTGTCTTTGCACAAAGTTGCTAAGATTTTCTACTGCGAGAAGCCTAAAAGAGTTACCCACCGTTATGCAAAATCCCATTAATCACTTCAAAACCAAAATTACAAACTATTATTTGTAAAAAGTGTGCCTTTGGAGTGTATACCTTGTAGCAAAAATTCTTTTACAATGCCTAAATCCTTGCCACTTGAGAGGAACATTTCTTTATTGTTTTCTAGTAAAAATTGCGCGGCTTTTAGCTTTGTTACAATTCCACCGGTAGCAAAAGCATTATTAGGTGTCGCCTCGGCTTGTAGTTCTGCCTCTGAAATTTTTGTTACAACCTTGCGTAATTTTGCATTGGGATTCTCTTTTGGATTCTCTTCATAATACCCATCAATATCGCTTAATATCGCTAAAAGAGAAGCGTCAAAATAATGCGTAACATAAGCGGAAAGCTGGTCATTATCGCCAAATCCTAAAAACTTCAGCTCACTCGTTGCAGTCGCGTCGTTTTCGTTGATGATAGGCAATACTTTGTTTTGGAGCAAGATTTCTACGGCATTACGCGCGTTTTGTGTGCGTTTTCGTGAATCCAAATCATAAGCAGAAAACAAAACTTGCGCACTTAAGATTCCATAAGGTTGCAATGCTTTGGCATACATTTGCATTAAAAGCGGCTGTCCGATGGCAGACAAAGCTTGTTTGTTTGCCATTATTTTTTTGTCCAATTCCAATGCAGTGAAGCCCGAAGCAACCGCGCCAGAAGATACCAAAATCACTTCATAAGTCGCGCTTAATTCGCTGATGAGTTTCACTAGAGATTCTATCCGTGCGAGATTTATTTTTCGGTTTTCTACTAAAATTGCGCTACCTACTTTAATCACAACTCTATTTTTGCGCATTTAAATCCTTTAAACTGGAATACAAAAGAAAGCGCAGCGATTCTAAATTTTTCCCACTCACGCTTGAAACGCCCACCACAAAGAGAGGAGCATTAAAATCATAAGAAATTCCAAAATCCTCTTTTTCTTTTTGGACAAACATTAAAGATTCCTTTCTTTTCAAATGGAATCCAAAAGTATCCAAAAACTCTTCAACGCGCTTTTCTAAGCTTTGGGATTCTTCATTTTCCTCCATTTGCAAACCCTCACTTTGTGTATCAATCTTAGAAAACATAATCCCAAAAGGGCGATTTGATAGCTTAGAGCTGAAGTTTTCTAATTCTGTTTTTAGAGTGGCGAACTGCTCCTTTAAGGTGCGATAGTTTGCAATATCTAGCACAAAAAGCAAGAATCGTGTGCGTTCAATGTGACGCAAAAACTCCAATCCTAAACCTTTACCCTCACTCGCACCACCGATGATTCCCGGAATATCCGCAATCACGAAAGATTGATAATCCCCGACATTTACGATTCCTAAACTCGGTATGAGGGTAGTAAATTCATAATTTGCAATTTCAGGCTTCGCATTAGAAAGGATGCTGACAAGCGTAGATTTGCCGACATTTGGAAAGCCTACCAAACCCACATCTGCGATTAATTTGAGCTCTAAACGAATCTTTTTTTCTACACCCAACAAGCCCTTTTGCGCATAGGTTGGGCGTTGGTTGGTTGCACTTTTAAAATGCGTATTTCCCAAACCTCCTTTGCCACCCTCTAAAAACAAGATTTTTTCTTCTTCCTCTAACAAATCCAACAAGAGTGTGTCCTCTTCAAAAACTTGCGTTCCCGGAGGCACGATAATCACTAAATCTTCGCCTTTTTTGCCGTGTTTGTTGCGCGGGAGACCGGGTTGTCCATTTTGCGCCTTGAAATGTTTGTGTCCTCTAAAATACGAAAGTGTATCGGTATTATTATCCACTTGAAAATAAACATTGCCGCCTTTGCCACCATCACCGCCATCAGGACCGCCATTTAAGACATATTTTTCCCTACGAAACGAAACGGCTCCCTCGCCACCTTTGCCAGAAGATACAAAGATTTCAACACTATCAACAAACATTAAATAACCTTAAAACTAAAAAAGAATCGTTGGGATTCTAAATCTCACCCTAAAAGTTAGAATCCCACAAAGAGGTTTAAGAAGCAGGAAGAATAGAAACTTTTTTGCGTTCTCTATCTTTTCTTTCAAAAGAAACAATGCCATCAATTAAAGCAAAAATTGTATGGTCTTTGCCCATTCCTACATTATTTCCGGGGTGGATTTTCGTGCCTCTTTGGCGAATAATGATATTCCCCGCACGAACGAATTGTCCGCCAAATTTCTTAACACCTAAGCGGCGTCCCGCAGAATCACGGTTATTTTGGGTGCTACCCTGACCTTTCTTGTGTGCCATATTAACTCCTTAATGTCGCAATTAAGCTACGATTTTAATCACACGCACGCGTGTAAAGTCTCGCCTGAAGCCTCGCTTAGTTTTGCTGTCTTTTCTGCGACGCTTCTTAAAAGTGATGACTTTTTTGCCTCTGCCCTCATTGATGACTTCTAATTCAACCTTTGCACCCTCAATATAAGGCGCACCGAGCTTCACATCATCATTTTCGCAGATTGCTAAAACTTCTTTCACTTCAACTTTTGACTTTGGCTCAAGATTCAAGCAATCTAGTAAAATAATATCGCCTTGCTTCACCTTGTATTGTTTGCCTCCATTCTGAATAATTGCATACATTACACAATTCCTTAAATTTGAAGTTCTTTTTATTAAAAATAATAAAAGTCGGGATTCTAGCTAAAAATTTATTAAGATTACTTGAAGCAATAAATAGTGTATTTGGTTTTTGTTAGAAGGTGGTTTTGGATTCTATGGTTTTGGTATTTAATCTTGTTGTTGGCTTGTCAGTGGAAGAGTGTGCGAATCTATGGAGAGAATTAAATAAAATTTTATCTTGATTTCAAATTACAACAATATTTCTTACTATAAATTAATATTCAAGAAAATATGTCTTATTGTTGCAACCTACTATTTTCAATTTATATTTAAAAAAGGAGGTAAAAATGGTTAAAATTAATCATTTTATACAATTCAAAGACGCAACTGAAGTTGGCAAAACTATCATCATCACGGTGTTTTTTAAAATTTTTAGAAGACGCCAAATTGCAGTCTTTAAAATATCTCACAACAGGAGATTTTATAGCTTTGGTTGAGATTAATGGCAAAATCATCGCCTTTATGAGTGGAGGAGATGAAAGAAATCCAAATCTAGCGGAGAAAAACTACAGGATTCTTTGTGAAATGTATCAAGGAGAAATTGAAGTTTGTGTCTTTGCCATAAGGACAAAAGGCAATAGAGTTTTGGGAAGGAATCGTCAAACAAAAAGTTGAAACTTTAGAAGAAAGTTGGATTGAGCTACACACAGAGGATACAGAAGAAATTTTGGATAAGAAGCGAGAAATTGTTCGTCGTTTGCACAACAATAGTAAAAAGCTCATCAATCTAGTAGAAAAACACTTATAAGGAGAAAAAAGAAAAAATTAGCGTTGGTTGCGATTGTTTTTTACGGGTTAATGTTGGGCGGTTGTTGGATAGTCTATCTGAAGAAGAATATCCAACCTTAATCAGTTTAGATACTTACAACTTCGGTGCAAGAAGTAGGAGCTCCTGCGACATTATGAGGGTGAAACCTAGAATCCTTGCGATATTCAAGTCTTCAAGTGCCATCACCCCCTACATTGTTTATGCCCAAGAAGTCTTTAGTGCTAGATTGTAAAAGATTCTTTCTCCTGGGGATACGCGCTCTAAGCTATTTTTTCTAAAAAAATATGAAGCATAAAATCCTTTGGCAGATGAGATTATCGTTTAATATAGTTTTGTGTAAAAGGTAATAGATATTGTAAGCCACTACAATGGATATAACCTTCATAGAGTTTAAGTTGTGAGGGAGATTCTAA
>NZ_JRPA02000029.1 GCF_000765675.1 Helicobacter sp. MIT 05-5294 | reverse complement strand
GCAAATGAGCATAAGGGAGCGGACTTAGCGTCCGTAACCGCAATGCGAATGCAGCAATCAAGGATTTTAACCGCAAGGACGAATTTATCTTAATTGGAAAAAGGAATAAAAAATGCTTATCTCTGAAAAAATCCAACAAATCCAAGACATCTTAGCCCAAGTGCAAAGCTTGAATGATAAGAATCTAAGCGAGTTTAAGGACAATAGTCAAAGATTCTTAAGCCAAATGTTAGAAGAGCTTAAGGCACAAAATGCGCAATTAGCAAACTCGCATCTGCAAGAGGCTAAAGACACACTTTTAAGCGCGATTGATAAAGAGATAGGCACTTACTCTAAGCTTTTGGAAAATGAGCTTAAGAGCTTTAATGCCCAAGAGTTAGCGCAATTAAGCCAAAGTCTGCAATCCCAAAATACGCAAGACTTAGCACACCTTAGCGATGAGCTACAAAACGCACTTTACACAGAGCTAAAAAGCACTCTAAGCCAAAGTTTGCCGAGCGAAATCACCCACACCGCGCATCTCCAAGAGAGCCTCAAAGAATATGTCAAAGAAACCCTAGCAGGAGCAGAGATAGACTATACACAGCTCCCTATTGATACGGAGCGACTAAGCCAAGAAGTGAGCCAAAATCTCCAAGAGAGCGTATTTGCACTTTTAAAGCAAGACAACGCCCAAGCACTAGAAGAGCTTATACAAGGTCCTTTTATGCAGGAGTGCATCAAAGAAACCCTTACAGCCCAAGCCCCTAAAGTTTGGGCAAATGCGATAGAAAAAGACGCATTGATACACCAACGATGGGAGGCAAAACTACGATTAGAAAGCCTTAAGATTCTTGCCCTCCAAGAGGGTATCGCTGAATTGATTAGAGAAGAGACGAACAAAAACTTGCGCAAGTCTTTGAGTGAGCCAACGCAAGAGAAGCAAAATATTTTAGTCAGTAAGTGAGATAAAGGAAAAGGTGTGAATTCTAAAGATTTTGTAGAAAAGATTAACTTTATCAAAAAAGGGCTTTTTAGCCAATTTGCTAATGATGAGTTAGCCGTGCAGAGCGCGCAAGCAAGTCTAAATATGCAAGAGCTAGACTTTAAAAAGCAAGAATTAAACCTCGCGATTAAAAAAACGCTCATAGAGCTTGAGCTCACCATAAGCAGAGAGCGCATTAATAATCTCAAAGCAGGAGCAGACGCGATAAGCTCCATAATCCAAGCAGAGAGCATTAAGCGGAGTGTGATAGATAATGCCGCGATTAATAAGGCAAATGCGTATATCGGGTTTTTTAATGTCGCGATGAATGCCATTGCTAACAACAGCGCAAGCCTTAATGACGGCAGTGCGTTAGCAAATATCAGCGAAGTAGTCTTGAAAGAAATCGCACAAATTGACACCAAACCCTTAAGTCAAAACTATGATACGATGCTTAAGGAATACGGAGAGCTTGCAAAGATTCAGAGTTTGGGCTTAGGCAGTAAGCAAATAGGCATATACGCGCCAAAAAATATTATCACGACAAGTGAAAGAATGATCATTTTAGGAATGAGCGTGTATGGAGAAAATGAGAGCTATTTTTTAATCGATGATGAGCAAATCACTACGCAGGATAACAAAGCCTTGCATTTCCATAAAAAGAACGCAGGTATCTATAAAGTAACCTTTAAGGCAAAGAATAATGATAATGAATTTGTGAGCGAGAGCATTTATATAGAAGTCAGAGAGGAGATTTGATGGACGCACAAGCAATACAAGAAATGGAGAATAAAAAGCCATTTTTACAAAAAATAGGAGCAGAGAGCAGCGGCGCGGCGTTAGTCAATAAACAAATGAATAACGCCTCTACCCAGCCCCCTATAAGCGAAGCAGACGCACAAGCAAAACTTTTGGGGGAGAGTTTGAGCTTTGATGATGCTAAGAGCAGTGAGGAGATTAACGCGATACAACCCCCGCAAGAGATTCCCCCCTCTCCACAAGATATGATGATACAACCCGATAAATACGAGGGGAGCTACCTTGATAAGAGACGCAATACAGGCGTGGCATACTTTGATAAAAAAGAGCATCTTAGCCTAATGGACGCGTATTTAGCCAAGCAATTAGGATTAAATGTCAGCTATGTGTTTCATAAAATGGACATTAAGAGCGACAACACGCACAGGGTAACCAATCAGACAAAGAGTGTGAATGAAATCACCAAGCATTTAGGCAATGCCAAAAGCACGATAGAGATGCTTATCGGTATGGGCGGGCAAAAGACTTTTAACGAAGCCTTAAAGCAAGGGGTCAAAAATGTAACCTTTGGGGCGATAGGTAACACGCGGGATTTTGAGGTGTATAAAGACAGACTTTTAGCAAATTACACGGTAGCAAAAAGCAGGGGTGATGGCAGAATCCTAGCGGGGGAATTAGAGCAGAGTAAAAAGCTTATCCCTTATCTTAGCAATCAAAAAGGCGCGCTTGCCATAACAAAAAATATCCTCCAAGAGACCAAGCACAGGATAGGGGAGCATATCCAAAATGTCAAATACAGCGGGCTTAATCCCGAGCAAATAAGGTATTATGAGCAGGGTTTGGCACAGATTAACACAGCGGAGAAATTACTCCAAGCCGCACAGACAGAAAACAGAGAGCTAAACGGAAAAGAAACGGCAGATTTATTAGTATTGATGGGATTTGCGCACAAATAAGGAGAAGAAATGCAGGCAGTAGATTTTAAAACACATGCGAGAGTTGATTTTGATAAATTTGAGAGCTTAGGGGGGAAGAAAGAGTATCTCTTAGAGCATTTAAAGAATCTTGACACAGATTTAAAGTGGGAGCAGTTAGAGGCTTTGCCTTTAGAGCAACAATACGATTATTTGAAAAACAATCCCTTTAATATCAATGTCAATAATCCGAGTAAAAATATAGACACACTCTACTCACCACAATATAAAGAAAATCTCGCAAAGCAAAGTTTGAAAAAATATGAATTTGAGCGCGCAAATCAAAGCTTAGGGCAAGATATTAAAGACTTTGCAAGCAGTGCGCTAGAATATGCCACAGGATACGAAAATGAAAATATACAAGAGCGTAAGGCACGACTGAATGAAGTGCAACAAACTGCCTCCCAAGCAAATCTCACTAGTGATAAATTAAAGGGCTTAGGCTTAAAAGGCTATAGTAATGAAGTCGCGACCTTGCAGCGCGGGTATAGCAATGTAATCGATGCCTTTACGGACAGATTTACCCAAAAAAGCGGGGTAGAAAAAGCGCATGATCAAAAAGTCAATGCCTACCAAGCTTTGCAACAGCACGGGAGCAAAAGCTATGCAGAGCTTGATGAGCAAGAAAAACAGCAAGTGATGCCCCTTGTCAAAGAATCTTTAGGGATAGTCAGTCGGCTTTTTCGAGACGATAAAGAGCAGTGGGAGTTTTTTAAGGACCTAACGCGCGCACAAGAATATGTGCAAGATTTTAGTGCGATGAGCAGGAAGCTAGAAAATATTTTACCCAGCCAGCAATTTTTACACGAGCTTTGGAGCAGTGAGAGCCTTAGTGAGAAGCAAACCCAAGCGTTAAAGGATTATGAGATTGTCGCGGAGAAAATGGGCTTTGATGCGCTTGCTTATAATCAACACGGGCTTTATTTTATCAAGCAGGGTAAGGTCTTTAAAGTCGATGAGAATTTTAACACAATGGTGAATAATGCCATAAAAGACAATATCGGCAGTATAAGCTTAGGGATAGCAGGAGCGATAGCAGGGAGTAAAAAGGGTCTCAAAGGTGCGATCGCAGGAGGTGCGCTCGGGGGATTTGCAGGGGGGATAAGCGATGCGGTATTGACAGATTTAGTGCTAGAGCGTGATGTGAGTATCCCCGAGCTACTTTTACACGGAAGCCAAGAAGCGAGCTTTAATATCGCGGGGGATTTAGCCTTTGCGGGTATCGGAGCGGTGGTAAAGGGTGTGAAAAACTCTAGCTTTTTTAAGCTCAAACCCGATGACACGCAAGAGGGTATGAAAAAAATCTTTACTAAGATAAGTGCGAGTTTGCAAGGGCAAAATGTCGGGGCGATTGATAGAATCTTAAAAGAGCATGGCACGAAACAATCCCGAAGCGACAATTTAGAGCGGTTTTTATCCACACAGAGTGAGAATGTCATAAGGGACGATTTCAAAGAAAATACGCTTATTAATAGCCTAATCTCTAAGGCGCGGGAGTATCTCCCTCTGAATAAGCTTGATTCTCTAAGTGCGAAAGATGAAACGGTTAAAGGCAAGCAACAAGAGCTTTTAGCAAATGTGCTTAAAAATAAAGACTTAGCCGATGCCCTCGCAGGACAGCTTGATGATGTCGAAGCGCGCATTTTAAGCCAAGCGATGAATAAAATGGCAAAAGACTTTAAGGCTTTGAGCGGGGATTATGAGAAGCTTATCGCAAAAGAAGTGCTTAAAAATGAAACAAACCCTAGCTTGCCTAAAGTCTTTCAAGCCTTAGTGAGCCAAGCAGAAAACGAAGTAAAGAATAATTATAAAAAGGCAGTGGGGGAGCTACAAAACGCACTTGAGGGAGAGAGGCTAGATCTTTTAACTCCTTTTAAACAAATGGCAGATATAGCGATTACAGACTTTGGGATTAATAGCGACATCAGTAAGCTTTTGATTAATGAAGTGAAAAACCTAGAGGGACGCAATATCACGATTAAAGAAGCTTTAGAGAAGAGAAAAGATATTAATCAAATCCTCAAAAACTTTAATGACAATCCTAATACTTTGAAAAAATTTAGAGTTGATGAGAGTATGGCAATGCTCAAAGACGCCATAGACACTACGATACATAATGCCATAGAAAAGAAAATCGCTAAGATGCAGATGAGTAAAATGTCAGAGGCGAAGAATGCACTTGAAAAAATAAATATAGATACGCTTAATGAAGAGCAAAAGCAAAAGGAGCTTTTTAAAGAGGCAAACGCACTACTAAGCCCAACAGGTGAGCCGCTAACCCGCCCGTTCAGCACGGGGATTAACTTAGATAGTAACCGCACGCTTGCAAGTGATATTATACCACAAAGCACAAAATTAGACAAGCACGAAGTGCTTAATAATCTAAGCCATTATCTTAGACCTCAAACCACACTCCCTAAAGAGATTGATATTGATGCGTTTCTGACACAATTAGCAAACTTTGAGAATAAAGAAAACTTTATAAAACATTTACAAAGCAGAAATGACGCAAAAAACCGAATGGCATATTTACACTTAGTAGAGCCTACCTTTAAAGAGCCAAACCTCATTTTAAGCTTTAAAGACGGAAAGAAAGAATACATTAAATCCTTTCAAACAGACAAGGGGGATATAAAATATCTCTTAGTAACTCGAGATAATGATAGGCTATTAATCACAGGGATTCCTAATGTAGATGAAAAATATTTAAGGGGACAAGTAACACACGCGGACCTTATCCAAACTTTTATTCCGCAGGAGCAGCAAGCAAAGAGTGGGCTGCTAAAAGATATTATACCACAAAGCACAAAATTAGACAAGCAAGCAGAGATTTTTGACACAATAGTTACACAAGCAGTGGATAATTACGCACAAAGTGCAGAATTTAAGGCATTAAGCGCGGACAAACAAAGGGCGATACTTTCTTTAAAATATATCCAACCCGAGCAGATGCCAATGGGAGTAAAAATCAAGGATTTGGAGAATCTTAAAACACATTTTGCAGATAAGGCAGATAGAGAGCAAAGAGAGGAGTTTTTAAAACTTTTTAAGACTACTAAAGAAAAGCCCGATTTGGTCTTAGAAATTAGCCGAAATGGTGAATTGCGTCAGGAATATATTAAGGCATTCCAACACAAAGAAAATAAGAATTTATATTATCTAGCTATTACGCAAGATGAGATAAATATCACAGGGATTCCAACAACCCAAGTCAAAAAAGTAATCAATGATATTGTAAGAAGTGAAAGGATATTAAATGCGGAGAGTTTGCAGGGAATCCTTAACCCCGCCGACCTTGTCAATAAGACACAAAGCCCTGCAGTCTCAAAAGATATTATACCACAGCAAGCGCAGGATTTGCGACAAATATTAGAGAATTTCAAAAAAGCAAATATTGATTATGCGGATATGAAACACAGGCTTAATGACAAGCTCACTAAAGCAATCTTTATGGATAAGCCTAAAAAGAGCACGATAAATTCAATGCGCAGCGTGGAAGAGTGGAAAAAGGCAGTGCTAGATAAGCAGTGGGTAGATTCTATACAAGGGCTAGAAAATACTATTTTTGCTAAGTTTAATCCCAGAATGCAGGAAGCCACGCAAACGCTTTTAATCTTTAGAGCCTTGGAGAGACATATTAAAGAGAATGACGGCGCGAGTATGATAAATCTCACCAAAGCCCTAAAAGACATCGCAGAGCTTGAAAAGCTCCCTTTGCACCCTCAAGCACAAAACGCGCTCAATATCTTTAAAGAGTTAGCAAGTGTGTATCAATTCGCTCACAAAATAGCCGGGGCAAAAGGCTTTAAGAGCGGGGCAGGGAATGGAGCGTTAAGCACTTCACTAGAGGGCAGAGCAAAGGTATTTTTGGTCAATAAGCTTTTTAGGAATCTCTTTTTTAGAGTCCCTCATATCGGGGATAAAGATGCCGTGCTATTCCACCTAAAAAGGGCAGTCCAAGAGCTCAAATACCCAAGAGCCATTACCTTAGATATGCTTAATAACCCTAAGCTTACCCACCCCCAGCCTCCCACGCCGAGTAATCCTAGCGGAGATGTGTTTATCACAGAATCTATGGCAAAAGATATACAAGATCTCGCCAATGATGAACATATGATGCTAGGGGAGTTGGAGCAGAAAATAGGTGCTTTAAGGGGAGAAAACAAATTTATCAAAGAGCTTAGTAATGGGGATAAAATCTTTAAAGATGCAAGTGGCAAAACCCACAAACTAAGCAATGAAGTGCAAGAACAATGGCTAAAGACCTTTAATCTTAAGAGCTTAGATGAGGATTTTATCCCGCATTTTAGCCCCGAAGTAAAAAAAGCTTTAGGAGATAAAAAAGTCAAGCTCACACAAGGAAGCCTTTTGAAGCTAAGTGCAAAAAATCGCACGCAATATATCCCACAAATCAAAGAGACGCTAGAGAATCCTGATAAAATTATTTCACATCAAGGAAATGTTATTTTTGCTAGGGAAATTGATGATAAAAAGTATTTTACAAGTGTAGGTAAAGATTTTGATACACATATCACTATCGTAAGCAATGCACCTAAAAAGACAAATAATTTAGAAAATAAAATGTTTGATGGTGGAGAAGTGATTTATCAATCTACCAAGTTTGAAAATCTCCGTTACAACCAAACTTTTACAGAGCAACGCTTAATGCCCAACAAGATTGACAATGACATTATATCACAAAATGCAGAAAAAAGCAAAATGCTTTTAGAAGCCTTAGAAGAAGATAGGGTGATTTATACAAAGGTGGGCAGTGGGAGATTAGAATCCCAAGACATAGAAGAGCTTAAAAATATCCTAAGGGAGGATTTGTCTCAAACACAAGGATTTAAGGGCGGGGAAGTTGCTGGCGCGTCTGATATATTAAAATCGGGCGGAACTTACTCTAAGCCCTCTGACTTGCAGATTGAATACCCCGCTAACCAAGTAAGTGGCAAAAACCCTACCGACATTATACCACAAAAAGTATTTGATATGTCAGAGGTGAATTTTAACACCTTAGATGATTTTGTGTATTATGCTAATCTCGTAGGGATAGACTTCAAAAACCTCCCACAAGCTAAAGAAGCCTATCAATACATACTAGAGCATTTAAAAGAGCTAGAGTGCTAAGGGTTTAAATGGATAAAGAGACAATCCAAAAAGAGCTAGCTACTCGAGCGTTAGCCAAAAAAAGCCTCAAACACTTTGTGCTACTCAAGTGGGAGCGGTATGAGAAAAAGCCTTTTATGGATAATTGGCATTATGATTATTTGTGCAAGGTTTTAGAAAATACCTTGCCTTGCAATACCGAAAATCTTGGATTTATACCCGAAAGACAGACCATTACAAGGCTTATGATAAATATGCCTCCCTCTTATGGTAAAACCGAAATTATCGCGCGCTGCTTTATCGCGTGGGCTTTGGGGAATTATCCTCAAAGGAAGTTTTTTTATATCAGTTATAGCGATGAGCTGTGTAGGAAAATCAGCAATCAAGTGCGCGACTTGCTTAAAAGTCGGTTTTTTGCGAGTGTGTTTGGTAAGAATCCGCAGTTTTTACAAGACAATGCAAATGAGTTTATCTTTAAAGAGGGGGGAGGGCTATTCGTAACGACACTTAAGAGTGCTTTGACAGGGTTTCACGCACACCAAATCCTTATCGATGATCCTATCAAAGTCAGTGCGATGACAAGCAGGAGTGAGCGAAACTTAGTCAATCAAAACTTTAAAGAAAGTGTGATGAGCCGACTTCAAGACAATCAAAGCAATATCACGATTTTGATGCAAAGACTCGGCGATGAGGATTTGTGCGGATTCTTGCTTAGTGAGAAAAACTTTGAGCGCTCTATTATCGAGCAATGGCAACAAATCAGCCTTAAGGCACTCAATGACAAGGAGGAGAGCTACTCCATAGGGGAGTATAGCTATCAGAGAGCAGCACACACCGCGTTATTTCCTTTGAGGCATACCAAAGAGGAGCTAGAGCGTCTAAGGCTGCAAATGGGTAATGATGAATTCTCTACGCAATATCAGCAAGACCCGCAAGTGAGTGAAGCGGGGTATTTTGAAAAGGTGTATTTTAAGACTATCCCTAGCTATGAATGCAGCGCGCAAAATCTCTATATCTTTGTGGATAATGCAATGAGCCTTAATGCGAATGCAGACAATAGGGCTTTAGTGCTTATCGGGGTAGAATCGTATCAAGAAGCGGTGCGCTATGTCGTGCGGGATTGTCTGTGCGGGATATGGAGTGAGGAAGAGACACTCAAAGAGCTTATAAGCCTTATGTATGACAATCCCACTGCAAAGGTTTATATAGAGAGCGAGGGGGGAGGGCTCACGCTAGAGCGACTTTTAGAGAATGAAATCGTAAGGTTTAATTTTAACGCAAAGAGCAGCGGGAAAAATGCCATTATTAACTCCGTCAAATGCTACACCCCTAGTCGGAAAATCAGCAAGGTAGAGAAGATAAAGGCAATCAGACCTTACTATAACACCGGCTTTTTGGTGTTTTTGCACAATGCGCGGGGATTAAAACAAATCAAAAAAGAGCTTTTTAGCTTTAATCCCGCAAAGCCCTTTCGGAAAGATGATTGTATCGATGCGATCGCAAGTGCGATGATGCACGATGAAGTGATACCTATAAGGGGAGCAAAAAAGCAGGGCGTGCAGGGGAGGAGGTTATCACGCCCAGCATGGAACATCTAAAAGCATTCAGCTTTGGGTATCCATAGCAGAGATTAGCAAAATTTTAAGGGTTTAGAGCATTCAGCTTTGGGTAATCATTTCGCAGATTTTGGAGATTTTGAAGGTTCGCAGACCTCTAGTCTAGCCTCACCTCCAAAATCTCCAAAAAACCACG
>NZ_JRPA02000055.1 GCF_000765675.1 Helicobacter sp. MIT 05-5294 | reverse complement strand
ATGGTAAATGAACTCAACAGAATCCATATAGATGGAAAACCCATGTATGTGCATTATAAGCTAGATACGAGAACTAGGATAGAACATTTTTTTGCGCAATGTTATGTAGAAGTAGGGAGTAGCTTTAGGTTGGAGGAAGAGCTGAGATACACAACAGCAGAAAGGCTCAAACAAGTTTTTCCAAATAAATTTAAAGGTGATAATGCGAAAAAGGCTGATGAATTAATAGCATTGCAATCAGATAAGGCAAAAGTAATAGCAAACTATGTATATGGTGATAAAAATGGCAATCAAGGTGGAGATGATGGTTGGAATTTTAGAGGTAGAGGGATAATACAGCTTACGGGGAGGAATAATTACACCGCTTTTCAAAATTATTATAACAATAGCAACCCAAATGATAAAAAAGATTTCTTAAATAATGAGAATCATAGGAATGAAATAACTACTAATGGCAAATTTGCCTTACTTAGTGCTGTGTATTTCTGGAATGCAAGGACTTATCCTAGTCAAGGCGTTATTGCGACTTGGAGAGGAAAATACCTCTATCAAATAGCAGACGATAAAGATAATGGAAATATAATAACAAAAGAAAAAGACAATGATAGCAAACAAGAAATAGGACTTACACAAACTCAAAGGGTTATGAGTAAGCTTATAAATGGAGGTTATCATGGATTAACTGATAGAAGAGATGCTCACAACAGAATTAAAAATGCTGAACTGTTTAAAGGCTTTAAATAATCTCAAATAAAGGAGAGATAATGAAAAAAGTTTTATTGATATTAGTATGTAATATGTTGGTATTTAGTGCGCTATATGCTAATGATATACAGACCCTAAAGGATAGGGTGAAAGCAAAATATATCTCAACTCTTCCATACAATAAAGAGCATATTATCATAGAATCTTATAACATTAAAACAAGCAAAAAAGATTTCATTCTACTTATTTTGTCTAACTGGCAAGATGATGAGCTGGGTAGGGCTGTCGAACGATATAGCTGTGTTGATATTTTTGGTAATATTAAGACGCTACAAAGTTTTTGCTTCAGCAATAGTGTCGGCAAAGTTGAAAATAAAAAAGATTTTTTTACAATCACTTCTTTATGGCAAGATAGAATCGGTAATATTGCAAACACTTATCTTACTTTTAGACTTATCAATGGTAAATTTTACTTACATCAATATAGTAGAGAAGAAGGGTATGTTGATGATGCTAAGGATAAAGAGGTTATAGACAAAACTTACATCTACTATCGCCAAGCAAGAGACGATTCCAAAAAAGAAAATCTTATTCCTTTGGAATCTGTTAATGATGAGTTATTGCAAAAATTGGAATTGAAATATAATGCTAAATATTAAGGATTTTAACCAAAAAGATGATAAACTACTATCTTATAAAAAACCCATTTTACCAACCACATACAAAATAATTTTAAAACTTTTCTATTTGGGAAGAATTACAATATCAATATAGATAAAATAATGCAGTATATAGAAATAAGGATAAATAATGGCTTCTGATATTGTTCCGACTACTCAAGGGAATGCGTCTCTTTTGTCCTTAAAAACAAATGACTACTATCAAACTCCTTTGTCAGAGATGTATTATTACACCACAAAATGTTCTCATCTTGATGATGAGGAATTAAAAGAACACTTTTGCTCTGCGTTTATTCCCTTTATCCATAAGCTCCCAAAGGTTACAGATACTCTTAAACTCAAAGGCAACCTTAGAATCTCTTGGGCTTTTGATATAAATTATAATAAAAACATTGATTTAATCTTTTTTCCTGAAGAGAATCCCTATCTTAAT
>NZ_JRPA02000028.1 GCF_000765675.1 Helicobacter sp. MIT 05-5294 | reverse complement strand
TGGCTGCTTCTAAGCCAACCTCCTGGTTGTCTGAGTAACTCCACATCTTTTTCCACTTAGAATAGAACTTTGGGACCTTAGTTGGTAGTCTGGGTTGTTCCCCTTTAGACGATTGATTTTATCACCCACCGCCTGACTCCCAAGATACGGTAATAGGTATTCGTAGTTTGACAGGGGTTGGTACCGCGGTGAGCAGCCCTAGCCCAATCAGAGCTCTACCCCCTATTACTATCACTTGAGGCTATACCTAAATATATTTCGAAGAGAACCAGCTATCACTGAGTTTGATTGGCCTTTCACCCCTATCCACAGCTCATCCCAACCCGTTTCAATGGGTACGAGTTCAGTCCTCCGGTGGGTGTTACCCCACTTTCAACTTGGCCATGGATAGATCACTCAGCTTCGGGTCTGCAGCATCTGACTAAAACGCCCTATTAAGACTCGCTTTCGCTACGGCTTCACATTTGTTTAACCTTGCCAGATACCACAACTCGCAGGATCATTATGCAAAAGGCAGTCCATCACCCTGATAAATCATAGGGCTCTGAATGATTGTAGGCAAATGGTTTCAGGTTCTATTTCACTCCGCTCACTGCGGTTCTTTTCACCTTTCCCTCACGGTACTGGTTCGCTATCGGTGTAGTAGTAGTATTTAGGGTTGGAGAGTGGTCTCCCCTGCTTCAGCCCGGGTTTCTCGTGCCCTGACCTACTCTGGATCCTGCTACCTAGAAATAATCTTTCATATACGGGGCTATCACCCTCTATGGCTATACTTTCCAGAATGTTCTATTAGATTATTTCAGTGGATGTTGCAGTCCTCAACCCCCAATGCAAGCATTGGGTTTGCCCTCTTCCCCGTTCGCTCGCCGCTACTAAGAGAATCTCGTTTGATTTCTTTTCCTCTAGTTACTGAGATGTTTCACTTCACTAGGTTCGCTCCATTAAAGGTAATGTGTATTACTACACATTGGGTTGCCCCATTCGGAAATCTATGGATCAAAGCTTCTTGACAGCTCCCCATAGCTTATCGCAGTCTAGTGCGTCCTTCATCGCCTCTACTACCCAAGGCATCCACCATTTGCCCTTCACAAGCTTAACTGACTTTGTATTCTAAACGCCACTGCCTTAATGAATGTAAGTTCATTAAAACAATCTTTTGGTTATTTGCGTGATTGTAGTTATTACTTATCTAGGCTTTAACAATTAGTTGTGAAAAGAACACCATTTTTGAAAAATGGAAATGAGATTATACGCAAAATAACTTAAATGGAGATTAAAATATGTGAAATTAATGTATAGCCTATAAAAAACATCATACAGGCAATTAAAGCATCAATGATTCTTGAGAGTTTCCTAAGCCAAGGACTTAGTTTATAAGCTGCATAACCTAAGCTAAAAAACCATAAAAATGAAGCACTAAGTGCCCCTAATGCAAAGATGATTTTCTCTTCTTCATTAAAGGTAATCGCAAAAGCCCCTATAATGAAAACCGTATCTAAATACACATGAGGATTTAAAAGGCTAAAAGCTAAACTTAAGAAAATAGTCTTTTGCAGAGAAGAAGCATTAGAAGAATCCTCTTTTAAAACCACAGAATTAACGGAGCTAAAAAGAGCTGATTTTAAAGCTAAAAAGCCATAATAAAAGACAAATATTGCCCCTAAACCTGCTATACCAAATTGCATAATAGGATTCTTTGCCAAAAACTCCCCTACCCCAAAGATTCCTACAAGCATTAAAACAATATCACAAAGAAAACAAATGCTACTAACAATAAAGATATGATTTTTTAATAACCCCTGCTTAATAATAAAGGCATTTTGTGCGCCAATAGCTACAATCAAAGAGAGCGAGAGAAAGAATCCTTGCATAAAAAGCATTATAGTCCCTTTATTAAATTCAGTGCTTGAGGAAATGAATCTTTATCAATAAAAATATAATCTCTATTAAAAGCCGATAAAACCAATACGCTAATATTGTTTTCTTTAAGTGGTTTTAAAATTTTATAAAGGATTCCGCTTTGACTAAAATCATCAAGCTCATCTAAATAAAATGCCTTAAAGATTGGAGAATATTGAGAATTTCCATTCTCTTTAAGAGCGACAATGCTCATACCATCTTTTTCTTGAATAAGACAAAAAATATTTTCATCTATCTTAGGAATCTCTATACTTTTATAGATAATAAATTCTGCCTCTAAAATCCCTATTTTCATTGCATTATCTCTATATCAAACCCAATACTACTTCTATAAGCTGGTAAATCTTTATTGAGTGGATAGATAGGAGTAACCTCATGCCATAAGCAAGAGTTTTTATCGGCTTGTAAAATGCCTTGCCCTTCCTTTAGGGTCGTTTGAAACACCTTAGTCTTTTTATCCTCTAAATAAATCATGCTTTCTCCCCCACCAATATTTTTAGATTCTACAACAAAGGCTGACACAATAAAATCCACACCATCTTGATGAATCCCTTCTGGAGAATTTGTAGCACTCTCTCCGTCAATACATTCCACCAAAACATGATGAACAATCAAACGAGCTTTAAAAAAGGCAATAAAACTCCTAATTTTTAAAAAAATATACTCAATGATTTTGCAAAGATTTTCATCAAATAACTCATCGGGAATTCCTTAAGTTTCCTAATAGATTGCCTATAATCCAACACCTCCAAAGAATTAGCATAAGTTTGGGCAAAATGAACATTTGGCACTCTTTGAATATTAACATTTCCATTTTCCATAATGATTTGATATTCTGAAATCAGACGCTTTCTATTAGACTTTAAGATTCTAAAACCTCCTTGACATTCTCTTGCAATTTCAAAGAGGCTATATCTGTATTATAATCTAGTGTATCTAAAACATTGTTTTTAAATAAATAATCTATCTTTTCTTTTATGTAATAAATAATTATCTTTTTCATATTCAGAATAAAAATTAGCAATTTTTTGCAAATAAGAGCTATCTATACCAACTTCTTTAGCGTCAAATAAAATAATAGGGATTTTTACATTTATTGACATAAAAACTCCTTTTGTTAATAAATATAATTATAACAGATTAATACCAAATTTTCCAACAAATCATCATAACAAGTTTCACAATAAGCCTTGTATAGCGATTCCTTTTTTAAGGGTGGCAAAATAAATTATTAAGATTTATTTTGAACATTCAAATGTCTTAAGTCTCACCTTTTGCTGGATTCCACACGCTTTTGCCAAAATGCTACAGCCACAACAAGCGCGATATACACAACCTGCGCAATAAGCCCTTGCAGATTATTATAGAATCCCAAAATAGTAATACTAGGAAGCGGTAAAATGGTCGTCCCCATCACATTAGTAAGTTGCAATGCGTGAATACTCACTCCTAAAATCTTGAATCCCAAAAAATAAATCAACCAACTCATCACTAAAAACATTAAATGAATCGGCAGTTTTTGCGTAAAAATCTTCATCAAATACGCAACCACAACTAAGCCCACACACGCAAACCCAACACCGCTTACAAAGGAGCTCATTGTGATGCGTGGCATCATACCCGCATAAAAAAGTATGGTTTCTGCGCCCTCGCGAAATACAGCCAAAAAGGCAAGACCACCTAAGCCCAACAAACTTCCCTGCGCCAAAGCCTTTCCCATTTGTCGTGAGATATAACTCTGCCAACCTTCAACACTTGCCTTACTATGCAACCAAGCACCTACAAACACCATTACAGCTACCGCTACGATTCCAACAATACCTTCTAAAATCTCGCGATTCGTCCCTGCTGCGGCAAGCGGAAAGAGTTGCACCAAAGCCACCGCTACAATCAAGCTAAACCCAATGCCAAACACTGCACCACCTATTACCCATGTGCGCCCTTGAGGCTGGTTTGCAGCTTTTAGCGCAGCAAGTAATGCCATAATAATCAAAAGTGCTTCCACTCCCTCTCTTAGCAAGATTATCGCTGCATCAAAAGCAGTATAGTTCGCATCAATATCTAATGCTTCCATAGATTCAATGAGATTTTGGAATCGCGCGAGATTCTCCTCTGTCGCGCCCTTAGCGGCAATTTCTGGAAGTTCAGATTCCACACGCGTATAAAGTCCGCCATCGCGTGTGCTAACTTCACCTTCAAAAATCGCCCATTGCGTGATAAAAGTAAAAATCGCGTCCTTTGCCGCCGCCTCATTTTCGGGGAAATCCTTAAGGGCGCGGCGCAAAAGTGCCAAACCATCAGGTAATGTTTGTGGCGCACCCTCTATGCTTTGCGCCTCTAAAACATTTCCTGCGATAAAGTCTCTCAAAGCCACGCCAAGCTTTTCAAGCTGCAAATTCATTGCTTCAAAATCCACCGATTCGCTCACCATTGCCACGCGATAAAGTGCCAACGCAGTTTCAATCTGTCCATAATGTCCAGCACTTGTATCGCCTACTACGCGTTCATTGCGTTGCCATGTGTCATAAAGTTTTTTATAGAGTGTGGGCAATGCTTCTATATCTTTTTCTTTTGTAGCTCGTTCAAATTGCTTAAACAAAGGCATTACACGCTTTTCAAACTGCTTTCTTTTTGCCTCATAATCCACAGGATTCTGTTCTTTTTCAAATGCAATTAGGGCAATAGAAAGGGATTCCAAACTCTCCAAATTCGGCTCTTTTAACGCAGATTCCAAAGTCTTACTGACTTCTATGCCAGCAGCTGAATTATGAGTAGGAATCACATTAAAATCTTCCTTGAATTTTTCCAAAATCGGCAGAGATTCCATATTCTTGTCATTTTTTGCATTTTCCATTGCATCGGAAATCATCACAAACAAATGCCCTACGCGCACTTCCGCACTTAGAATTTGTGGAATCGCAAACAAAAACAAAGCCATCAAAAGTTTTTTTATCATACAAAATCCTCTAAAGATTCAAGTTTAGCCCAAAAGGGCGCGTCCTATATAATCCCCATTTTTCTTACTCACACCGCCAAAACAAGCAAAAAGTCCGCTTCCAATGTGGGTAATATACTCATTCATTCTATCCACATTGCCTAAGGCATTTTGAATCTTGATAAACTGCATAGGGTCTTTTTGAAATGAAATAAACAATAACCCCGCGTCAAATTGCCCCGTGCGTGAATCTACACCACTTGCAAAAGAAAACGAGCGACGCAAGACTTGGATTCCGGTTTTTTTCGCCAAAAATACATGCGAATCTTCCGGCATTATGCGCTCACCATTTTCATCACGCGCTTCAATATCTGCTTCTTCAAACTCTTCGTTCTTGCCATAAGCCGCACCCGAATCCCGCATACGCCCAAAAGTATCGTTTTGTCCTTTAAGGTGCGTCCTATCCCAAGTTTCAAGATGCATTTGCACACGACGAATCGCCAAATAAGTCCCATTATCAAGCCAACTTCCGTCCTTAACCCAAACCACTTTATCAAGCTCATTTGCGCTTGGATTAATCGTGCCATCTTTAAAGGCAAACAGATTGCGCGGGGTTTCTTTGCCCTCATAAGAATTAAATCCCATTTGCGACCATTTCATCGTAACTTTAAGCCGCGCAACACGCACGAGATTCCGCACGGCGTGGAAAGCTACTTGTGGATCATCTGCACAGGCTTGAATACAAATATCACCTCCGCTAAATTCTTCCCTCAATTGATCTCGCGGGAAATGCGGTAAATCTTTTAAGGATTTGGGACGCACAGACTTTAAGCCTAGCTTATCAAAAAAACTCGCCCCTACTCCGAAAGTTAGGGTTAGATTATAAGGATTTAGAGAATCCGCTTCGCCGGTATCTTTTGGCGGGACAAGCAAGTTTTTGCCATAGGGTGCAACATTCTCACCCGCGGTTAACTTGCTTGCATAAGCCGTCCAAGTTTGGAAGACCTCTTTCATCTCTGCGCGAGAGCTTGTGTGTAAGTCCAAAACCAAAAAATAAATGTGTTTTTGCGCAGGAGTAGCAATGCCTTGTTGGTGTATGCCAAAAAATGGATATTGATTTGCAAGGGTAGGAGATATTCGTGGAGCATGAACTTTGGATTCCGCATTTAAGATAGCGGGGGATAAAACCCCAGCTCCCGCTACTGCCAGACTCTTTAAAAAATCGCGTCTGTCTAAACTTTTCATAGACTTGCCTTATTCTAGGATAACACCCATTTTTGAAAGCGGCTCACCTAGTTTATTAACTGCTTCTGCGAGGGCTTTAATATCCGCTTGTGTGAGCTTATCATAGCCAACAAAATCATATCCGCCATTTTTGGAGAGATTGTGTTTTGCCAACAAAGAATTGACTGCTTTAAATTGTGTTTCAATTTCATCGGATAGTTTTTTGTCTTTTTTAACTAAATAAGGTTTGAAAAGTTGATAGATTTTCTCCGCTCCTTCAATGTTTGCTTGAAAATCATAAAGGTCTGTTTTAGAAAAAATATCTTCCTCCCCTGTGATTTTGCTAGTAGAAACTTCATTGAGCAAATCCACCGCTCCTGTTAGCATTAATTCCGCATCTACTTTTGCAGTTGGGATTTTTGCCCGAAGCTCTTTAATATCTAACAAAAGTTGGTCTGCTGTGGCTTCTGTGCCTTTTGTGGTATTGTTTTCCCAAAGGATTTTTTCAATCTTGTGGAATCCGCTCCAATCCTTCTCGCCCAACCCCTCTTCTTCAAGGTCTGCCAAACGCGCATCAATGCGAGGGTCTAAGTCTCCAAAACTCTCCGCAATGGGTTCGCTACGCTCATAATACATTCTTGCAAGAGGGTAAATCGCCTTTGCCTCTTTGACATCGCCACTTTTTAGAGCTTTGACAAACTTCTCTGTATCTGCTAGAAGAAAGTCAATTTGTTCAATCACGAATTGACGATAAGCCTTAGTTTCTTTGGTTAAATCTACTGCGGCACTTGCGAGTTGTAGGCTACCCATAAGAGCTAATGCGGCTAAACCTGTAGTAATTTTACGAATTTGCATTTTTGGTCCTTTTTTTGAGAAATTTTTAAAAACATTTTGCAAAACACTTGCAATTATGAGAATTGTTTTTAAAAGTGAGAGGGATTTTATAAGATATTCTCTTAAAAATATATAAAAAATGATAATCTTTTTTATTATTGGCAAATTGTCGGTAGAGTATAGATGACTTATGTTTTTAGAATTTTGCACTATCGCATCAAACAGAGCGAAATGTATTTCTGAAAGATTCTACATTGCATTTAGAATCCTGCAATTGTTACATTATTGCTGGAATTTCAAGATACATTTGGAATCTCCTAGCGTCATTGCAAACAAAGACAAAGCATTCCAATAACATCGAACTGCCAAATGTGTGCCAAATCATTATTGCGAGGATTGCAACGCAATTCGTGGCGTGTAATTTGTGAGACAAATTTCACCCGCACTTACCAATCCATAATGTGGATTGCCTTTCGTCATTGCAAACGAACATCTTGTGAGCGTGGCAATCCATAGTCTGAAATCTCGCCATTATAGAATCCATTTTTGCGTGATTATGGATTTGCAAGTGTGGGCAAACTTAATATAAGTGTGCACTTCGTCGCTTCACTCCTTGCAATGACGCAGTAGTAGAATCGTGAGTTACTCAGCCGCTATTGCAGGGATTCCGCAAATATTTCCACACAATGACAATGTAGAATCCCTAACGCAGAATCCTAAATCCACCATAAACGCTATGCTCTCACTTCAAGCGACGCGCCACTTTGTAAGGCATTTGTAAGCTCTAGTTGCAGAGTTTTGACACTATCTCCGCTAGAGATGAACCGAAAGCTTCCCTGTGCGGATTCCACCTCTGATTGTTGTCCTGTTTTTTCAAGCCTTTGCTTCGCCCTCTTTTGCTGCTCTTGCTCTTCTAGCTTTTTTTGTTCTAGTCGCTCTTTTTCGCGCTTCTCTTCTCTGAGTCTTTCTTGTTCTTTGCGTTTTGCATTTTCTCTAGCGATTCTGCCATCGGGGTCGCTCGTGCCACTTGTTATCATCGTGATATTTCCCTCGCCATCGACGCTATAACTCACACTCGTAAGCGTTCCTGCGAATAAACCTGTATTCAAAGATTGCATTGCTTCAAGATTCTCCTCAAGCCATTGCAATTTTTCGGGGTCATCAAGTGCCTTTTGTAAAAACGCGGGTGAAACGCTAATAGACGCCGGGATTCCTTCTATCGTCTTATTTGCCTGATTCACGCCATATTTATCCTGTATGTATTCCTCTAATTCGCTCAATGTTTTAGGGCTTTTTGAAACCACCGTGCTTGCCGCCATATCTTCTGTTTCTGCATAGCTTACCAACTTCGCACCGATAGATTCCGCATTGCGCTTTGCGCTCTCATATCCGCTAAAAACACTATTGTTAACATTTGTGTGATTGATTTGCATTGTTGCTCCTTTCGTTTTAAAACTATATCGTTTGGTTTTTACGAAACTTTAGAGTTTGCTTACAAATTTGCTAAATTCGCATATCAAGCGCATTTGTCGCCTCAATGCCTTTGGACTTTTGATATTCTGTGATTAGCGCATTGATTTTGTCTTGTGCTGCTTGTTTGGCGATTGATTCGACTGTTTCACCGTTTAGAATCCCGCCACTTGCTGCAAGTGCGAAGGGGTCGGCAAGAGTAACATGTCCACCCAAAAGCAATGCGCGCTCTTGCATTAATGCCATTTGTCGCTCTTGCGCAGACATATCTGCACGATAGTGTGGCGACCCCATCTCTTGCCCAAGTTTCGTATATTTTAGTGCGAGATAATTCATCGCATCAGCCTTGCTTCCTTGTGCAAGATTATCTTTATGCGCGGCGGCATAGTATTCTTTAATAGAGTTTTCGACAGTTTCGTATTGTTTTACAAGAGATTCCACATAAGTGCGTGCATAAATCTTGCCACCTGGATCAACCACTGCACTCCAATTCACTTCTAAGTCAGTATTTAGTTTCTTAACTTCTTGCGCTAAGGAGCTTAAATTGGCATTTTCAAGAGCTTTTTGGAGTGTTGCTGTTTGGTTTGTATCGCCATTAAGTGAGCCGATAATCTTTGCATCTGTTTGCGCCTGTTGTTGTGGCATATCTTTGGTTTTGACTTGTTCTACAGCGTTTGTGTCAGATATTGGCACAGAGTAGTAGTTTTGAGTATTTGTATTGATAGTATTCATAGGGACTCCTTTTGGGATTTCAAATAAAGAATTATATCCCCCCCCCCCCGCTAGAAATTGCTTAAAATTTTCTAAAATTTAATTTTATTTTTGCTATTTTATTACTTGGTATGCTTGATAATTCAAATATTTAGCATTTTACCATTATAAAAATCGTCCGTGATTCCGTTGTAGAATCTCATTGATACACAATTGTGGATTGAAAAGAATATTTTTTACTCAAGTTTATAATACAATATTAGGAAAGAGCATAAGTGGCAATGATGTGGTGATTGCGCCAAATATTTTAGAACAAATGACGAATGACCCAAAAAAGGCAGCTTATTATGAGGGAAAAATAGATGATTTTTTCAATGCAACACCAAGATAAAAGCACAATTTGCTACACAAGGCTTGGATTACCAGCCATGTGGTGTAGTAGTCCATAACGATGGAAGCGTTACTTATATTGGTGGTTGTGCAGACTCTCCAAAGTGCGTGGCAAAAGTAAATGCAATCAACAAAGCAAAACGAGAAAAAGAAGCGGAACAATTGAGGGCAAACTTGGAATATAGCCAAGAAGCTATAGAAGCATGGAAGCGCAAATGGAAATAATTTCTAAGCAAAAAAGCATGGAAGAGTTCCTTGCTAACCATACAATAGATATGAGTAGATTTGTTGTGGCTATTTAAATTAAAGATTCCACAAGGAATTATTTAAAAATATCTACAAAAATACACAAGTTTAGAAATATATGGAATAACTTTGAATAGAAGATAATTGAGTAAAAAACATAAAGGAAAAGTCCAAAACAATCTCTGACAACTAAGCAGGATAAGAACAACTAAAACCAAAGAAACGAATCTTTAGTCTTTTCTCTTGAAAGGAGGTGATCCAACC
>NZ_JRPA02000054.1 GCF_000765675.1 Helicobacter sp. MIT 05-5294 | reverse complement strand
TTTGCGATGATTGGTGCATTAGTATTTTTAGGCTGCCCTTGGAGAATGTGGCTAAGACTAAGTGCTGGGGATTGGACTGCAATTGCAGGGGTTTTTGGGCTAATCTTTGGAATCCTCATTGGAATCTTTTTCCTCAAGCGCGGATTCTCACTTGGACGCAATCGCCCTGCAAGTAAAATCGTAGGACTTATTTTCCCGCTTTTTGCACTAGGATTACTCGGGCTTTTATTTTGGGGGCTTGGTGGCGATACTCCGATTAAATTCTCCACAAAAGGTCCCGGCTCTATGCACGCTCCGCTGATTATCTCACTTATCGCGGGATTATTTTTAGGCGTTATCTTCCAAAAAAGCCGATTTTGTATGATTGCCGCGGTGCGCGATACAATCCTTACACGCGATACGCACATTCTACAAGGCGTGATTGCATTAGTCGTTGCTGCATTTGTAACCAATCTCGCACTAGGATTCTTTAATCCGGGCTTCACAGGGCAACCTATCGCGCACAACGATACGCTTTGGAATTTCTTAGGTATGGCACTTGCTGGAATCGCATTTACACTTGCAGGTGGGTGTCCGGGACGACAAATTATCCTTAGTGGCGAAGGAGATGGCGATGCGGCAGTGTTTGTGCTTGGGCTTTTGGTAGGCGCGGCGTTTGCGCATAATTTTTCCCTTGCTAGCTCACCAGCAGGGATTGGAGCAAACGCACCTGTGGCAGTCATCATAGGCTTTATTTTCTGCTTACTTGTGGCAATTTTTGCGAGAGAAAAAAGGAGTTGAAATGGTAGAACTTGATGTGCGGGGACTTTCTTGCCCCGAACCCGTGCTAAACCTTAAGCCTTTAATAGATAAAGGCGAGAGTGCAATTAAAGTGCTTTGCAGTTGTGGAGCAAGTAGCGATAATATCGTGCGCCTTGCTACAACAAATGGCTATATTGTGGAATCCCAAAAAGAACAAGGTGAGGATTTGGAGTTTGTCTTAAGAAAGTCGTAAATTCCCTTGCGCAATGCTTAAGAAATTAAAAATTCATAGCAATCCACAATGTTAGCCACTATTCGTCATTGCGAGGATTTTGCAAGGAATCCGTGGTGTGCAATTTGTGAAGCAAATTTCACCTATACTTGCAAATCCATAACGAGATTCAGAATATCTTTCAAAGTGAGATTCTATCTCGTGGATTGCTTTGTCGCTCCGCTCCTTGCAATGGCAGAGTAACAGAATCGTAAATTTGGAAAGGAATCCAAAATGCAAACAAACTATATTTACTTAGATAATGCCGCAACGACTTTTCCTAAAGCTCCGGGCGTCAAAGAAGCCGTTATTGAGTTTTTGGAAAATATCGGTGCGAGTGCAGGGCGAAGCGGACATTCTCTCTCCATAGAATCTGGCAGAATCCTTTATCAAACGCGGAGACTTTTGGCTGATTTGGTCGGCTTGAGAGATTGTAAGCGCGTCCTTTTTACACTCAATGCTACAATGGCAATCAATACGCTTTTGCAAGGATTCCTCAAAGAAAATGATATTGTCGTGGTTACCCAAATGGAACACAATGCAATTAAACGCCCGCTTAATGCGCTAAAAAACCGCCTTAAGCTAGAAGTGCGCGAGATTCCGTGTAACTCCACGCACACACTTGATTTGAAAAAAGCAAAAGCAATGCTTAAAGGCGCAAAACTCCTAGCATGTGCGCATATTAATAATGTCAGCGGTGCGATGATTCCGCTAGAGGATTTGAGCGCACTTGCCAAAGCTCACAATGTCGCTTTCTTGCTTGATGGCGCACAGAGTGTCGGCTGTGTAGAGATGAATGATGTGATGCAACAAGTAGATTTTCTAGCCCT
>NZ_JRPA02000027.1 GCF_000765675.1 Helicobacter sp. MIT 05-5294 | reverse complement strand
TTTAAGATTAAAAGTCTTATCACTTGCAGGTTAAAATAGAAGTTTGAAGTTAAGTTAAATTGAGATTTTAGATTTAGGTTTGAAAATTGTAATTTTCAAACCTAAAATCATCAAATCGTCGGAGATTTTGTGAAATCTCTCGCGCAGGATTCAACTTCGCGCCAAACTTCTAAGCAACATTTAAGAGATAAAGAACTTTTAGCTAACCTTTTGCGGTTTAGCTATGTGATTATATCGGATTAATTTTGAAAAAGATTAGAGTATTTGTAGAAAAATTTTGAAAAAATTGCAAAAATTTGATATTTTTGAAAAAAATTTGGGGGGGAAATTGCCGATGATAATCTGCTAAAGACTATTAAAGCGGTTTTGAATCTTTGCCTGATTTGAAGTTCAAACTCAAATAAAACAAAAGCATTCTTTTGCTTGATGAGGCGATTAGGGAATATGATGAGGCAATAGCGTATTTAGAAAGCGATGATTAAAATGAAATATACTCTTAAATTTTCTAAAAGATTCAAAAAGCAATTTAATTTTGAAAATTTATTTCTGTATTGAAAATTACAATTTTCAAACTGAATATAGCAATGAAACCGCCATTATATTCTATAACTATTAGAATCACACAAAAGCATCACAATACTTTTTAAAATTAAATCATTTCTTGATACTCTTTAATTATTTTAAAAGATTTTGTTAATGTTTCTAAATTGCGTTTTTCAACATCTCTTTCTGATTCTAGCTCTTTGATTTTTTCTTGAAGTATGGAAATTTCTTGTTTTAATGATTCATTTTCAGCAATAATATTATTGCCTTGAACTAATTCTTTGTATTTTTTGGAATCAATTAAAGCGTCCATTAAAGCACTAAGATAAGGTGGGATTCTATTTCCACAACCCCAATTATTTACAGATTGATATGGAGTATTGATAAAGTGTGCAAATTCTTTTTTATTTTTAAACCCAGCTTCTCGCAAAAGCCTTAAAAAATCATCTCTGTTCAACTCTTTCATAATTGAATCCTTGTTGATAAAGTTATTCAAGACATTATAGAAAATAATACCTTAAAATAATTATAAATTATCATTTATAGTATTCCTTGTAATAATTGTTTAGCACAGGGGTATTTTTGCGGAACATTTTTTAAAAAGAATTGTGTAAAATGGGATATTCTAAGGTATAAAATTTACTTAAAATAATTTTAAACCAACAAATTAAAAAACTATGAATACCCAATAAAAGAGACAATCCCTGAAGATTCTTAACCGCATTTTAAATATTTTTTCAAAATAGTTCTTGCAATTCTGTGTAAGAATAGCTAAATAGAAAATCAATAATAATTATTATAAATGAATTAATTTGCCATAAATTGAGTAAAAAATATACAAATTTGAAATGGTTTTGAATCTTTTTGCTTATATTCCCCATTGAATACTATTATTTAATATTAATTTAATATTAATTAGAATAAAGAGATTTTTTTAAAAGAATTTCCGCAAAAATACCCCTCTGCTTTCGCTCTCATTAAATTCCTAAAAATAGTTATAAAATAAAGATATAAATTTTCAATTTCCGCAAAAATACCCCTCTGCTTTTCTCTAAAATTTTTTCATTCTCATTTTCTTATAGATACTATACCAATGAATCAAACTATGATTTTTTTCATTCTCATTATTGGTTTTTCTCAAAATTATTTTTACCCCACTCTTATATAGTTAAATGAGAGTAAAGGGAGATGATAATCTCCCTTATACCTATTTCACTAAAGTTAATATCATATTAGAGTTTAATATTGCACTAGAAAAAATCTTTGTTGTAATTAAACAAAAGAAATCAAAAAAGTTTTAATGCTTCTTTTTATTCAAGAATAGTTTCAAAAGTTCTTTGGGGATTGGTTTATTGCTATTCTTTGATGATTCTCTGTTTTGTGATTGATTGACGATGATTTGAGATTTGATTTATTTTATTTTTAGATTCAAGGAATAAATATAAAATAAAATATGCCATAGAATCAATTCTTTGCTAGATAGAATCAATTTTAATTGTATTAGTAGTATCTTCTCATTAGTTTTTATTTTTTGTCTATTATAGAGCGTTTTAGTTTTAGATAATTTTATGAGGATATTGTTTTTTGTTAGATTGTAAAATAATTGAATATGAAGAGTAGGAGACTTTTAAAATCCCCCCTTAGTTTTTGCAAGTGTATTTTATTTTACATTAAGTGCAGCAAAGAAAGTATCTATTAGAAATTTAAGGAGAGCATAATTTGCTCCAATAATTGTGATTGCTGAACCTACTCCTGTGGAGATAATAAGCCACATTTGTTTTTTGCTAGATTCCGCAACTTCCTTTCTGACTTCTGCAATCTCTACTTTTAGCTCTTGCTTGACTTCTGCTAGTTCTGTCCTTACTTGGTTAATCTCTGCTCTGACAAAATCTTTTGTTGCAAGTTCGCCTTTTAGCTTTTCTTCTAACTCATCTTTGATCTTTGATAGCCTTTGCGTTAATGGTTTGCTTGGTAGAGATTTCATCGGCAACTACTTGTATAGATTCCATAATAATTTGTTTGTTTTTCTCTTATCCCAATTCTTTGATTTTTTGTTTCAAAAAAGCCAAAAGCATTGGAGAGAGAATTCTATTTGATTCTAAATTTTGTATTGTGATTGATAGTTTATGCATTCATTTGCTTTCCTTTCTTGTGCCTAATTTTAACTTTTTATCCTTAAAAAGGTGTATAAATTTTAACTTCATTTTGGAAACTCCTTTGTGCTATAAATTCTGTCTAAAAGACTGCTTGATTCTAAAAAATGTGCAGAAATGAAATTGTTCCCCCTTTTGTTTGAAGAAAAACGCAAGGAGAGATATTATTTATTTTTCGCACCAAGAACCGCCCTTTCTTTAGTGCAAATTTTGATAGTGTGTTTAAGTTTATGCTAAGGCGGTTAGGCTTATTATTTCGTTGTAAAAGAATTTATTAGAGAAGTCTTAGGATTTCTCTAATGAGTTGCAAAATAGAAATGATAAGATTTAAAACTTTATCAATCATTTAAGCACCTCCTCTCCTACACTAAAGAAAGTCTAGCAACTTAAACACACTAAAAGCCGAATGGATTATATATAAAAACACTTTTTAAATACTTAAAATTTCTTCGTTAGTATTCATTTAGGAAGTTTTTGCTAACTCCTTTTTGTATTTACATCTTTATTTTTGCGCACATTTAATCCAAGATTCCATTAACTTAGCTTCAGATGCCAATTCAATAGCAAAATACACTTTATTTCTTGATATTTTTAAGTCTCTTGCTGTCTTGGAAAGATTGTTATTATTTGATTTTAAAATTTTAACAATCTCTTTTGCTTGATTAACCGACAAAGTCATAGTTTTTCTCCTTTTACCAATTCATCTCTAAACTACAAATTACATCGTCTGTATATTTAGGTTCTTTGTCCTTGCTAAAAGGATTAATGCACAATGTGTCTCTAAAGTCTTGAAATTTCTTTCTACAATATTCTTTAAATTCTTCTTCGTTTGAAAGCATAAATCCTTTACTATCTAGTCCAACCACATCGTGATATTCCCAAAGACAATCTTTTCTAATAATTCTGTTTCCCTCTCCATTAACTCTAAAGAAAGGTTGAAAATAGTAAGTTCCACTCCAGCTAGATTCATCACCCTCATAATAGAATCTCTTTACAATAATTGTGAAATCCCCATTTTTATCAGGGATTCTTAAATAGGTTCGGTCTGTTTTGCTCATTTTATCTCCTTAATCTTTGATATTTCATTTCTACTCTTCCTCATTTGCTGTGTATATTGCCAACAATCTTTATATTGTATTCTTCTGCAAGATTCGCTAAACTACCCTGATAATACCCTTTATCATCTAAGTAAAAAGTTCCCTCTTTATGAATTTTAACAACACCATTCATTCTAGAATAGGGGTTCGTTAAGGCTACAATATCGCCCTCATAGATTCCATTTCCTTTAAAATCTTTAATTCCTGTGTAAAGCTCAATCTCTAAAGATTCTTGATTGTCTATGTCAAAACAATTTCCCTCGCCATCGTAACCGCCAATAATTCCATCTAGTCCAACAAAATATTTCGTTATTTCTTTTTCGCCATTTTCAAACGAATTATGAATATCATATAAATATCTATGATATTCATTATCCCAAATCCTAAAATCAAAATCTTTTACTTTCATTTTTAATCCTTGCCTAAAAATTTAATATCCACAATTTTTTGTGTGGTTTTGGAATAAATATAATCTCCTTTGATATAAAAGTAATGCGTGGAATAATCGCACTTTTTACCTTTTATCATAGAATTAATAAAATAAATGCTCATTTTGCACCTCCATTTTTGCGGTTTAAATCTTTTTGAATCTTCAAGGCTCTTGCCCTATATTCTTCAAGACTCAAAAACTCACTATCTAGTTCCTTGATGATTGCTTTTGCCTCATCAATTCCCAAATCATTCAAGATATTTTTAATCGCCTCTTTGGAATATTCCACGCTAACTTTTTGCAACAGGTAAATACCTAGTCTAGCCTTTTCACTATTGCACAAATTACCATTTATAATGTCTTGAATATCCTCAAAATCCAAATCAAGCTCGTGTGGAAATATTTCTATTTCTACATCTACTTCTTTTGTAATTCTCATTTTAAACTCCTTGTTGTGATTTATTAATGTTTTCTTTGATAATTGCCTGAATTGAATCAAAACGCTTCTTTAACTCTTCGTCTTGGCAATTTATTTCAAATGCACCCGATGAACGCTCTTTGTATCTTGGGATAATAGTCGGCTTTTCCAAGTCTATTTTGGGAATAAAAACTTCCGCAATGACTTGATGAAAAACTAAAAGATTTTTTAAGCCTCTTTGTTTATAGAGATTCCTCATATCTTCTAAAATAGTTGATTCCGCTTGTTTCCATTCTTTCAAAGCAAGAGAAGAACCAAAAGCAATTATGCAAATTTGCTTGTCCTCATTTTGCCTTAAAGTAATCCTTGTAAGTGTGCTTCTAAGATTTTGTGGAATACTATCCAAAACTAACTCTTTTAAAGCTTGTTCTTTTTTATCCATTGCGAACTCCTAATTCATCTAAAGCTTGATAAAAATCATTTGCCATTTCAAAAGGTTTGTTTTCTATTTCAAACCAACTAGCCAAAAAATTCACTTCAAAATTGCACCTTAAGCCCTTATATTCCAAAAAATCTGCAAATCGCCAAAAAAGGCATTCTAAAAAGATTGCGGTAAAATTTGGCATAGAATTGTTTTGTTTTGCAATTTCCCAAATATACTCTTCACTAACGCTTCCTGCCCCCTCTCTTTGCAGGATTGCTTCAATATCACCTACAAATTCGGGCATATCATTGTAATTAACATTTTCTATTGATTCCATTTTCCTATAAACTCCAATCTTTGGGCAGGTGGGAATGTCCTCTTGAAAAGCAAAGAGGACTTGGGCAACTCCCCACTTTGTCCCTTATCCTGCTACTTTCTTGACACTTCCAAAAATCCCTAAAAACTCGCTCATATTTGGAATGATTGCGAGTGTGGAATCCCCGCTTTTAAGCGTATAGCTTCCATTGTTAAAAACCATTTGCAAGGCGCATTCATTAAGGTTAAAAACCTCACTTACTCTATTTGTAAAAGCTTCTTTTGCGTGGGATTGGAAAGCCTTAAAGATTGCTTGTTTCGTAACGCGTTTTTTAACTTTATCGGCGTTAAAATCAATAATGCAAGATTCTTGCTCATTTGCGATTTTGATTTTATTCTTGTCCCCTACCTCACTAAAACTTAAAGTTTTGCTTTGAGTGTCTATCCCTTTAGATTCTGCACAAAAAAGCAAATAATTGCTAGGGTATTGCGTATGATTGATTACCTGTAATTGTGGCTTTTGTAATTCTTTTTGCAAAAGAGGATTAACACCATTCGCTTTTATTTCCCTTTTTTTGAAAGACCTTAAAAGGCTCTCTGCGAAAACACCTTTTAACAAGATTTTTAAATTACCTATTCTAGCTTTTAACATTTTATCTCCTTTATCTATTTAAGCAAATTTCTACAATCTGCAACTTTTACACCCAAATGCGTTTTAAGAAAATTTTGCGCATTCAAAACACCAAAATGACTTTTGTTAGCAAAAATCATAACGACTTCGCTTTTTATGTAGCGGTCTTTTTGGGATTTAAGAAATCTTAAATAACCCAAGAAGTCTTGCAATTTCCCTTTAATACTTTTAAGCCTCTGATAGTCAATGCAATAATCCAAATAAACGCGATTATCTACTCCTACGCTACGAATAGCAAGGAGCTTAACAACATCCAACTCTTGAGGATTTTTACGATTCTGTCGCAACCTCTTATTGTATTCTTTGTAAAGGGCGTTATATCGTTTGCAACATTTTTGCCATTCTTTAATCTCTCTATACCCCATTTATCCCTCCTATTGCGCTTTTATAAAAGATTCTAAAGAATCTTTTATTTTCTCCCAAGTATCATTTATGGAGAAAATAGCGTTATAATATTTATCGTTTCTCTTAATGAAAAAATTATACAAATCTTCCTCAAAAGCTTCTCCCATAAAGAAACCACTTCCTAAAAAGATAGGAGGAATAATTAAAAACATTTCCTCATACTTTTCCTCACTAATTTCTTGCCACTCTTCAATATTGTAAGAATAACCATACTTTGAAATATATAACATTAACACCCCTTTAGCCTGAAATGTTCAGCAAATAAAGAAAAAGATTCTTTGATGCGTTTTTGAATCAAGAAATCAATAAGATTTACAATTTTGGACATATTTTTGTAATCCTTTTTCAAGTCTTCTTCTGCCGTATATTTAATAAGTTCGCTATTTTCTTCCAATAAATAACGAATTAGCAAAGCTTCTAATTTGTCTTTTTCTTTGCAGTTGTCTGCATTTAGAATTTGAAAAACCATATTTTTAAATCCTTTCCTTGTTTTGTTTATATAATTATACTAAATAATTATTTATTTGTCAAGTTTTTTAATAATACTAAAAAGAAAATTTTGAATAAAAGATTCAAACCACAAAATACCAAATAAATAGGAGTTTAAAGAGAAGCAAGCAAAGTCAATTTAAGAGGCAATTAAACCAAAACTAGGCAAATTTCTTCCCCTTTTTAAAAGTCTTGCAGAGTGAGCGTAGCGAACATAAAATCAAGACTTCTTATAGCAGTAAATCATTAAATTAATACTAATAAAATATATAATAATTTAATACTTTTGTAATATTTATAAGTGCAGTGAGTTTTTGTTGCGGGGATTTTATTATTGGATTTAACATTTTGTTTTAAATTAAGAAAAAGGGAGGGAGTTGCAGAATCAATGCACAAGAATTAAGAGCAAGAGAGATGGATCTCTAAATCTATTCGCTAAAAAGTTTTACTCTGAAGTATTCTGAAAGTGAGAGGTATCTTGCTTCCGCCCTTGCTTTTAGCTCATCTAATTCTTTTTGAGTGCAATGGAATGCGTAAATTTTATCTCTTTTGTTGCTGGTCATCTTGGTTCTTCCGCGTTTTTTTTCTGTGCTAGTTTCTCCTTTTGCGCCAGAAATAAATTCTTTATTGGCTATTTTAATGTCTTTGAAGTTTTCTTTTTTGCCTAAAACACTCATAGTATTCTCCTTGTTTTTAAAGTGATGATTAAAATATATAATAAATATATTAAATATTTTCTTAAATTATTTAATATATTTTTAAAAATAGAATTAAAATAATTTAAATGCAATATTTTTTTATTTTAAAAATATTTTTTAATTCTCATTATATACTTTTAAAATCTCTTTAAAAAAGTTGTTAAATTCTTTTTTTGCCTTGCTGTTTTGCGATTGCGTGATTCCTAATCCATTAGCGGTTGCTACCCTAAATGCTTCTCTATCATATAGAATACTCTCAAGCAGTTTGATATGACGATTCTCTTTTGGTTTCAACAATTCCTTAAATTCCTCTAGTTTTTGCTTCAGCTGTGTATTAGTGTAGGCTCTGTTAATAACAATGAAACATTTAGAATCTTCGTTTTGGGATTCTTCATAGAGGTTTAGCATATTATTTAGCACACTCAAATCATATTGACTAGGATAGGTTGGCATTAGAACAATATCCGCGATACTTAAAGCCTCTCGCATTTCCTTTGAATCTCTACCACCTGTATCAATTACAATGCTATCAAATTCAAAAGAAGTTTGGTAGCTTTTAAGTGTTTGCCTAAGTGCATTCGTTGTAGCCTTATAGGTAAAGGCAGTAGGCAGTCCCTCATGCTCACGAATGCTTACAAAAATTTCTCCGCTTCTTTGTGGGTCGCTATCAATAAATAGGACTTTATCTCCCTCATCACTTAGCTTACAAGCAAGATTCACTGCAAGAGTTGTTTTACCACTTCCACCTTTTTCATTAATAACGGCAATAATCATTTTAAAAGCCTTTATAAAAATATTTAAAATAATTATAACATATATTTTAAATAAATATATTAAATATTTAAATAAAATTAAAAATATATTTTATAATTTTTTTTAGATATTTATAAATATATTTTTTATTATAGTTAAATAGTTATAATATCAAGGAATATTTTAAAGATTTTTTAGCTTTGTTTGGGCAGAATCTCCCGATTTTAAAATTTGACAAGGTAAAAGATGGATATTCCTAGCCTTAGAGAGAGAAAATTAGAGCCGCATTTTAGGGAATTTAGAAAAAATGATAGGAAGTGTTTCATTAATGGCTATTGGTATTATTTCGTATTGGTTTGTCAGTTATGAAAAGTTTTCTAACCTGCAATATGCTTTGTTTATTATGGCACTTGTGCTTTTGTTGTGTTTGGGTATAATTTTGGTTGATATGTATTTGATTTTTTCAAACAATTATACCATTCAAAGGATTGATAATTACGATTCATATTGTTGCAGGAGTCTTAAGTATAATAACGCTTTTTGCCCCACTTTGTTTTTTGACAATGTTTTTTATGCGTGAGCTAAAAGATACAAAAAAGATGAAATTATAGATGACTTTAGGTGAAATTACTTTGGTATTTGTTTTTGCGATATTATTTATAGTGCTTAGTGTTATTGTTTGGTTTTTTTACTATCAACTCAATATTATAAAAAAGCAAGATTCCAAGTTACAGGATAAAATGACACTGCTAGTTTGGCATTAGAGATTCGTTCTCTAATGCAAAAGTTATTAATTATTTCTTCGCATTCTTGGAGATAAACTCACTGCAAATCTTATAATCTTCTTTGTATCCTTTTGGTAGTTCTAATTTGTGTTTCTCTGCTAGAGATTCTACAAACTTGATTTGTTTCTCGCTTGGAGGTGTTGGCTTAGAATCCTTTTTAAGTTTTGTGATTAAATTGGTGCAAACTTGAAAATCCTCATAAGCCTCTTTTGGAATCTCTACTTCTTGCTCTTTTGCTAGTTTTTCTAAATATTCAATCTGATTTTGGCTTGGTGGCTTACTAGAGTTAATTTTGGCAAACCCCATTTTTTGGTGCAAAGGCTTAATGAAATCAAGATAGCCTAACTCTCCTTTAGTTATTAAATCTAGCACATTTTCCATTTCTGCTGTAAATTCACTTAAAGTAATCCAGCTTTCCTTTTCTTTTAACATTTCAACGAGTTTAATGCCTTTTTGAGTAGGCACAATAATATGTTCTTTGCCTTTTTTCTCTAGCGTGATATATCCTCTCTCTAAAAGAATTGGTAAATAAGTCGCATAGGTGCTAGGTCTGCCTATTTTGTTTTTCTCTAATAGCATAATGAAATTGCTTTCTTTATAAGAACTTGGAGCATTTTTCTTAACTTCTTGTGTTTCAAAGTTTAAAATTTGAATCTCCTCATCTTTTTTAAATTCAAGATTGAGGGATTCTACTTCTTTGTTCTCTTTTTCACTTTCTCTCTCATCTAAATTACTCTCAAACACTCCTTTAAAGCCTTTATATTTGGTTTTAGAGTTTTTGAAGTGGAATAGCATTGCATTAATGCTAAAAGCATAAGTGGTAATTTCATTTACACAATCTTTTGCTTGGGATAAAATTGTGTTTTGATAGATGAGTGTATAGAGAGATTTGCAGTTTTCTTGTAGTTCTTGCTTGATATTGGTTTCTTGGATTAGGGATTCTATCTGTTCGTAAGGGTGGTAATGCGTGATTCTGATTGCTTCGTGTGCTTCTGCTTGGCTTTGCTCTCCTGCCTTATATTCTCTTCTTTGATACCATTCTTCATTTTCTAAATGCCCATGCAATTCATCTAAAAATTCCTTAGAGATTGCATTAGAATCAGTGCGGTGATAGGTGATTAATCCTTTTTCAAACAAGACTTGGGCGCATTCCATAACTTTACTTGTGGAGATTCCCAAACTCTTAGAAGCAACCTCTTGAAGCTGTGAGGTTCTAAGTGGAGCTTTAGGGCTACTTTTGCTCTCTTTGGTTTCGACAGAATAACATTTGGCAACTTTTGGGAGTTTTTCTATTAGTTCTAAAGCCTCGTTTTTATCATTATAGAGATTATTATTAATGAGGCTAAACTCTATATCGTCTTTTTTGCTAAAAGCTTTGATTTTGAAATCCAATCTTTCTTTTAGAGGCAAAGCATTGTGTGCTTCAATTTCTTTTTGTCTCTTTACAATATAGGCTAACACGGGCGTTTGCACTCTTCCTATACTAATGCTTTCTTTGAAAATATTTGCGTATTTCGGGCTTAGAATGAACCCTACAAGTTTATCTCCTACTGCTCTTGCTTTCCACGATTCAAATTCTTTTACATTGCTTTGTAAAAAAGGGATAGCATTTTGGATTCCTTTAGCGATTCCACTTTCTGTAATCTCATAAA
>NZ_JRPA02000026.1 GCF_000765675.1 Helicobacter sp. MIT 05-5294 | reverse complement strand
CTTATAATGTAGATAAGAGAGACTTGGATTTAGACTTGTTTGTATTCCAAAATGAGCTTATTCGCACATTAAATGCCAAAACACCTGCGGGGGGGGGGGTTTTATAGTTACTATATTATTTAGCGGAATTAATGAAAGAATAAAATGATAAACAGACACAAAAATCTCAAGAATCTTATAGTCGCTTCAAGAAATGACGCTTTTGGCTCGAGAATGTTAGCTTTTATTAGTGCTTGGTATTTGAGTAAGAAAACTAGAATGCACTTTGGGTTTATTTGGCATCCAAGACTTAAAAGATCGCCAAAGGACACATGCGATCTTGCGGGAGTGGAGCTATTTAGCAAAGAGTTTACTGCAAAATACTGCTATAATGATATTTTACCCCTTAAGGCAGAATTTCCTATATTTGAAAATCTCGAATCCATAAGAAATTCTCCCACGACTTCTTTTGGGCATTATTTTAGCTGGTGGCAACCAATCACTAGAAGCCTAAAAAATGTAGATATGGCAGATTATAGGGCAATGTGTCCAAAGATTTGGGAAGAGATAGAGTTTAGTGAGAAGTTTCAGCAGATTATTGACATTGCCACAAAAGATGCAATAGAATTTGGAGAGTATGATGTGTTGCATATCCGGTGTGGTGATTGCGTCTATACTCCTCTTGCCACCAATGGTATACATGCTGTTTATGGTAAATATTATCCTGTTGAATTGCTTGTAAGGATTGTTGGGACAATCCAAACAGAAAAACTTGTCCTGATTTCTGATGATGATTTTGTGCTTGATTATATTGCTTCTTGTTATCCCGATAAAAAACTCTATAAAATCAGTGAATTCCGTAAGTTTGACGAACAGACTTGCTTAATCATTTATGATATTGTTTTTGCCTCCAAGGCAAAGGTTATTTATCATGGCGCAAGTAACTTTTTGCAACTTTCTCATCTAATTGGCAATACGCAAAATGTCAATTATACGCTAATGCTTCCCATAAAAGAAAGGTTTGAGTTGTTAGAGGGATTAATAGATAAAGCCTTTACTAATAATCATTTAAAGATGGCTTCTTATCTGTATTTATGGGAATGTGGGCGTAGGATTGGTATTAGTGAGAGTAATAAAATCTCACTTTTAGAAAAAGTTGCTCAATATACTTCAGATGAACTGATTTCGGTTTTTTTAGTTTTAAATTATTTGGTAAATAATTATTTTGATAAAGCAGAGTATCATCTACTCTCCATTGGTTTTTTAAGAGATAAAAAGTGGAAGTTTTCTAAAATGAATTATCTCTTAGAAAAGTTAGAAAACACGGGGTCGCTTCATCTTTTAAATCTTAATAAAAATTCTTTTCCTAAATATCCTTTTTGGTTTTCTAGTCTTGGTAGTGCGACTCGTCTTTTTGTTATGCAGTTTTATTGTTGGAAATTAAACTTAAAACAAGATGGTGTGTATGATTTAGGTGTGGATTGCGATAATGAAATTTTAAAAAATCATTTTATCAATAGTTTAGTGTTATTCACGAACACATTAAATGACTTACTCAACCAAGAGAAAAATTCATCAAACATTGAAATTTCTAATGCCAAATTCCAAAGTATTCTTCAAGAAAAAGCCAAATTAGAATCCCTCACACTTAAGCAACAAAAGCGTATCAATGAGCTAGACAATGCTAAGATTAGAATCCACTCCCACCTAGCCTATAAACTAGGTTCTGCAATGATACTAAACTCTAAAAGTCTATGGGGATATATTAGAATGCCTTATGTGCTTAGCTATATCAAAGAATCCCATAGAGAAGAACAAAGAAAATATCAAGAAAAAGTAGCAAAGAATCCTAGCTTAAAACTCCCCAAACTAGAATCTTACCCAGACTACAAAGAAGCGATTAAAGAAAAACAATGCTTTACTTACAAATTAGGTGAAGCACTCATAAAAGCTAATAATGTGCGGGGGGGGGGGCGAATATTTGCTTATTTGCGATTCTTCCAAGAAGTGCGTGAGTTAAGAAAAGAGTTTAGAGAAAAGAAGAAGTGAGGAATGGTAATGCGTCATTAATAGAAACGAAGCAAAAGACGCAGTATCTATAATGCAAAATTCCCTAATGATTTTTATGAATTTTATTGTAAAATCTCATTTAAAATAATATTAATCTCAAAAACAGGAGGTGCATTGTAGAGTAGTGGAAGAGTGAAGATGTGTCCTTGATGACAGACGGATTAAGCGAGAGGCAAAACACAAATCAAATAGAAAAGGATAAAAAATGATTGGAAGTGCGCATTTAGATTGCATTGTGGAGTAGAGTTTGAGCTTTGTTTGCAATTAGGGACACAAGTCGTTTCAGGCGTCAATTATGCTTTTATTTGTAGAAGCAAGAGTGTTGCTCTCAATCCTCTCACTGCTTATTGCTTAGTGATTTGTTATGCTGATACAGAAAATCAATGCTCTATTACCAAAATAAAAGAAATCGTAAAGGATAGTGAATGTCCAATTGGCGGACTCCATTGCACCAAAATTAGCGAAGCTTTTATTGCTAAAATAGACAGTATAGAAGCAGATTATATTGTTAAGGCTTTCAATCAAGCTTTTCAAAATATAAAAGGCGTAACTTATTTTCCAGAACTTCTTATTGCAAAGCAAGTGGCTACAGGCTTGAATTGTCATTTCATTGCAAAAGCAAAGATTGCAGATGAAGAAGGAACAACAAATTTCAAACATGTCGTGATTAATATTTTTATGAATGAAAGCAAAATCTTAAAGATTGAGCATTTATAAAATATTGTTTTTCAGGGTGAGTGTGATCAAATCTCACTCGCCTTGCATATAGAATCTTTGCATATTACGAGATTCTATTTATTATGAGAAATAAGTAAAAAACAAAGCCATCAATATTTTCATTCTTTGGATTTATTTCTTGTAATAATAGGGGAAATGACGAAGACAATGTATATTGTAGTTTCCGAATATCCCGCAATCGTTCGCTATGATTTTGCCTTTTGGAATCGGACAATTGAATCTAAAGGAATTATGAACAAAATGGAAAATGCCCTTGCTTGTGTGGCGGTAAAATCCGCAGTGGATATTAACAAGCTTGCTTTTAATGATTTTTTATCGCTTTATGGACCAATTCTCAAAAAAGCCTTTGGAGAAGATGAGCAAGAAATCAAGGCTCTTCTTAATGAAGCACAAGACATTTATAATATGTTACAAAATAATTTTAAAGCTGCCAATACTATCAATATAGATAAAGCTCTAAAATACATCAAAGCAATTCGTTAAAAAGCATTGACAGGCAGAAATAAAAGCTACTCCACTTCTATGTGATACAAGATTCTATCTCCGCCATTTAGGGGAGATTTTGAATCTTTGATTTGTGAGAGTTCTGCATGGCGCAAAAACACTCAACAATCTCTATTGACTGCGGCTTAAAATTAATGATTCCTCCTCTTCAAATTCTTAGATTTTACCAACTCTTTTTAAATAGTAACAAACTTTCCTTGCCCGGATTTTTAATCCTCATCAAAAGAAATCGTTTCATAATAATAGAGTTTAGTATTTTTGTTTTCTTGTTTTAAAATAAAAACAAATTTTTTATCTTTCAATGGTTCGGATTCAATCCATAATTCATTGCTATTTTGCCTGATATAACAAGTTTTACCATTGTTTTCTCCCTTAAGACTTACCATAAAATACAGAGTGTCCTCTTCATTTTGTTGTGGCAAAGATTTTCTTAGAGAGAGGTTTTTATTATTGAGAATAATTTGCAGCAAGTTGTTATAAGCACCATTTAAATCAACTCCTTGAAACTCATACAGACGGATATAAGCATTTAATTTATCTACATTAAGATTTTGATAAGTGAAACCTCCAAGCTTTGCTTCCTGTCCTTTTTTATCAAACATTGAATAAACATCCAATATGTCTTTATTTTTTATTTTTTCAGCATATTGTATGCAAGCTTTTGAAAGATTATTTTCTTCTTTCCTACTATCTTGAGCAAAAGCAAAAGAACTCACCACCAACAAAACATAGCACAATATTGAAACTTTTTTAAATTTCATTTCTCACTCCTTGAATTTGTAATCTCACAAAAACATAGATCTTTTTTATCCATGCGCAATTTAATCAAAAAATGCTTTTAAAAGTCAAGAAATTTCATGCGAAAATTAAATTTAAAAATAAATTTTACAAATTACTTGACAAAAGTATAGTGATTATCTAAATGTAAAATTACTTTACATTTAGATAATCACTGTATAGTGATTAGGTTATACTCTTGAATATTTTTCATAAGGACTAAAAATGGCAAACAGCGCAACAAAATCCCTAAGTGATATTATTGTTTCTATTGCAAAAGCAGTTGCACAAGCACAAAGCGATGTGGAAGAATCTCAACTTTCTCATATTTTTACATTTTTCAAGAAAAAATTTAAAAAAGACGCTCAAGGAAATTTAACCGACGAATTTTTACCCGGAATTTTCCCTAGACGTTTAAAAATAGGAATCCCGGATTCTGATTCTAAATTCTTAAGAACAAAATATTATAGTGTCCCTTACATTAATCTTTTGCCTATTACACCAATTCATATAGAAACCATTAAGACAGAATTTGATGTCAGTTTAATTGGATTGGATAATTTACAAGAAGATGAAAATTCTGAAAATATGAAAGATTTTGATGCCCTGCCCTCTTTAAAAGTTGATGTTGTAGGCTCTAGCTTCGGTAAAGAAAAAGGATTAAGTGCGCATATTTGTTTAACAATGAGCAAACACGATTTGCCCGAAGGAACTTCAAGAATGATTAATGAACTTATTAACCATTGTCAAGGCTATCAAGAAGATTTAATTCTAAAAAAGGAGGAACAAGAAAATGTAGAAAATTCATAACCAAACATAAAATTCAATAAATTTTTAAGGAGTAAAAATGGCAACAGAGATTACTAATCAATTTTCAGGTTTAGAAATGTCATCTCTCATAGGAGGACCTTTGCAAGCAGCTTGTAATGCGCAATTGCAACTTGCAAATGCCACAGCGAACTTTATCCAAACAATAGGCTTACAAGAGAATAATTCTGCTGTAAGAACAGTTGATTTTAAATATGAGCAGATAAAAGAGGACGGAAGCATTCAAAAAATGAATATTCAAGCTCCACTTCTTGCGATTGTAAAGATTCCGAGTTTAGCGATTAATAGCTTAAACATTTCCTTTGATATGGAAGTAAAAACTGCTGAAGAATCAAAAGAGTCAAGCGATAAAAGTGGTTCTCTTGATGCAGAAGCAAATATTGGCTTTGCATGCTTTAAAGCCAAAGTATCTGTCAAGGGTTCTATTAGCTCTCATAAAGAAAATACAAGAAGCACGGATACTTCAGCTAAATATCATGTAGAACTGATTGCAAAAGATGATGGAATGAGTGAAGGTTTGTCAAGAGTTTTGGATATTATACAGAATTCTATACAACCTAGAGAAGATAAAAGCATTCCAAATTCACAACATCAAAATGAGCAAGTGGCTTAAGAATGGAAGGTGATTGATGGCTAAAGTTTTTGATTTAAGTTCTGTAAGGTTTGTTAAAAGAATTGTGATTGGACAACAAGATGCTGCACTTCCCTATACGCAAGAACAAGCAAAACAAGATATGCAAATGCTTAATCAGTGCCTAAGCAGCCTCTCAAAAGGACATATCATAGCTTGTGAAAAAAATTTTTGCGTTTTAAATCAGGGAGAACATCAAGTCGTGCAACAATGGGTTGTATATCATATAGGATTTGAAAAAAAACCTTTATGGATAGACAATCAATGAAAAAGGCTATCAATTTAGAAAAATTTGTTTGTCTTTTGCAAAAAGAAAAAATATCTTGTGAAAATAAAATTCAGCATTTAATGCGTAGTCAATATTATAGACTTGGGATTTTATTGCACAAGCACTTTGAAAATTCGTTAGAACAAGCATTTAAGATGCTTTTTTGTCCAAAATATTCCTTAAACATAGAGCTTAGTTTTAACATTTACAAAGTTAAAGACAACAGATATTTGCTTAAAAAGCCAAATTTTTTTAAGTCTTTGTTTAGACGCTTTAGCATTCATAAAATCATCATTAAGGATAACGATATAATTTTAGATGATGAAATCATAGCCGATAAACAGGCTCGAGAAATTTGGCTTATCATTTAACAAAAAGGAGAAAAAATGGATGAGATTGAGGATAATTGGTATATTGTAAGAGGACTCAAAAATGGGAAAGTTGAAGTAAGCAATGATGAAAGGGTTATGGGCGATCAAGAAGTTGTAGCCAATATGAGCGTTTATGCTGCACCCAGTAAAGACGAAGCGGTGAAATACTTGCACAACCATAGACCAAATGCAGAATATGGCGCAACCCAATATGGCAAAATCAAACGACTTTCTAATTTTAAAATTGTATCAGATTCTACAGGTGGCAATAAAGGGCATTATTTGATAAGTGGAATCACGATAGACAAGGCAAAGAACATTTTTAGCTAAAGTCAATTCAGTCATAAAGTAAAGCACAGAGTTTGTGCGTCCGTTTAAGTTCAAAGAATCCCGAGATTATTTTATAATCTTTAGGGATTCCAACCAATCAAGTATCCCCCCTGTAAAGCCTCTTATAAACCCTAAGTAATGCGATAAATAAAGCCGTGATTGCCGGACCAAAGACAATTCCCCAAAAGCCAAAGCTCGTAAGCCCTGCAATGATAGCAAAAAATATTAACATTTCGTTAATCTTCAAAGGGGTTTTGATTAACACGCGGTTAATAAATCCGATGATAAAAGGCTTCACGCCATTGTCCGCTAATGTCGCAATAATGATAATAGAATAAAGCGTGATGATAATCGCATTGCTATAATTCCCCAAATATAGCTCATATCCAGCAATCGGAAGCCAAACCAATCCCCCACCCACGACAGGCACAAGCGAGGCAAATCCATAAAAAACGCCAAGCAATAGCGCATTGTAGCCAAAAAAGCTTATCAAGATTCCAAACAACACACCTTGCAGGAGCATTGAAAAAATAGAGGAATAAAACACCACGCTAATCATCGCACTTACTTCGCTATAAAGCGATTTGATATGTGTCGGCTCAATCGGAATCAACTCCAAAAAATACCGCCCCAACGCATCGCCATAATAATAAAAAAAGAACAAGAAAATCACGATAAACAAAGTATCACTTAAAAAATAAAAGCTGTTTTGGGAAACTTTTGCGACGATACCCAAGCCGCGTTTGGCAACCACGCCCCAATCAATCGTGGCAAAATGTGTCAGCCACTCATTAATCTCCCTTTGTATCAAATCGGGCAGATGGACGAAAGCTTCTTTGCCATATCCGCTAATGCGCATTTGCAAATCCAACAAAAAGTTCTGAAAATTGCCCAATTCTAAGTTAGTCGCCAAAGTCAGTAAGTTTAAAAGAATGTAGAAAATTGGCAAAAAACAAAGAATCACTAACAAAAAAGTGAGCAAAAAAGTAGCGACCAATCGGGATTTTAAGTGTTTTAGTATCGTATGATAAATGTTTTGCGTCGCAATAAATAGCAAAAACGCAATCAATAAATTCATCAAAAATGGAGAATAAAGCTCAAATAAAGCAAACAATGTCAGCACAAAAATAACGACAAAAAAGTAGATTCCAGCCTTTTGCATCTTAATCCTTAAAAGCAGATTCCACTGCAACGCACGATTCTGTGCGACTGCAAGGAATCCTTACTGCAATGCTTTGCTTGGTGGATAGATAAACACGCTTTCCCTAAAAACTTCAATGGGTTCTTTGCTATCTAGTGCGTAAGCTTTGATTGTTAGCGGGATATGCGTGTCTTTTTGCGCATCTTGGGCGAGATTCGCTTCTGTATAAAGCACGACAACTTGCTTGGACTTTTCCCCCGCTTCAATGCGGAATGGCTTACTTGGGCGCTTGATTTGAATCTCTGCATTGTTTTCTACTTCGAAATAAAACTCGTGGGCTTCTCTTTGGGTATTTTGGAATAAGAAAATATAGGAATTTTCTACACGCGCATTATCCCGAATCGTGTAAAGCTCTTGTCGGTTGATGTTTAAAAGCATATCTTCTTTTTTGGAACTCATCATCAAAAGCCCCACAAACACAACCGTCATTGCAATCACATAACCGATAGTTTTGAATCGCATATAGCGGACTTTTTGGCGGTCTTCAATGCTTTGCGGACTTGTCCAAGAAATCAAAGTCGGTTTGCCAAGTCTGCCCATTACTTTCGTGCAGGCGTCCGAACATTCAAGGCAATTGATACACTCTAGCTGCATTCCTTTGCGAATATCAATGTGCGTAGGACAGATTTTGACACAGGCTTCACAGCCGGTGCATTCGGCATTTGGCACTTCGGGCTTTTTCCATAGTTTGATACCTTTTATGTCAAACACTTCCCCGCCTCTTTTATAATCATACACCGTCATAATCGTATCGTTATCATACAAAACGCTTTGCACACGGCTGTAAGGACACATATAAATACAGAAATTTTCTTTGATAAATACGACAATCGCAACAAGCGCAATAGCAAATCCTAGCCAAAAAATAAACAAATATTTATGTTCTATGGGATTTTGAATGTATTGGAAAAAATCCTCCGGCGGCACGAAATACCACATTAAATTAGACGCCGCGACAAGAGATAAAGCCGCCCAAACTACGAGCGCAATGGTTTTTTTCGCCTTATTGATTCCCAAACTCATATCAGGCTCTAGTTGGCGGTTTTCCATACGCTTACGCAACCCTAGAATCTTAGTTTCTAACAAATCTCTATATAAAACGCGGAAAATCGTCTGCGGACAAGCCCAACCGCACCACACGCGCCCTGCAAGAGTTGTCATAAAGAAAATTGCCAAGAACATTAAAATCAACAAAAAAGGCATAAGATATAGCTCTTGCATATCAAAAGCAACACCCAACAAATGCAACTGCTTATGGTCAAAAGACAATAAAAAAATCTGATTGCCATTAATTTTGACAAAAGGGATACAGAATAGCAAAATCGTCGTGATTCCATACATCACATAGCGTCTCTTAGAATACAGACGCGTTTTAGCCTCGTCAGTCATTTACATTCTCCTAAATTTTAATTTCTAGCAGAGTTTAATATTACCATAAAAAAATTAAAAATTAAGATTGTATGCCTGATTAATGCCACTTTGTCGCATTAATTCTTAGGATTTTAGTTGATTCTCAAATCATTTACGATAGAATAAAAGGCTTTTTTCGCAAGATAAAAGTAAATTTACACACAAAGGTGGTGATTTAGATGCCCGGAATCAAAGTTAGGGAAAACGAATCTTTTGATGACGCTTACAGGAAGTTCAAAAAACAAGCAGATAGAAACCTTGTCGTAACTGAAAGTCGCGCAAGAAGATTCTTTGAACCAAAAACCGAAAAGCGCAAAAAGCAAAAAATCAGCGCACGCAAAAAAATGCTCAAACGCTTATATATGCTTCGTCGCTACGAATCAAGGCTCTAAAATCGTAGGATTCCATTAAGGGAATCCTACGCGCTTCTATGAAAACTCCTCTTTAAATCACTCTTATTTTTCGTGCTTTCATCAAGCATTCCTTGATTGTATCTAAAATCTTGTCTGTGAAACTCTTGCTAGATTTTTTGCAGATTCAAGGGATTTGCAAAGGTTTGCTTTATCCTTTTGGTTCTTGCAACAACACGAGATTCTTTATTTCGGCTTTGTCTTGTAATGATACAAAGCTACTCAACCTGTCATTGTAAGAGATTCGCTAGAATCTCGTGGCAATCTATAACTTTGTATTTCGTTCGTCATCACGAGACTTCATTTATTAAGTTGTGGTAATCCATAGCTTTAAATCAAAGTAGATTCCACAACAAAATCCCTAGAATCTTTGATTTATTATCTTAAAGATTCCATTGTAAAGTTTGTTTTTTGAAGTTTAATATTGTAGATTATCACAAATCAGCAAGAAAGTATGCAATACTTCCCTGCCAATAAGTCCATTTTTATAAATGCTCAATACTTACGATTTTGCTTTCATTCATAAAGAAATTAAACACAACATGTCTATAATCTGTGGTTTGTTCTTTGTCCATCATCTTTGCTTTTGCAATGATGTGATAATTGATTCCTTTGGCTACTTGTTGTGCAATGTAGAGTTCTGGAGTATAAACAACCCCTTTTAAGTTTCCAAACGCCTGATGAAAAGCTCTAATAATATGGTCAGCTTCTATGCTGTTTAGTTTCGCAATGGGAGCTTGATTTGCTTCTACGCAATGGAGTCCGCCAATTGGAAATTCACTTTCTTTGACAATATCTTTAACCTCTGTGATGGAGCATTGTTGCTCTAGATTTGCATAACAAATCACAAGGCTATAAGCAACTTGAGGATTTAAAGTAACACTTTTTCTTCTACAAACAAAAGCATAGTTTGTCCCTGCGACAATTTGTGTCCCCAAATGTGCGCAAAGTTCAAAGCTAGAACCTACATAAAACTTGATTGCTTTCTCAAACACTTCTTTAGCCTCTTGTCCTATCTCCAATGGAGATTCATTAACTTTCCAACTACCCAAATGTGAATTTTGAATCATTTTTTATCCTTTTCTATTTGATTTGTGTTTTAATCTCTTGCTTAATCTGTCTGTCATCAAGGACATATCTTCACTCTTCCACTACTCTACAATGCACCCCCTGTTTTTGAGATTAATATTATTTTGAATGAAATTTTACAATAAAACTCATAAAAATCATTAGGTAGGTTTCAAATGATGGATTGCTTGACTGCATTTAAGGACAAAAGTAGTGGAATCGTAGGTTGGCAAGTCGTCATTATGAATGCAGTGAAGCAATCCACAAGTTCAGCTATCATTTGTGTTCCACATCGTCATTGCGAGATTCTTTGTTGTGTTTGCATTCCTTGCGATAAGCTTATTTTTAGCCAAGCCAACGCTAGATTCTATTTTAAACAGACAAGACAAAAGAAGCTTTAATGTCTTTTATATGGACAGGACATAACTATATCAAGAGAGGGTGATCGATGCGAAAGAATATTTAGAACACAGATTTAAATTTTTTAGGAGAATATCATGGAACTTACAAAAGACAATCAGCTAATTACTTTCATTTCTTGCTATGGTGGCGAAAGCAAACTTGCAGTAAATATGCGTTATTTCAAACGCGCATTTTAAAAGATTCGTTGCTTACTTTGGAATTTGAAGGTTTCAATATTTATCATGAGTGCATTAAGGGCTTTGAGCCAATCAATTTATTAACAGCAATTGAAGCAACTTTTAAAAACAACCAAAGAAGAACAAGAAAAAGAAAAGGTTGTTAGGATTCTAAAGTCTTGGACTAAGTTAGGTTCTGTAATAAAGAAACAAGATACTAGAAGAATCAGTTTATCTACACTTGATATTATTAACAGAAAAGATACAAGCAAAAATCCTTTAATTTATCAATCTTTAGATAAACTTACACTAGACTATCAAAAATACAAAGATAATTTTCCACAAGATTATTATGTAGAGCTTGGGAAATATATGGTAGAAAGTGCAATAAGCCAAAACAAAAATGAAAACCTCATAAATATTTTAAGCTCTTTAATAATATGTTGTAAGCTTATAACTGAAAGTTTGTTATTTGGCAATAAAGAATATTTTAATGGTGGTATTGCTATCTTTCATCTTTATGAAAGCTATGTGCCAAGATTTGATGGTGATGCAAATGGGTTGGATAAGGTTAGCCACTTTCTTTTTGGTGCATTTGGTGCTTTTGTTGCTAATGATGCAATTAGCCGCAAAATAGGCATTGGAAATGAAATGGTGGATTCTTTATTGTTGGAAGCTAAAACATTATTGTCGGAATACGGCATAAAATTTGAAGATTATGGCACAGGTTTTGATGAAGAAGATATAGAGGCAAATGAAGGAGGCATTAAATATGGTAATGAACTTAGAATGAGATACAAAGGAGCCAAACAATGAGAAGAATCGCAATAATATTGCTTTTACCTTTTGTTTTTGTAGGGGTTGCAAATCTGATTAGCATTTATCTGTGGCAATATTTATGGAATCCTTCAAGTATTTTATGGAAGTATCTGTGGGAATATAGTTTTTTAGGGTTTAATTCTATCTCTATCAACTTATTATTCTTTGCCATATTATTGATAACTTTAGAGCGCATATATTTCAAGACAAAATCTGCCATAACATTAATCGCTTATATCTTGGCTGTTGTGTTAAGTATAGTGTTTTTTAGTATCAATATTCGGTTGGTTGGTGGGTTTTTTGACTATGATAGTAATATCTTAGATGCATTGAAGCACGAGATTGGCATTCTTAAGAGAATGTTGAGTTTAGAGAACATAATTTTATATTATGGAATTAAATAAAGGAAGCAATAATGAAAAAAAATTATGATTGCTCTAGTGATATTGTTTTTGCCCTTTGTTTTTCTTATTCTTGCAAATATGATCACAATACCTTTGCATTCCAAAACATTAAGGATTCATATACTCTTTATAGAGTTATTTTTCTTTGCCGCATTATTGATAACTTTAAAGCGCATATATTTCAAGACAAAATCTGCCATAACATTAATCGCTTATATCTTGGCTATTGCGTTAAGTATAGTGTTTTTTAATGGCGATATAATAATTCACGGAACATGGTTTTAATGAAATTAGAGGAGTGGAGCAGTAAGAAGAAAGCCATACACTTTCACTCCACAACCTTTGAAGAATATAATAAAATCAGAAAACTCCTCTTAGTAGGCAGTGAAGCAATCAAAGAAGAAGTTTATAGAGATAGTGAAGGGATAGCCA
>NZ_JRPA02000025.1 GCF_000765675.1 Helicobacter sp. MIT 05-5294 | reverse complement strand
GTCTGTATAGTTGTAGCGATCAAAGTATTCACCTATGATAGGCATAATTTCTTTGCCTAAATAAGAATCCATAGTCTCCATAGTTTCTCCTTTAATCTATTATCATAGTATGGCTTGTATTATTGGCTTAGCTTATAAGCAAAACGAAATTAATCTGCTTTGCAGAATCCCTTAAAATCGTCTTTGTTTTTCAAAACCAAAGTTTCATTTTGTAATTTACACAAAAAATCTAAAATCTCTTGATGGGTTAAGATTCCTATTTGTAGGCTTTGACTCTGTGCATCTGGGGATTCTTTGACTTTTAAGCCTAAAAACTCATTTTCTACAAACAACGGCATTCCGAGCATTTTTTCTTTTGCTTCTTTGGGTAAAGCCAAAAAATCTTTAAGCGCGATTCTGCTACGCAAAAACTCTGACCAATCTTGTTCACCAAAATATGAAAGATTCAAATCCTCACTCAAAGCATTCTGAAAGGGCGGATACAAAATATCAAAATAACTTTCTTTAAAGCTTAATTCGCGAAAATTTGGCGTAGGCAAGATATTGCAATAAATATCCGTAAATCGCTCCGCTTCCAAAATAGCCAAATCCAAATTATCATCTAACGCAAGAATCTTAGCGTGGCTTAAACACGCGATAGGCTGTCCTAAAACTTCTGTATGATAAAGCGTAATATCCTCTGCTTTATCTTTATTAAAGACGACTTTTGCGCTTGTAAGCACTAAATTATCATTCACAACCAAACCATAGCCTTCAATGAAATTAGGCACATGTTGGTTGGGATTTTCAAACTCTGCTACTACTTTAACGCTATACTTTAGCCATTCCGGATATTTCGCGTGTGCGCTAAATGCCAATAATATTATCAAGATGATTTTTGCCATTTTCACCCCTTTTGCAACTTTTAATGCTTAAAATACTACAATAAATTTTTAATTTTACTACTTAAGGATTCAAAATGGAGTTAAAAGAATTTAATCCCACACAAGAAGAGCTTGATTTAATGCAATATGCGACAATCTCTACAGAAAAAGGAGAAATGAAGCTCAAGCTTTTCCCAGAATCTGCTCCTAACACGGTGGCAAACTTCGCAAATCTCGCACAAAGCGGATTCTACAACAATCTTATTTTTCATCGCGTGATTGCGGGATTTGTCGCGCAAGGCGGTTGTCCAGAGGGAAGCGGACGCGGAGGACCGGGCTATCGCATTAAATGCGAATTAGGAAACAATCCACATAAACACTTTAAAGGCACAATCTCTATGGCACACGCCGGGCGCGATACAGGAGGAAGCCAATTTTTCATTTGCTTTGCTCCACAACCTCATCTTGATGGTGAGCATACAGCTTTTGGACAAATCGCACCCAATGACAAAAAAAGCCTTGCGGTGTTGGATTCTCTTAAACAAGGGGACAAAATCCTAAGTATTACAATCTCTAAAGAATAAGGATTGTTTCAGATTCTACAATGGAATCTTAAAATATGCTTTTAGGATTCCATTGCGCATTTTCGCTTAAATCCAATATTCTAAATGGCTTCACTGCGTTTGCAAGGACGAAAGACTGCCCAGCCGTCATTGTGAGAGTTTTACAAAAACTCGTGGCAATCCATAATACTACTCTATAATCTTCTATGAAATCTCTTTGGATTCTAAATTATTACATTCCACAATGGCGTAGAATCAACTCTAAATTATTCTTTAAGTTTGCGCCCATAAATCCACACTGCAAGGGCAATCAAGCCAACGCACAGAATCTCTAAAGTAAGAGATTGCAACTCTATCATACGCTCTCCAAAATATTTTTCAACAACGCTTCACTCTTGAGCCAATTTTCCCTTGCTGTTTCATCTAAGGATTCCAAATAACTCGCATCTAAAGTGTCTTTTAGTTTTTTGCTGTCCATCATTTGCACAGAATCTTCAGACTTTGCGCCAAGATTTAGCAAAGTATCATTTAGGGATTCTGCATTAAAATCTATTCTAAAGCTTTGAATCACCAAAACTTCCACACTGCTTACATTCGCACCTTGAGCTGTTTTAAGGAAAACCGCCTCATTTGCGCCATTAAGAATCTCATTGAGGCTTAATCCGCCATCGAAATTGCTATCTTGAGAAATAGAATAATTAATAAAATCTCCTAGATTATCAATGAATCCTACTTGTTCTAAAAATTGTTTTTGCATTTCTACATTGCCGCCAAACTGCTCTGACACAGAAGAATACTCGCCACTCATCAAACTTACAAGGGTTTTGAGATTAATTCCCTCATCAAGGCTAATCTTGCCATCCCCATCACTATCGCTACTTAAATAGCCCATTTTATAAGCCGCGTCATAATAGAAACCTTTGACATAATCACTTGCTGCGTCAAGGCTTCCAAAATGCTCGGTAAGTTTTTCTGCATTTTCTTGGCTTAAAGGCACATGCACTTTAGCCCCACTCACTTCATCGGTAAATTCTACCGCAAAAGCTTCTTGAGTATTTTCTGTTGCAGAATCCGCACTAACAGCCAAAGGATTATGCGCTTTTTTATCTGATTCGCTAACATTGCTTGGCGCACTTGAAGAAGTCGTGAAAACATGCTTATCAAAAAGCCCTCCACTCGCCCTATCCGCAATTCTATTAGTCAAGGAATCGTTTTCTATGTTTTGCCTAATGATTTCCTTTGCTTTCTTTGCCGCTTCTGCTTCTTTTGTGTCTTCTGCTGCCTCTTGCAAAGCATTTGGCATATTTTGCGCCTTATCTGTTAGATTCACTGCGGATTTAAGTGCTGCATTTTGCGCACTTGCATTGAGTTGGCTTTGTTTTCTCGCTTCGCTAGATTCCGAACCTTCGCTAATGCTAAGCGCATTGGATTCTCCATTTTCCGCGTCTTGCAGGCTTTTCTTTAGCGATTCTACATCTACCTCTTTGGCAATCTTCGCGCTAACACTTCCATTGCTTTGGAGTTGTGCGATTGCTTCTTTAATAAGTTGCTGCTTTTTGAAATAATCCTCCTGACTTGAAGTAATACTTAAACGCTCGTTTTCAGAAGATTTATTTTTTGGATTCAAAGCCTCTTGCATCCATTCAGAATAATTCACTCCCGCTACATAGGATTGCACACCAAATTGTTTTGAATAAGAATAAGACATTTTCGCTCCTTAAATCTAAATTCCCTTTTGTTTTCATTCATTCCTTTTGAGGTAAAATAAGCAAAAATCATTCCTAAACTAGACAATCAAAGAGAGTAAATCAAGGATTTTATTTTTTTAAACCCTAAGTAAAATCTTGATTTGTATTTTTAGATTCCATTGCAGAATCCCAAAATACAATCATAGTAAGGCTTTAAAACCAAGCACTTATTTAAAGCTTACCAACAGGTAAAACAACTCTTCCAAAATGCGCATTCAACACCGCTGCACCGCTTCCATAAAAGGAAAATATCGCGATACCAAGCTCCGAATAAGCCGCTAAATCGTGCGCAAAATCGTGCATAACACCAAAAGAACTCAAAACTAACCCGATAAACAAAAAATCTATCAAAACAAAAATAATCAACAAAACCTTATGGGTCTTCATCGCGCCAATCGTCATAAAAAGCGTGAAAATTAAATAAGCCAAAAACGCAAATCCTAATTGTTTAGAATCCGCACTTGCTGCGAGTTTTTCACCAAAAACTCCATTTTGGATTAACCACACAAAGCCTAAAGAATACCAAAAAAGCGCGTAAGCACCAAAGGCAGTCGCTCCAAAAGTATTATTATGCTTAAAATCATTCAAGCACGCAATGAGTTGCGCACTCGCTCCAAGAAATATCGCCCACGGAATCACCAAAGACACGCCAGAAGTAAGCCCTAGCTTTTGTGAGGAGGCAACCAAAGTAATCACCGCCAAGCCAAACAAACCTAACGCAGAGGGGTCTGCGACTAAAACCTTGACTTCTTTTATTTCTTGCATTTTTACTCCTTGTTTGCAATAATCTTGACTTAAGACTAACAGAATCCACAATCTCTTGTCAAGGAATACCCAAAGATTCCTAAAAATATTAAAGAAGAGTGTTACAATTATTCAAAAGATTCCATAATTTTTACTTATCAAAGTCCTAAAAATTATCATCATTTTATCTACTTTTAATGGGGGGGGGGGGCATAATAATATTCTTAATTTTTTACAAAAGGAATCGTATGCGAGGCAAAATTTTAGGCATAGGAATTATTAGCGGAGACGATGGCAATCGTTATAAGTTTGGAATAGAAGAGATTCAAAATCTAGAGGGCAGAAGTAGCGAAATGCTCGTTGGTTGTGAAGTGGATTTCAATATCGCAGAAGATAAGGCAAAAGAAATCTTCATCACCAAAGGTTCTTTAGGATTCAACAATCTCGCTTCCAACCTCACCTCTAATAGCATTAATGGCATCAAGCTTAAAGCTTATATTTCCATTGGTTGTATGTTTTTTGCATTTATCCCATTTATTGGTGTGATTTTGGCAATCACTTGTTGTGTGCTTGAGATTCTTATCGTGTTTGCGCTAAAGGCTGCATCACGGAGCAAAACTCTCCTTAAAAATATCATTTTAAGTTTTGCTATGGGGGTTATGGGAGGCATATCCTTTGCCATTTTTGGCGGCTTTAGTCTCCTGCTTTCTGCTATGACAAACCCTTCTAGTATGGCTTTTTCCACAGATGGTTTAGGGATTGGCATTGCGCTTTTCATACTCTTTGAAATCGTAGCTTTTTATTTTTGGATTTGCTACAAGCGCGAAGTGGCTTATATTACAAACCAAAAATTCTTTTTATGGGCAGCTTATTTGCGCGTTTTAGGATTCATTACAGCGATTATTTGGATTGGTTGGATTTTTATGATTATCGCACTTGTTATGGAGATTTTCGCGTGGATTAAGTTTCAAGAAATCAAAAAACGCAAGGAAGGCGACAATCTCCCTTGGTTTTAAGAACCTTAAACTTTTAGGGATTCCATTGTGGAATCTCACAAAAGCCTACGGGATTGTTTTGAATCTTTGCTTTACATTTCCAAACAATCCAAAAAACCTTGCAAATAACCTTTGGCTTACCATTTTAAGCTTTATCAAATTCTCATAATAATTTGATGGTTTTTTAATAGAAAGCATTATGTTATATTTGCTTTACAAAGGAGACTTATGCAAGGCAAAATTTCAAATGGCGTTATTTGCACTATTGATGGCAAATATTATGCGTTTAAAGCCGAAGACATTAAAAACTTGGGCAATGATAATATAGAGGATTTAGAGGGTTGTGGCGTTGATTTTGTGATTCAAGAAAATCAAGCAAAAGAAATTTTCATCATTAAAGATTCTTGCGATTCCACCCCATTAATGCCAGATTACAATGCCAAAACCATTAAAAACATCAAGCTCAAAGCCTATCTTGCTTTGGCTTGTCGGTTTTTGACAGCATTGCCTTTTATCGAAGAATCTTCTTTGCTGTATTGGATTGCAATGATTCCAGAATTATTCTTTATGTATCTTGTCCTTTCTTCTCTTAATGCAATCACACGAAGTGAAACACTCCCAAGAAACTTTATGATTAGCGTAGGTTTTGGTGTCATTGCCGCTATCTCCATAATGATGATTGCCGATTTCCAAAATGTCATACCTGAAGAAGTCAATGCAGCTATTGCAAGCTCCTTAAAGGTTACCGGAATGTTTTATCTCTACTATACATTTCTCTACATTCGCGAACTTGCCTATATTACGAAACAAAAATTGCTTTTATGGGCGTTTTACTTGTATATATTGTATTTTGTTATAGATTTTTTGGGCGTCTTCTCTGCTGTTTGGATTCTTGCGCTTCTTTTCTTTGCTTTTGAAATTCTTGGTTGGGTAAGATTCAAAGAGATTCAAAAACGCGGAGAAAACGATAAGATTCCTTGGTTTTAAGTTTTGATTGTGTATTGGCAGAATCCTCTCTTTATGCAAAAGGATAGATTCGCACTTATGGAAATAGAATGTCAAATTAAAGCACTTCAATTTGTGCTATTCTTCCAACTAAAGCCTCACAATAGCGCAAAGAGTTGCTAAAGATATGGATTATCTCTAGCATTTGCGCATTTTCACACCTTCACGCCAACAAGGCGTGGAATCCTATTCCCCTACCCCGTATAAATCTGTGCTTAGGTATCTCTCGCCTGTATCACAAAGAATCGTTACGATATTTTTGTTGGGATATTTTTTTGCAATTTCCCTAGCTGCCCACAAATTTGCTCCGCTTGAGATTCCAACCAAAACTCCCTCTTGCAAGGCTACTTTGCGAGATTCTTCAATCGCCCATTCCACATCTACTTTCAAAATCTCATCAATCAATTCTGTTTTAAGAGTTTTAGGGATAAACCCTGCTCCGATTCCTTGAATCTTGTGAGGTCCGGGCTTCTCTCCACTAATTACTGCGGAGTTGATTGGCTCTACTGCAATGATTTTCACATTAGGATTCTTTGATTTTAGCACTTCCCCTACTCCGCTTAGCGTTCCTCCTGTGCCAACAGCAGAAACCAACACATCTACTTTTCCGTCCAATGCTTCTAGAATCTCTAATGCGGTTGTTTCGCGATGACTTTTTGGATTTGCGGGATTTTCAAATTGTTGCAAAATAAAAGAATCTTTGATTTCTTGTTGCAATTCCAACGCACGATTGACTGCACCTTTCATTCCAAGTTCTGGTGGCGTTAGCTCCAACTTCGCTCCAAGTGCCGTCATTAATCTGCGTCTTTCTATACTCATAGAAGCAGGCATTGTGAGAATTAGTTTCAAGCCCTTTGCAGCACAAATTGAAGCAAGTCCAATACCCGTATTTCCACTTGTTGGCTCAATCAGTGTAGTGCCTTGATGAATTGTGCCATCTTTTAACGCCTCTTCAATCATGCCCAATGCGATTCTATCTTTCACCGAGCCACTCGGATTAAAAAATTCACATTTTGCATAGATGTTTGCCTGTGCCTCATTGGATAATGCACGCAATTTCAAAAGCGGTGTATTTCCAATCGCTTCTGTAATAGAATGAATAACTTTCATTAACTCTACCTTTAACAATAAATTAAAAAATAAAGATAATAATTCTGTATGCAATGTTTTATTTTAAAATTTGCTTATCATATCTTATTAAGTTTATTTTGTGCGCTTTTTATAATATTAAAAATAAAAATAAAATTAAAAATACATTTTTACACACACAACCATAAAAAGATTAAAAAAAATTTATCTAAATTTACACAAATTAAATATAAATTCTGTATTATTATATGGAAATATTATTATTCAAAGGGGATAAAATGAGTTTTTTTGAAGAATATGATAAATTAGTCGTTGAGCGCGCAAAACAAAATATTCCGCCGCTCCCTCTAAGCAAGGAACAAACTTCAGAAGTGATTGCATTGCTTCAAAAAGGTGAGCGCGCACAAGAGTTAATAGAGTTGCTTTCCAACCGCGTAAGTCCAGGTGTAGATGAAGCTGCAAAAGTCAAAGCAGAGTTTTTGGATTCCATTGTTGAAGGGAAAGTCAGCGTGAATGGAATCTCCAAAACACACGCGATTCAACTACTTGGCACAATGCTTGGAGGATACAATATCCAACCTCTCATCAAAGCATTGAAATCCACAGATACTGAAGTTGCCAAAGCAGCCGCAGAGGCACTTAAACATACTTTACTCGTCTATGATGCTTTTAATGAAATCGTAGAAATTTCTAAAACTAATTCTTTTGCTAAAGAAGTTTTGGAGTCTTGGGCAAATGCTGAATGGTTCTTAAGCAAACCTGCACTAGAAGAAAAAATCACTGCGACGGTTTTTAAGATTGATGGCGAAACAAATACAGACGACTTAAGCCCAGCAAGTGATGCTTTCACGCGCAGTGATATTCCACTCCACGCACAAGCAATGCTCAAAAGTCGCACACAAAATGCGTTTGATAGAATCGCAAAACTTAAAGAAAAAGGACACCCTCTAGTTTATGTGGGCGATGTTGTCGGCACAGGAAGTTCAAGAAAATCTGCTTGTAATTCACTTGTATGGCATATGGGGCGTGAGATTCCTTATATCCCCAACAAAAAAGCCGGTGGGCTAGTTATCGGTGGCGTTATCGCTCCTATTTTCTTCAACACTTGCGAAGATAGCGGCTGTTTGCCAATCATCGCACCAGTTACAGAATTAAACGAAGGAGATGTGATTGAAATCTATCCTTTCAAAGGCGAAATTTGCAAAAATGGTGCAGTTGTTTCTAAATTTGACTTTAAACCCACAACACTTGCAGATGAGATTCGCGCAGGTGGGAGAATCAATCTCATCATCGGACGCGGATTAACCGCAAAAGCAAGAGAAGCACTTGGTTTACCAAAAGAAGAAATTTTCGCCAAGCCACAAACTCCAAAATCTAGCGCAAAAGGCTTTACACTAGCGCAAAAAATGGTAGGACGCGCATGTGGTGTCGAGGGGGTCTTGCCCGGAACTTATTGTGAGCCACTCGTTACCACCGTGGGAAGTCAAGACACCACAGGAGCAATGACGCGTGATGAAGTTAAAGAACTCGCTTCATTGGGATTTAGCGCGGATTTTGTATTGCAAAGCTTCTGCCACACTGCCGCATATCCAAAACCTGCTGATGTGAAGCTTCACGCGAGTTTGCCACAATTTATGAGCAACCGCGGAGGCGTCGCATTGCGCCCGGGTGATGGCGTCATTCACTCTTGGCTCAATCGTATGGTTTTGCCTGATACCGTAGGCACAGGGGGAGATTCTCATACGAGATTCCCTATTGGCATTAGTTTCCCCGCAGGAAGCGGTTTGGTTGCCTTTGCGGCTGTTACAGGTTCTATGCCTTTAGATATGCCGGAATCCGTGCTTGTGCGCTTTAGTGGCAAATTACAACCGGGGATTACTTTGCGCGATTTAGTCAATGCGATTCCTTATTATGCCATCAAAAAAGGCTTACTCACCGTGGAGAAAAAAGGCAAAAAGAACATCTTTAGCGGTAAAATTCTAGAGATTGAAGGTTTGCCCGACTTAAAAGTAGAACAAGCGTTTGAACTAAGCGACGCAAGTGCGGAACGCAGTGCTGCAGCCTGCACCGTGGCTCTCAATAAAGAGCCAATTATTGAATATCTCAAATCTAACATTACTTTGATTAATGCAATGATTCAAGCGGGTTATCAAGACGCAAAAACTTTAGAGCGAAGAGCGAAAAGAATGCAAGATTGGATTGACAATCCCACACTACTTAAAGCGGATTCCAATGCAGAATATGCCGCAGTGATTGAAATCAATCTCAATGAAATCACCGAGCCTATCTTAGCTTGTCCAAACGATCCAGATGATGTTGCAACTCTAAGCGAGATTTTGGCAAACCCAAGCCGTCCTCATAAAATTGATGAAGTATTCGTGGGAAGTTGTATGACAAATATCGGACATTACCGCGCATTAGGAGAAGTTCTAAAAGATGAGGGTATGGTGCCTGCGACACTTTGGGTTGCACCTCCCACAAAAATGGACGCAAAACAACTCACAGATGAAGGGTATTACTCACTCTTTGGAGCGGCAGGAGCGAGAATTGAAATCCCGGGTTGTAGCTTATGCATGGGAAACCAAGCGCGTGTTAGAAACGATGCGGTCGTTTTCTCAACTTCTACTAGAAACTTTGACAATCGTATGGGGAAAGGCGCGCAAGTCTATCTTGGAAGCGCAGAATTGGCAGCAATTTGCGCATTGCTCGGCAAGATTCCAAGCAAACAAGAATATTTGGATTTAATCCCCAAAAAACTAGAGGGCAAAGAATCACAAATCTATCGTTATCTAAACTTCAATTTGATTGAAAGCTATACACTCAATTAAGCATTTTGGAATCTAAGGCTTCTCTTAGATTCCATACGACAACAATGCCAATTTTAAACTTAGCAGATTTAGAGCTTTATTTTTGGGATTCCTAATATTTATATTAAACATTTCAATAAAGGTTTTAGAGATTCTTCAAGGCTTTAAAATTGGTGAGATTCTATTGTGCAGTATATTTCCATAGAATCCTGCAACAACTCCTTTTTATAATATCCTTAAATTTATCATTTTTCCAAAGAATCTTTACATTTTAACAGAACATTACTATTCTAAGAGAATATTTTAAAAAAGAAAATTTTTATTTTTTAATTAATATTTTTATAATTTGATATAAGATAAAATTTTTTGATTGTCAAACAATCAATTCAAAAATCAAAAAGGAGTTTCAATGAAACGATTTGTTGTTTCACTCTCGTCCATTTTAGTTGCCTCTACGCTCACGCTTAATGCGGCAGACCTACTTAGCCAAGCAAAAGAGAGCGGATTAGTGCCATTGCCAAGCGATCAAGCGGGCGTAGAAGCTATGCTCAAAGAATTTGGCGTGAAATTTAGCGCATTTTCTCAAGAAAAAGCAGAATTGGGTAAAAAGCTTTACTTTGAACCTCGCCTCTCAAGAAGCGGTTTGATTTCCTGTAACACCTGTCATAACTTAGGTTTAGGAGGGACTGACGGAATCGCAGCGGCAGTTGGACATAAATGGGTTGCAAATCCACATCATCTTAATTCTCCCACCGTTTATAACTCCGTTCTTAACTCTGCTCAATTTTGGGACGGACGCGCGGGAGATTTAGCAGACCAAGCCAAAGGTCCCATTGAAGCAGAACCTGAAATGGCAACACCTGCGAAATTAGCAGTTGAAAAAATCTCTTCTTTGCCAGAATACCAAACAGAATTTAAAAAAATCTATGGCAGAAGCGGGGTAACCTTTGATAATATCGCTGATGCAATCGCTACTTTTGAACGCACACTCATCACACCTTCTCGCTATGACGCTTTCCTAAATGGCGACGATAAAGCACTAAGCAAAGCTGAAAAAGAAGGCTTACAAGTTTTCTTGGATAAAGGTTGTGCGGCTTGTCATTCCGGCGTAAATCTAGGAGGCAGTATGCAATCTTTTGAAGTTGCAGGAAAATACAAATTTGCTAATCTCGGAGATTTCAAAGGCGATGCAAATGGTTTGGTTAAAACACCAACACTAAGAAATATTGCCGAAACCGCTCCTTACTTCCACAATGGGGCAATTTGGAATTTAACTGATGCAATTAAAGAAATGGGAAGCACACAGCTTGGAATTAATATTACCAACAAAGAAGCAAACCAAATGGCAACTTTCCTTAAAGCATTAAGCGGAGAAAAACCACAAATCACTTATCCGCAACTTCCAATCGCAACAGAAAAAACACCAAAACCAGAATTGTAATGTGCAATTTCAACTTTTAAGTCTAAGCTTCAGGCTTAGGCTTAAAGTCGCAATGCAGAATCCTCTCATTCATTCCAACTTCAAATCTAATTTTAAAGCATTTCTTGATTCCAACCTTTAGGAGGGTTTTTAATGCTTGGATAGATTCTGTGATAGTATTCTATAAAAGTGTTTAGATTGTCTTCTAGTTCAAAATAATAATTGCCTAAGGGTGAGGGAGGAAAAGTAGAAGTTTTTGCATTGTTTATGATAAAGTTCATTGGGGGAAGAGAATTGATAACCTAAAGATTTTGGAAACTCCTGTTTCTCAAATATATCTTTAAAGTGATGTCCATAGTATTGATGAAATAATTGATAGTCTTCTATATATCCAATGCTATATTGTGTGGGTGGAATATTCCCATAAAAAACTTTGCATTATTTTGAAATCTTTCTACTTTTTCTTGTTGGTAAGCTCCAAGATTAAAAAGAAAATGATGCGCGTCTTGAATCTTTGCTGTTTCATTATACCCTATTAATATTCTTTTAAACTCCATACTAAATAAGCATAGAATAATGGATTAAAAAGAGGAATCTTAAAATTAGATTGATGGGTTTGCTTGAGATAATCAAGAATGAGAAGTTTGGCTTTAGCATAAGGAGATTTTTTTGATTATAAAACCTTTTAAACATTTCTTTTTACAAGATTCCTTGTTTTAATAAATCATCAAAGATTTCATCTTTAAGATGATAGGATTCTATCCCATTGTTAGTATGGATACTTTCAATATAATCTTGAATAAAAGCTGTATTTAAAGTATGTAATTTTGTAAAATAAGAAAAAATTTGTTCTTGGGTTAAAACAATATTTTCTTTGGTTTTATAATAATGGATTCTTTGGTGTGTATAAGCTTCTTTGTTGATTTTACAAAAAGTTACTCTATTGTCTATTTTGCATTCTATCATTGATGATAAAGGTTGTTTGGGATTAGGATTAATATTTGATTAACCAAAAGAGATTTAAATCTTTAAGGCTAGATTCTGTGATTTTAGAGGGAATATAAAGAGGAAGTAGATTGCCATGTCTGTCTTTATTAAAAGTAATTTTACCTAGATAAAGCGTAGCAGTAAATGTTTAGATTAGTCGTTAAATATTGAGGTTCTAATCTATATGCAACACAAAGAATGTTGGTGGGGATTGAAAGATAAAAACTTTTTGTCTTCTCTTATATTAAAATCGTAGTTTTCTCGTGTGGGTTTAAATTTCTTCATATCTCATTCCTTTTAAGACAATATTTCAGCAATCTTACCTGCAAGTTGCGGATAGATTCTAAAGTAACTAAACTGAACTTCTTTAGGATTCTGATATTTTGCAAGGTTAGTTTGGTGAAAACGCTTCAAATTTATAGCATTAGCAACTAAAAAGCCGACTGCTTCTTTGATATTGCAAATACGCTCTATTGGATTATAACTCTTCATATCTTCATAGATGATTTGGGAATAGAGTATTTGCTGGATTAGCTGCTGTTCTTCTTTTTGGCTTCTTGAATACTCCCCCGCTCTTTCTTGCCAACTCTAAAGCTTGTTTTTATTAAAATAAAAGTGTCTTTTGCAGTATTAAGTGGAGCTAAAGAAGCAAATACAAGAATACAAACATTTTCTTCTAAGGGCAAATAAAAGCCTATTCCATTCTTCATTTCTGCGGAAATAATTACTTCTGTCTTCAAGGGAAATGATGGGGTAATGTTTTAAATGCAATTCCTTTTTATCTTTATCTTCTTGTGTGAGGGTGATATATCCCCATTGCATTTTATCTACAGATACATCATTGCTTAGTTTCGCTTCTAATTCTATATAAGTTCCCGGGGCAAAAGAATAAGGATAAGGGAGATTGAAATTTTGTAAATCTTGATTGAGATATTCTATTTTTGTTTGCTGGTCTTTGGGAATTGTTCTTGGGGAATGATTAGAATCTAATTCCCATTCTATATTTTCTATAAATTGGATAAATTCTACTCTAGGTTGTTGGCATTCTACTTCAAAGACTAATGATTCTTCTTTGGTATGCTTTTGTGTTCATTTTGATAGGATTCATCATGGCAATGATAATAAGTTTGTGTTCTTTGAAGAGTGGGGAGATAGATGTTTTCTTCATCAAAGCTTAGAGAGAAGAATTGATAGTCTCTTTCTTTTTGAAATTTCTCTTTTTCTTATTGGTTTAAAGCTTTTCCACTTCTTGCTTCATAAGCTCCTAAGACTTTTTTGCACTTTAGCACAAAGAGCGTATTGCCATCAAAATAAAAAGAGAGTTTTGGTCTAAAGAATAATCTTGCAGGATAGTTTGGATAACTATTAGGAGTGAGAATCTTTTGAGTGGTTTGTTTAATTGTTTTTTGTCCTTGTGTATTGGTGATTG
>NZ_JRPA02000053.1 GCF_000765675.1 Helicobacter sp. MIT 05-5294 | reverse complement strand
CAATCCCTCCCTAACCCTAACCATTAATCCTAATTCTTCCCATTCTAATTCTTCTTCCAATCCTTCCCATTCTAACAATTCCCACCCCAATTCTTCTTATCCCAACCTTTCCCATTCCAATCCTTCTTCCTCCAATGGAGATTCCTATACTTCTCCTTCTCTTTGTTTTAAAATCACAAAGGCAATCATTAAAGAATCTCTTGATACACTCTTTAATATAGAATGTGAAGGCTTTATTGAAAATCTAAACAATAATCTTTTAACCCAAGAAACGACAGAAACAATCAATTTCCATCCTCAAGTCTTAATAGACCAATTCGCAATCCTCTCTATTCATTCTTCTTCTTTGAATCAAACATTAGAATGGGATTTAGAAGATAATCCCTCTAACTCTAATCCCAATGCTCCCTCTCTTGATTCCTCTAACTCTCTTTCTTCTTTTAGCTCTAACCCTAATGCTTCTTCTTTAAATGCCAATTCCCTTTCTTCTAATCCCAATGCTTCTTTCTCTAATTCTCTTAACTCCTCTAATACTTCTAATTCTTCTTCTAATCCTCATTCTTTTTCCAACTCTAATACTTACAATTCCAATCCTAACTCCCCCTTTAATCCTTCCTCTCTTCTTAAAGAATACACAGGAATCCTTTCTTCTGTCCAATATCTTGGACTCAATCACCCAAGCACAAACAATCTCTTAAACACTCAAACACAAACTCCCAATTTAAACCATAAACATTTCTTCTCCTTTACACTTACTTCTCCTTTAATACGCTTAAAACTCAATCAAGCCAATAGAATCTATACCCATAAAAGTATCTTAGAGATTCTCCAAGAAGTCTTAGGATTCTATCAAGGATTCTTACATAAAACCCTAGACTTCTCTCATCTTCTTAATGCCTATCCTCCACAAGAATGGATTGCCCAATACCAAGAGAGTGATTTAGACTTTCTTACAAGAATCACACATAATGCAGGAATCTATTTCTATGAAGATTCCCAAACAATCTATTTCTATGATACCCACCAAACCACCAACACTAAAAGAGTAAAATATAATCCTAATCTCAATAATATTTTAAAAGAACCCTGCATTCATTCTTTTTTAAAAGAACAACATCTCTTTGCTAATGCCTTTACCCATTCTAGTCTTCTTGCAAACCACCCTTTAACTCCAAAGTCTCATAGCTCCCTAAAAGTAGAATATACAAAAGAAGATAAAAGAGCCAATCTCTATACACAACACTCCTATGAAGGCGCACATTCTTTTACGCAAGAGAATACCTTAAAAACTCCTCCTAATCTAAAAGAAAAAAGAACCTTACTCTTAAGAGAAACCCTCTTAGCAAAAAGCAATCTCTTTCCTCTTGCTTTAAATGAAAAGTTAGAGATACAAACTAAAGAGAATCTCTTAAGTGATTCTCTTTTAAAAGACTTTAGCATTCTTGCAATAGAACAAGTCTTCTTAGATTCTTCTGCTTTACTTAATACCCTAAACACACAAGATAATCTTCCTACTCAAGATTCTCATACTGCCCAAGCTTATTATAATACCCTAACACTTCTCCCAGACCCTTTTGTTTATACCCCTCCTTATCATTCTAAACCTAAAGCTCCAATGAATACACAAGGAATCGTAATAGGAGAGAACAAAGAGATTACCAATCAAAGAAATACAATCTATACAGATAAGTATGGAAGAATCCAAGTTAAAATTCATTGCTTTGCTAATCAAGAATTGCTTGATCAAAAAGAAGAATCTTCTTATAGCTCTTCTTTCTTAAGAGTAGCAACTCCTATTGCAAGTCATCATTCAGGATTCTTTCATATTCCAAGAGTAGGTGATGAAGTCATTATTTCTTTTTTAGATGATGATATAGATAAACCTTATGTGAGTGGGAGTTTGTATAATCAGAGTAAT
>NZ_JRPA02000052.1 GCF_000765675.1 Helicobacter sp. MIT 05-5294 | reverse complement strand
CATGATATAATCCAAATGTTGGTAAAATCGCTAACGAACAACAAAAGTTTGCAGGCAGTGATACAAGAATACCAGCAGGAGAATATGAGGTGTTTTGGAAAAAATCAAATATTAATAGCCCAGTCCTTATGGTGGAAAATCCAAATAATAAAGAAAGATATTTGGATGATTTGCAAAAAACAATGAAAAATTTAAATATAAACATAGAGCAGCTATATTGCAATATTGCAACTTGCAAACACAATAAAGATAATAGGAAAACTTTTGGAACTAAACATATTCATATCGTCCCGCAACTCAAACCTAAAGATAGCAAAAATAGTGTGATAGGGACAAGTAGAAATGGTATTTTAATTCATTATGGCGATACAGGTGAATGGAGTACGGGCTGCCTTTTGCCGACAAATGAGTTGAAGTGGAAAAAAGAAAGATGGATAGCAAAAGACAGAAATAGCACAGTTAATGCTGTTGCAAGATTGTATATAGCTCTTATTGAACATGATGCAGAATCTTTTAAACGCTATGAACTTGGCACAAATAATCCGACAAAAAGCACGATTAAGAATTTTATTGTTAAGATTCAAGAAAAAGATAAAATTGAGTTTTACCCACCAGAAAGGGAGCGATAATGCGTTTAGTAATTTTTATATTTTTTGTTGTTAGCATTGTGTATGCTGATGCATATCAGACACATTTTCAAGACATGCTATCAAGCCGAACTTATTATAATAGCACCTTATATAAAGATAAAGAAACAGAGGAAAAAATATATTATAGGGGAAAAGTAACGCTAAGTGGAATACTTGAATGGCAAATGTATCAAGACGAAGTAGATTTTTATTGGCGTTTAGTGTTTTTTCCAGATATTCCAAATGATTTACCTAGACTTTTTACAGATGATAACAGGTCCATATTTTTAAATGATACACTTAAGAAAGATGTTTCATTTCAAAAAAATAGTTTCTTGCAAATCTATAATATTTTACCAAATCAATTAAATCCAATAGATGAATATATCTTGGGTGGGATAGCAATCCGTGTAACACTAACTTTGGAAAATTACTACATTAATAAAAATTTAGATAGTGAAGCTGATACACCATATTGTGCGACTATTGCTCAAGATGTAAAGATTTTAAGCGATATAAGAAAGTGGTATATAGATAAAAAATCCCTTCCAAGCGAATTTCTGTTGTTCTATGCTTCCAAAGACCCTTTTATTAATCTTAGAGAATCTCCTAATGGGCAAATACTTATACATATTCAAAGAGCAGATATACAAGAAACATGTCAATATACAGAGAATAAAGCTTTTATATTAGATTTAGGGCGAGATTCTAAGAATTTCAAATGGATTAAAGTTGCCTATATTCTACCAGAAGCCGAAGACGCAAGCAAAGTAATTTATGGGGTAATTCACGAAAGTCAAGTAGGACATGAATGCAAATAATAAAAATTGTTGATTTAGTAATATTTAAGATTCTAAAGTGAGTGCTACAAATACAAATAATCCAATTAACACCAATACAAACAACCAAAACTACCCCACTAAAACAAGCTTTATCACTAAACTAAAAGATAAACAAACTACAATCAAGATTCCATTAGATACTACCATTACCAAAGATAAATACAATAATATTAACTTACAAGATACTAAACTTCTCTTTCTTTCTTTTATTCCCTTTAAAGATAATGATGAGGCTAATAATACCAAAGCATAAAAGATTCAAATAGAATCTAAGGATTTAGAGAAACAATCTATCACTAAACAATTTAAGATTCCAATTATTGAAGATTTTAAAGAGAATGAAGTGGTTAGGGGGTGGAGGGGGGAAACATCAATAGAAGATATTGTATTCCCTCTCAAAATGAAACCACTCAATGACAAGGGTTTACCATATGATTTGGAGTATTGCAAATCCAGCAGA
>NZ_JRPA02000024.1 GCF_000765675.1 Helicobacter sp. MIT 05-5294 | reverse complement strand
AAATAATAGTTAAAGAACATTTACTTTTTCACTCTAAAATATTTTTAGCGCAAAAAAGGAAATGGAATTTTAGCAAAGTTAGCTTAAGGGGAGTTGAAATGGAAGAGGAATTATTTAAGAATTATTTGGAAAACAATTCAAAATTACCATATATAATTGTATTATATTGTATTATATAGATATTGATATTTTATGCACTTTTGCAGAAATATCAAATAGATTAGCCCATTAGACACTCATTATCAAAAACCCTTAATACCCCTTTTCTCCTCTTGTATTGCCAATATGTAAAACAGGAATTTTAAACGGAAGCGCAGTGGATAAATTACATTAAGAAAACTTTTTGCAATCTCCACCCATTGTAAAACAATAAACAAATAACGGCTGTTTTTTACAAAAAATACTTTTTGTTTTTTGAAACACATAGAATTATAGTATAATTCGTTATTTAGATTGGTTCCAATTTCGTATGGCACTCTCGTGAGTGGAATCACACAAACTTTTCTTGAAGGTAATTCTATATTTTTGGTTGTTACACGAAATCATATTTCATACAATAACTATTCTGCGTAATAAAGATATTCTTAAGCAGCATTTTATTAATTACACCAATCACAAAAGCTTGTATATGCTCATATTGTGGGCGTAGAATCGCTTTAAAGATTAATAAAATTGGAAATTTTATGCAAATTCATTCAGAAAAATTTTTGTAAAAATACAAAGGAAAATTGTGAAAACTTCAAAGGTTGTTTGGCTTTCAAAAGAAGATAGCTGGGCGAATATTATTGGTTTATTTTTAGTGATAGGAATTGGTCTTTTTTGGCTTCTTGATGGATTTTTTATCATCAAAATCTTGAATGTAAAATTTAACACTTGGGGAGAAACAGACATTTTAAAAGCTTTTAAAAATCTTGAACTATGGTATTTTGTTGCCCTGTTTGGCTTTTTTGGGATTTGGTTTAGTGTTGTATCCAAATTTATTGGCAAGAATCTTAGGGCTTTTATCGTCAGCTTTAGCGTATTGTTTGCACTTAGCATTCTTGTATTTCTGATTAGTAGCCACCAAAATGTCAAAGAATATCAGCTAGAATCCCCTTTGATTGCTCTGTTGCTTGGATTGCTTTTGGGAAATCTTTTTGACTTGCCTATGTGGTTTAAAGATTCATTGCTTACAGAATTTTATGTCAAAATCGGAATCGTGCTTATGGGTGCAACCCTCCCTTTGACAACTCTTATTAATGCTGGTGGAATTGCGATTCTACAAGCTTGCACTATCACAATCGTTACTTTTGGTGTGATTTATTTTGCAGCGACAAAGCTTTTGAAGCTAGACCCTAGCTTTGGGGCAACTTTAGGTGCAGGAGGTTCTATCTGTGGCGTGAGCGCGTCTATCGTCATCGGAAATGCAGCAAAAGCCAAGCAAGAGCATATCAGCCTTTCCATTAGTATCGTAGTCATTTATGCTATCGTGATGGTAATTTTGTTACCTGTGCTGTGCAAAGCATTGGATCTTGATGCTGGAGTTGCAGGAGCTTGGATTGGCACAAGTGAGTTTGCGGATTCCGCTGGATTAGCCGCAGCACAATCTATTGGTGATGAGCGTGCTATTGCTGCCTTTACACTTATTAAGGTGGTTGGTAGAGATATGTTTGTCGGGGTCTGGGCTGTATTGGTAGCGTTTTTGTCTGTTGCCCTATGGCATAAACAAGAAAATACGCAAGTTGGTGTAAAAATAATTTGGGAGAAATTCCCAAAATTTATTTTAGGATTCCTAATCGCTTCTATTCTAGTTAGCATTTTTAGCCTAAACTTTGACGCGACACAAAGTGAGAGTTTTTCAAAAGAATCTTTAGGACTAATTAAAACCTTGCGTAATTGGGTTTTTACTTGGACTTTTCTTTGTGTTGGACTCAATACGCAGCTTAGAACGATTATCTCTATTGGGATAAAGCCTTTTTTGGCATTTACTATCGGGGTTGCTGTCAATCTCCCACTTGGTTATTTCTTATCCTCTTATCTATTTTATGATTTTTGGGTAAATTTTATGAAATAAGCGGAAATCGGTGCGACCTCAAAAATGCGCACAACATCAAATCTTCTCCCAATCCCCAAATTCTAACGCTTTTCCGCGACACAAATCCTTACTAGCGCGCTTACCCAAAACTTCCTTTAAATATTTTGGCGCAATTCCAAATCCGGGACGAATAGAGCAGATAGAACCAAGCCCGATAATTTCTCCTTTTTTAATATCCTTGGCAACATATAAGGAGCGCATAAACGCCCTGCCCTCTTTAGACTTTTCACTTAATTCATAAGTTGGAATCCCGAGCAATTCCTCAACCTCTCTAACCACCTTTGCCATTTGCGCAAACTCGTTTGGTTCTAAACTAAAAGCACTATCTACGCCACCTTGCGCCCTTTCTAAAATAAAATGCTTTTCAATCACTCTAGCTCCCAAACTTGCGGCTACAATGGGTGCAGTGATTCCTAATGTATGGTCAGACAGCCCAACCTCTACGCCAAAATCCGCCTTTAGTTGTGGAATCAAGCTCAAATTCGCACTTTGCAATGGCGCAGGATAAGAACTCGTGCATTGCAAAAGCGTAACATCCGAATTACCTGCTTCCTTGCATATCTTTATTGCCTCGTCAATTTCCTCTTTAGTCGCAATTCCTTTAGAAAGAATCATCGGCTTCCCTAAACGCGCAATATACGCGATTAACTCCAAATCCACAATCTCAAATGACGCAACCTTATAAATAGGATTCCCTAATTTTTCTAAAAAATCTACACCCTCCTTGCTAAAAGGACTAGAAAAACATACAAGCCCAAGTTGGTGCGCATAATCAAACAATTCCTTATGCCATTCCCACGGCGTCATTGCCTCTTGATACAAATCATAAAGCCTTTTTCCTTCCCACAAAGTGCCTTTAATGCGAAAATCATCACCCTCGCAATCTAGCGTCATACAATCAGGCGTATAAGTTTGCAATTTAATCGCATCAGCTCCAGAATCTTTGGCGGCTTTAATGGTTTTTAGGGCTAAATTTTTGTCTTGATTGTGGTTTGCAGAAAGCTCGGCGACAAGAAAGATTTTATCTGTTTTCATTGATGATTCCTTATGTTTAAGGTTTAGTGAAGTTTGCTAAGTTTTAGCGTGATTATAGCAAAATTCTTAGGCTTCTTACCAATCTTAAAGACTCTATTATTATGCGGATTTAAGTATAAATCCTTTGGAAAACTTTAAGATGAAAGTAAAAACTGAAATTTTACATTGAATTAAGTAAGTTTAAATAATAATCATGGAGAAATCTTAAGAAGTGGCTCCGGATGTAGGATTCGAACCTACGACCAAGCGGTTAACAGCCGCCTACTCTACCGCTGAGCTAATCCGGAATAAAAGCTCTATCAAAAAGAGGCAAAATTATATAGAAATTCTTTGTTAATGTCAAGAAAATTTGCAAGATTTTGCAAATTCCTTTTGAAGTTTAAACTTAAAAATACTACAATCACTGCTTTAAATTACAATTAAAAGAGGTTTTTATGGGACGAGCATTTGAATACCGAAGAGCAAGCAAAGAAAAGCGATGGGACAAAATGTCAAAACTTTTTCCAAAATTAGGCAAAGCAATCAGCATCGCTGTTAAAGAAGGTGGCAGTGGCGACCCGGATATGAACTCCAAGCTTCGCACCGCAATTCTAGCGGCAAAAGCCCAAAATATGCCAAAAGACAATATAGAAGCAGCCATTAAACGCGCTTTAGGAAAAGATGGAATCCAAATCACGGAAGTCAATTACGAGATTAAAGCTCCACATGGTGCTTTGTTTTTTGTAGAGTGCGCCACAGACAACACAACGCGCACGGTAGCGAATCTCAAAAGCTATGTCAATAAACTAGGCGGACAAATGCTTACCAATAATTCTTTGGAGTTTATGTTCGCGCGTAAAGCACATTTTGAAATCAACAAAGCAAGTGCAGGAGACTTGGAAGAACTAGAGCTTACACTCATTGACGCTGGGCTAGATTCTATGGAAGTAGAAGATGAAATTATCCATATTTATGGGGATTATACAAGCTTTGGCACGCTTGCAAATGCACTTGAAGAGCTTAAATTAGAAGTCAAAAAAGCCGCACTAGAGCGCATTGCGACTAATCCGGTGGAGTTTAGCGAAGAACAACTCATAGAGATTGAAAAACTGCTAGATAGAATTGAAGAAGATGACGATGTGCAGGCGGTTTTTACCAATATCGCCTAATCTTGTTTGGAATCGCGATTCCACACTTAGCGATTCCATTTTCATCTTGCTGCACTTCCTAATTTAGCGTATAAACCTATAAATGTAACAAAATCACATCTTTCTTTCATTTTTCGCGTTATTTAAGCAAAATTACTCCACAATTCGTTCGTTTAATTCAAACAAGGAGAATTTTATGTTAGAAAAATTAACACAAGCTAATTTTCAAAATGCAATTCAAGAGGGAGTTTGCTTTGTCGCAGTGGGCGCACCTTGGTGTCCGGATTGTCGCAAAATTGAACCTATTGTCGGAATGCTTATGCAAGAATATGGGGCGCAAGTTAAGTTTTTTGCCGTTATGGCGGACGAAGAAGAAGCATTAAAAGAATCTTTAAATGTCCGCAGAATCCCTACGCTGATTCTCTACAAAAATGGCGTGGAAGTGGGCGAAAGATTGGTTGAACCAAATTCTAAAGACTTGATAGAACAAGCAATAAAATCCGCACTTAATGCTTAGAATCTCCTAAATCAAGAATCCTAAGCCATTTTGATTTGGAGTCTCGGGGGGGGGGATTTGTGGGGATTTTAGATTCTAATCCTAGTTTAATTAGTCTCTACGCTTTAATTTTAATGCAAGATTATCCGTGCAGCACATAGGCGATTCCACCAAATCACCAAAATATCCAAAGAAATCTCCGCAAAATCTCTCATTTGCTTACAAATTAAGCACTTTTTCGCTAAAATATAAGGTTATTTTAGAATCAAACTTTAAGGAAAGTTTATGCAAAATCCACGCGCAAAAGGCGGCTTTGCCAAGATTCTAGGGCTTGTCGCACTTGTTATTATCATTATATTTGGAATGTTTATGCTAAGTTCGGATTCGTTTGAAAAAGAATCTCCAACTATCAACCTCCAAAGCAATTCTTGGAATCTCAAAGGCACATTTCCTATTGAAATCAGCGATAACGCAGGAATCAAAAGCTATCAAGTTGCCCTCATAGAAAATGGACAAAGAATCCCCATTGACGCACAACAACTCACCGAGCAAGATTCTATGTGCGCAATCAAAAACGCCAACACTGCGCCTTTAACCCAAAATATCACCGCACAATCTCCGATTAAAAGCTTTTGCATTGGCATACAAAAACCCCAAAGCCTTAAAAACAATGTCCCATCTATCTCGCTAGAAGTTAGCGTAACAGATACGAGCAAATGGAATTTCTTTAAGGGCAACACAACCACAGAACAATTTCATATCCAAATAGATACCAAAAAACCGCAGATTGCTATCGTTGCAAATTCCTACAAAATCACGCAAGGCGGAAGTGCGCTTGTAATCTTCAAAGCAGAAGATGAAAACCTAAAAAGCGTGAAAATCACAAATGGCATTTTGGATTTCACACCCCAACCTTTCTACAAAGAAGGATTCTACATTTCCTTACTTGCTTGGTCTAAGCTCCACGAAGATTTTAATGCAAAAATCATTGCGCAAGACAACGCAGGAAATATCAGCATTGCGCCCATTAACTACTTCAAACAAAAAAAGCAATATCGCGATTCCACGATTCCTTTAAGCGATGCGTTTATTGATGGCAAAATCTCTAGTCTTGTAGAAGAAATTGGCGAAAGAAATTTAGAGGATTTTGATAGCAAACTCGCGATTTTCCGCTATATCAACGAAGAAGTGCGCGAAGAGACTTTCAATCGCATCTTTAAAGCTTCTTCTTTTGTGGATACCGAATCGTTAATAGAGGATTTTTCTATCGCTGCATTCTCACCGCTTAAAAATGGTGCAGTAATGGCGAGTTTTGGCGATCACCGCACTTTTACTTATCAAGGCAAAAATGTCAGCGAATCCAATCATATGGGGCTAGACCTTGCAAGTATCAAACAAGCTCCTGTGATTCTTAACAATCCCGGAGTGGTTACGCTCAACGAATTTGTGGGGATTGACGGCAATGCACTTGTAATCTATCATGGACTTGGACTTTCTACCCTCTATGCGCATTTGACAAGTAGCGAAGTCAATGTCGGGGATTCTCTCGCGCGAGGCACATTTATCGCAAACACAGGCAACACAGGATTAGCATTAGGCGACCATTTACATTTTAGCGTTTTAGTGCAAGGCTATGAAGTATGGAATGCAGAATGGATGGATTCTTCATGGATTAAAACTAACATTACGCAAGTGATTGCACAGGCGAAAGATATTATCAACAAACTCTAAGGATAAACAATGGTTAAGGCAAGGCAGAAAAACTTTCGCGCATTTGTTTTTACAGAGGGAGATGCGCAAGAAACCATAGATTATATTGAAAAAAACTTTATTTTGCTCAAAGACTTTCTGCTAGTCTTCGCTTATCCCATCAAAGCAAATTCTACGATTCCCGATTCTGCTTTGCTTTATGACTATCTTTGTGCCAAAAACCTCAACTTCATTGAATCGCCCACAGCTCAAAATGGAGAATCTTATGGGAATTTGCATTTAAGCATTTCTACAAACCAATCTGCAGACCCACAAAGCACAACCAATAAAGCGGATTTGGCGGATTCTAAGTTGGAATCCCAAGATTCTAACGCCAAAACCCAACCAGATTCCAAAGAAAAAAACACACAAACCACCACACTCATTTTTCACCGCACAATTCGCAGTGGAGAAGAAATCATCACGCAAGGTGATTTAACGATTTTTGGACGCATTAATAGTGGCGCGCATATCCAAAGTGAGGGAAATATACAGATTTTTGGCAATATCAGTGGCAATATTTTCTGCAATGGAGATTATATGATTTTAGGCAAAGTTGGCGAAGGAAATGTGCTTTTTGGTGGAGAAATTTTAGATAAAGATTTATTGCAACACAACCAAAATAAAATTTATAGAAAACAACAAGAAATTATCATAGAGGAGCTAAAATGAAGCAACAAACGATTGCAAAAAAAGTAGAATTAGTCGGAATCGGCTTACACAAAGGTGTGCCTGTCAAGATGACTTTAGAGCCACTAGAAGAAAATAGCGGAATCGTATTCCATCGCAGTGATGTAGGCGTGAGCATTCCTCTAAATCCTGAAAATGTCGTAGATACGACAATGGCGACTGTGATAGCCAAAAACAACCATAAAATTTCCACGATTGAACACCTCCTCTCTGCAATCCACGCTTATGGGATAGATAATCTCAAAATCACATTAGATAACGAAGAAGTGCCGATTATGGACGGAAGCAGCATTGGGTATTGTATGTTACTTGAAGAAGCTGGAATCCTCAAACAATCCTCCCCCAAAAGAATCCTAAAAATCAAATCGCCTATTGAAGTCAAAGAGGGAGATAAATTCGTGCGCTTTGAACCCAACGACGCGTGTATTTTTGATTTTTCTATCCATTTTCCACACCCAGCTATTGGAACGCAATCTTATAAATTCAAGTTTTCTACCAAAAACTACAAAGAAGAAATTGCGAGGGCTAGAACTTTTGGATTCTTAAGTGAAGTGCAGTATTTGCGCTCCATCGGACTTGCGCTTGGAGGCTCGTTAGATAATGCGATTGTGCTAGATGATACGACGATTTTAAACAAAGAGGGTTTGCGCTACAAAGAAGAGTTTGTCCGCCATAAGATTCTTGATGCGATTGGCGATATGTCGCTACTTGGGATTCCGCTACTTGGTGCGTATGTTTCCTATGCGGGTAGCCACAAACTCAACCATTTGCTGACCAAAAAACTCTTTGAAAACAGCAATGCCTTTGAAATTTTAGAGAGTGAAGAATCGCAAAAGATTTATGAATATGCCTTGCAAAATGCATAAAATCCTGATTCTGCCAAATCTTGCTGGAGAACCCACGCTTGTGGGGCTTTATGCTAAAAATTTGCAAAATGAGATTCCACAAAATACTAATGGAATCCCAAGCCAAGAACAAACTTGGAATCTCGTAGAATCCCACCCTATCACTCTCCCACTAAGCGATGGTTTAGTGCCATTGTTTATGGAATTTAGCAAAAAAGGAATCGCGTTTGATAGTCTATATTTCGTGCGCGGTCCGGGAAGTTTTATGGCATTGAAATTAATCTATCTTTTTGCCAAAACATTAGAAATCACCCAAAACATCAAACTTTACGCCACACACGCATTTCATTTTAATAAAAATTCTCCTATCAAAGCCTATGGAAACTATTATTTTGTCAAAACAGAAGACGAAAAAACCCTCACAAGCTTGAATCAAGATTCCCAACAAATCTTAGAGGAAGAAGCGGCACAGCTTGGAATCACATTGCAAAGATTCCATACACTCCCGCAAAAAACGCCCTTTGCGCTGCCTGATATTTTAAATCTTGAACTTTTTAGCCATTCACTCAAACCTCTTTATTTGCTTCCCCCTGTTTAAAGGTTATTAATGTCTGTTTTGCCCAATCATTTCCTTAAATTTTGTGCGGTGGATTTCACAAAAAAGCCTAAACTTAGCCTCCAACGCAAAGCCACAATCATCTCAAGCTTGACAGCTTTTATCTTGATTATTGTTAAGTTTATTGTCGGAATCCTAAGCGGTTCTATTGCGATTCTTGCAAGTGCGATTGATTCTTTGTTGGATTTATTCGCTTCACTTTTCAATCTCTATGCCGTTACTAAAGCCGAAAAACCTGCAGATTTTAACTACAACTATGGTATGGGCAAAATAGAATCTCTCGCCGCAGTCATAGAAGGAAGCGTGATTTTAGTCTCTGGAATCTTTATTCTTTATCAATCCTGTAAAAAGCTCTTTTTAGATGAAAAATTAACCTATCTCAATTATTCACTTTATGTGATGATTTTTTCTCTGATTCTTACCACAATGCTTGTGATTTACCTAAGCTATGTTGCCAAAAAAAGCAAAAACCTCGTTATCAAAGCAGACGCGCTGCATTACAAAACAGATATTTTAAGCAACGCGGCAGTGCTTGTCGCACTCCTTTTAGTGCAATGGACAGATTTCCACCAAATTGACGCAATCTTTGGATTAGGAATCGGAATCTATGTTGCATATTCCGCGTTAGGATTGCTTAAAGAGGGCGTTTTCGTCCTGCTTGATAGAACGCTAGAAGAACAAAAAGTCAATGCAATCAAGCAAATTTTGGATTCTGCACCCAAGATTCAAAGCTATCACGACCTTAAAACACGCCAAAGCGGAGAGATAAATTTCGTAGAAGTGCATTTAGTCTTTGACCCAAATATCTCACTATTAGACGCGCACCAAGCTTCGGATTTTGTTGAATGCTCTATTAGAAATTTAGAGGGCAAATGGGAGATTATCACTCACCTTGACCCTTATGATGATGAAGGAACAATATGCAATATTTGCTAGATTTTTTACAAACCAACCCCATTAACAAGACAAAAATTTATCCTTTTTTGAAATGCAATCAAGAAGAAGCATTGATTTTGCGCCATTTATGCGCCGAACTTCTCAAAGGCACAGACGAAATCATTTGCCTAGATATTATCAATGCGCTTTTTGTTCCGCAAAACGAAATAGCAGTTTTGGATTCCTTGCCTCATTTTAAAAATCTTTTAGAATTAGGCTGGATTAGCCAACAGAGTTTTTTAAAGAATCTCAATCAAGAAGTTGTCCTACTAGAGTTAATCAACACCGCTTTTAGCCTAAGCTCTAGCTTTTTAAAACTCCTTGAAGAGGGCGGAATCAATCCCAAACTTCCCAAAGTCGCCCCCTATAACAATCACTTAGAATATCTTAAAGACCAATTTTTATCCATTGAATTAATGCACAGCTTAAGCCCATACAAAAAAGACCATTCCACCTCGCCACTTCTAAACAAAGGAATGCAAAAGTTTAAACTGCTCCAACAAAGAATTAACGAGCGTTTAGATTTGACCACAGAGAAGCTAAGCTTGGAGATTTTGTTTAAAGAATACAACCTCAACGCACAAGAAAAGATTCTTTTCATTGCTCTTTTGCGTGAAGAATATTTAGGTAAGGAAAGTGAGGGGCGAGAGTTAAATACGCTGATTAATCTTGTGAGTATGAACGATTATGAAAGGATAAAGAATCGCGCCCTTTTGGACGATAGAAGTCGTTTGGTAGAAAAGGGCTTGGTGGATTATGATGAGATTTTAAGCCCTTTTGGTGGAATCAATCGCACCTTTTTTATCCCCGATGCGATTTTAAAACGCATTACACACCCACAAAATTACGATAAAAAAGAGAGGATTAGCCTAAAATCCCTTGTTTTAGAACAAGAAATCTTTGAATTTTTACAACCAAAAGTCCCGCTAAGCGAAGTTGTATTAGCCCCAAGCACACAAGCCACGCTTGAAACCTTGCTTAAGCAAATGGATTCCAAAGTCTTACAATACCTAAAAGATTGGGGAATCAAAGACAAAAAACGAGGAATTGACGCGAAAATTATCTTTTATGGTGCGGCAGGGACAGGCAAAACACTCACCGCTTTAGCACTTGCAAAGTCCCTTAAAAAGCCTGTTTTAAGCTTTGATTGCTCCAAGATTCTCTCTATGTATGTCGGAGAAAGCGAAAAAAATGTCCGCAAAATCTTTGAATCCTACAAAGAATTGTGCGCCAATAGCAAACAAACGCCCATTTTATTGCTTGATGAAGCAGACCAATTTTTAAGCACACGCACGACAAGCGGGAGTGGTGCAGACAAAATGCACAACCAAATGCAAAATATTTTCTTAGAACAAATTGAACGATTTGACGGAATCCTAATCGCCACAACCAACCTATTAGAAACGCTTGATACCGCCTTTTCAAGACGATTCAACTATAAAATTGAATTTAAAAAACCAAACTTTGAAGAACGCGTCTTGCTTTGGGAAAAACTGCTTCCCAAAAACGCGCCTTTTGAAAAGGATTTTGATATAAAAAAACTTGCTAAATTTGCTTTAAGCGGGGGGCAAATCGCCCTTGTAGTCAAAAACACTGCCTACAATATCGCGAGTCTCCCCAAACCGCAATTCACCACACAAAGCTTTTTAGACGAAATCAAGCGCGAAATCAATTCAAACTTTGATGGTGGGCGCGAAATGGGATTCCACACTTAAATAGATATTTTACAATGGAATCTTTAAGGGCGAGATTCTGTATTGTGGATTGCCACACTAGCAAATGCCCGTTCGCAATGACGCAATAGCAAGGCGAATGAAACGCAAAATTACACATTTACAAAAATTCCATTTTATTTTTCCTAAAAGCCTTTATTTTTCGTATGCGATTCTGCTAAGATATGCCGAAATATTTTAGGTGGTTTTATGACAAGATTTTCTAAAACAGGATATATATTATCCACAGCAGGTAGCGCAATTGGACTTGGCGGAATCTGGGGATTCCCTTATTTGGTAGGGCAAAATGGCGGATTCGCGTTTGTGCTTGTTTTTGTGTTAGCGTTTCTCATCTTTGGCGTGAGCGTCTTCATCGTAGAAATGGTTTTTGGGAGGGCAAGTGGGCAAAATGCAGTCGCGACCTTTGAACAATTTGCGCCCCATCATCTCAAGTTTTTGCGATTTGGCGGCTTGATGATAATTTCTGGCGTCCTCATCTTTGCCTTTTATGTCGTAGTTTTGGGCTGGTTGGTGCATTATTTGTTTTTAAGCATTACAGGATTGCCCAAAACCTTAGAGACGACAACTCAAATTTGGGGGGGGTTTGTAGGGCAAGAGATTGGGTGGCAAATGCTATGGCACTTTTTAGTTGTCGCGCTTTGTGCATTCGTCCTTAATCGTGGAGTAAAAGCAGGGATAGAGAAGCTAAATCTAATCCTAATGCCAATGCTTTTATTTATCTTTCTAGGATTGCTTGGCTATTCTTTAGCGCAAGACGCCTTTATGGATTCTTTTTTGTTTCTCTTTAGCCCAAACTTTGACAAAATCAACGCCGAAGTGATTGTCCGCGCAGTGGGACAGGCGTTTTTCTCACTCTCCTTAGGGGTTGGCGTGATTTTGACTTACTCTAACTCTATGCCAAAAGGCGGAAATTTCGTCCGCTTTGCCGTCGTGATTGCGTTATTAAACTTCTTATTTTGCTTGATTGCTGGATTAGTGATTTTCACTTTTATTTTCGGGCATGGCGCAGAACCAACAGAGGGCGTTGGACTAGTTTTCATCTCCTTGCCATTGATTTTTGCAAATATGGGCATCAGCGGACAAATCATTGCGTTTTTGTTTTTCATCTCGCTTATTTTTGCTGGGGTTACTTCGGCGGTTTCTATGCTTGAACCCCTCAATAGCTATTTGATTGAACGCTTTTCTATGAAGCGACATTTTGCTAATTTTATCAGCATTGCAAGTGCCTATATACTAGGAATCTTCGCGCTTCTTAGCAACACCGCTGCATTCTCGGCGGATTTGACTTTTGGTGGAAAGAACCTCTTTGATTGGTTTGTTTATCTCACTAGCTCCTTTATGCTACCACTTGCGGGAGTTTTTATGTGTATTTATATGGGTTGGATTCTACCCAAAGAACGCGTTTATGCAATGCTAGAGGGGAAATTACAAGGAATCTATTTCAAAGGCTGGTATTTCACGATTCGCTTCATCGCGCCTATTGGAATCCTTGCGGCAATGATTAACCTCATCTAAAAAGCTAGTTGATATTTATAAATTTTATTACAAATTATTTCTATGATACAAAAAATTCAAAAAACACAAAAGATTCAAAATCTTCTCCTTAAAACAAGGGGAGGATTTGGGCTTTATAATTTTGCTCTAATCTGCGCAATAATGGCTTCTCATATTTTAATTCCTAAAATTTTTACAAAACAAGGAAATATTCCATCAAAAAATAATAAAAGGTAAAATTAATCCATAAAATATATCCTCTTGGAATTTTTTACCATTCATTAAACATTTATAAAATATAATCCGCGACTTTATTTTAAAGTCTACAAAGGAATCTTAATGCAGAAACATAAGCTTTTTGCTCCAAAAATCACTTTATCTTGGTTGCACTTTGTCTTGCTTAGTGCCTTTTTCTTTACCTGTATGAATTTTAATTTTTTCATTCAAATTTATCAAAACTTAGATTCTGATTCTTCTTTGGCTCTAAAACTCTCTTTTCCTGTAATTTATTTTGCTCTAGCAATTAGTGTATTATCAGCCCCCCCCCCCCTCACGCTCTTTCTTAAAATAAACTTATACAAAATCTTACTTATCCCATTAATATGGATTAGCTGTCTTAGCGCGTATTTTATGTTCTTTTATGGCGTGATTATTGATAGGGATATGATAGATAATGTTTTAAAGACAGATACACAAGAAGTTTTTGACTTACTTTCTCCTAGTTTGTTGATTTTTATTTTTCTTTTTGGGATTTTACCTACTTTGTTGATTATAAAAACACATATTATTTACCCTAAAACCCTAAAATGGCGTTTTCTTCTTCCCTTGCTGACCTTTTTGGGCGGATTGGTTTTTGCTGTTGGGATTTTTTATTCGCAGAGCCAAACACTAATTCCATTTTTTCGGAATCATATTTTTCTAAGGGTTTATGAAACTCCTACACGACAAATTTATTCCGCTGTTCTTTGTGTCAAACAATCTTTGCCCCAAAAAGAATTTGAAGAAATTGCCAAAGACGCGACTTTAAGGCAAGATTCCAAAAGAAAATTAATGGTTTTTGTCTTAGGTGAGACTGCAAGGGCTGCAAATTATTCTTTGGGTGGATATTCTATTAATGATACAAATATCTACACCAAAGAGAAATCTATTGCATATTTTGATAACTTTTATTCTTGTGGGACTTCTACAGCGATTAGCGTTCCTTGTATGTTTTCGGATTTATCCAAAGAGAATTTTTCAAAATCTGCTCATTATAGGGAAAATGCTTTAGATATTTTGCAAAAAGTTGGGGTAAATGTCATATGGCTTGGCAATAACTCTGGTGGGTGTCAAGGTGTTTGCAAAAACTTAGAAAAAGTAAAATCACTTAAAAGCCCTTATGATGAAAACTTGTTGCTAGAAGTTTCAGAGCAACTTAAAAGCTTAAAAGAGCAGAATCTCATCATTGTGCATTTACAAGGCTCACATGGACCCCTATATTATCAACGCTATCCTGATGCTTTTAAGCGATTCCTTCCGACTTGTGATACTAATGAGCTACAAAAATGCTCCCAAGAAGAACTTAGAAATACCTATGATAATACTATTCTTTATACAGATTTTATTGTAAAATCTTTAATTGATATGCTAGAAGAAATTCCAGAATATGAAACAAGTTTGATTTATCTCTCTGACCATGGAGAGAGCTTAGGAGAAAATGGAATCTATTTGCACGGAATGCCTTATTTTATCGCTCCAAAAGAGCAAATCCACATTCCTTTTATCTTTTTTAGTAGCAATCCAGCCCTTATGCAAATCGCACAATCTCGCAAAAGTTTGCCTCTCTCTCAAGATAATATTTTTAGCACTTTGCTTGGCTATTTTGGTGTAGAGAGTGATGTTTATCAAGTTAGAGATGATTTGCTAAATATAGATTCCAAAGAAGGAGAATCATGAAACCTAAATACCACTTTCTTGCTAATGCGAAATTTGCGTTTGAGGGGGTTTTGGCAATGCTTAAGCGAGAAGTTGCCTTCCGTATTGAATTAGCTTTTATTATTCCTGCTATGGTGATTAGCTTTTTCTTGCCTATAGATTTAAGTTCGCATTTATTTTTAATCGCTGTGCTTTTTTTGATACTGATTTTAGAAGCAGTTAATTCTAGCATAGAAGCTTGCGTGGATTTAATCACTTCAGAATTTGCACCTTTAGCCAAAATCGCCAAAGATTGCGCAAGTGCTGCGGTATTTTTTAGTGTGCTTTTAGCACTTTTGGTATGGGGAGTTGTTTTGTTTTCTTTATTATAGAAGTTTTAATATTGCTAAATTATTTATAAAAGCTTGGTTGTAATTCTAGCTGCTTTATACAAATTAGATAAATACCACCATTAATAATTAGCCTTACTCTTTATAAAGCGTATAAAATCTATAATTTTGATAAATTTTAACTCTAAGTATTTCTTGATTCTTGAATATTTTTTATGGCAACAGCCAATACAATAAACCAAATATTGCATTAGGTATTTTATGAAGTTTTATTGCATTTTGGTTTTTTAAGTAAAGTTTGTTTATAATCCAAATTGGCTTAAGGCTTAAGCAAACAGCTCTTCTACAATACTACTTAGAAACTACCAGCTGTCATTTATCACTTTTAGGAGTTTTTATGAAATTAGCAATTTATCCCATTTTGGCGGGAATTGCGCTTGGGGTTATCGCGCCTATCTTGGTATATTTAGGGAATCCTGGCAATATGGGTATGTGTGCGGCGTGTTTTACGCGCGACATTGCAGGTGCGCTCAATCTCCATCAAGTAGGAATCGTGCAATACATTCGCCCCGAAATTATTGGCTTGATTCTTGGTGCATTACTTGCGTCTTTTTTATTTAGAGAGTTTCGCCCTCGCACGGGTTCAGCACCGATTGTGCGCTTTGGGCTTGGTGTTTTTGCGATGATTGGTGCATTAGTATTTTTAGGCTGCCCTTGGAGAATGTGGCTAAGACTAAGTGCTGGGGATTGGACTGCAATTGCAGGGGTTTTTGGG
>NZ_JRPA02000051.1 GCF_000765675.1 Helicobacter sp. MIT 05-5294 | reverse complement strand
TCCACAACCACCAAAGATAGAATCCCAAAATGAGATTCCTCCTAATGTGATAAGAATAGAAACACAAGATGGGAGTGGGGAGTTTATAGAGATAGAGTTTGATGAAGATGTTGATGAAATAGAAAAGCAAGTTGAATTTGATGAACAAATGGAGCAAGAATTAGAGGAATTTATGGGAGTTTATTCTGACAAAATTGCAGATGGGAGTGATTTTCTAAGTCAATATAATTCAAACAACAATGAGGCAAAAAGTGATATTATTGCTATTCCAAGATTTATAAGGATTCCAAGACCCAATCAATTTCATAGAGGCGCGAAGCGATTTCCAAAAGCCCCAAAATATGCCAAAAACAAAAAAGATGTCATAAGGATAGTTAGAGGGTTGGATAAAGAGGGATATAAAAATGTGTGGAAAGCCAAAAGTTTAAAACATTTAAAGGAGATTTGGGAGAGACTAACAAAATATGCCATTAGACTAACAGATAAAAGCATGAAGAAAACAGGTGAGCAAATAGAAAGGACACGGCTAAAAGATGGCACAAATATAAACTTTAGAGCAAATTCTAGGAGTGGGCAAGAAGGCAAAAGTGGCAATGAGACGATTGACATTAAATTGAATACCAAGACAAAATGGAAAATCCATTATTAAGCGAAAGAATGAAAAGACTAAAATTAATTTATGGCATAGGACATCAAGTTTTTAGTAAGCCGCAAGGAATCGGCTATGATAGAGATGAAATCGTGGAAGAGGATTTGTTGGGTTGTTTTCTAGCAATCAATCCACAGGCTACAAAAACTGATATTTTAGAATTGTTTGAATATATGTTGATGTGTATGATATGCGATAAAGAATCCCATGAATCTGATGAAATTTTTTGGTTTCCTCTTGCGCATAGGATTTGCTACCAAACGATGAGATTTGAACTCAATAAACCCATGCCAAGTTTTGAAAGTGCTTATTTTGAAATATTAGGCGAATTATTTTTAGCGGATTATGTGGATTTTATAGCAGAAGAATCTCAGATTACCCACCTTTCTAAACAAAAAGAAGACAAATACCAAGCGTGGATATATTTTAGGGATAATTTTCTCTATCAAGGTGCGTTTTATAGAGATGATGAGGAAGATATTTTTATCGTAGATGGCAAAGAATATACAAAAGAGAATTGCCCAAAAATTGTAAAAGAAAATGATAAAAAGGTAACCTATATGGGTTATAGCACAATGTATTCTCCTACCTCTTGGGATACTCCCAAATATTGGTCGCAATATAATATTTGGGTTGCAAGAACCCCCAAAGGCACTAAATACTATAACGAAATCCTAGCTCCAAGATTCTATAATAAATACAAAGATTTAGAAGTAGAGATTGATAATAAAGGCAATATTATAAGATGGATTGGAGAGATTAATAGATGAATGGGATTCTGCATGGCTTAACATCTCAAATCTTAAGGGATTTTGCAGGGTTTATGCAAACTAATCCAAGTGCAAATATAGATATGGGTTGTTTGCTGGTTAGAAGAATCATTGATAGACTAGAGAATCCAACCATTGAAACAATCGGCACACTCTATAATTCTTTAGCAAAAGAGAGAATCTCAAATTATGGGAGGATTTTGTTGCATTATTATGAAAATAAAAGTTGGCTACATGCGGAAGTTAGCGACGAAAAAGGGTCGCAATAATGCTATTTTTTATTCTCTTGTCTAGTATATTTGTTATAACAATTTTTGCTCTCTTTGCTATCAAAAACAAAATGAAATTGTTCTTTTCTTGTGTTGCCATTATGCAAACTCACTTCATCTCTCCTAAGTTTAATAAGAATGGGTTTGAATGTGTAGAATCCCATTCATCTATTAATCTCTCCAATCCATCTTATAATATTGCCTTTATTATCAATCTCTACTTCTAAATCTTTGTATTTATTATAGAATCTTGGAGCTAGGATTTCGTTGAA
>NZ_JRPA02000050.1 GCF_000765675.1 Helicobacter sp. MIT 05-5294 | reverse complement strand
AAAGTCCAAAACAATCTCTGACAACTAAGCAGGATAAGAACAACTAAAACCAAAGAAACGAATCTTTAGTCTTTTCTCTTGAAAGGAGGTGATCCAACCGCAGGTTCACCTACGGTTACCTTGTTACGACTTCACCCCAGTCGCTGCATCCGCCGTGGGCGGTAGCCTGTTTGGCATTCCGACTTAAGGCGAATACAACTCCCATGGTGTGACGGGCGGTGAGTACAAGACCCGGGAACGTATTCACCGTAGCATAGCTGATCTACGATTACTAGCGATTCCAGCTTCATGTAGTCGAGTTGCAGACTACAATCCGAACTGAGAGGTGTTTTATAGATTTGCTCCATCTCGCAATATTGCTTCTCTTTGTACACCCCATTGTAGCACGTGTGTAGCCCTAGGCGTAAGGGCCATGATGACTTGACGTCATCCTCACCTTCCTCCTCCTTGCGAAGGCAGTCTCCTTAGAGTGCTCTACCGAATAGTTAGCAACTAAGGACGAGGGTTGCGCTCGTTGCGGGACTTAACCCAACATCTCACGACACGAGCTGACGACAGCCGTGCAGCACCTGTTTTCAAGTTCTAGCAAGCTAGCACTCCACTATCTCTAGCGGATTCTATCAATGTCAAGCCTAGGTAAGGTTCTTCGTGTATCTTCGAATTAAACCACATGCTCCACCGCTTGTGCGGGTCCCCGTCTATTCCTTTGAGTTTTAATCTTGCGACCGTACTCCCCAGGCGGAATGCTTAATGCGTTAGCTGCATTACTGCCCTGACAAGCAGGGCAACAACTAGCATTCATCGTTTAGGGCGTGGACTACCAGGGTATCTAATCCTGTTTGCTCCCCACGCTTTCGCGCATCAGCGTCAGTTATGTTCCAGCAGGTCGCCTTCGCAATGAGTATTCCTCTTGATCTCTACGGATTTTACCCCTACACCAAGAATTCCACCTACCTCTCCCATACTCTAGAATAATAGTTTCAAATGCAGTTCTATGGTTAAGCCATAGGATTTCACATCTGACTTATTATCCCGCCTACGCGCTCTTTACGCCCAGTGATTCCGAGTAACGCTTGCACCCTCCGTATTACCGCGGCTGCTGGCACGGAGTTAGCCGGTGCTTATTCGTTAGATACCGTCATTATCTTCTCTAACAAAAGGAGTTTACAATCCGAAAACCTTCATCCTCCACGCGGCGTTGCTGCTTCAGGGTTTCCCCCATTGAGCAATATTCCCTACTGCTGCCTCCCGTAGGAGTCTGGACCGTGTCTCAGTTCCAGTGTGTCCGTTCACCCTCTCAGGCCGGATACCCGTCATAGCCTTGGTGAGCCATTACCTCACCAACAAGCTGATAGGACATAGGCTGATCTCATAGCGAAAAACTTTCCCTCGTAAGGAGTATCCAGTATTAATCACCGTTTCCAGTGGCTATCCTAGACTATGAGGCACATAACCTATGCATTACTCACCCGTGCGCCACTAATCCACTCTAGCAAGCTAGAGCTTCATCGTTCGACTTGCATGTATTAGGCACGCCGCCAGCGTTCACTCTGAGCCAGGATCAAACTCTCCATAAAAAATTAAATCTTTATCTATTAAAGATAAAGGATAGATTCCAATAAGGAATCTTGGATTAAGTTTGTCCTAAAATCTCAAAATCTCTGTTTAGACTTTTGTTTTACAAGTGCATAGAAAAGATTTTCTTCTATAAAAGAAAAGAATTCCTTTCTTTACAATATAAAACTTCAAAGCAATAAATGAGTTTATGTTGTTAAGATTTAGAAAATTAATTAAGAATGTTGTTCTTATAATTTCCTGCTTAGTTGTCAAAGATCATTTTAACTTTAAATTCTGTGTAAATACATTAAATAATAGTTAAAGAACATTTACTTTTTCACTCTAAAATATTTTTAGCGCAAAAAAGGAAATGGAATTTTAGCAAAGTTAGCTTAAGGGGAGTTGAAA
>NZ_JRPA02000049.1 GCF_000765675.1 Helicobacter sp. MIT 05-5294 | reverse complement strand
GTAATACACTCAATGTAGGAGCAAATAACACAACAAGAATTGCTAAGGATTCTAGTGAATCTGTAGGAGGGAATAAGGGAGTGGAAGTGAGGGGAGACCAAAGCATAATAATCCATAAAGACAACATAAAGCATATCAAAAGAAATAGAAAAGACACGATAAAGGGTTCTTGGGATATTAAAAGCTTTAAAGATATTAACATAAGTTCTAAGTCAAACTATTCCCTTAGTGTTGATGATAATATAGAGCTTTATTCTAAGGATTGTTTGAAATTAAACAGCATTAAGCAAACCACCCTTAACAATCAAAACCTACTCATCAATACGCAAGAACAAGCACTCTTAAATGCCAACAAAAAGATGCAATTCTCCATAGGAAATGCTATAATACAAAGCAATGGTGAGGAGATTGTCTTGCAAGTGGGTTCTAGCAAAATTACCATTACAAGCAATAAAATCAAAATTCAAGGAAAAGTAGAGATAGGGGAATAATGAATGCAATAGAGCTACAAGAAAAAAACAGAATCAAAAGACAACATAGCCTTGAGAGACCCAAATATTTACCCGTTTTAGATACCACATTCGTCCCTAGTCAGCCCTTTATTCGTAGAAATGAAAAAATCTTTGAGTATTTGGGCAAAGAAATTCATTATATTGGCTTTGATACTCCTCTTTACTTTCCTATGATTTGGCTAGATTTAATCACCCCACAAGATTTATTGGATTTACAAGACAATGATTTTAGTGCCTTTGGTGTAGGCTTGCCTAAAAGAATCATTTTAGAAGTCCTTGACTTCCACCAAAAGTCTAATGATGACTTCTCTAAACTTGTAAAAAAATACCCTTTTGCTCAAATGATATTTACCCAATGGCTTACCATTAAACTTTATGAAAAGCACAAAGAGTTAATCCATAATCCAAAATTAGAATATAGGGACTTTATGCAGACGCACTTTAGTCTTACTTTCTCAAACAAGCCCTACACAATCTATCAGGCAATCCAAAGAATGCAGATGCAAGAACTAAATAATATAGGGAATAAAGATTATAGCATTGCAAGTTTTCTCACTGCCCTTACAGAGTATAATAATATCACCCTTTATGATATTATCTATGATATTATTCCTAATTCTATTAGAAAGCAATTCCTAAAAGATGAGGAATCCTTAAAAGCTTATTTACCTTTGAAACAAGAAAAATTTGAATATAAAGAAAAAGCTTTTAACAAAGAAGAGAAGATGTTTAGCCTTATATATGGAGATGATGCAACTTTTATTGAAGGTAAGATTCCTAAGCAATGGTATGCAATGGAGGCTTTAAATTTAAAGAATTATCTAATTAATGACAAAGAGCTTATTGTCCCTAAAGCAAAAATCAACAAACTAGGAATCGGATATGATGAGCTTTTAGAATTTATAAACAATGATGAGACAAGTTTAGATTATCCTGATATTTGGGAGTTTGATAAGGAGGACGCCACAATAGAAGTTGATGGAGAATATTTTGATGGATACAAAAATATAAAAAGCAATAAAATAAAATCTTCTTGGAAAAATATTATACAGATGCGACAAAGCTTTGCTCCTTATGCGGATTCCTACTTATCTCTATATAGTGCAGAAGTATGGGATAGAGGCACTGTTTATGTGTCAGATGATGAAATCATAGAAATCGCTTCTAGTCAATATTTCCAATCAATCGCCCTTATAGTGCAGAATAATTTTCGCACTGAATATACGATTTTTGAAAGCTTAAGGCAAAAGATGAGAAATGATTCAGAGTTTAGAGTAGATAGTGTTTGGCTAAATACAAGATATGGTTGCGCTACCTCTTGTTTTGAGGCTTCACAATGCACAATTAATGCTTACCTTGCCTACCGCTTCAATCAAGCTTTAGCTTTAAGCTTCTTAAACGCTTATGACAAGGAAACCAATGGAATCTAAAACAAAATTCAATCCCACAACCTTTG
>NZ_JRPA02000023.1 GCF_000765675.1 Helicobacter sp. MIT 05-5294 | reverse complement strand
GCAAATGAGCATAAGGGAGCGGACTTAGCGTCCGTAACCGCAATGCGAATGCAGCAATCAAGGATTTTAACCGCAAGGACGAATTTATCTTAATTGGAATAAGGAATAAGGGTTATGCAAGGAGAGCGAAATGAGACGCACTTAGTGTGCGTTGCAATGAGTAAGCCGCAGCATTCCCTTATTAGTCGCTCAAAACTGAATTTATCTTAATTTGCAAAAGGAGTATTTATGAGTTTTTGGAATCCTACCGCTTACTTCAACGGCTCAAAATTCTACCGACTAAGGAACAAATACACCGAGCAATACTTTGAAGCCGCGCTCAAGGTGATAAGGCAAGAGGGCTTAAAGGTGTGTGATTTGAATGATAGCACAAGGACTATCACCCTAAGCAATGATCAGCGATTTATGTATCAAGAGGCAAAAGCAAACAACACTCTAAGCGCGACCAAAAAGAAGCTAGAGAGAGAGTTTTTAAAAGGCAGCATAGGGTGGGTAAAGTGGGTTGATGAGAATAATGTCAAAGTGCATAGGAAAGGCTTAAGGAGTTTTTGTGAAAGTTTGGCGATGCACAGAGCCACGAGAGAGACAGGCTATGTATGGCATCTAGTCAGTGATGAAATAAGGCAGAGCTGGCTCAATCAAGCGATTATCCAAATTATAGTCCTTATCGCCTCTGAAGCCCTTAAAGCGATACCTTTTACAGGGTGGGCGGCGTATGTAGTGAAATTTGTCGCTTACACATCGTGGTATGGCTCACTCATAGCCTATATGACCTTACGCATCTTAGAGCTAAAAGATATGTATGATAAGACAAAGATTAATCATATCAATGCCTTAGATCTCAGCGAAAAATTAAGCGTGAGCCTTAATGCAAGGGCAAATGATATGCTTAGGCATAAAAAATACATCGGAGAGAGTGCGAAGCTTTTTAGCGGGATAAGAATCTATGCGAGTGGGGATATATATATGAGCGAAGCCGCAGGGAGTGAGAGCTTTTGCCCCACGCAGAGCTTTACCCCTTATAAGCATTTCCTCCCTAAAGACGCAAAAGAGCCTCAAGAAGAGGGCATCGATGAGCAGATACAAAATCGCGCACACTATACAGAAGCGGGAAATAAGGGCTATAACGCTAATCCTTATATCCCTCAAGCACAGATTAAAAAGCTCGATCATGACAGCGCGTTTAAGAAAAATTATTTTACCCTCCATAATCAGCGACTGCAAAGGGGGTATGCCAAGCTTTGTGCGTTTATTATCGATGAGTATGAGCCTTATGTCAAGCGCACAGCTTACAGCGCGAGTGAATGGATACAAGCGGTGTATGATAACGATATAGATTTTTATAAAAATGTGCTTTATACCTATCTGCAAAGCAAAGATATGCTTTACAAGCTAGAGCGATACAATTACGCACTAAGGGCGGATTTTGATTATTTTAATAGGTTTGATAGGAGCTATGAAAGCAGACAAGATATGAGCATCAGCGATACGCGGGGTTTGAGTGAGGAAGTAGCGCAATATGAGAGCGAGCAGGAGGCACAGAGTGAGGATAAGGACCAAGAGGAAGCTTTAAATATGCTTATCTCCCTTAAGGCGATGGCGCAAGAGCAAGAAAGCGGGGAATACAGCGAAGAGAGGGATTATTTTGATACGCAAGGCGAGGTGTTTTTGGGGTATAAGAGGGCGTTTATCCAGCAAATGAGTGAGGAGAGAGATATTTTAAAAATGCTCATACATGAGGAGCTCAAAGTATGGTATTTGAGTGAATATAAAGGGGTATTTTATGGTATTGTGTCAGAGGAGATAATGGAGCAATACAGAGAGCATATTATGTTTTTACAATACGCACAGAGTATCGGTGTGCTTGATACAAAGGGAGGGTATGGAGTTTTGTATGTGGATTTGGAGACGGGGGAAGTGGGGGTTGAGTTGAGAGATGAGAGAATAGAGGAGGATCTGAAAAGAGCATTCAGCTTTGGGTAATCATTGCGTGGATTAAGTATTTTTTAGGTTTTAGAGCAATTCAGCTTTGGGTATCCATAGCAGAGATTAGCAAAATTTTAAGGGTTCATAGGCACTAGCCTTATTCACCCCTAAAATTTTGCTAAAGCTCCACTAGCAATACCGCGAATCTTAGAATGCTAAGCGTTTTTTTTGGAATGTAAAGATTTTTGAAAAGTTTAAAGAAAAATCCAAAGAATCACGCGGAGGAATTTTTTGATGAATTTTTTTAATTGTGAAGCTTTGAGCGCGAGGAGTTACCTAAGCGGTAATGACGAAGTGCGAAAAGCAAACTCTCTTAAAAAGTCGCAAAAAAGCCAACGCGAAATTTTTAACCCTTTAAAAATAACACACTTTTTAATATATTTATTAATATAAAGTTACGCAAAAGGAGTAAAAAGGTGAGCAAAAAGCAACAAATGGCAGATGGCTTCAAAAACGGCACTGATGGGGCAAAAATATGGAATGCGATTTTTAATGATAATGACAAAGGGCGCAAAGCACAAACTAAGATAAAAGATAAAGACAACTACAAAACACCTTTTGAGAAAAAATAATGCGAGAAGTCCTAAGCACAAAGCCTACAAAGATATTTTTTAAAAATCGCTATGACAAGATAGAAAGCATCATTGCGCTAGAGCCTGATATAAGCACCCATTTGCCTACCTTTACGCCAAGGATAAGGGCACTCCTTGAGAACAAACAAGAGCTTTTTATCTACGAGGGGGAGGGGGTAGCCCCTATAGAATCGTGCCTTAAGAAATATGACTTTAAGGCTTTATGCGTGAAAGATTTAGATCGTTACTTACAGCAAAAGAGTTTCAAGGGTATCCCTTATCCTCAAAGGGAGCTTATAGAAGCGTTTGTAGAGCTTTATGAGCTTAATACGAGTAGGGATTTTACCCTTTGCCCCCCTTATTTTATGAAGAAAATGGCAGAGCTTTTGGGAGAAAGGCACGATGATTGCAAATAAGAATGAAATCAAAGGATTTTACCTCACGCACGATATGAGCCCCAAAGACACCGCGGCGCATTTTAATATCTCTTATCGGACGCTTATGCACTGGATAAAGACCGAAAAATGGGAGCGGGGAGGGGCGATAAAAAATATCCATATCACGCAACAAGCGGTTTTTAAGGATAATGCAAATAAGGTGATTGACATCGCCCAAGCAAAGATAAAAAATGAAATCAGGGCGAATTTGGGGGAGCTAAGCCTTGATAAACTTGTAGAAAATAACCTCCTAGAGACAAGCACCGATGAAGTGCTGCTCAAGGCAATGAATCTCAACTATATCCAAAAAAACATCGCCTTAAGCGCGATCATCGCTAAGGATAGTATGCTAAGAATGCTCAATTACCAAAGGGAGCAGGGCGATATTAAAAATGAGCCGACATTGATTTTGTGTGCGGAAAAGACCGCGCGGCTTTTTATGGATATGCAGCAGACGATTTATGGTAAAAATACGCACAGCGAGGAGAAAAACACCAACGATTTGGCGAGTTTGAGTATTGCCGAGCTAAAATCCATCATAGAGCAATAAGCATTCAGCTTTGGGTAATCATTGCGTGGATTAAGTATTTTTTAGGGGAATATCGCAGACCCTTAGTCTAGCTCACCCCTAAAAAATACTTAAAACCGCCCAAGCAATACCGCGAATCTTAGAATGCTAAGCGTTTTTTTGGAATGTAAAGATTTTTGAAAAGTTTAAAGAAAAATCCAAAGAATCACGCGGAGGGATTTTTTGAGGGATTTTAAGAGTTGTGAAGCTTTGAGCGCGAGGAGTTACCTAAGCGGTAATGACGAAGTGCGAAAAGCAAACTCTCTTAAAAGTCGCAAAAAGCCAACGCGAAAAACACAAGAAACCGCCCAAGATTTAGAATCTAGGGAGGATTAATGAATTTGCAAAGAGTAAATTAATGCTCTTTGCATTTATCAATCAAAGCAAGGAGCGCATCAAGATTTTGTGCTTTTTTATAGTTCTCAAGCCACGAATCCACCCAAATAGGTGTTTCTCCCTTTTGTTTCCAATTCATTAGCGTTTGATAAGGCATTCCCACAATAGCAGTAAATTCCTTTTTAGAAAGCCCTAATGACTCTAGTTTTTGCTCAAATTCTGTGTTTTTCATTAAATTCCTTTAACTATTATAGTTATAAATATAACAAAATATAACTAAAATAATTATAAAAGCCTTGACAAAATGATTAAAATAATATATAATTATATCATAAATTAACTAAAATAGTTAATTTAAATCCAAAAGAAAGGAGCAAAGCAAGATGAAAACTTTAGATATTATGATTAAACTCGCATTTTTAATCTACATCATCTCTAAGATAATCCACACTTGGATACCTTAGAGTAAGGGGCGATAAGCCCCGCTATCGTTTTCATCTGTTGCTATTCTACCATAAAAGGAGTAAAAATGAGTGAAATTATCGGATATGTAGCGGAAATCGCCGAAGTGCTGGTGATAGTCGGGCTTGTGTTTTATGTCGATGCCTTGCGTAAGCGCATTGAAAAGTTAGAATCTAAGGAGGATTAAAGGAGCAAAAGATGAACGCTAGTGATGTGCTCGAGTTAATCACTGCTTTAATCTGCTTGATAACTGCAATTATTAGCTTAAGGGGTTTTTTAAGCCCCTTTTTTCATCTTTTGCTTTCCCATTGTGCATTGAGTGCAAAGGTTTAATCGGCTTGAAAAAGAAGTAAAGAATCTAAAGGATAAAATTAAAAGTTAGGGCTTTTGCGATATAATGACACAAAAGGATATGATAATGAAAGATAGTGAGAATCTCATTAAAAAGACTTGCAAAGAGCTAGGATTGACTTATCGTGAGCTTGGGTCGTGCATCGGATATAGCGAGAGTGCGCTCAATAACGCAGCAAGACAAGATAAAATAAGCGAACCACTTAGCTTTGCTATTGCTTTATATCTTGAGAATTTGAAACTTAAAGAAGAGCTAGAAGATTTCAGAACTCTTAAAAAAATTCTTGCAAAAACACTTTAAAAGTGTTTTTATTCTACTAAAAACATAAATAATATATAATAACTATTGACTTTAACACTTAATTAGTGTATAATTATCTTATCAAAACATAAATAAAGTGTTTTGAAATTCAAGAAAGGAGATACACAAATGAAATGGCTAGATTTAATCATCAAGTTATCACGACTTGTAGCCATTATCCTTTGGATTATTAAAATCCTAAGCGGATAGGCAAAGGGAGGAAACCTCCCTTAAATCCATAGGCATTTGTGTATCTATAATCTTAGCATAAAAGGAGTAAAAATGCTAGAAAATGTATTGTTTGGTGTGATTATTTTGTGGCTTTGTGCGTTAAGCTATAAGGTGTTTAAAATGGATAAAAAGGACTAGGTGGGCGCAAGTGTTAGCTAAAGCGTAGCTTCTTTAGCAAAATGGCTTTTGAGATTTGAGGTGTGTCTATTTTTTATTCCTATCGGCAATTGCCTTTTTGGTCATTGCATTAAAATCTTGGCTAAGTTTGTCAATCACGAGCTCCTCAATGACTTTGTATTTTTGCGCGAGTTTGTAGTTCTCAAGCCAACTATCCACCCAAATAGGGATAGGTTTGCTCTCATCTTTCCAATTTGCCACAGAACTATAGGCTAACCCTGTCATATTACAAAAATCTTGCCGTGAAATGCCGAGACTCTTGAGCTTGGCATCAAAATCTTTTTTATTCATTTTTTACTCCTTTGGTTTATAAAACATTTTACCAAAAATTACTTAAAGAGTAAATAGAAATGTAAAAAATATATTAAAAAAGTAATATCACTCTTGACAATATCATCAAAAAAGTATATAATTATGGTATGTTTTTACTTAAAAGGTAAAAACAAATCCAAAGAAAGGAGCAAAGCAAGATGAAAACTTTAGATATTATGGTTAAAGTGGCGACTTTAATCTATATCATCTCTAAGATAATCCAGTGGATAGCTTAGGATAAGGGGCGATAAGCCCCCTATCGTTTTCATCTGTTGCTATTCTACCATAAAAGGAGTAAAAAATGAGTGAAATTATCGGATATGTAGCGGAAATCGCCGAAGTGCTAGTGATAGTCGGGCTTGTGTTTTATGTCGATGCCTTGCGTAAGCGCATTGAAAAGCTAGAATCTAAGGAGTGATGAAATTTGCTTGTTTAAAAAATCCTCTTTATTGAGTGCTTTCTCGCGTATTTGCTCAAACTTTGCATTTGCGCCTCACTTTGTGCGTTTGCACGCGCACATTCAACTCCCCACATTTTGCCCTTTGACCTACATTTTGCCCACATTTGCCCTTTGACCTACACTGAATCCCGCACACCTCACGCCTTGAAATGCCCCCCCCCACATTTGCCCTTTGACCCCCCCCCACATTTGAGAGGGCGCGCGAAATCCTCAAAACCAGCGTGGGGATTGCTTTTAAAGATACTTGCCTTGTGGTGATTTGTGAGATATTTTGCAAACAAAAGCGTTTTTTTAAGCGCGGTGTGCAAAAATGCAAAAAAGGGTGAAGGGAGATGGTATGTTGAGCTTCCTCTTGGCTTTAGATAATCCCTCTCTTCGCTGTATTCCCGCTTTCTTGCTCTTGCGCCATCGCCTTAAGGGATATAAGCGTATTGAAGCTTTCCTCTTGGTCATTATCCTCGCTCTGTGCCTCCTATTCACTCATATTGCGCTACTTGCTCGCTCAAATTTTATTTGGTTCAAGTTTGGGGCTTTTTGAATCGCGCTTTGCTTGTCTTGCCTATTGTAGCTTTATCTGTCTCGGGGTTACCTTGACAAAACCCGCGCTGATTGGCTTTGCTGTGTGTTTTGCAAAAATTTGCAAAAAATTGAAAAATACGCTAATATTTTGCGATTTTGTTTTAAATTTGTTTTTTGCAAGGTCGTGTTTTTTTACAAGTGTGTCAAAAAGTGTGCCAAATCCCTTTGTGATAGGAATTTTTAGCATAATAAAACCCTCGAATACACAAGCGCAATGACAGATCTCATTTTTGTAATGAGATTTTAGAATCTAATCGTTTAGATTCCTCCTGTATGTTTGTATCTCCGTATTTTATTAAGAGTGGTAGTGTTTTTTGCTCTAAGTGCTTATGCTTCAAGGTATTTTAGGACATTTTTTAGTTTTATGGGGGGATAGAATCCCACCTTAAGTGTGTCAAAAAGTGTGCCAAAATATAAGGCAATTTGCTTAAAGCTAAACTAATCCCGATTTACTAATCCTTAGAGGGTGAAACATAAGCGCAATTTCACTCAAAGCCAAAACAAAAGCGCGATAAGCCAACATGGGATTATTTAAAAGAGAATTTTAAGGCTATAAGCAATTTTGGCATCTGGTATCTTAGCAGTCAAAAGCATAAGACTTCCGCTTGTGTTTGCTATGATTTTTACACCTTTAGGATTTGGCTACATTCTATCTCACTACAAACTTACACTTTTTACAAAACACAAAACATTTCACAAAACAATCACAAAATCACTTTATGCCATTTATCAGCCTTTATGTGGGGTATTTGTGTTGCATATAAATGCGGGAATGGGGATAAAGACCAATCAAAAAAGGAGAAAAAATGAAAATACACAAAATCAATTCCTACAGCAGGAACGATATTATTTATATAGATGCGACATTGGCAGATGTGGGACGCTTGCGTTTTAGCACAAAATTACGAGCGACAAAAGAAAATCTCGCTACAGTCTTACTAGAGGGCAAGAATCTTGTCTATGAATATCTGGGGCAAAATAAGCAACAACACCAACAGAAGCTTACTTTTGCTGTGATAGGCGAGGCATTCCTTGATGAGCAACCCTATCTCAAACACCAAACATTACTCAAATACAAATCCAACCTTAAAAGCATCGTTGCATACTTTGGGAGCAAAGATTTAAGACTTATCACGCAAGAGCAAGTCAAAGCCTACGCACAAGCTAATCATACTGCTTCTGCAAAAATTAATTTTCTCAACAGACTTATCACCTTTGCGAAAGATACGCACAAGCTCAACATAAAGCCGATACGATTTAGAAAGCACATCAATCAGGCAGAGCTACAAAGACAAATCCTACCTCTTAGCCTCGATGAAATCAAGCTCATTTTGTCCGTTTGCCAAGATCACTATTTTAAGCTTTTTTTGCAAGTGGCTATTTTTACAGGTATGCGCACAGGAGAGCTGTTCGCACTGACCTTTGATGATGTGGATTTTGAAAATGATAAAATCTGTGTGTGCAAATCCCAAGAGCGCGCAAGGAAAGTCATCACTTCCACGAAAACGCACAAATCCCGTTATATAGATATGCTCCCTTTAGCCAAAGCCGCCCTTTTGGAGTTGGAGCGCATACACAAAACTACGGCACAGAGAAGTGAAATGATTTTCACCTTTACCCCCGAAAATGCCTTATTCAAATGGCATACTTTACTTGAATCTCTAAATCTCGCCAAACGCCCACTTTATCAGACCCGACACACCTTTGCGACCCTTATGCTTACGCACAATGAGGAGATTCTGTGGATAAGCGCAATGCTAGGACATAAATCCTTAAGCACTACGCTTGATTATTATGTCAAATATCTCCCTCAAGCAAAAAAGCGCGCAACATTTTTAGATGATGCGTTTCAAGGAGGCATATAATGGAAATTTGCTACGAATGCACATTATGTGGGGAAGAAAACATCACTATTTTTGATGATGATGTTTGCACACCAAGCGAAATCACCATCACTTGCACTTGCATACACTGCCTCCATGAGCAAGAGATACATATATCAATCTCTCAAAGTGAGGTGTAAAATGAAAGAGCTAGAGTGTGAGATTTTGAGTAGTTTTATAAACTACCCCGAAAAGATGAATGATTTTTTTAATGTGTGTCCTAGAAAATGTTTCAGTGATGATGCCAAAGAGGCTTTAAATATTATAGAAACTCTCCAAGAAGCAAATGCCTTAAGTCATTCTAGCTTTGCCAATGCTTTAAGTGTGAAAGATTCTCAAGATGAGAATTTTTTAAATATTTTAAGTGCGTTGCCTAATCCCAATGTGGAAAACCTTGCAGCACCCTTTGTGCAAAGCTACCTTTTAGAATCCCAAAGGCAAGCAGCCCTCACTCTCTTAAGGGCGAGTGATAATAATACCTTGCTTACCTTAGAAGAAGTGATGCCTAGCATTGAACAAACCAATTACAGGACATTATCGCAATGGAAAGAGTTTTATGCAAATGCTCCCAAAATGCCAAGCTTTAAAACGGGTATTGATTTTTTGGATTCTGTATTTAATGGAGGGCTTGATGTCGCTCAATTAGTGCTTATCAGTGGCGATCCTGAAGCGGGTAAAACGACTTTGGGGTTACAAATCTTAGAATACATCGCTAAAAATAATAAAATATGCTTCTTTAGCTTTGAATTTCCTATACATCAATATCTCCAACGCAAAGCCCAAGATAAAACCATAAAAGCAGACAATATGATCATCTTGGACAATGGCTATGAGATATACCAAATAGCCCAAAATATTAAAAACCTTTACAAGCAAGGGGTGAGAGTATTTCTTATAGATTCTCAAATGCGCATCGTTAGCCCAAATGGACGCAATATGGAGGAAGAAGAAAGCCTTAAATTCTCTTGTCTTGCTAAATTGTGTCATAGCCTCAATATCCTTGTATTTCTTATCGTGCAAACAAGCAAAGGCGATAGGGATAATCCTATGGGCAGTAAAAAGGGCGGACATGAGGCGAGTATCATTATCCGCATAGAGCATGACAAGCCGGAGAATGCAAACCTAAGAGAATTTAGTGAGGATTCAAGGATTGTCATTTTAAAGAAAAACAAACAGACAGGTAAGCACTACAAAGAGCGTGTCGCTTTTGACAGCACAAAAGGTAAATTTTACTCTCTCACAAGCCAAAGTGAGCGAGAGCATTTAACAGAAATAGATTTGCCAGAGATTTTTTAAGGAGGAAGTATGAAAGCCAATATGATACAAGGCAAAAACGCGTCTTATAACAATGCTTATTATTATGTGTTTAATAACTACATATACCGCTATGACGGAAAATTAGTAGATATATGCGTCCATATAGGAGCAAGCAGATGCGAGGCAGCTTTAAAAGAGCATTTAGAGAATCACCATCACAAAAGGAGTTTATCATGATACACAAAACAAAAATCACCCAAAATTTTACTATCGTTCCAAACGATGTCATAAAGGATTCTAGCCTTAGTATCGGAGCGAGAATGCTCTATACTTTGATACTAAGTTTCCCTAAAGAGTGGAATCTTAATATTGCGCATTTGGCAAAGCTCCTTAATATCTCTGAAAATACTGCGAGAAAATACAGAAACGAGCTAGTCAATGCGAACATTATCACCTTCAAACAAGAGCTAGATTCTCAAGGCAAATTTACGCATAATTTTAGCTATTCTTGCCAAAACCTAGAGATAGAAAATATCCAAGAAATACAAGAGCACAGCCAATCTTATCCGTTTAACAAAAAACCCGTATGCGGAAAAAATGAGGACATAATAAATAATAATATTATAAATAACAAAGACTATAGCAAAAGATTGCTTTTTGTCGTTATGGAATCTTTTAGGCAATTTAGCGATACTAAAAAGCCAAAGTCCCAAAAGCTCACGCAAGATGAAATGCTCTCTCACCTCAATACGCAGGAAAAACAAGCTTACTATGACTTTATAAGCTATCGCAAGGAAAAAGGTTTTGTAGCCAAAAGCACGATGATAAGCATCACAAAGGACTTTTTGAGCTTAAAAAATGTCGGTGCAGACCTAAGGGAATGCGTGGATTTGTGTATTAATCGTGGGTGGAGTGGGATAATGTGTGCGCATAAAAGCCTTACACGCAAGCTCCATTACCCCACCTATGCAAAACCAAAGCAAAATGACGCTTTAGCCAACTTAGAGCTTTAAAAAAGGAGGCTTAAATGGATAAAAATGACTTTTTAAATGCAATCAAGAGCGATGAGCGCATCAAACTTAATGATTTCGCCGTGCAAAAGCTGGCAATCTTTTTGCGCAAGATAGATCATCAAAAGCCTGAAGATAATGGACTTTTGCAAGTGTTTTTAGTCAAGCTCTCCACCTATCAAAAATCGCGCATTTACAGCAATGATTTTTACAGACTTTTGTTTGAATGTGTGCAAGAGCAGGCAGACTTTGAAGCGAAAAATCACAAGATTAAAGACTTCACCAAGACGCGATATGAAGAAGAGGAGCTGCTGAAAAACTTTTTTATCCAAAGTCGGCTTAATGCGTTAGGATTGAGCTTTATCCAAACTTTGGGGCTACACTATGCCTAAAAATGCAAAGGTGCATACCGGTAGCTTTTATCTTGATAGTAAGATTCTGCACACCATTGAGTATTTATCGCAATATTTAAATGTGAGCAGGAGTATCATCGTAGAGCGGTCTTTATACGGAAAGGAGGAAGGATATGAAAAGGCTAAACGACACATTATGCCTAAAAAAAAGAAAGAAATTTCTTTTGAGAGAGGTAAATATAAAAAAATTAAAAAAAGCCGCAAAAAAACACAATATGAGCAAAAATCTTTATTTGATTATGTGTGTTTGTGATTACTTGAGATATGAGAAAGAGAATAATTTGCTTATCTATGCAGATTCACAGCTTTTTAGCGAAGTTTTATCACAAAAGGAGCTAGGTAAATGATAACAAACATCGCACAAATCAAAGCCCAAGCCAATATAGTGGATATTATCTCAAGCTTTATCCCGCTCAAAAAGGCAGGAGCGAACCACCAAGCAAACTGCCCTTTTCACGATGAAAAAAGCGCGAGTTTTGTTGTGAGTGAGAGCAAGGGGATTTTTACTTGTTTTGGTTGTGGCAAAAGCGGAGATGTTTTTGTCTTTATCCAAGAATACAAGCATATTTCTTTTAACGAAGCGGTAGAAGAAGTCGCGGAGCTTTGCGGGATTGAGACTATCAAATCCTATACGAAAAAGGATAATTACAAAACACTCACCCAAAAATACGAGACACTTTTTACCTATGCTAAAAACGCACTCCTAGCTAATAGCCAGGTAAGCCAATATCTTTTTAATCGCGGTTTAACCCACGATGATTTTGCGGAGTTTAGCATAGGTTTGATGCCAGAGGTAGCCACAATAAGACAGATATTTACAGAGCAAGAAGCCCTAGAGTTAGGCATATTTAAAAAACGACAAACAGGCAGTATTTATACGCCTTTTGCTCACAGAATCATTTTTGCGATACGAAACAGCGCGCATAAGATCATCGCTTTGAGCGGACGCACACACCCTTATGCGAAATTCACAAATGCCCCTAAATATATCAATTCTCAAGAAAGCCACCTTTTTAAAAAATCCCTTACCCCCTATCTTTTATCCCATGCTAAGAGTGCAATCAGTAAGAGCAAACAAGCCATTATCGTAGAGGGATATATGGACGCCATAGCCTTGCATAAATTAGGCTTTAAAAACGCCATAGCCACATGCGGGACAGCCTTAAACATAAGCTTTTTAAACACTATTATCAAAATATGCCAAGAGGTAAGCTTCTATCTGTGCTTTGATAAAGACAGCGCGGGGCAACAAGCCACAAAAAGAGCCATAGAGTTATTATTAAAGCATCGCATTTATACGAGCTATGTTTTAATCCTTAAAGGCGATTACAAAGATATAGGGGATTATTTGGAGCAGACCAAAGGGCGGATTCAAGAGCAAGAATCCTATGATTACTCCTCTTTATTTAGGGCTATTCCTATCATACAATATCTTATTTTGACGCTATTACGAGCAGCGCAAAGCCCCAAAGAAAAAGATGAGATAGTGCTTTATTGCAAAAGCCTCATAGATAATGAATCAAACTTTTATCAAAAAGAATATCTCCTTAAGACTATCAGTAGCTTTACCAAAATCCCCAAAGAGTATTTTTTAAGCAAAACTATCACCAAGCCCAATCATAGCAGAATCCTTGCTTTGCTTTATGGTATCTATAATGATGAAGAGCTTGCCTTTATCGCAAAAGAAAAGCTTGACTTAAGCGCGATACCCCAAGAATACGCAAAAGACTTGAGCGCATTTTTTGAGACACACACGCTTAGCAAAGAAGCCCTAAAAATCGCTTTAAATACAGATTATGCCCAGCAATGGCATCAAAACACCTTTTACAATGAGATAATGGAATTTAACATCGCTCATGCCAAAGTCAAACAAGCCCTTGCCAAACAAAATAAAGACATACCTAGTATTTGCGCACTGCAAGAGTATATATTAGCGTGTAAGGCAGAAATAAAGCTTAATTTTTTGTTTTAACCCTTTTTAAAAAAGCCAACCTTTGCTACTATTTTTGACGCAGTAGGTTTTCTCTCCTTTTGACCTTGTCGTTTCCTGCTGCGTCTTTTAACCCTTTTATTTCACTCATAACTTTTATACCCTTTCAAGAAAATATACAAAGAGTCGCTAAGAAATGTATTGTTTGAACAAATTACAATCTAGTCTAGCCCAGCATTTAGGGTTAGATTCTCAACATCTTTTAGACATACGACAATCTTTAGAGCACAAAGGCTTTGATGCTATTTTAAAGGGTGATGATTTTATCGCTATAATGCCTAAAGAGGCGGAATTGCCACTGAATGTAAGGGGAGAGGTAGAAGAGTGGGTAAGGGATATAGCGGGCATTCAAAATAAGGAGATTTCTGCGGATTTGAGGCTTTTAGCTCAAAAGCACCCCGAAATGTTTAAAAAGCCAAGCGATGTTTATAAATTGTTTGTGCAAATTAAAAATAACCCTACGCATTTTCTGCCTAATAATAGGGAAGATGTCGCGATGATTGCTAAAATCATTAATGAAAAGAAAATCGGCAAAATGGGAGTAAAAAAAGAGAATGGCGAAGTTGTGCATCTCACAAAAAGAGACATAAGACCAAAAGACATAAAAATAGAGAATCCTTTAGCAGTGGAGCCGCCAACTCACTACCACACTTCCATAAAGGAACAAGGCGATGGTGCAAATGCACATTCACTAAAGGACACCCCCATTATACCCCAAAAACTCCAAGAGTTAGATAAAACTTATCGCACAAAAGAGGAAAAAGAAAAGTTTAAAGCCTTTGACTTTAGTAACACCAAAACTCAAGAAGTCAAAACCACACTCAAAGACTATCTCAATGCACAAAATGTGCTTAATCACACTTTAAAAAGTAGCGATGGCATAGAAGCGACCTTTAGCCTAAACTCTTTCTCAAAAATGACTAGTGATACTGCGATAAAAAAGAGTGTGGATAATGGATTTAGCAGGAATGAGCATTTAAACGCGGTAGCGAATATAAAAGAGATATACAAAAATGCACGATTAAGAGAGACACAACCACACAAAAGCGGGGATAGCAATGTCAAGATTCATCGTTTAGATTCTGAATTTGAAGATAAGGGAGTTTTATTCACACTCAAAGAAAGCTTAGACAAAAATCAAAAGCGACTTTATAGCTTAGAGCTACAATTAATCCCAAGCCTTAAAAGTGCAGATACACCCTTAAATAAAAGCACCGGCAAGGGCAGTTCTAACTCACTACAAGAAACTAAAGGTGGAGACAAAAGCCCCGAATCGTCTATTGTTAAAACCGACACCCCCATTATACCCCAAAAACTCCAATGGAGCAAACACACCAACCTTGATGAAACTAGCCTTACTTTATCCAATTTAAAGGGTGATGAGCTTGTGGAGGTAAAGGCTATAAATGAACTAAAAGCGCAGATTATACAAAGCCTAGATACCCTCGCGACCGAACATCTCCCTCAAACTATCAGCAAAGCAGAGTTTTTGCAAACAGGATTAGAGCAAGTTATAAATAAATCAAATTTTTTAAAACATATTCAATCAAAAAATGATAGCTTTAATAGAATAAAATATTTAAATCTTATAGAACCTACATTAAAGCGTCCGAATATAGAATTTACAGAAGGTGAAAAAAAAGGATATATAAAAATCTTTATAGGTGATGATAAAAAGCTATTTTATGTTTTGATCACAGAACAAGAAGATAAATTATTAATCACAGGCATTCCAACAACCAAAAAGAGAGAGGTGATAAGGCAGATAAATAAGGCAGATTCAATAAGAGGCGTGACTCATAGTGGAGATGAGCTACCCGCCACAGCCTTAGCAAATGCTAATAAATCCACAACCGCTAACCCCATTATACCCCAAAAACTCCAATGGAGCAAACACACTAACCTTGATGAAACTAGCCTTACTTTATCCAATGGTAAAAAGCTCCTTATCCACAAAGACAGCTTTGATAATATCTATATCCAAAGCGATATGCAGCCCTCACAAGCTCGTAGCTATGATGAGCTTAAAATCAATCAGTCCCTAAGCGATTTTGAAAAGTATAACATTGAGCAAAAATTTATCAACCATATGCGCAATAAAAAGCAATTACTCAAGCCTCAAAGTGCAGATGAGATAATACAATCAGAAATCACAAAAGCCCAAGAAGAATCCAAATCCAAGCAGAGATACCTTGAAACCAAACATAAGCAAGAAGCAATCTTGCAAGAAAAAGAAGCAAACCTCAATAAAAGAATCGATGAAGTCGCACTCTCACAAGGAGAATCTATCCCCTATAAACCTATCAGAGACACAAAGATTATCCTAAGCGATGACACACCCGCTTTGAGCGCGCAATATGTCATCATTGATTATCATGATATTGTGCCTATTTTTGAGAGAAGCCAAACGCAAGGCAGAGTCATCAAACAAGAAAAAGTCATACAAAATATTATCAATGACTTTAATCCCGATTTACTAATCCCCAGAGAGGGAGGCGCAGATGGAGCACCTATTATCACCAAAGACGGACAAGTGATCGCAGGCAATCACAGAGCCTTAAGCTTACAGACCATACTTGACGCACCACAACACCAAGATAAAGCCTTGCGATATAGAGAATCTGTCAAAGACTTTTTACACATTGATTTAGAGCCGACACAAATGATCGTGCGTAGAGTGAATGACAATGTCAGCCAAGAAGACATACTCTCCCTAGCCTTTAGCTCCAATAAAGGCAGAGAATCTACAATGGGTGAAAAGGCTTTATCAAACCTTGCCTACTTCAAGCAAAATATGTCCTATCTCCCCCAACATATAGAGAGTGAGAATGTCGATGAGCTTAAATCCTTTGTCGCCTCTATCTTAGACAAACAAGGCGGAGGCTTAGATACTTTTAATACCAATCTCGCATTATTAGCACACATCGCACCCAATGCCAAAAACGCAGATATTATAAGTGCGCTAGATTCTATCAAAGGCAGCCCCGATGAGCGTGTGAAGCTTATCAATATGTTTGTGGATAATGCAGGGAGCTTTTATAACCTTAGTCAAAACAAGCTTTTACCCAGCCTTGATTTAAGGGCGTATTTGAGTGAGAGCATACTCAATGTGAGCAGGAGGCACTCTACCCGCGCCCTTGATTTAGAAAACCTCAATATATCGATCAATGATTTTCTTAACGCAGGAGAGGAAGGACAAAAGGCAATATTAGCCCTTGATAGTGATAAGGTAAAGCATCTTATCAGTGATGCGCTTAGTGTAGCCCTAGCAAAGTTTGTGCGACAAGAAAACCCAAGCACCGCATTGTATGAAAGTCTCAAAAATGCTCCCAAAGCCCTAGAAGAACAAACCCAGCCCACACTTTTAAGTGAGGGCAAACCTTTGAGTGCAGTAGATATTTATGACTTTGTGCAATACCTTATCTCTGAAGGACAAAGCAGCAAACAAACAAGTGAGCTTATAGCGTTATTGCCTAAGCTAAGGGAAGCAGAATCAAAAACTTTTCAAGATTCTAAGGCAACACAAGAGCTAGAAAATATTGTTTTTAACGACAAAAAAGGTAATGAAAAAATACTTACCAAAGAAGTGCAAGAACAATGGCTCAAGACTTTTAATCTTAAAAGTTTAGATGAGGATTTTATCCCACACATTGCACAAGAGGCTAAAGAGGCGTTGGAAAAGCAGGGATTTAGTGGAGAGATACACCTTAAAAGCGGGAGTTTAGTGAAGCTTATTAAAGAAAATCGCTTGAAATATTTAGACAGAATTAAGCCCACTTTAGAAACACCCGACAAAATCATAAGACAAGACGAAAGCACGATTATTTTTGCAAAAGATTTTAACGACAAAAAGTATTTTACAAGCGTGAGCCGCAATCAAAGCGGAGAATGGATTGTCAGAAGTAATGCACCAAAAAGCGAAAATGGACTTAATAATAAAGTAGCACAAGGCGGGGAAGTGATATTTGACAGACAAGCCCCCGCTCAGATTAACGCTAACGAGGCTTACGATGATATAGCTAAATCTAATACCAAACTTGACAACGCCATTATACCACAAAGAAAGGGAACTTATGATAATAGCATTACTCACGATTCTAAGCTTGATCACTCTAGCAATAGCGATACTGATACCTTATATCCTCTATCAGGAAGCCACAGCCAAGAGCGCGGAGGAGTGGAATCTTATTCGGGAGCTAGAGAAGCATTCACCTACCATACCAAAGAACCTCAAGCAATCGCAACCTTACGAAAAGAGCTAAAAGACGCCCTAAGCCCTTATCTCAATAGAGAGATTATCAATAAGCAAACAGGCGATAGTGCGCAAATATCCAATAAAGGCATTAAAAAAATGTCCAGCTCTGAAGCAGTTAAAAAGTCTATGGCTAACGGATATACAAGAGATGAACATTTTAAGGTAGCAAGTGCGGTAAAAGAGATTTTTGAAAATGCAGATTTGCAAAAAATCACTAAAGATTTAAAACATAACGACCCAAATGTAAAAATCTATCGTTTTATACAAGAAGTATCAGTAAATGAAAAACCAGCAAACGCACTTATAACGCTAAAGGAAACCATAGAGAGAGGTAAAAAGATTTATAGCATAGAGCTTGAAAGTCTTGACCCCTTGCCCAAAAATCAAATAGCGGGCAAACTTGACAAGCAAGGGCAATTTTCTCTCACTAAAGACAACAGCACCGCTAATGTTGCGCCTATTGAGAAAACCGATAATGATATTATACCACAAAGCAAAGCCAAACAAAAGCTAGAAAAACAAATCGCACAATACGAGGATAGAATCCGCATTTTGGATAAAAAGCTAAGTAGTGCAGGAGAAGTGGCAAGAAAAAATTATGATGCAAATTTCGCAGAAAGAGAGCTTTATCAAGAGCTACTCTTCAAAGCCAAAAAGGCATATTATGATATTCCAGAACCTAGCGAGGATTTGCCCTATCGGAAGTTTTTTAAAGCACAGAGTAAAACAAAGCTAGAAGACATTTTCAGCGGAGCGGAAGAAGCTATGAAGCCTGAGAATCTTAAAGAATTTTTGCACAAAAGGGGGAATGAATATTATCTTAAAGCTTTCAGAAAATATCTTTTTGACCCTCATTCTTTGAGCTTTAAGCACGAGATAGAAATAGCACAAAAAGACATTATACTACTAAAAAGATATGCAGCAGCAAATGCTCCCTATTCAAGAGATTTAGAGCTAAGAAATGGAGCAGAGTTTAGAGCAGAGATTGAACGAGCCTTTGACATTCACCCTATAAAAGACTTTGGCACAAACTATGCAGAATTTTACCACGATGGCAAAGGAGCGATAAATAAGCTACTTCACGAAAAACAAGGGCAAGTGAGTGGGGCGTTTTATAGAGAGGATTTAAAAGAGCTTAGCGGTAATGGTGAAATTGATTTGGTATGGGGGGATTCTAAGTTTGGGCTAAAGCATATTTTAGACAAACACGAAAAAGAGTTTAGCGACATTGCACAAGAGCTTAGCGAGATAGTGGAGAGAGGCGTATTAGAAAAAGCAAAAGATAATAAATACACACTTAAAACGCAAAAACATACTTTGGTTTTAGGGCAAAGGGAAAATAACGATTTTATCATCACTGCTTACAAAGATAGGAGAAACGAAAAGCTTGGGAATCATCAGACCGTTGTCGGTGATGATTTTACAGATGAACCACTAGCAAAACAGCCTCTTTCATCTAACCAAAATGACATTATACCACGATTTGAGAATCATTTATCAGAAAACAAGAAGTTCAAGATAGAGTTTTTAGAAACATTAGATTTAAATCCTTTGGAATATAATTTTTTAAGAGATAAAATCTTAGGAGCTAAAGCTTTAAAGCAAGATGTTAGCCAACAAATAAGAAATAAATTACAAGAATCTCTAAACCTCCACCCCAACCCCGCCTTTGGCACAAACTATGCGGAGTTTTACCATGATGGTAAGGGAGCGATAGACAAGCTAATTGACGAATATTATCAATGGCAAATGCTATTTAAAGACCCTAACGAGTTTAGCGGACAAGTTGCAGGGGCGTTTTATAGAGAGGATTTAAAAGAGCTTAGCGGAAATGGTGAGATTGATTTGGTATGGGGGGATTCTAAGTTTGGACTAAAGCATATTTTAGACAAACACGAAAAAGAGTTTAGCGACATTGCACGAGAGCTTAGCGAGATAGTGGAGAGAGGGGAGTTAAAAAAAGATGACAAAGGACGCTTAAGGATTGAAACACAAAATTATATTATAGGTGTTAAAGATAATTGGAAAGGCGAAAAAACAAATAATTGGATAGTAACAGCGTATGAGAAAAAAGGAGGTGGTGGAAGTTTATATACATCTCCACACAATGACTTAGGCGAGATTCTGCCTAAAACTCCTAACGACATTATACCACAAAGCAAAATCCAAAGCAACCCACACATAGGCAGTGGATTAGTAGGAGGAAGCCTTGCAGGAGTAGAAGAAGACGAGAGTGGGAATCTCACCTTTGATCCTAGTAAGTTTGCTTTAGGATTCTTAGGAGCAGCAGTAGGGAGTAAGGCAGTAGCAAAGGGCTTTCAAACTTTAAAGGCTAATCCACAACTAAAAGAAGCAGTGGTAAAAGAGCTAGGCAATGCTTTAGCTTTAGGCTTTGAAAGCGCAAAAGCAAAATACCCCATTTTGCAGACTTTAGAGCCTAGATATATTGTCAAAAATGAAAAAGGCAGAATCGCACAGGCTAAAGCAATGCTTAGTAAGCTTGAGCAAAGAGAGCAAAAGGGCATCTATAATGTCGCTTATAATGGCAAAAATGCCACAAAGGTTTATAAGGATTTAGAAAAGATTGACGAGGCAATTGTGTTGGAGAGAGGCACAAAGAGAAAAGGGGGAGTGCATATAAAATTATCTCACAGCACAGATACACAACAACAAGGCTATGTAACACATCAAGAAGTCGCAAATCTTGGCAAAAACATTCGTAAATATATAGCAAAATATCATGACCCTTTCATTGATTCCAATGGAGCAAGGCTCTATGAATGGCAAGATAAAGAGGGTGTGAAATTTCGGGTAGTTGTTAATGACTTGCAAGAAAGCAGCGGTGGCAACTCACTCCTGCCCTCCGCTACGGAAGAAATTATAACATTCTACTCTGACAGAAACCTTAAAAATCCGATGAGTTTTAAGAATCCAAGTTTAAAATAATCTAACTTTAATAAGCTTGATACTTACTAAAATATTCCTTTTTTTCAAAACTTGATTTGAAATTGTTTGGAATCTTTGCGCAAAATTCACATAGTAACTGAAATTGCATCGGTGCATCGTGATTGACTTGTTTTACCCTAAGGGTTACATTACAGATATTATCATAGTGGATAAGATTAGCCAAATCTTCTGCATAGATTCGCGGGACATAGCCCACAATCTCCACAGGGTCTTTTGTGCGAATGAGTAAGGCATCACTATCGTATTCATTTTGAATATCTCTCATTAAATAAAGTTTTTCTTTAGGCTCAAGGCTTTTAACTCTCTTTTGATAGCTTGGGATAAGGTGGCTAATACCATGTGTAAAAAAATCAATTTTATACTCTTTTTTGTCGTTTGGAATCAAGTAAAGTTCAATGCTATCAGTTGCGCGAATGCCGTTGTTTCTAGCGAGCTCATCAAGTGGCGTGCTATGCTCATCAAGTCCTAACCATTGCTGATAAAGCTTGTATTCAGGGCGACTTTTGGATAAAAGCCTATTTGCAAATACAGGCAATAACACATCTTCAGAGGTGTAAAGACTTTCTAAATCATTCATTCTAGCAAAAGGATAGAATCCTTGCTCTTGCGCCTCTTTCACGCCATTGGTATAATAAAATTCATATTGTTGGTTATTGTAGCTTAAGTGCCCAATCGGAATCCATTTGCGCGTTTTTGGTGCTTGCCAAGATACTGCTAGATTGATATTACTCATTTGTTTCCTTTGTTTTAAGTGCTTGAATATTGATTTGTAGCATTTTAAGCACAAATTCCTTTTTTTCTCCACTTATTAAATTTTGCGGTATTTTATTCAAGATTCTATGATATTTATCTTGTGAAACACTTGAAATTTTTTCTATCCATTCTGATACGATAGATTTTATCTCTCTTTTTGATTTTAAAAGTTCATCAAGCACTTCATAAGTGCTAAGCTTTTTGTTGTTTTTGTAAAAAGGTGTCCTTGCTTTTTTGCAAAATGTAGAAGTAGTATAATTCTTATCTTTTGAGCTTAAACGCTTTTTTGCTTCTTCTGTGCTTACCTTTGAAGCGCAACCCGCTGCATGGTCAAAGCTCGGAGCAAGTGTAAAAGATTTTTTCTTTGCGTCATAGATGATTCCCCAATTCTCATGATGCCTATCGGTATTGCCAATAAGCATATCAAATACCAAATAGCCTACAAATTTTTCCAACATCTCTTTATCAAACGAATAAAACAATATAATAGGTTTATCAATAGTGTATTCTCTTAATTTGTATCTTTTGTCTTTGTGATAATCCTTAAAAAATTTAGCCAGCAATTCATTACCTAAAACTAACCTAGAATCATCATTGAGAAAATTCTTACTCGCAATACCCTTTTTCACTATGCCATTTTTAAAAAGAGCAAGTTTATATTCTGCACAAGGCAATTGTATCAATTTTGCAATTTCATAGGCAATCTTTTCACTGACATTTTCATCTGTATTTTCTCTACCAATCTTAAAAAGATATTTTGTATTTTCCTTAAATGTCCAAAATTTTTCTTTTGTCCCTAGTGGCTCAACTAATGTTTTACTATCAAATTCCAACATTTTAAAATAAATTAATCTCCTAAAATAGCTGAATAATATAGCATTTTTTACTTAAATTAACCCTTTTTTAAAATTTTAATTTATTGCACAATGCCTAAAAATAAAAAAGGCAAGGAGTGATAAATGTTTTACACTATCGTTTTGCAAAGAAAATCCGAGCATAAGGATATTAAAAAACTTAAAAATGGTCAAATAGTGGGAGAAATCGAAGATTCTACCTTAGGAGTGCTTAGTGTTTATGAGCATCAAGATGAGACAAGTGCAGGGCGTGAGATTCTAAACTTTTTTACTTGTGAGAATATCGGACCTAGCACAGACACACCAAAACAAGACAAACGTATTATAGCGCGTGAGTATCAGTTAGAATGGACAAATACATGTCAAAATGCCTCTTTAGCTAGAACTTATCCGCAATGGAAAGCAGAGAATAATAAAGAGCTTATTAAAGAGTGGATGAATGATCCTAAGTTTATCAATACAGCTTTATGGCTAAAGAGCAAGGATTTGCCATCTTTTGCAGGTAGGCGTATTTTAATCCATGTAGGAAATTATCCGCAAGATACCAAAGGGTGTATTTTGTTAGGTAAGTCTAAAGGTAATGGCACAGTGCATAATAGCATCGAAGCGTGTAAAGATTTCTTTGACTTTGTGAAAAAAGTCGGTATTGAGAATATCAGAGGGCTTGTAGTCAGAGAGATAAAAGGATAAAAATGAATAGTTGGTTTAGTTTTTTGATTGCGTTTGGCATTATGGTTTTGGTGCTCGTGTGTTTGTCGGTGTTTCTTTACCTTAGGGCTTTTGGTTTTAAAGATAGCCTTAGGGTTCATATAAGACGCACGATTTTTCTCTTTAGGTGGTTTGTCATCGGTAAATATCACTGCAATATGCCTCCCCAACAAAAGTCTTTTTTTGTCGCGATACATAAGCTCTTTTGGGGAGGAGTGGTGATCGGTTGGACATTGTTTTTTGCAAAAATTTTGACTTTATGAAAGGGCGATTAAATGGACACATTATTATATCTATTCCCTAATGTCGAGCATTATATTGAGTTGATACCTGTAGCGTGCGTGGGGATACTTAGCGGGATAGTGAATTATTTTAACCTCGAGGAGAAAAAGCCCAGCAAACTTTACGCGCTTAAAATCGTTTGCACGAGTGCTTTTATTGCCCTTACTGCCTACACGATACTTAGCGCGACAGATTTGCCATATCTGGCTAAAGTAGGGATTAGCGCGGCGATAGGATTCTTTGGGATTGATAAAGCTCTTGAATACATACAAAAGATTATCGCGCTGAAGAACAACGGCGGAATGAGCGATCAAGATAAAAAAGCACAAAAGGCTAAAGAGCGCGAGACACCAAACCCACAAAGCACAAAGGAGAATGAATGAGGCTTACAAAGATTATCCGATTTGTCATAGGCTTTATCCTTGTGTGCAGTATTGCTTTAAATATAGAAATATATTTTAAGTATAAAAACGCGATTGATTTGCTATTCACGCACAATATGGTGAGTATCTTAAATCATAATCACTACACTCAAGAACAGAAAAATGAGTATTTAAAGAGATTAGCAAAAATGGAGTATGCCACACTTTATCGCGTAAGAGCAAAGGCAGTAGTTGATGACATAAAAAAGACAGGATATGTTATCCTCTCCCACACTTACAGCGGAAAAGAGCTAGACACACACGCACACACACTTAATAAGATGATAGATGATGAGATAACCTTGCTTGTCAAAGAATATTATTAAGTTTTTTATAAAAGGAGTAAAAATGCTTAAAGACTTTCTATCTCTCCCGCAGGAGATAAAAGAGCTAAAAAAAGAGATTCTGTCTTTAAGGGCGCAAGTAGCAGAGCTTACACGCTCAAAGCCTACGAAAAAGATTTGCCAAAATTCCAGCGCGCAGGAAGAAGTCATTTTGTGTAGGAGAGATGAAAAGGGGAGATTTTGCAAGGTCCATACAAAATAATCCCTTTTTTGGTGATAGCTCTTGTCTTTAGCGCGTGTGCAGAGCCTAGAGTGGTGTATAAAGAAGTGCTAATCCCTACAAAATGCGACATTCCCAAGCGACAAAGACCCAAAAAGCAAGACAATATTATCGCCTACTTAAAAGAGGTGTTGATGTATAGTGAGGGGTTGGAGAAGGATTTGAGTTTTTGCAGGGGGGAGTAGCATTCAGCTTTGGGTAATCATTGCGTGGATTAAGTATTTTTTAGGGGAATATCGCAGACTTTAGTCTAGCTCACCCCTAAAAAATACTTAAAACCGC
>NZ_JRPA02000048.1 GCF_000765675.1 Helicobacter sp. MIT 05-5294 | reverse complement strand
AAAATAAACCTACCCAACTCTAGTAATAAAGGTTTTGATGTAAAATTAGGTATGATAGATTCTAATCCTAATAGTCCTTATAATCAAATGCAATCTTATGAATCTAAGTATAGTTCTAAAAGAGTAGCGGTTGCTTGTATTGTGGATTATCCTTTTGAGATAATAAGCAATCAAGATCCTAAAATACCTAAAAACAATACAGAATCTGAAACAAATATCATTAATATCAATATGGAATCTAGCACAAACAACAAGCCTTTTGCTTATCAAGATTCTAACATACAAGCACACGAAATCATTAATCAAGATAATACTTCTACGCTTGTTATAGAATCCAAAAACAACTTCTTAGAATATCAAGGCAATACCGCAGATACTTTAATGAGTGGATTAAGTGGAATTTTTGGGGGTATGGTGGAGGGTGCAAAACAAGCCTCTAAACAGGCTGTAAAGCAATCAATGATTATGGCGATAAATGCTTAAAAGTAGCATAAAAGAACAATATGCGGTTATGAGAGATTTGTAAACCATAAACATAAAGGAAGAAGTATTGATAAGCAAACATAAACAAGAGATAGAATCTAGAAATCGCGATATGATTATTTGGGAAAGCGAGAAAAAGTTTTGTTTGGTTGCTATTTTGCAATATCTTATTTATTTTATTGTTGGCATTTTATTGTCTTGTTTTTCTTGGGCTATTTTGTTGCAAGAGTCATTTTTGTATATAATCCTGACGATACCGCTTACACTCTTTTTTGTTTATGAAATTTATAAAGCAATTAACCTCAAATCCGCATTTTTAACGCAAAATGGATTATTGCTTCAAACGCGATTGAAAGGAACAATTTTTTATCCTTATGGACATTTTGTTATTGGATTTTCTTTGGCTGTTGGGATAAGATATTTTGAAAGAATTTCAGTCTATGGTATCAATCACAAAAATATAGAGTTTGTTTTCCCTTGCGGCTATGATTCTCTTGGTATTTTCAAAAACAATAAAGATTTTAAACAATTCTGCACTCACTATACACAAAATGCTTTAGAAACTATGAATACAAAAGAAAAAGTGATGCTTTATAAACTTTATCGTCAAAATATAGAAATTATATTCAATGAGGAGCGAAATCATAATGTATTTACTCTAGACTTTAAACCTTATGAAGAAGAAATAAAAAAGTATTTTTGTAACGAATTGCGAAAAACTTTAGAAACCATGAATTCAAAAGAGAAAGTGATACTTTATAAAAATTACAAAGTATGGTTTGAAAAGACGAAGAATTTACAATACAATATGGATTGCTTTACTTCTTATATGGAAGAAATGGAATCTTATTTAAGGGAAAAGAAATGAAGAGAGAAGATAATATTTATACTTCTTTGAATATTTGCCAATATAAATCTAATGATAATCTACCGAAAAATGAAAAAAATTTAAATGATTTAGGAATGGCTGCCAATGCCTTTCTTAATATTTATTTACCTGCAAATGCCGCATTTGTAAGCATTATGAGTGATATGCTTGAACCTAAAAATCATTCAGTTTTATTGCCAAATGTTCCGACTATTGCTTTGGGGGTTAATTATGGAGTGGTCGCATATCTTTTTAAAAAAGCAGAGGGAAAGGATAATAGTAGAGCAGCTAGTGAAGCTGCGATTGAATTTGTAATAAGTTGGCAAACAAGCAATATTGGTAAATTGATTGGCGAAAAAATAATCACAAGCCAAGTCACCAAACAAATTGCTACACGCGTAGCCACAAGACTTGGCATTGTTATGGCAGGGAGAATCTTAGGGGGTTATGTGGGTTCCGTTGTCCCTATTGTTGGAACAATAGTTTGTGCAGTAGCTGGAGCTTGGATAGCGGGTAAAGTTGAAGAATGGTGGTTTAAAGAAGAAGACAAACAACTAGCCAATTCTAAAGCACAAAACGAAACAATAGATAAATTATCACAACAATATCAAGATAAAATTAATCAAATCAAT
>NZ_JRPA02000022.1 GCF_000765675.1 Helicobacter sp. MIT 05-5294 | reverse complement strand
TTTAAGATTAAAAGTCTTATCACTTGCAGGTTAAAATAGAAGTTTGAAGTTAAGTTAAATTGAGATTTTAGATTTAGGTTTGAAAATTGTAATTTTCAATACAAAATTGGAGAAATTAGATAAAAATGATAAATATTAAAAATAACTTAGATTCAAAAGTTAAATCAGATAATAAAGATAATATATTTTTTCATAGCTTGTTTAATCGCATTTCTTTCAAAGATTTTACAAAAATAGATACTGATATACTATTTTTTATCATCACGCGTTTGCACAACAAGAAGAACAAAGTAATTAAAATAAATATTGATGAAATATTAAAATCACTAGATGAAAAAAATTCTAAATTTAAAAACAAAAAGAGATTCTTTGCAAATATTGAAAAATTCTGCGACAAGCTCCAGAGTTCTTTTATTAAAAACTATGTGGTTGATGGCAAAAATATGGATTTATACAGAATCACACTCTTTAATATCAGCTCACACTATGAAAACAATGTTTTAAGCTATCTTAATGTCAAAATTACTCCTGAAGCCTATAAATATTTCAATAACATTCATAAAAATTTTCTTGTGGGATTCTCTCTTAAAGAGTTTTCATTTATTACCACTAAAAGTGCTAAGAATCTCTATCGGATTATCAAAGAGATTGAATGCAGACATTTTAAATACCTTGATTTGGATTCTTTTGTGTTTCAGAATCTTATGGATATACAAAAATCAAATTCATCAACAAGAAGTTCAGAAATAAATAAATTTTATCTATTCCCTGCCCTTAAAGAACTCAATGGCTTGAATTATAAAGGTGAAAGATATTTCAAAAACCATATTGGTTACCAACCTATTTTAGAATCCATTAAAGGTGAGAAAAATGTAACAAGAAAGATTGTAGGATATAAATTCTTTTTTGAAAATGAGAAACAATGAAATCCTTAGACCCTTATTGTATGTGCTATTTTTTGCAACACATTTTCTCTTTCGCTAAAATCTCTATTAATGTATATAAGCTTTAAGGAATATCAATGGACGAAAATTATACAGACTTGGTGGATTTACCTGAAACACACGATTTCTATGGCGATTTAGATTATGATGCGATTCTTTCGTTTGACAAGGGTTTTCGCACCAAAGAAACACTGGATACTACAGCAAAATATGTAGCCAAAGAAAATGGTTTAGATGAACAAAAGGTTAGAGAAGAGCTAGAGAGGGCAAATGAACGAGAAAAAGAACAAAAAAATCGTGAAGAGGCTTTAGAGAGAGCTAAAGAGCAAGAAAAGCTTAAAGAAAATGCTAAAGAACCAAACCTAGAGCAAACCTTGCAAAATGAGGATTTAACCTTAGAAAATCACACAAGGGGACTAGAATATGAAAACCCCACATTGGGACTTCACAACGATTTATTAAACCCACACGAACCAAGTTTAGAGCAAGAACAAGCGTTAAAAAGCCTAGAAAGCTCCCTAGAGGTTGAAAATGTGAATGTGCAAAATGTCTTAAACACCAACTTAGCATACAAGGAAACACAAACAAAAATCAACAAGCTTTTAGAAATTAAAACAGATTCTTATTTTCCACAACAAAAGCTAGAACTTAGCCAAACCTCAATCAAAGGTATAGAATGCCACGACAAATTAAGCGAAGTATTAAATGCCAATCTATCCCTTAAAGAAACCCAAGCAGAAATTGAATTGCTAGAATCCCAAAAGAAAGAGGAGAAAGAAAAATCTCAAGAAGATTCCATAAGCAAAGAGGAATCCCAAACAAACACACAAGACCTACAATTACAAAACATAGATTCCAAAGAGGATTCCATTGATGAGAAGCTCCAAGCACTAAAAGATAAGCTCCAAGATGATAAAGACAAACTCCAAGAAGCAGTGGGCAAATTTAGCGCACAAGATATAGACGATTTGCTCCAAAGTCTTTATAATCTTGATAAAGCTTTAGCGCAGATGATGAAAGACCAACAAGAAATTGCAGAACACAATAGGGCACAAAGAGAATCAGAGTTAAAAGAATTAGCAGAGAAAAGTAAAATAGAGTTTTTGCTAAAGCTCACAGATGAAATGACAGATAAATATGTGCAAGTGCAAGATAATGTAGCTTTAATGCAAGAAGAAAAAAGCCTCTATGAAAGCCTCAATAAGGAAATGGATAAGGGCGTAGATAAAGAGGCAATACAAAAGAAACTGCAAAGCATTGAAAAAACTCACCCAAATTTCAGAGAAAACTATCAAAAGACTTTTAAAAAAGCGCAAGATTATGTCAAAGGAATCACAAAAGAGCAAACCAAAGAAAAACCACAAGGAATGCACCGATGAAAAAACAAATTTTGACTTTAAGTCTCACTGCAACACTAAGCTTTGCAAGTGGAATCCCTGTCATTGACGCAGGAAGTATTGCTCAAGCAGTAATGCAATATTCTCAAATGATGAAAGACTATGCCCAAATGCTAAAGGATACTGCAAACTTTGAAAAGCAAATGGATGAGTTTGGTGTGAATTTAACAGATATTAAATCAATTTATGGAGAGACACTCTCTATTATTAGCAATAGTCTTGATTTGTATCAAGAAATTAAAGATTTACCCGAAGATGTTTTTGACCAAACCGCTAAGGTGAAGAATGCTTGTAATGAGATTCTAAAAATCTCTGGCACAAATAGCATAAAAGATTCCATAGAAAAAGCTAAAAAGATAGAAAGAAGATTTGATGGTTGTTTAAGTGGAATCGCAAATACTCCCGCTATTTTAGAGGATATAGAAAGAAAGAATAAAGAAATCTTGGAACTGAAAGAAAGAGCGATAAAATTAGGTGGTAGTGATGAAGATTTGCAAAAAATTGCAGAGCTTGAATCTGAAATTGAGTATTTAAATCAAATGAGCAAATACAGCAAAACAATGGCACAAAACGAACAACTCACAAGCACGATTAGCACCTTAAATGGAATCGTGGAAAGCGAACCTGCAAAACATAGTGAGAAAATCAAAGCTTTTAGTAATCAAATGAAGCAAAACAATAACACCAAACAAGCCCAAGCCTTGACTAATTCTATGCTTTTGGAGTTAATCCAGCAAAACCAAAAAATCTATGAATTACAAGCGAAATTCTATCAACTAGAAGTTACAGAAAAACAAGCCAAAATTCAACAAATAAACGAGCCGAAATTAGTAAAACCTAATATTCAATCCCTCAATGAAATTGACCCTAATTTCCAAGAAAGAGCGGAAAAAGGCAAAAAAGTAAAGTTTGATGATTCAGGGATTCCTAATTTTATCCCAAATCCAAAATAATCTTAAACACAAAGGAAACACAATGCAAAACAAAAACTTCAAAAACATAATGGCTTTAAGCCTCTTAGGAATCGCGTTTAACTCTTATGTCTTTGCTTCTAATATCGCAGAAGAGAGTTTTAAACAATATCAAGCTAAACAACTCACAGGAGATACTAAAACCGCTTGTGAGGTAATTTTATGTTTGTCATCTCCTAGCAGACCAAGTGAGTGTAGTGCACCTATTGCAAAGTATTTTTCTATCAGTGCTAAAAAATGGAAAGATACGATAAAGAAAAGGAAAAACTTCTTAAAGCTTTGTCCCACAGGAGGTGATAGAGAAATGGAGAATTTAGCACAAAATATTATTCCCAATTTAGAGGGGGATTGTTCTGTGCCGCAACTTAATGCAAGAATAGAAAGCAAAGTTTTAGAAACTTATACTTACTATGATTCTAACAATATTCCTAGAAAAGTAGAGATTAAAGGACACAGAATCAATCCGAAAGCTACAAGAAGTTGTGAGCTTCTTAGCCAAAGTCCTTATACAGATTTTAGATTAAGCTATCAATGCTCACAAAAATTCTATAAAGATATTGAATGGCAAAGCAGTAAAGAAATCTTAGGCACAATCTCAAAAGCTCAATATGAAAAGCTAGATGAAAACCAAAGATTGCGTGTCAAAAAGACACTCACTCAAAAAGAGCAGAGGCAAAATGCAATCGCAAAGGCAAAAAATCTACCCTTACCAATAGAGGAGTATGATTACTATCAAACCAAGCCTATCAATAAGACTTGTTGGGTGAATCTTGCAAGAGAGTAATTAAAACTCTCTTGGATTTTTTGAATGGATTACAACAATTAAATAATTATTTTAAAAATGTTTATAAATATATTTAAATACCTAATTAATTTATATTTTAATAATTTAAAAATTATTTTAAATAATTTAATAATATAAAATAAATAGTTTTAAAATAATTTATAAAGGCTTTTAATGAATGTGCAAGAAATGGAAGAAATTATCAAACTTCCATTGGATTTAATTTTGTTAGATTGGAATTACACACACGATAGGGCAAAAAGTTCTAAAAACTCTATCAAGCTAAAAAATGCCAATGATGATTCTCTTATCATCACGAGAAATGGCAAAGGGCATTATCTCTATTGGAATCCAAAAGTTGAAGATGATAGAGGCAATATCTTTAATTTCTGCAAAAATAGAGGGATTGGGGTTAAGGATTTACTAGAGAGCAAGGATTTAGAGAAGTTAAAAGCTCCCAATGCACACACGCTCATTCCAAATAATTTTAAAAAAGCAACACTTGAAAGCGTAGAAAAATATAAAGAAATAAAAGAACTAGGAGAACAGAACTTTTTGTATGATGAGCGCGGAATCTCAAATTCTACTCTTTCCCTTTTTAAAACGCAAATTAAGCAAGATAATCGTGGCAATATTTGTATTCCTACTTACCAATACTCTACCATCAATGATAAAGTTTATTATCCGCAAATCGGCTATGTAAGTTATTTAAAAAAGCAAATCATAAAAGATAAAGAGGGACAACCTTACGATAAACCCTTGAAACAGCTTTGTTATGGTGCTAAGGGCTTAGAGATTTTAAGGCTTGGTGAGGGAAAAATTAAAAATATTCTTCTTTGTGAATCCAGCATTGATTCTTTAAGCCTTTTTGAACTAAAGGAAATCAAAGAGCCAACCTTGCTTTGTGCAACCAATGGAATCTTTACACAAGCACATAAAGAAATTTTAGAGAGCTTTGAACAAAAAGAGAATCTCTTTGAGAATCCAAAGGTTATTTTAGGGTTTGATAATGATGAGGCGGGGAATAGAAACGCAGATAAAGCAAAGGGGTGTTTTAAAAAGTTTGAAGTAGAGATTGTAACACCATTTTTGAAAGATTTTAATGACGATTTGATTGCTAGAAAACTATTAAAATCAAGACTCTACAAGCAAGAGGAAGAATTAAGTAAAGAAGTAGTGAATATGATGTTAGAAGTCTGTAATTACAAATTAGAATCATACAATACCATAGAATCTAAGCTCAATAATAAAAGTAAAAAAGACCTACAAAAAGAAACGCTACAATATGTAGGACGCATAGATTTCTTACTCAAAAAAGCTTCAATGCACCTCGATGAGCCTTTAAGGAAAAATGCACAGAAAAGCTTAGAGAAGTTTTTAGAATCTTTACAAAAAGAGCAAGTCAAAGAAAAAAGTAAGATACAATCCACGAACAAAGGAATCTCGAGATGAGAGAACCAAAACAAATTACTATTTTAGGAATTGTTGCACTTGCTTTAATGCTATTTTTGGATAAGAAAGATTCTTTATGGCAAAATATATTCAATCCTCGCTATTTTCTATTAATCATTAATTTTATATAATTATTAAAATAAACATTAAAGGATTCCAAATGACTTTAATTATTGAAGATGTAAAAGAGGAATTTTTACCTGCTACAAAAGCATTTGCAAAGGCTATTAATGCAAAATGCAAGGTAAAGAAAGAAGAGGAAGTTTATACTCAAGATTTTATTGAAAGCTTAGAAGAGAGTGAAAGAGAGTTTGAAGAGCAAAGAAAAAATAAGACGCTTAAAACCTATAAAAATGTAGAAGAAGCTTTTAGGTCAGAGGGTATTATTTGATGTATGAACTTTATTTAAGTAAAAGATTCTCCAAAGACGCTAAGAAATTGAATCCTCAAGATTTAAAACATACTATGAGAGTTTTGCAGAAATTGTGTAATGGCGAAAAATTAGAACATAGATATAATGACCACGCATTGCAAGGTAAATTTTCTAAATATAGAGATTGTCATATTAAGCCTGATTTAGTTCTAATTTATGAAAAGAAAGAAAATCTTTTAATACTGAAAGCATTGCGAATTGGAAAACATAGTGAAATTTTTAAATAAATAATCCAAAAGGGACAAATTGACTTAGTATGTATTTAAAACCATTATATTTTCTCCTTATATTCTTGTGAAAGAATCTATTTTGGGGTTTGGGATTTGTTGCTTTGGAGTTATAGATGATTCCATCTTCAAATCTTTAGAAATAATTTTTTGTTCTGCTATTTTTTCTTTTATTTTGGCAGCTTTTTTAGAATTTCTTAATACCTTTAGTGAAAGTTCATTTAATAGCAAGGTGTTATCTATGTTTAAATTCTTAGCGAGGGCTTGAAACTCTTTTAGTTCAAACTCTTTAATTCTGTCTTTTTTACTAAGAGAGTTTGCAAGATAAGAATAGCGCATTTTGATAAGATTCTTTACACATTTACCATTTTCATCGTATCTTTTAGACAAAGATTCATCTAAAGCACAAGCAAGGGAATTATTAAATAACTCATTTTGCACTCTTAAAAGCCTAAATCCATTAGCATTTTTAAAGTTTGCAGAAAAGATAGAATCCATTATGGCTCTATGCTCTAAATATTCCTTAGTATTTTCTCTGAAACTTTGCTCATTCAGTGCAATCTCACGCTTAAATCTCTCTATCAATGCCACTTGATTTTTAGAGAGATTCTTCCTAAGATAGTTTTTCTCTATAAATTCAATATATTTCTTTTTTTCTTGCAAAGAAGAATAAAAATCTCCCACTTCTTTGCCATGATTATAATTATCTAAGCGGATAAATTCTTTTTTTAAAGTGCTGTGTTGTTTTATCATGGATTTTGTGGTTTGGGTCAAATCTTTTATGCGTTCATTATAGATTTTTACTTCTTTGTATTGTTTGAAATAGATTTTGTTATTGTCTCTTTGATTTTCTAATGCTTGAAGCAAAAGTGCATTTTTTTCATTATACAAATTTTTCAATAAATCTTTAGATTTTTTAATTTTTTTATCAAAATTTTCTAGTTTTTTACCGAGTGCAATTTGTTCTTTTTGCAAGATTTCATTGACAAAAACTTTAGATTGGAATTTGTTTTCTTTTAGAGATTCTATTTCTTTTTGTAAATCCTTTTCAAGTCTAGATTTGTTTTGATAGTTATAGCCTCTTGCGTTTAAAGCAGTCGCAAAATCATTGCGCAAAGTATTAAACAAAATTCTTATATCACTTCTTTCTTTGAAGTGTAATTTTTTTTGCGTAAAAATATTTCTTTTGTTGAGTAAAATATGAATGTGGGGATTGTTTTGGTGAGAGTGTGGAACAAAAACATAAGAATAGCCCCAAAAGTTTTTATCCATTACTTCTTTTGTAGCTTTAAGCAAATTTTCCATATTACGAGGACTAACATTTTCGCGCATAGAAAAACACAAATGCCAAACATCTTTTGAATTTGCCTTTGTGCCAAAATCCTCATTCCATTCTTTAAAAATCTCACGCGCTTCTTTGTGATTTCCATCTTCATCAATGCAATAAAAATCATCAGAATTTTTAATCACATAATTCAGTGCGTTTTTGAATCCTTGTTTGTTTAAATTGGAAATATTTTTAACTACAACTTGTTTTTGGAGATAGGTAGAATCACCTTTGGTATTTTTAGAAAATCTTATAGTTTTCGTATCAAAGAAAATATCTGTCTTTCCCCTTTTTTCTTGACGAACTTTTCTTGCTTTTATTTCCTCAAAGTCAAAGAAAAAATCTTTAGTTTTTTGATGATTTTCCATTTGGATTCCTACTTGATTATGTATTTGTTATTCATTTATTTTTGCCTTGTATTCCTCAAAATTTGCACAAGTTACCACTTCCCCTTTTTCATATTCTCTAATTGCCTCATCAAGTGCGGGGATAGAATGTTTTTCTTGAAGTTTATAATGAAAATGTGATTTACTTTTTAAAAATTCTTTTAAAGATTGTATGAAGTCATCATCTACATTTTCTATGCTCAACTTTAATGTTGTCATTAAAAACTCCTCTAAAGCTTAATCTAAAAGGATTCTACAAAAAACAAAGTCAAAAGTAAATGCAAAATTTTTAGCAGGATAACCCTCAATATGTGCTAAAAACACATATTTTTAGTCTATAAATCCCAAATTTTAGGGATTTATAGTGATTTTCATAATTTCTTGAAAAATTATAAAAAGATTTTTGCCTGAACTTTTCAATAAGTTTGGGCAAAAATATCAAGCAAGGCTTTGAAAATTTAATGCAATGTTTTTGAAATTTTTAAGCAGAATCTTTTTAAATTTTGAAGTAAAATTTTTAAAATCTCAAGTAATTTTTTCAATGCAGAGTAAAAATTCTTAAATCTCAAAGCAATATTTTTAAATCTAAAGCCTCAACTTTGAAAGACAAAGAATCTTTAAAAACAAATTGTAAAATCCCTTAAAGGCAGTGCAATACTTTTAAAATTTAAAGCAATATTTTTTACAAAAAGTAACAACAAAAATAAATTAATGATAAATTTTAAAATGCGGAGTAAGCTTAAAAATTTTCAAGATTCAAATTATTTTTGAAATTCCTTAAACACAAGATTCTTTAAAATTTTATACTTGGAAAATTTTATAAATTTTGACTATCGCTTAAGCTAATTTAAAATTATTTTAAGTAAATTTTATTCTTTCTAGGCTCATATTTTAAGCGATTCTTTTTAAAAAATACTCCGCAAAAATACCCCTGTGCTTTTTCAAGAAATCCCATTATCATTGCAACAAATTTATTTCAAAGGATTTAAAAATGTTGAAAAAAGTTTGGTTGAAAGTCTCAATACTTTTCTTGGTAAATATGCCTCTTGCTTTGTTGGGTGCAAATGATTCTGCGCTTGGAAAATTCAAAGGACATTTTGAAACAGAAGTTACCAATACCGCTTCAGATTTGGCTTCAATGATTAACACTTTTGTGAGTGTTGTTGGGATTTTATGGTTAGTGATTTTATTTATTTTTGCAATGTTCCAAAAAGACAGAATGATGGAGCATATCAAAGGAATTATTGCTGTCTCTGTAATACTTGGAATCATTTGGGGAATCTCAAAATCCCTGATTTAAAAATCTAAAAAATTAAAAATTCAAAGGGGAAAAAGAATGTTAAGTTCTGTTTGCTATCGTGAAATGACCAAAAAACCAAAGGCAAAAGGTTTAACTATTACTTCTTGGTTTGTTTGGGCTTTTAGCACTTTTATCCTTTGGTTTTTAATTGCTTTTTATATGATTCCTGCAAGTCTTAGCATTCTTGCTTTGCTTTATACTTTAGAATTTTTTGATGAAGATATTTACGATATTTTAAAAACAAAATTCAAAATCAAATCCAAAAAATTCTATGCTTGAAGGATAAAAAATGACAATTTTTAAAGACTTTTTTAAAACCAAAGAACCAAAACCCAAAAATCAAAAGCAAACCGATATGTTTAAAATGATTAATAAAATTTTAAAGCAAGGGGATAGTATTTTTACATTTGCCCAGCCTAAAATTTTCTCTCTTTCTCAAGAAAATAATATTGCACAAAAATATGATGATGAAATCATTGTTACAAATGATAAAAATCTTTGCATTGGATTCAAACTTTTTGGATATTCTTATGCTTCTATCACTCCCGAAAATGAACTCAATCTTTGCGAATGCAGAAACAAATTCTTTACTTGCCTTGATAATGATTTAGAACTCAATATTGTATGCAAGAAAGAAAAAATAACACTAGATTATGTCAAGAATGATATTAAAAATCCTTACGCAAAAGAAATTATTGATAAATGGGAAAATTTGCGTGAGGCTTATCAGATTGTCTATTATTTGATTATCTCTACTAAGACTAAAGCAATCTTAGGAGAGCTAAACAAATTCAAAGACAGAGTAACCAAAGAAAAAAACACAGAGGGAGAAGATGAAGAATATCAAGAATCCAATATCATTGACTTATCACAGACAAGCACATTGCAAAAACAAGCCAATGCGATCCATTATGGACTAGATATTAAAGCCCAAAGGTTGCAAGAGATTAAAGAAAGCGTTAGTGGATTTTTAGGACAATTCCAACCCAAAGTGTTAGATTCTAATGAACTCATTAACTTCTTTGCCACTTATTGCAATATGACCAAAACAGACCTAAAATATTCTTATGAAATGCTAAGTGATTGCTATATCACTTCCAATTTAGAATTTAAAAAAGACTATATGCTTTTTTATACCAATGAGGGTAAGAATGTTTATGCAAGATTCCTAAGTGTGAAAGCCTATGAAACAGAGAATATTTCAAGTCTCATTAGCACCGCAATCTTGCGTGAAAATATGGAATATACGATTTTTGTGCATGTAGAGACTTATCCTAAAGCAAAAGCTTTGAAGAAAATCAAAGATACCGCAGTCTTTGCAGTCCAAGAAGCCAAAGAAATGCTACAAGCCCTAAGTCAGGATATTCAAAGCGATAGAGAAAAGCTCCTTGAAGTGAGCTATTCTATTTTGCTTCATCAAACCGCTAAAGATTCTACAAAATCCTCACAAAAAGAAGCATTGGATATTTTAGAGGAAAAAACAAATAAACTTAAAGCAGTATTAGAAAATCTCTCTTTAGCCACCACGCGTGAGACTTTAAACCAAATTCCGCTTTTCTTTAGTTTTTTTCCAAGCAGAGGCAACCTCAATGCAAGATTAAGAAGTTTGCAAAGCTCTAATCTTGCTACGATGATGAATCTTGAAAATGATATTTTGGGATTCAAAGATAATCGTTGGGGAAATGCACCCATTACAATTTTTAAACATTTAAGCGGAAGCCCTTACTTTTTTAATTTTCATGCAACAAATGGAAAAGAAGCTCCGGGACATACAATGATTGTTGGGGGGACAGGAACAGGAAAAACTGCTCTAACGCAATTTTTAATGTGCAATCTTTTTAAATATGATATTAATATCTTTGCGATGGATAAATTAAGGGGAATGCACAATTTCACTCAATTTGTAGAGGGTGAATACCATGACTTAGAAGATTCTAGTGGTTTTAAACTCAATCCCTTTTCATTAGAAAAGACCCTAGAAAATAAAGGATTCCTAAAAGCCTTTATTGCGATGATGTGTGGGGTAACCAAAAATGACACACAAGAGATAAACAATATCAACAATACGCTTGATAGAATCCTTGAACTCCCCCAAGCAAAGTTGAGCGATTTTTATGATTCTATTGAAATAATGCAAGATTCCAAAGACATTAAAATGGCTTTAAAGGAATACATTGGGGCAGAATCTATTTTTGATAATGAAGCAGACGCCCTAAACTTTGATAAGCAACTTGCCATTTTAAATATGGACGCAATACTTAAAAATAAAGAGTTAAGTGCATTAACTGCAATTTATTTATTCCACAAAATTAAAAATGTCTCCAAAAACAGCAACAAAGGATTCTTTGTTTTTGTAGATGAATTAAAAGATTATCTCAATGATGAAGTAATGCGAGAACATATCCTAGAAGCAATTCTAGAGGTGCGTAAAATTAATGGCGTGGTAATGATGGCAACGCAGAGCTTAGGATTCTTTAGAGAAATTCCTAAAGGCACAACATTCTTAGAGAATATGACAAATTTTCTCATCTATCCCACAAGCAACCAAAACGCCCTAGAAGATATGCGAGAGCTGATTAACCTAAGAGGTTCTGAAGTTGCATTTTTAGCCAACACTCAACCACAAGAACGAAAGATTCTATTAAAACGCGGAGAATATAGTGCGATTTTAAATGTCAATCTCTCACGACTAAATCCTTATTTGCGTGTTTTTAGTTCAGACGCTGGAGATGTCAAACAATTAAAAGAGCTTAAAGCTTACTATGGTGAGAAAGAATGGCGTGAGCTTTATTTGCAAAACAAAAAAATCCCACAATACTAAAATACTAAGGAGAAACCCAATGAAAAAGATTTTTTTTAGCCTAAGTTTAATTGCAGTCGCACTTACCTTTAATGCTTGTAGCACAAAAAAGGTTGATAGGCAAAGCCCTTGTGCTTGTTATGAGATTGAAAAAACCCAAGATCCAAGAGGATAGAAAATGTTAAATCTTAAAGACCCTAACTATATTTTTGCGATAGAAAAGAATGTAACAAAGATTTTATTTTTGCTTGTCATTGGACTAATGATAGCTTTAACGCTCACAATCCTTACCATAGCAATTTTACTTCCACTTAAAGAAACAAAGCCCTATTTAGTGTTTTTTTCTGACCCGCAAGGAAGCTTTTTTAGAGTAGAAACAGAGGGATTTAATGTGCGTAGTGATGTCGCACTTTTAAAATCTCTTCTTGCAGGTTATGTTTTAAAAAGAGAAACTATTAATCGTATTGACGATGAATTAAGATATAGAGAAATTGCCTTGCAAAGCGACAATAAAGTTTATGGTGTCTTTCAAAAGGCGGTTACACAACAAGGCTCAATCTATCAAACGCGCAATCTTTATAGAGAAATTGAAATTATTAATAGTCAAATCCTCTCTAATGATATTGCGAGTGTAGAATTTATTGCTATCACAAGGGCTGGAGAATTACAAACAGGATTCCAAAGATATAAAGCAACTCTAAAATTTGGGTTTGAAAGTAAAGAAATTGCAGAGAATGCAATTCCTCTAAATCCCACAGGATTCAAAGTTTATGAATATGCCTTAAGCAAAGTCAATATTGAAACCACAAATCCAAATAATCCCAAAAATCAAAAGAGGTAGAAAATGGAACAAATTGGCAAACTAGCAATTATTAGCATTATTTTAAGCACTTCTTTGTGCGCCATAGACCCACAAACACAAGAAGCTTTGAATCAAGCCTTTGAGATTCAAAAAGAAGTGGAGAAGCAAAATTTAAGTGGGGAATCCCCCTTTAATAGTGGAAAATTAACAATGGATAATAAGGGAGATTATGTGGGCAATAATCTCTCCATTGCGCAAACCCAATCTTATCAAAATCCAAATTATCAAAACACTTACCAAACAACCTATCCGCAAGGTAGTTATCCACAAGAAGAGATTAGCGAAGAGCAACTTTTATTGATGAAACAAGCTTTAAGAAATAAGAATCTAAGAGCAATTCAACAAAAGTTTTTAAATAAAAAATACACAGGATTTGAAAACACTTTGCAAATTCCTTATGAAGAAAACAAAACACAAAAGATTCGCACCCGCTTTTCTATGGCAACTACTCTAATGTTTGATTCAGATATTGCAAGTTTTATTTTAGGAGACCAAAGCGGTTTTAGAGTAGAGGAAATTCCAAACTTAAACAATGCCCTATCTATCAAGCCTCTTCTTATTGGAATTGATACGAATCTTACAATTTTCACCAAAGACAATAAAATTCATAACTTCTACCTCTACTCCACAGATTATAGAAGCAAAGAGAATCCTAATTTGCTTGTGCAAATTGTTGATGAGGATTCTAAAGTTTTAACGCAAGAACAAAGAGAACAAGAAGAAAAAGAATGGTTCATTATCAAAGAGGGTATCGCAAAAGTCAAAGTCAAAAGAAAGGAGATGAACTTTAACTATAAACAAAAGGCTAAAAAACAAAATGAGTGGCTCATAAGTGATGAAATCTTTAGCGATGATACTTGGACTTATTTTAAATACGATAAGAAAAAGAATAACAAAATTCCTAGCATTTTTGCAGTAATTGATAAAAAAGATACGCCTGTGGAAACAAAGGTAATTGGTAATTATATTATAGCAGAAACAAGAAATCCTAAATGGACAATTTGGAGTGGAGATTCTTATGTGTGCGTAGAAAGCACAGAACCATTTACTGACCTCTCCGAGCAAAACAAGGTAGAAATAAGGACAATTAAGCAATGAAAAATAGCATTTCAACAAGCTTAATTCTAAGCTTACTTTTTAATCCAATTTCTAGCATTGTAGCAAGTGAGAGTATTTTCTCTAATACAGAAGAATCCGCCAAAGAATCTCCACAAAATCCTTTAAGAGAAAATTTGGACTATCTTTTTAATACCAATTATCCTTTAGATGATTATCTTTATAAGCAAAAACCTACACCCAAATATTTAAGCGAAGATTTTATGGAAGACCCTAACGCCTTGCACCAAAACTCTATTAATTCCGAAAGTGAAATCATCAATAAGGCGGACGCTTTACAAAAAGAAATTGAAGCAAAAGAACAGATAAGCACTGCAAAGAAAGTTGTAGAGAATCAATCCAAAACCACCTCAAAACCCATTGTTAAAAACACACAGCCTCTCACAAAAGAACAAAAACTCAATGCAATGCTTAGAGATTCTATTCTTGCAGAGCGAGGCAACGGAGAAACACTATTTTTAGGCAAAGGGACACAATGGGGAGTGGATAGATTCTCTAATCAAGAAAACATTGACAATGCCACAAATGAGCATAGATTGCTTAGAATGGTGCGTGCGGGGAGATTAATCCCAGCTATACTAATGAGTGCAATCTCAAGTGATTTAAGCGGAATCGTAAGCGCACAGGTGGAAGAAGATATTTATGCCACAATGGGACAGGCAGTGATGATTCCACGAGGAAGTAAGGTTATTGGGATTTACACTAGCAGTGGAGAGGTTACAGGACACGCAAGATTGCAAATACAATGGAGAGAGATTATTACACCACAAGGTGTAAATATCTTGCTCACCAATACTAACACTGCGGATTCTATGGGAATGAGTGGAGTGGAGGGACATTTGAATAATCGCTATTTAGAGAGATTTGGAATTCCCTATGCACTCTCTACTCTAACTAATGTGTTATTGCTTTCGATTGCAACCAATAATAACAAAGGCAACAATACTTATAGCGAATCCATTTACAATCAATCCCAAACAGATTTAAGCACGATTGTGCAGGAAGTTTTAACGCAACAAAGGGCGATTAAGCCAACCATAGAAATTAAAGCAGGTAGCAGAATCTTTATTGTGCCAACCCACCACATTTGGTTTCCAAAACCAAGAAATGGTGAAGTGATGACACAATATTTTAAATAGGAGAAACAATGGCAGAATTTAACGAAGTGGTAAATTTTATGGAAAATGTGGAATCAAAAAATGCGAAGCTAGAGAGAAAGAAAGAGGCTTTAAAGAGAATCTACAAAGACATCACACAATTAGAATCTCAACTTGCTAGAGAAAAGCTCAAAGCAACCAAAATTTTAGATGAGATTAACGCCTTAAGCAACCCTAGCAACGCAGAAACAAAATCTAGCAATACAGAGAAAGAAGCATAAAATGCAGGGTGCGAAAAGCCTAGAAGAAAGATTGGAAGCCATTAATCAATCGCAAGAAATTAGTGCGATTTTAAAGACAATTCTTAGACACTTAGATAAATACCTTTGCCTTGAAGCCAATGAGCTAATCATTAATCAAGAAAAAGAAATTTGGATAGATAGACAAGGTGAGTGGGAATATATCCACGATGAGACTTTGCATTTGCCAATCTTAGAGAGTTTTTTAAAAGAATTAGCAACAAGGAGAAATCAAGCTTTCAATGAGAGCAACCCCTCTTTAAGTTGTGAGCTTCCCTATCCTTATCTAAGATATAGGGTTCAAGCCCAACATAAAAGCGTTTTATTTAATTCTAATATTGGAATTTCTATTAGGATTCCAAGTAAAGCTAGATTTGAATTAAATGCTTTTACCTTAAGTGATTTGTGCTTAGAGAAAGGTTGGACTTATGAAAAGATTAAAGACTTAGTGAGAACACACAAAAGTATTTTGATTAGCGGGGGAACAGGCACAGGAAAGACAAGTTTTTTAAATGCTTTAGCTAATGAAATTGACCCAAGTGAAAGAATTGTAACCATTGAAGATTCACAAGAGCTTTCTTTGAAAAATCATAATCTTTTACAACTTGCTGTGCCAAAAGTAGAAACCAATACTTATAGTTACAAAATGGCAATTGATAACGCTTTAAGATTAAGACCCGATAGATTGCTGTTAGGGGAAATTGATATGCGCAACACTCTCCCTTTTTTAAGAGCTTCTAATACAGGACACGATGGCAACCTAAGCACACTTCACGCAAATAGCCCAAAAGATGCCATTAAAGCCATTGCGATTAATGTAACTTTGGGGGGAGGATTGCAAAATCCAGATACAAAGATGATGAACTCTTATATTGCAAGTGGAGTAGATTTTATCATTCAAATTAAGAGAATTGGGAAACAAAGAGTAATTACAGACATTTTAAATCTGAAAGAAGCAGATTTGAATGCTTTGGTATAGGAGAGAAAATGAGATTGAATCTATATTTAAATCCACAAGAATTTAAAGCTTTGTCAAAATTGAAAATACAAACAGGTTATACAAAAAATGCACTGATTCGTCAAATGATAAATCAAGAAAATATGAATCCAAAAATTCAAGAACAGCAAGAGATTCATAAAATCTTTGTGAATAATATCCATAGAATCGGAAATAATCTTAATCAAATTGCCTACAAATTAAATGCCAATGCAGAATCTCTAAATCAAAATTCACTTAGTGTAATTTTAGAAGAAATTAAAGAGCTTAAAACCACATTGCAAGATTACAAAATCTATTTTAAGAAGCCAAAAAGCAAACAAAAATATCACAAAACTAAGGATTCTCAAAATGTCTAAAGAAATTACATTAAAACAATGGCTGATAGGATTCGTAGTTTTTTCCATTTTAAGTGTGATTTTCTATTTTTTAGCAGTGAAATATATCTTTAATCCAAATTTTAAAGATGTGCTAAATGTAGGAATTCTCATCTTGCAAAATATCACAAGCGGGACGCTCAAATTTAAAGCCTATCTTGCAATCCTTTTTGGATTAATGCCTCTTTGCACCCTTATTGTTTATTTCTTTATTCATACCAACAAAGGCTTAGAAGATTATGGGAGTGCGTCTTTTGCAAAAAAGCAAGATTTTCCAAAGATGAATATTAATGGGGAAAAGGGCTTAATGTTGGGAGTGCTTTTAAAAAAGAATGGCGAAGTAGAACAATATTTGCGTTGTTTAAGTCCTTTAGCATGTCTGATTGTTGCACCACCGGGAACAGGAAAGACTGCAAGTATCGCATTGCCCAATCTCTTTTCAATCTTTAATTCTGTTGTTGTGCTAGATATTAAAGGGGAACTCTATCAAAAAAGTGCGGGATTCCGCCAACAAAAGTTTGGACATAAAATTTTAAGATTCTCACCGCTAAGCATAGAAGAAAATACAATGTTTTTCAATCCTTTTGATAGAAAAGTAATTCAAAATTTGGATTATGTAGAGCAAAAAACATTAGCCGACCAAATCGCAGGAACAATCTTTGTGGGAGAAAAAGGCAAAGAAAACGACCATTGGATTGTATCAGCAAAAACAATGTTTAGTTTTTATGCAACCTATTTTATGCAAAAAAATGGACATACAAGTTTAGGTGAATTAGCACAAGCTCCAAAAATGGATAAATTTGACTTCATTAGCGATGAAATTAAAAAACAATTTGAATTAATCAAAGAAGACGAAGATACAGGCAAAATAGAAAGAGATTCCAGCAAAAGCGAAGAAAAAGCTTTTTATACGCAAGTGAGTTTAGATGAATCCTTGCATGATATTACAAGAAATCAAGGCAAGTCTTATAGCACTGCCGCAGAAACAGAGTTTGCAAGTATTAAATCCACCTATGATACCTTTATGGCTGTTTTTCAAAATCCACGCGTAGCAAATGCAACCTCTACAATGAGTTTTGATTATTATGATTTGAGAGAAGAAAAAATCTCTTGCTATGTAGTAATCCAAAGTGAAGACATAGATATTCTAGCCCCTCTAATTAGAATCTTTGTAGAGACAATGTTTAAAAAACTAATGAGTGGCAAAGAAAATAGCGACCCCAATAAATTCGTTTATTTTATCGGCGATGAATTTGTGAGATTTGGAAAAATGCCTTATTTGTTAGAAGCTCCTGCGCTTTGTAGAAGCTATGGACTAATTCCAATCTATATCACCCAGAGCTACGAGCAGATTAAAAAATACTATGGGGAAGATGATTTGAATATTCTAAGAAGCAATGTGGGCTATCAAGTTGTCTTTACCATGAATAGTGCAAAGGACGCGGAAGAACTAAGTAAAATGATAGGGAAATTCACAAGAAAGAAACTCTCTACTAGTAAAGGTAACCTAGATTTAATTAAAAGCAATGATTCTATCTCTAGTGAGGGATACGAACTTGTTCCAGCTCAAGATATTTTAAATATGCCAAACACTGATATTTTAATCCTCATTCGTGGATTTGTTAAACACCCCATTAAAGCCAAAGTGAATTTTTGGTTCAAAAACAAGGAATGGAATGGTGCAGATAAGATTCCTGTTAAAAGTGAAGAAGAATTGCAACAAGAAAAAATCTTAATCGCGCAAGAACAAGAATCCTTAGAATCCACTCAAAAAGAAGCAGAAGCACAAGCACAAGCAGAGGATTTAAAGCCACAAACAACACCAAGACCTAGAATCCAAGCAGTCATTGATACGCGCGAAAAAATTGCAAGAATTAATGCGCTAAAAAAGGCAAAAGAGGATTTGCAAAAAACTCAAGAATCATTAGAAAAACAAGGTTTGGAAGAAACGCAAGAATTGGACAAAGAAGAAGCCCAAGAAGAATCTCAAGAAAATACGCAAAATCCAAAACTTCAAGAATCTCAAGAATCTCAAGAGATTCCGCAAGATTCTAAAGAGCAAGAAGAAATAAACAGGCAAGAAGTCAAAGAAAAAGAGGCATTCATAGAGCAAGAGTTAGGCAAAGAGGGATTAAAAGAGTTTTTTATGACTTTAGTTAATAAATGTGGAAATTGCGAAACAGAAGAAGAATATAAAAGCCTCTTAAAAACATTTCAAAATAGATTTTATAACAATGAAATGTCATTAGAAAAAATCAAACAAATTATAGAAGCTATCAAGGAGGAGCAAGAAGAGGATACTGCTTGAATCCTCATTTCATAAGCTAAAGTAAGCTTATTGCGAGTAATTTTACCTTAGCTTATTCTTAAAACGATTATCGCTCCCTTGTTTTAATTGTGGAGGGGATAAGCTAAAAATACCAAAAAGGAGTGCAAATGCAAACTCAAAATGATTCTAAATTGGAGAATCCTAACGAAAACCTAGAGTTAGTGATTCCAAAAGTTGCGCGAACAATGGACTTGACAGAAGAAGAATATCAAGAACTATTGATTCAAGTGGGGGCAGAGAATGAGGCTCATTCACCTCTTTTAGAGCCAGATGCTTATGATGAAGAGGGAAAACCTTTGTATTCTGATTTTGTTGATGAAATCAATACCGCAAATTAATAATCGTCTTGAAATAGACGACACTATCGGGATAAACATTTTAAATATCAGGAGAAAAAATGGAAAAAGAGAATCAAGAAAGAAAAGATTGGAATGAGATGAGCAACAACGAAAGATTGGAGTTTGTTAATCAAAAGAAAAGAATCGTTGTAGGTATGGCTTTGAGTGAAAGAAATATAGGCAAAATGTTTTGGAATTATGATTTGAGTAATCAAAAAATAGAAAAAACTATGCCTTATAACAAAGCCACAGGAAAGCCATTTTTAGGACTTAATGGAGTAATGTTAAGAACCTTTGCCCAAGTCAATGGCTATAAAAGTAATGAATTTATCAGTGCAAGACAAGTTTTTGAGTTAGGTGGCAAAATCAAAACTTATCCTATGCACGATAAAGAGGGAAAACCTATTCTTGACAAAGACGGACAACCCGTCTTAAAAGGCAAATCGTTTCAATATGAGTATATGGCAGAATATGGTATGCAACCAAAAATTGACCCTAACACTAATGAGCCAATGAAAGCCATTTCAAAAGAGGGTAGAGAATATATTGTAAAAGAGCGTGTAGATTATGCAACACCTAAGCTTGAAACAATGAATATCTACCACATTAGCGAGGTTAGCGGAATTGACAAAAGCAAACTTAAAAGTTTGGATTTAAGCAATTTGCCAACATATAGGGAAAAATTAGCAGAGCAGACCAAAAACACTTTGCCAAATCTTGAAAAAATTGGAATCACAGGAGTAGCAAAAGACACTATCTTAAGATTCCTTAATGCCCAAAACAAAGGCTTAGACTATACGCCATCGCAATTACAAAAAAGTATTGCAATGAAGTATGGCAAAGCCCAAGAAATCGCACCTAAGCAAAAAGAGCAAGGGCGCGGTGGAAGATAGGAAGCTATTGTTTTTAAGAATCTTTTAAAAAATAGCACAGCAAAGAGTTGTTTAGAATCATTAAGGAAGGCATTGCTTCCTTTTTGGATTCAAATTGATAATTGATAAAGGAATACAAATGACTTTAAAAGAGAAAGAAAATCTCTTATTCAAATTATTCAAAATGGGTATAAAAAATATCAATGAGGGACGCAATAATTTTGGATACTCACTTACTTATTTTGATAATAAGGCTAATAGCTTAGAAGAACTGAATTCTAAAATATTACATAATAATGTGAAATCAACACTTGATTTTTCACTTACAAACAATATTCTTAAAATTGAAATTTTTTATTTAACAAGTAAAGATAAAATCCTTATCATAAAGACGAATCATTTTAAAACAGAGCAAGAAATAAACAAAATCATAGAAGAATCTAAAAATAAGCTTCTCAAACTTGAACCGCAATTAATACAAAGCAAACTCTTTTTTTACGATAAAGAATTATTGCTTCTACTTAGAGAAAATAAGATTCCAGAATTCCTCCAATTAAGAAAAGAGTGGGAATGGGAAAATGTAGTATTTAAGGCGCAAGAAAATGAAATTTGAAATTTTACTTGCATTGCAAGTTGCTTTAGAAAAAATAGAAAAAGAAACAAACTTTCGTTTTGTTATAGATAAAAACAATGCAGAAATTTATTGTTTTGAACCCAATAGCAAGGAATCTTTTGATAAAATTAATATTCAAAAAGAATTAAAGGAGAGTAAAAATGGAAATCCTATCAAGCGACCAGATTCCACAAGCGTGGAAAGATGTTCCAGCAATGTCATTGAGCGAGTTAGAGGAATTATCCAAGAGAGAAGCAGACGAAGCAGAGCAAGAATTGAGAAAGGTGAGGAATTTACGAGTGCAAACAGAAATCTTCAAGAATTCAGCACTTATGGAAATGGGTATTCTCACATTAGAGCAAGTCTATCCCAAAGACAAAAACAACTAGAAGAGGAAATCAAACAATCCCAAACCTACAAACAAAAAGCCCTAAAGTCTTACCAACAACAAGGAGTGTCTCTCACTCCAATCAATACAAAAGAAATCCTTACAAGATGCCAAGAAGCCTTGAGAGCCGATAAAGGCTTTAGGACAGAACAAACACTTAAAACTACTGCAAAATACCTTGCAAAAGATTGTAATATCAGCCAACAAGAAGCACAAAAATGGCTAAATACAGCCCTTGAAATAGAAAAACAACAAGAATCTAAACAAGAAAAGCAATCCCAAATCACACAAAATATCCAAGAAATAAAACAAGAAATAAAATCACAATCCAAAGCAATTCCAAAAGAATCCAAAAAAGAGATTCCAAAGCCAATCTCTAAAACTAAATCCACAACACAGACAAAATCAACCAAAGAACCTTATAGGGGAAGATGAATAAGATGAGGAGAAAAATATGAATTTTAAATTATTAGCGAGTTTTCTAAAATTCCTAGATTTAGACGAAAAACCAAAAAACACAGTAGAAATTCTAACCAAACAAGAAAGCAAAGAAAGTGTTAAAGAATCTCCGCTTAATGATATTTATAAACTAGAAGCAAAGGATTCTATTCCACTAGAAAAAACAATCACTAAAACCACTACTAAACAAGTAGGCAATGAAATCATCACAAAAGAAATTATTATTACTGAAACCTTTAATGGAAGCTCTATACAAACCAAAACAAAAACCAACACCTACACCCAAACAACATTCCAAAGGAGAATCTAATGGCAGATAGCGTGAATAAAATCCAAGAAAGCGCAAGAGGCGTCATTGAATCCACACTAGGCTTTATGCAAGAAATTGTAGAAAATATGATTTCCAAGCTTTTTGAAGCGACACAAAGCTTATTTTTTAATGGTGTTGCCTATTCTTTAATAGGATTAATTGCAATGTTTTGGCTATTAAAAAGATTGCATAAGGGAGGGATAGACAGAGAGGATACCTATCAAGCAATCGTTTGGATAACTATCGTTTGTTTTGTTTATACAATAATGAGTTCTGAAGCTATCTATTATGAGTTTTTGCATTTACTGCATTTGCCAATCAACTATGTAAGTGCCATTACCATAGGAAATTTTGCAGGTTATGGAGACAATGCTACTTTTACAGACACACTCGCAAATGGAATCAATACACTCAATAATTTTTGTGGGACAATTTTTAATACTCTATTAGAAAAAAATTCTCCAAGCAGTGCTTCAGTAAAAATAGTGGATTTTTTTAGCGGTGGGGCATTATCTATTGGGGCAATGATAGTAACTTGTTTTGAATTTATAGGATATGCCTTTGTATGGCTTTTGTTTATGATTTTAATCCTTGCAATCTTTTGTATTGTATCAGTTACTACATTCATGAAGACTATCATTTTATCCTTAGCAGTGATTACGATTCCACTTTTAATGCTAAGCCAAACAAGAGGATATTTTTTCTCGTGGCTAAAACTATATATTTCTTATTCACTCTATGCGCCTGTGGCAATGGTAATAGCAGATTTTCCACTTGAAGCACTCAAACAAATAGCAAAAACAGACATTGCAAAACTTTCGTTTGGAGAAAATTGGTGGGTAACAATTATCTTTACACCAATGGGATTGTCAATAAGCGCAATTATTGCTTTGATTGTATTTGCTAAAGTGCCAAGTTGGATAAATCAAATTTTAGGCACTCAAAATGACGCAGGGATTGGATTAGCACCATTAAAAATGGCAGGAGCTATGGCAATGACTGCAGGAGTAGGAGCAGTAGGAGCAAAAATAGCAGGAAATACACTAATGAAATCCTTAGGTAAAGGACTTATGGAAGCAACACCAGGAGGCAAAAGCATAATGGGAGCAGTGAATGCAAGTAAAGCATTAAAAGAAGAAAAAGCCTTTAGAAAAAACATTGAATCTTTATCAAGTTATTACACAGGAGGATAAGATAGTGAAGCAAATTTTAGATGTGTGCTGTGGATTCAGATGTTTTTATGCCGACAAAGAGAACTCAAATGTTCTTTTTTGTGATAAAAGAGAAGAAGTAAGCCCAAATCAAATCTTAGATTTTACACACTTACCCTTTGAGAATAAAAGTTTTTCTTTAGTTATTTTTGACCCTCCACATATTGCGCCAAATCGTGGCAGTGAAAAATCTTTTATGGTGCAAAAGTATGGGAAGCTAAGCCCAAACTATAAAGAGGATTTGACAAAAGGATTTTTAGAATGTATGCGTGTGCTTAAAGACAATGGCACTTTAATTTTTAAATGGAGTGAAGCACATATTAGCCTAAAAAGTATTTTAGAATGCTTCCCACAATCCCCAATTTTAATGCAAAAAAGCTCTAAAACTTCACATTTTTGTGTATTTTTTAAAGAATCACAAACCAATCTATCTCACAAGGAGATTCTAAGTGAAATAGATTGAATCATAAATTATTTTAAAGGAGTAACAATGAATATCGTTACAATTTGTGGAAATCTCGGAGCAGATTTTGAAGTTAAGGATACTAAAAGTGGTGGAAAAGTTGCAAGAAATTCTGTGGCAATCACAGAAAAACACAAAGCAGACAATGGCGATACGATAGAGCATACTGATTGGATTCCTATTGTTATTTTTGGTAAGAAAGCGGAGACCGCCTCTACATACCTAAGGAAAGGTGATAAGTTTTTAGGTAATGGTAAGATTTATACCTACACCTATGACGATGAGAATGGCAATAAAAAATATGGTTGGCAAGTAATTATTCAAAACTTCACCTTTGTGAATCAAAAGCGAGAGATTCCAAATCCTCCACAAGTGGTTGCTGAAGTTGTTTATGAAAATGTGCCACAAGCCACAGAGGAAGCCCAAACTTTGGTAAATAGTGAAGCAGAGCAGGAAACACCATTTTAAGCCCTTTGGGGCTTAGACTAAAGGAATGATATGAATTTTAGTTACTCATATACAGATAATCAAAAAGTATTAATTGCTGGAAATAGAGAAATAGAAACTTATAGGTATCCCCCTTTTACAAAAGAAGAGATACTTAATGCAATTAGAGATTTTATTATGGAAGAAAAGATAGAGAATGAAAAGATTATTTTTACCCTATATCCAAAAACTCCTAGAGAATTGAATTATTTTAGAGAGGGTGAAAATTGGATTTGGAATCCAAAGGATAAAAGTTTAATCCCTAGAGAACCTAATTTGTTTTAAGGAGAGTAGATGAAGCTAGAATCCTTACAATTAATGCAAATGCAACTAGAATGGATAGGTGTAGGTTATTGTCTTGCAATTTTACCCCCTAGTGTTTATTGGTTTAAATTTTATATTTTTTTATTTGATTATTTTTAGAAAAAGGCGTAAGAATGGAATTTGACTTACTTTTAAAACTCAAAGAGTTAGAGAAAGAAACAGGATATAAAATCGTTTTAAGTAACGAAAATATTTTGTATTTTTCAGAACCAAATGCTACAATACCATTTAAAGCAATCAGTATAGAAAATATTTTAAAGGAGAATAGCGATGCAATTAGCACCAATTCCAGCAGAACAAATACCACAGGAGTGGAAAGAACTACCGATATTATCATTCGACGAAGCAGAGGAATTATCCAAGAGAGAAGCAGACGAAGCAGAGGAATTCGCGAGGGAAGCGGAAGTATTCGCGAGGGACGCAAAAGCATTTGTGGAATCAATGGTGATGAAATATGGAGAAGAGATTTTGAAGCCAGAGTATCGCTCCAAGAATTACAAACAAGAAGCCAAAGATTAGAAGATACAAATCGCTTTATACAACAATCCCAAACCTACAAACAAAAAGCCTTAGAATCCTACCAACAACAATTAGGAGCTTCTGCTCCACAATCTAACTTACAAAGAGAATCTTCTCAATTAATTGATTATGAATCTCTCTTAAATACAGATAAAGGATTTAGAACTAAAGAAACTTTAGAATCCTTAATCAAAGACATTGCTAAAGAATATAAGATTGATATAGAAGAAGCTAGAATTGGTATAGAAAGAGAACTGCAAAAACAATCCCAACAAAAAGATTCCAAAGATTCTATTTCCAATCAATCAAAACAAGAGTCCAAAAAAGAGATTCCAAAACCAATCTCTAAAACCAAACCTACAAAACAGATAAAAGAACCTTATAGGGGAAGATGAAGAAAAGGAAAGCAAATGAAAGAAAATGAAAATCTTATCAAAAAGACTTGTAAGGAATTAGGACTTACCTATCGTGAGCTTGGAGAGAAGATAGGGTATAGTGAAGCCACTTTAAACAAAAATGCTTCTACTGGCGAAATAAGCAAAAGTCTTGAATTTGCTATCAATTTGTATCTTGAGAATTTGAAACTTAAAGAAAAGCTAGAAGATTTTAGAAGCCTTTTTAAAACTTTTAAAAAACTCTTACAAGAAGAATCATAATAAGGAGAAAAAATGAAAATTCGTAATACTAATGGAAAATGCGTAGGGAATCTAAACAGAGACTCTGAATACAATCTAGTATTTAATGAAGAAAAAGGTATGTGTGAGATACTAGAGAATCTTTGGACATTATCCATTGTAAATAATATTTCACTAGATAAAGAATTAGATAAAAAAGCTTTGCTTTTAATCTTGAATTTTTATCATAAGAATCTTGGAATCAATTTGGGAGAAGAAGTCTCTCTCATAGCAGAATCAGAGGAAGAACAGAAAATCTTAGGAGATTCAGAGATAAAACTAATACTTCAAGTGATGGATTTTAAAGAGGATGGGGAATGAGCTTAGAATGGATAAGTTATTGCCTTACAATTTTATCTCTAGTGTTTTATTGTTTATGTATCATCTTAAGTTTTATGTTAATTCACTTAGTTTTTATCAAAAAAGCAACAAGATTGCACACTAAAGAAAAAGAATGAAAGCATTAATTAAAACCACCGCCAAAGTGGTAAGTTTTAGCGGTGTAAATTTGCAAGAGGCAGAGATTTACCAACTCTAAAGTTTGCAAATTTTATCCATTTAGCCTTATGGACAGACACATTATACTACATTTTACACAAGGGAGAGCAAATGAACCTAGAGAACGCTTTAATCGTGATTGAAAGCCCAAATAAAAAGGAAAAGATTGCAAAAATCACAGGGGCGCAAGTATTCGCCACAGGCGGACATTTTAAAGAATTAAGCAAAGAGGTTATTAAAGATACAGAAAGCTATGAA
>NZ_JRPA02000021.1 GCF_000765675.1 Helicobacter sp. MIT 05-5294 | reverse complement strand
TTTCATATTCCAAGAGTAGGTGATGAAGTCATTATTTCTTTTTTAGATGATGATATAGATAAACCTTATGTGAGTGGGAGTTTGTATAATCAGAGTAATCCTGCTTTGCCTAACTTACCATTGGACTTTCATCAAACAAGTTTTAGCGCGAGAACCCTCAATCAAGAGGATAATGCAATAGAAGAGGGAATAAATCAAATCACACTCTCTAGCTTAAAGAATCAAGAGCAAATCTATCTTCAAGCCCAAAAAGATTATCAAGAATTGATTAAACATAATTTCACGCAAAGAATTGAAAACAATAAGGATTCTAAAGTGGAGGGAATCTATCAAGAAAGAATCAAAAAGGCTCATTTCCAAACCATAGATTTGGCAAAGAATGTCAATATCGGCGGAGAATATCTTACCAATGTAGCACTCTCTAAGGATACCAATGTAGGATTAAGTAATACACTCAATGTAGGAGCAAACAACACAACAAGAATTGCTAAGGATTCTAGTGAATATGTAGGAAACGATAAAAAAGTAGAAATCAAAGGCAAAAGCGCACAATGTCATCAGGGAAATTTTGATATTTTTGGTAGCGCAAGTGGGAATATCCACACAGAACAGGGTTTGAATCTAAGCTCCAAAGGAGAAGTATCGCTCGCGAGTTCTAATGTCCTAAATATTTCAACTAAGCAATCTATGGGGATTTTGGCTAATAAAATGTTAGTGATTGAAGCACAAAATATCGCACATCAAAGTTTGGAGAAATTTTTAATCCAAGCGCAAAATGGTATTGCAATCGCTTCACCAAAAGACTTTAAAACGACTTTGGGAGACAAAACAGAGATTTATGCAGACGATAAGCAAATTACGCTAAAAGTGGGAGAAAATGAGATTAAAATAAACGCAGAGGGTATTTGTATCAAAGGAAAAGTGCGAATAGAGTAATATGGGGTTTGCCTCTAAAGAATCTTATTGCTTCAGATTGTTTGGAATCCTGCGACGAAAATTTGGGATTTAAAAATGCCAAAGGAGGTATTTGGATAAAGGTTGGGTTATAGTTGCTCTCTTGCTTTGTTTATTACTCTAATTAAGTCTTAAAGCTTATAGTAAATCAAAGAAAGCAACACAGCCAAAACTAGCCTTTAATACGCTTGGTAGGTTTTTGAAACGATTTTCCATTCCCCATTGATTTTAAAGAGTTGGTGCAAATCGGTGAAATTTAACCCATGCCAATCTTCCATCACCACGCGCACAGACGCAATATTTTTGTTGATATAAAGCACATCAATGTGGGATTCGCACTCTTTTGCTTCTCCGCTTGTTTCAAGCCCTTTGTAAAGATTTTTAATACTTCCACTTGCAGTAGAGCCGTCTTTGTTTGCTCCATACATTGTGGCATCTTTTGTGAAAGCTTTTTCTGCTATTTCTCTTTTGCCTTTGATTGCGCCTGTTGTGTAAAAATTTATCGTGTTGATAACTGCTTCATAATCACTTAATTTTGTCATTTTTGCTCCTTTTGTTTGCTTGAATTGATTTGATTTTGCGAATAAACTTGCTGTGTTACTGCTAAAAGCTAATAAGCCTATAATTTTCAAAGAAGTTTTTAAAACTTCCTGCGCTTGGTATTTCGCGTTCTAGCTTTTTGCTTATTGTTACGCATTGCCAAAAACTTTGCGTAAATGTGCTTTATAGTCTGCGATATATCGCTCTACTTGTGGATTTTTCATCACATCATAGCAGGTAAAACTAGGCAGTGCCGACATTCCTAAAAATTCATGGGCTTTGTGCAAATGCAAATTCACCCCATCAATCCCGATTCCACCAAAAAACTCATTTTTGTCTATAAAAGCCTCCAAAGGGGCATTCCAAGTCGTGCTAAAGAGATATTTTTGCCCCGCATTAATCCGCCTCTGCCGTAGTTTTTGGTAGGATTATCTCTATGGCGTCCATCTCCGGTGATGAATTTCCCTGTGGAAGCCCCCGCCATAAAGACTTTATCAATGTATTCTTTGACAATATAAGGCTCACCCATCCACCAGCCCGGAAACTGCCAAATCAAACAATCCGCTTGCAGAATCTTTTCTGCTTCTTGCGCGTCATCATAGCCCTTGTCAATCTCTGTTTTAAGCACTTTAATCCCTAGAGATTCTAAAGTCTCTTTTGCCACAGATTGCAGAGTGGCACTAAGTCTCCCGCCAGATTCATAAAACGCTTTGCCACCATTGAGCAATAAAGCTTTTTGCATTGATATTCCTTTGCGTTGGATTGAATCTTTGCATATTTGCAAAAATTCTGTAAAATTATAAATTAAACTTTGCAAAAGCACAATACGGAAAATAAAGTGTGATACACTCCAAAAAGAGAGTATAATTACTAATAGCTTAAGATATGTAAGGAAAAAAATGCAAGAAGCACCACGAAATCAGATTCATAATGCTTGTTTGTCGGATTCGCCCTTTGCTTATACGCTTTCGTTGATTGCAGGTAAATACAAGATGAGCATTTTGTATTGCCTATTTTGCTATGAGGTTGTGCGCTATAATGAACTCAAACGCTATCTTGTTGGAATCTCTTTTAAAACTCTCACGAATGTTTTAAAAGAACTAGAACAAGATGCACTAATTGAACGCAAAGAATACCCGCAGATTCCGCCAAAGGTAGAATATCGCCTCTCGGAAAAAGGAAAATCTTTGATTCCGATTTTAGATTCTCTATGCGAATGGGGCAAGGAGAATCAGAAATGTCAAGAGAAGACAGACAAGGTTTAATCATTCTTTTGGGTTTATAATTTTAGCTTTATTTTGTTGCAAGGTTTATGTATGATTCACAGCTCCCAAAGGTTTGCCCCCCCCCCCCCATTTTTTGATAATTTAATGCTTATTTGCCGTTGCAGAGCGTTGTTTGGAAGTCTGCAATGAGCGCAAAAGTTGCCGTTGTCATACCGCTTTATAATGTTTCAAAACACCTTAGGCAATGTTTGGATTCTGTGATTGCGCAGAGTTTGCGGGATTTGCAGATTATTTTAGTTAATGATGGCTCGGAGGATTCTAGCCTTGAAATAGCTCAAGAATACGCGAGAAATGATTCTCGCATAGAGGTTGTAGATAAGGCAAATGGTGGAGCTGGAAGCGCGAGGAATGAGGGATTTAAACGCGTGAAAGCAGAGTTTGTATATTTTTGCGATGGTGATGATTGGCTAGATTTGCAGCTTTTGGAGAAATTCTACACTCTCTTAAAATAAACAGGTGCGTCTTTGGCATTATGTGGAGCTTGGAGGAGCGATGAACGCGGAATCCGGGAAGCATATTCTAATAACTTTTATAAGATAGAGGGGCAGTGTTGCACTTATCGTGAGATTAGAGGGCAGATTTTCGCGCGTTTTCCTAGTTGGTTTAAATTCTATTCTTACGAGTTTTTGCATTCCCTTGTATTGAATGATAAGCTTTATCCCGAATATTGTGTCTTTGATGATGTTTTAATGCATGTAAAAAGCATCATCTTAGCGAGAAAAATCGCGATTTTAAAAGAGGGTTTGTATTATTATCGCGTTTGGAATGGCAATATCACAAATGGCGGCTATTCGCGCGGAGAGGGCGTGATGGATAGTTTTGTTTTTATGCGTGATGTGGAGAGTTTTTTACTCTCTCAAGATTTGTTAAAAGAGCTAAGAAAAGAGTTTTGTGGTTTTGTTACTGATAGTATTCATTATCATTTTAAGCGCGTTTTGCCTACACATAAGGGGTTTTTGTAGCTCAAGCGAAGTGGCATTTGCATACTTTAGAGCATATTTTAGAAGTGGAGAGTATAGTGGATTACACAAATTTTGCAAACCAAAACACCTCCAAAAGGAGCGGTTAAAAGTTTCCAAAATCACTTAGCTTTCAAAAACTAGGCAGCGCATTAGTGTGTGCACAATCTCCCCTAAAGATTCTAAAACTACCCTTTACGCTTGGGTTGATAGCTTTGTCGCATAAGTTGTATTTGGATACTTTAAACACGCTTTATGCACAATCTCCGGAGTTAAAGCCCGAGCCATTAGAGATTTATAGCGACTATCAAGAGGCATTAAAAGTCAAGCAAACTTTAAGCTATAAAATGGGTGAATCTATGCTAAAAAATCCGCTACTATTTGTTTTTAAGGCTTTTGGAATTTATCGTGAATTTAAAAAGAATCGCAAAATTTAACTTAAAAGATTTAAGACTATGGATCGCCACACTTGCGGACGCTCGTTTGTAATGGCGCAGTAGCGGGATTCCATTGCGGAATCTTAAAATGCAGATTAAAAAATTTCCTTGCGGAATCTAAAAAGCAAAAATTAACTTGCCAAAAAGTATAATTGCGTTTTTAATTTCAGAGGTTTGTAATGTCCAAATTTGAAACAAAATATATCTTCGTAACCGGTGGCGTCTTAAGTTCGTTAGGCAAAGGAATCACTTCATCATCTATTGCAACTTTGTTAAAAAACTCTGGCTTTGAAGTTGGAATCTTAAAGATTGATCCTTATATCAATGTAGATCCCGGCACGATGAGTCCGCTAGAGCATGGAGAAGTGTTTGTAACTCACGATGGCGCGGAAACAGATTTGGATATTGGGCATTATGAACGCTTTTTGAATATGAATTTTTCCTCCAAAAACAACTTCACAACAGGGCAAGTTTATCTAAGCGTGATTGATAGAGAGCGCAAAGGCGGGTATTTGGGCAAAACCATTCAAGTGATTCCGCATATTGTAGATGAGATTAAACGCAGAATCGTCCTCGCAGGAGAAGGCAAAGAAATTTTGGTCGTGGAGTTGGGAGGCACGGTTGGGGACATTGAGGGTTTGCCTTTCTTAGAAGCAATGCGTGAAATGAAGCACGAATATGGGATTGAGCGCGTGATTAGTTTGCATGTAACTCTGATTCCATTGATTCGCGCAGCAGGTGAGCTTAAAACAAAGCCTACACAACATAGTGTGCAAGAATTGCGCAGAATCGGAATCACGCCACAAATCATCATTGCTCGCACTGAAAAAGAGATTCCAAAAGAGCTAAAGAATAAGCTTTCAATGAGTTGCGATGTGGATTATGATTGTGTGATTATGGCGCAAGATGCGAAGAGTATCTATCAAATGCCGCTAAATTTCTTAAAAGAGGGAGTTTTAGTGCCGATTGCTAGATTTTTAAAGCTACCTGAATTTAAGCCTGATATGAAAGAATGGGATTTGCTAGTCAAGCAGATTCTAGCTCCACAAGAAGAAGTAACGATTGCTTTTGTGGGCAAATATTTGACCCTTAAAGAATCCTATAAATCCTTAACAGAAGCTTTAATCCACGCAGGGGCGAATTGGGATACTAAAGTCAATATTCAATGGATTGATAGTGAGGAGCTAGAAACCAACGAAGAGGCATTGAATAGCCTAAAATATGTCAATGGAATCCTAGTTCCGGGTGGATTTGGTGAGCGCGGTATCGCAGGGAAAATGAAAGCAATTGAATTTGCTAGAGTGAATAAGATTCCATTTTTGGGGATTTGTTTGGGTATGCAACTCGCTATTTTGGAATTTTGTCGCAATGTGCTTGGAATCCAAGAAGCGGATTCTATGGAGTTTAACCCGCAAACCAAAGAACCTGTAATTTATTTGATAGAAAATTTCATAGACCAAAGTGGCGAACAGCAAATCCGCACACACACTTCGCCAATGGGTGGGACAATGCGTTTAGGCGAGTATGAATGCCACACAAAAGAGGGCAGTAAATTACAAGCGGCTTATCAAGGGCAAAAAATCGTCAAAGAAAGGCATCGCCATCGCTATGAAGCCAATCCAAAATATCGTGCGCAATTAGAATCCCAAGGCTTCATTGTAAGTGGAGAGAGTAATGGGCTGATTGAAGCGATTGAGATTCAAGAACACCCTTGGTTTGTGGCGGTGCAATTCCACCCAGAATTTACTTCTCGCCTCCAAGCACCTAATCTAGTGATTTTTGAATTTATCAAACAATCTTTGGCTTTTAGCAAAAGTAGTATTAAAGATTCTCTTTGATTCCGCATTTTGAACTGCTAGACTTAGAGCAAATAGAATCCAAACTTGCAAGTCGTTTTGCGGACGATACGATTTTAAGTCTAAAAGACTTGCCATTGCCAGAAAGTCTTGAAAATCTGCCGCAAATCGCTCAAAAAATCTCCCAAGCCATTAGGGATAACAAAAGAATCGTGATTGTAGGGGATTATGATGTAGATGGCGTGGTGTCGTGCGCAATTCTTGATGAGTTTTTTAAAAAGCTTTCTTTTCCAATCCAAGTAGAGATTCCGAATCGTTTTTCTGATGGTTATGGCTTGTCAGCTTCGGTAATTGCGCGTTTGGATTGTGATATGATTATCACCGTGGATAATGGAATCAACGCAATAGAAGCAGCAGAGATTTGCAAAAAAAGAGGCATTGAACTCCTAATTACTGACCATCACACTCCACAAGCCACATTACCAGAGGCTTTGATTTGCAATCCAAAGCTATCCCCGAAGTTTCCAGAGCCTGAAATCTGTGGTGCGTGTGTTGCGTGGTATTTGTGTGCTGCGCTTAAAAATGAAATGCGTTTGCAAGTGCAAATGGTGGAGTTTTTGGATTTACTCTCACTCGCGATTGTTAGCGATGTAATGCCTTTGCGCGGAATCAATCGTGTGTTACTTAAAAAAGGCTTAGAAATGTTGCGTAAGAGCAAGAGAATCGCGATGATTCAGTTAAAAGAGCAATTTTCAAAGCATAATTTAGATGCACAGCTCATTAGCTATTATATCGCGCCTTTACTAAACTGCGCAGGTAGAATGGATTGCGCAATATTGGCTTATCGTTTTTTAGTGGCGGAGAATTTGGCGCAGTCCAAGCAAACTCTTGCGCAATTATTGGATTGGAATGCGAAGCGCAAATCTCTCCAAAACGCGACTTATGAAGAGGCGAAGGAAATGTTCCTCTCCCAAAAGGATTCCGCGAATCTTCCTTTTATCCTTAGTTTCAAGGAAGATTGGCATGAGGGGATTATTGGAATCATCGCGGCAAGGCTTAGTGAGGAGTTTGGGAAGCCAAGCATTGTTTTGAGTTTGAAAGACGGAATCTTAAAGGGAAGTATGCGATCTTTGAGTGTAGATTGTATGCAGGTTTTAGGGGCTTGTAAGGATTCTTTGATTGCATTTGGTGGGCATATTGGCGCGGCGGGATTGAGTTTGAAATTAGAAGATTTGGAAGACTTTAGGGCAAAGCTCATGGCTTTTGAGATTCCACAAATGCAAGAAGAGCAATCACAAATTGCTTGTTTTAAGGAAGTTTTGGGAAGATTGCCACTGCGCTTCATCAATACAGAATTGTTTGAGAGGATTCAAGCCTTTGAGCCTTTTGGGCATCAAAACGCATTGCCTAGATTCTACACAGAAGCAGAGATTGTGAGTTCAAGATATTTTGGGGCAGGGCATAGCAGTGTGCGATTGCAAGAAGAGGGGGCGACGCAGAATGCTTTGGTGTTTTTTAAGGATTTGCGCGAAAGCATTGGAAAAAGAATCGGTTGCGTTTATTCGCTACAATGGGATAAATACAATAGCAATGTAGTTTTAAACCTTGAATATTATGAGTTTTTGTAACGCAGAATCTTATCAAGGCTTGGGCATAAGTCTTAGCTTTTTGTCCTGGTTGGATAGAAGTTATTTAACAAAGTGGGCAGCAAAACCAGCGCACTAAGCAACATAAGAAGCATTACAAGAGTAGTGAGGAATCCAAAGTAGATTGTTGGGATAAAGTTGCTACTCATCATCGCACAAAATCCAACTACGATAATCAAAGTCGTATAATACATTGCACTTCCGATAGAATCGTGGGATTGGAGAATTGCAGTTTGTATGGAATGGTTTTTGGCTTCTACTTTGAAGCGGTGGATATAGTGAATCACATCATCTACACCGATTCCTAGCGAAATCGCCGCAATCGTAATGCCCATAAGATCCAATGGAATCCCACTAAACCCTAAGATTCCAAAAATCGCCCCTAAAGGAATCAGATTTGTTATTAGTGCGATAAGGGCGAGTTTGAGGCTTCTAAAAATCAGCAAGAAAACTAAAAAAATGATTCCAATCACAAAGCTTAAAGTATCCACTTGAGAAGTGATAAGGCTTTGAAGTAGGTTGTTATACAAAACCATTGCGCCATTGACTTGGAGTTGCACTTTTTCATTAGCAAGTAAAGATTCTAAATCTTTAGTGATTTGGGTGATGAACTCATCGCGCCTTAAGTCGGGTTTGGAATCAAATGTGCGCAAAACAAATCGTAGTTGGTTTTGTTCTAAATTGGCATAAGGGGTGAAAAGTTGCGATTTTAACGAATCTTGCGCATTTTTGTAGAGAAATGCAAGGGTGAAATCATCGGCATTAACACCTAGACCCTCTATCAAATGCACCAAGCTGTGTAGACTTAAAGTAGAACCCACATAAGGATTGCTTTGCAAATAAGAATGCACCATTTTAGCAAGACGCAGCTTTTGGCTATCAAACCAATAAGAATCCTGCGATTCTAGCGCGTTAAATTCCGCTTCAAAATCATCGTCTAAACTCTCTGCATCCTGTGCTTTTGTGGGGAATGTGAGGAGAATCTCCAAAGGCACGGTGCCACCTAAATCTTTGTCAATCTTTAACAAGCCTTGTTTGATGAGACTGGAATCTTTGAAATAATTGACAAAACTATTTTCAACTTTTAGATTTTGGATTCCATAAAGGCTAAAAAGTAGGCAAAGAAATGCGAGAAAATAGATGATTTTGGGCTTATTTATCGCCAAAGTCGCGCAGAATCTTAAAAAGTTTTGTTGTTTGGTTGAGAGTTTGGCGGTTTGTTTTGGTTTGGGCAAAAGTGCCAACATACTTGCAAATAGAACGAATGAAAAGAGCAAGGCAACGCTCACGCCAAGGCTCATTACGATTCCTAAATGAATAATGGGCAAAATATTAGAAAAAATAAGACTAAAGAATCCAATCATCGTAGTAAGTGCCGCAAAGAGGCTTGGCATTTGTTTGGTCAAAAGTGCCGCACAAAGGAGATTTTTTTGGGAAGCTTTGGGGAATTTGGAATAAAACTCTAAATAAGAGACGATTAAATGCACCACCAAAGAGACATTGATAATCAATAGCAAAGAGACATAATTAGAAGAAATCACCGTGATTTGATAGCCAAGGGCTGCGAAGATTCCGCTACTGACAACAAGAGTAAAAAGGCAGATAAAAAGCGTCAAAAACACGAATCGCAAAGCCCTAAAAAACACCCAAAGCATTCCTGCTAAAATCAGGCTTAGGCTCGTTCCATAGGTGATAAGGTCGGATTTGACATAGGCTATCATATCACTTGCGATGAGCGGGATTCCGCCAATTTGCAGGTTTTCGTATTTGTTTTGCAAATTTTTAAGCGCGGCGATGGTTTGATTCTCTTGTGTTTGGACTTTTTCTTTTTCTATTTCAATGAGCTTTTGAATCTCTTTTTTTTCGGATTCGTCGGTAGTCGCGCTTTTAAGCTCCCTTAAATAAGTTAAATGTGGATTGTTTTTAAGATAAATCACGATTCCAGCTGTTTTTGCGTCTTTTGAAATTAGATTTTGCGAATAAAAAGGGTGAGGGAGAATCTCCTCTCTTGCGAGTTTGGAATCTGTTTGGGGAGAAAGTAGGGTGAGATTTTCCTTTAAGGATTCTTGCCAAGAGAGATTGTGTGCACTTTTGAGCAAGGGTGCATTTAAAATGCTTAAAACTTCATCAATTTGTGGAATCTCCATTAAGTCTTGTGTTAGGGATTGCAAGACTGCAAGAGAATCTTGCGCGAAAACATCGCCATTTTTTGGGCTTAAGGCGAGGATTAAGAAATCCTTTGCTGCGTAATTTTTAGCAATGGATTCATAGGTTTTAAAGTCTTTGTCATTTTCTAATATGAGGCTATCAGAACTCGCGTTAATTGGGAGTTTGAGTGCGAAAAAGCCAAAAATAAAAAACGCCATAATACAGCAAAAAAGCGCGGTTTTAGGCGCATTTAGGATTGCGAGATAGAATCGCAAAATCAAAGAGAAACTATTGCTTTGGGGATTCAAAGGTAATTTCGCTTTTGAGTTTAGTAAGGAGTGTTTGGAAATCACTATGTGCTAGAATATCGCTAAATTGGGAACGATAGGTTTGAATCACGCTAATTCCCAAAATATCCACATCGTAGATTTTCCAATCCCCTTTATTATCGTAAAATTTAAAAATAATAGAATTTAGCTTCCCGTCTAAAACCATTGTGGTTTTGAGATTGTAGCGATTGGATTTAGTTTGTTCTCCGCCTACAACTTCCATATTTTCGTCTTTGTAGAGCCTAAGTTTGTCGGTGAAACTTTTTTTGAGATTTTGTTCAAAGGCGCGAGTGTATTCTGATTTTTGCGATTCTGAAAGGGTTTTGTATTCTTGAGAAAGTGAGAGTTGCGCCATAAGGGAATAATCAAAAATAGAATCAAAAAGCGTAAAAATTTCTTTGGCGATTTGTTGCGCTTGTGCATTGGAGAGTGTGGAATCTTTAGGGTTTGCCGATGTAGTTTTTTGCAAAATATTCATTGTTTTTTGAATGTTTTGCGTCATTGTGTTATCAATTTCGCTTAATTCTAACCCAAAAGCAAGACAAGAAAATAAGCCTAAAAGTAAAGAGAATCTAACTAAAAGTTTTGAAGTTTTCATCATTGTCCTTTTGTCTCTGAAATTAATTGCGCGCGTCTTTGTTCGTAAGCGTTGCGAAATAAAAGATAGCTATCAAGCGAATCTTGATACATAGAATCCAAAGTCGCTTTATGTCGCGCCATATAGTTTCCAGCTTCCAATACGCCTAGCCCAATGGCTAGTTCGCTAGGTTCAATGTAATTTGTCGGATAGGCAAACGCATTCAAAGGTAGCGCAATCGTATCGCGTAAATTGCTTGGACCTAAAAGTGGTAACACAAAATGGAATCCTCCTCCTATGCCCCATTTACCAAAGGTAATGCCAAAGTCATTGCGATGAGAATACAAGCCATTTTCTGAAGCAATATCAAAAATGCCTAAGATTCCAGCAGTGGAATTAAGTGCGAAGCGTCCTAACTCGTCCATTGCGTTTTTGGGTTCTCCAGCAAGTAGGATTGCAAGGAATCGCAGTGGGGCGGCGAGATTGTCAAAAAAGTTATAGATTCCAATCCTTAATCCCACAGGAGTAACGTAGTTATAAGCGTCCAATGCAGGGCTTAGCGCGTAGTTATAAATGCCGGTGTTAATATTGTGCATCAAGCGATTATAACCCATTAAAGGGTCATTTATCGTATTGGGTGTGGAGCTGTATTCCACTTCAAAGTCGTTCAAAAATTCTTCTTGAGGTTGGATTGGCGCAGTGTTTAGCCCCATAGAATCTTGTGCACAGACAAAAGTGCTTAATAAAAAAATAACAATCAATGATCGCATAAATCTCCTTGTAAATTCCGCAGGATTCGTTGGGTGAGCTGTTGCGTGGTGAGTTCTAATTGTTCTTCTATCGCTTCTACCTTTCCATGTGGGATAAAAGCATCTTCAAATTCAAAAGAATCAATGGAAATTGCAAGGTGGTGTTCTTGTGCAAATGCACTTAGAATATGCCCTACGCCACCAATTTTTGCACTATCGCTAAAAACAAACCAACGCGAATGGGTTTGCGCTAATTGCATTAAGGATTCTAAATCCAAAGGCTTCACAAAACGCAAATCTGCAAGTGTGCAAAGAATCCCTTGCTTTTCAAGCTCCAACATACAAGAATATGCGCGTCCTACGCCATTGCCAAAGCCTAATAGTAAGATTTTATTTTTGGGATTTTGCTCTGCGGATTCCTTTAGAATCTCTAGCTTTCCTCGTTTAAATGGGGTTGCAGGGAAGATTTCTTCTGCGAGTTTGAAAGATTTTCGCGGATAGCGAAAGGCGCAAGGAGCGTCTAAAAGGTCGTTTGCGAATCGCACAGCAAGTTTAAGTGTCGCTTGGTCTCGTGGAGCGAAAATCACAAAATGCGGAATCATATTTAAATAAGCAATATCAAAAACACCTTGATGTGTTTCCCCATCTTCTCCCACGATTCCAGCGCGGTCAATCGCAAATTTTACAGGCGTTTGCATAATGCCAACATCATGGATAATTTGGTCAAATGCGCGTTGTAAGAAAGTGGAATAAATTACAACAAAAGGTTTAAAACCCTCTTTAGCAAGGGAACTCGCTTGAGTTGTCGCGTGTTGTTCTGCGATTGCGACATCCCAAAAGCGGTCAGGAAATTCTTTGATTAACAAATCAAGCCCCGTTCCGCTAGGCATTGCAGCAGTGATTCCTACGACTTTGGAATCCTCTTTGGCGATTTCTGACAAAGTTTGCGAAAAGACTTGCGTAGGGGATTTTGTGTTGGCTTTGGATAGAATTGTGCCATTTTGTCTATCAAAAGGGCTGACGCCATGCCATTGTTCTAAATGCCCTTCAGCGGGGGAATATCCCTTGCCTTTGAGGGTTTGGGCATGCACGACGATAGGCTTTTTAATGCTTTTGGCAAGGCGCAGGGCTTTAATGATTTCTTTGAGATTATGTCCATCAATAGGTCCGATATAATCTAGCCCCAATTCTTCAAAAAGCATTCCGGGCGTGATGAGTTTGAGGGATTCTTCAAATCTCTTAGCAAGATAGGTAGCGTTTGGCATATTGTTGATGATATTGTCAATTTTGGTTTTAATATTTTGTGTGAATTTACCCGCAATTGCTTGGGAGAGATATTTACTGATTGCTCCAATAGGTTCTGCGATGCTCATTTCGTTGTCGTTGAGAATGATTACCATAGGATATTTATGGTCGCCAAGCTCATTGAGGGCTTCATAGGCAAGTCCCGCGCTCATCGCTCCATCACCGATAAGCACCACAGGAAGATTGTCTAGCTTTTTGAGTGAAAATGCTTTCGCCGCGCCCACACCTAAAGAAATAGAAGTGGAGCTGTGTCCGGCGATAAAATAGTCTTGCTCACTCTCGCTTGGCTTAGTAAAACCGCTAATTCCGTCCCTTTGGCGCAATGTTTCAAAGCTATCCCAACGACCGGTTAGAAGCTTATGTGCATAGGCTTGATGACTAACATCAAAAATAAAGGGATTTTTAGGATTTTCAAACACGCAGTGCATACCGATGATTAACTCCACCGCGCCTAAAGTTGAGCTTAGATGCCCTCCATTTTTGGAGACGACTTCTAGGATTCTGTCGCGAATTTTTTGTGCGAGTTCATTAAGAGAGGCAAAATCCTCTTCGCTAAATTCGTTTTGCTGCAAAATTTTTAAATACTTGGAATCTAAAGGCATTAGAGCTTATTCTCCAAAATGGATTTTTTCAGAGTTTCAAAACGAACGAAAATATCTCCGTCAATATTGCCCTCACTACTTAGAATCACAACCCCACCTTTGGCGATTGCTTGGTCTGCCTCTAGTGTAATGTGATTTAAATCCTTTAGGGATTCCTTGAGTTCTTCTAGGTCTCCGGGGAAGACTTTGAGCGTGATTTGTGCGTTTTGCGATAAATCTTGCAATAACGAACGCGCCAAAGAAGAAGCGATTTTCGCGCTATTAGTGCTGACTTCTGCGGCGATGACTTCTTTTGCGATGTCAAGCGCAATGGAGCTTAGTTCTTTTTCTAGTCCCAAAATATGGTTTTTGGATTCTGCGATTTGATTGTCAATGCGTTGAATGCTTACCCCATAAAGTTCCCGCTGACTATTGATTTGTGCTTCTAATTCTTGTTTTGCTTTTTGGTAGCCCTCATTGATTCCTTGTTCTTTGGCTTCAGCTTTTGCAGCTTCGACTTTTTGGCTGATTTCCTTTTCTTGTTTGTCAAATTGTTCTTGAAGCTTTTGCAAGGATTGCGCTAAAACATCGCTTTTTTGTAGAATCTTATCAATCACTTCGGTTTCAAAGAGTTTTAGTGCGGGAGCATCAACGCTGGGTTCTGCGGATTTTGGCGTTTCTTCTACAGCTTGCATAGTGGGTTGTGGTGTCGCTTCGCTGACTTGTGGTTCTGTTTTTGGTGGCATGGGCGTTTCTATTTTATTAGAAATTTCCATATTTCTAAAATTATATTTCTTAATGTCATGCCTTTCTTTGTGTGCCTCTGTGATGATGTTTTCATGTTCGTTTATATTATTCAATGGTATCCTCTTGTTCGCCGATTTGGATAATGCCTTGCTCTGAAAGCGATTGGACGGTTTCTACGATTCTGCGTTGTGCCGCTTCAACATCTTTGACCTTGACTGCGCCTAAAAACTGCATTTCCTCTAAAAATTGTTCCCCCGCTCTTTGCGACATATTGCCCATAAACTTTTGCTTTAACTCTTCTGGAGAGGCTTTGAGTGCTAAAATCAAATCTTTTTTGTCAATGATTTTGAGAATCTCACGAATTGCGTTGTTATCAAGCTTTTCAATGTCTTCAAAAGTAAACATCATTTCTTTGATTGCCGCGGCGAGTTGGTCGTCAATTTGTTCAATATAGGCAATCGTCGCTTTGGCGGCTTTTTGCCCTAGTCGGTTGAAAACTTCCGCAACTGCTCGGATTCCGCCCACTTCTACTTTGTAGCTTGTCAAAGATTCTAGTTTGTTTTCTAACACCGTGGAGACGCGTTTGACGACATTGGGCGAAATATCTCCTAAATTTGCCATACGAATCGCAATTTCTGCGCGTAAGTCATCAGAGAAGAAATTTAGCGTCTCTGCCGCATTGGTGGGGTCCATATGGGCGAGGATTAGCGCAATGGTTTGCGGGTGTTCGTGTATAATAAAGTCTGAAAGCTGTTGTGGGCGCACACGTGAGAGATAAGCAAAGTTTTGGGAAGATTGCATGGATTTGGCAAGTTTGTCCAAGACTTTTTTAGCTGCTTCTGGTCCTAGTGTGCGATAAAGCAATTCTTTAGCATATTCAAAACCACCTGTGGAAATGTATTGATTGGATTGAAAAATCGCATAAAATTCTTCTAAAACCGCTCCACCAAGTGCCTTGTCTATTCCTGAATTTTGGGCAATGTATTTGGAAACTTCTGTAATAGAATCCAAATCCAAATTGGAGAAAATTTCACCTGTGATTTCATCTCCTAATTGCACAAGCAAAATCGCAATTTTTTCCGCCATTGAAAATTCATCATATTGTGCCTGTTGTCGTGGGCTTAGCGTAATAGAAGGCATTAGTGTTTTCCTCCGCTCATACCATCAAGCCCTAGTTCATCATGCACTAGAGTTTGAAAAAGATTTGCAAGTTCAGCAGGTTTTTCCATAGCAATTTCCTTGATTTTTTCTAATAATACATTGTATTTGATTTCATCTTCATTGCCTCCACCAAAGCCAAGTTGGTCTTCAATTCTGCGACGCACTTCGTTAAGGCGGTCGTTGTTTTCTTCTTCATCTTCGTCAATTTTAATAAGGGATTCCAATTCTTCTTCTTCATCAGCTCGTGCTTCAAGCATACGCTCACTGAACGGAACAATGACTTTCTTGTAGAAGAAAAATAGAATCAAGCCTACGATAACATATTTAAGCAGCGGCATAAAAGGTGCTAAGAGTGAAGACGCAGTTTCAAGGAATCTCTCTAAAGGTGTGCGTGCTTTGAATCCTGATAATTGTCCATTAAGCTGGAAATTGCTCACAGAAACTTCATCACCTCGTTGTTGGCTATAACCAATTGCTTGACGCACAAGCGCGGAGATTTGTTCCATTTCTTCATCATTTAAGGCGGTGTATTCTAGCTTTTCTACGCCTTCTTCATCAAGCTCTCTAGAATATTTACCATCTACAACAACCGCAGCGGAAAGCCTACGAATCGTAGCAAACTCTCCTTTGATATTTGAAATTGTCTTGCTGATTTCAAAGTTAGTGGTGTTTTGGGTTTTCTCGTATTTTTCTTTTGTATCATCGTCTTCTAAACCTTGCACAGGTCCAATATTGCTAACAACTCCCGGAACGCCACCGATTTCTTTGGGGCGGAATCCTTCGCGTCTTTCTTCCAAATCTTGGATACTGCGCACGACATTGTTAGGATCGTAATATTCTTGTGTGCTTTCTTTTTGGGCGAAGTCAAACTCCGCTGTAACCTTTGCCACAACGCCCTCTCTGCCACCTGTAATAGGTGCTAGGATATTGACAATTTTTTCTTCTAAAGCCTGTTCAAAGTTTGTTTTGTAGCGTAATTGCGCGGCTGCAAGTTCTCTCGCTCCTCCTAATTCGTCTAATTCGCTTAAAGGTTCACCTTTTTCATTGACAACTTCTACATTTTCAATTGTCAAGTTTGGAATCGCAGAGGAGACGATGTTTTTGATTCCTGAAATTTGCTTTGGAGTTAAAGTCTGCGCGGGTTTGAAAGCAAGGACAACAGAAGCGGTTGGGGGAGTTTGTTCGCTTACAAACACGGTTTTTTCCGGCTGTGCAAGATGCACAGTTGCTTTTTGAATTGGCGCAAGACTTTCAATCGTGCGTGATAATTCTCCCTCTAAAGCGCGTAAATATTTAATGCGTTGGTCAAAGTCGGTTGCTCCAAAATCTTTTGTATCAAAGATTTCAAAACCTATCTTACTGCTTTTTGGGATTCCGTTACTTGCTAGTTTCATTCGTTCTTCATAGACATATTCTTGTGGAATCAGAATCGTATTGTCTTTTGGGATTTTGTAAGGGATTTTGTCTTGTTGGAGTTGTTGGACGATTAATGCGCCATCTTCAGGGCTTACACCTTCAAACAGCACTGCATAGCCCGGATATAAAACTCCTGCTTTGTTGGTGGAGTTCCACACGACAAGAGCGGCAATAAAGCCAACTACGGCGACAATAGTCGCTAGAATGACGATTTTTTGTTTTTGATTAAGTCGCTTATAAAGGCTTCTAATTTGGTCAAATAATGCTCGTAAATCCAATGCCTAAATCCTACTTTTGAGTGAGATATTGACGCAATAATGCAAAAAACTTTTGATTTTGTGTTGGCGTTCCTAGTGTAATGCGAATCGCATTTAAGCCATAAGAGGCGAGATTCCTAATAATCATACCTTTTTGCAATAAATAATCGGACACTTGCGTAGAATCCAAAGGTGCTTTGAAATAATAAGTAATAAAATTCGTATAACTTGGCGTGTATTCAAAGTCATTTTCTTTTGCAAAATTTTCAAATTCCGGCATTTGAGTTAGATTATTATGTAAACTCTTTTGGATATGTTCTTGGTCTTTTAACGCCTCTAGTGCCGCGCTTAAAGAAAGTGTTGTGATATTAAAAGGTGGGCGAAGCTTCATAAGGGCTTGGATAATCGTAGCATTTGCGATTCCATAGCCTATGCGCATACCGCCTAAACCATAGGCTTTAGAAAATGTGCCTAGATAAATTGCGTTTGGAAAAGCCTCAATAAGTGCTTTTGGGTTGATTGCTTTGCTGGGATCTTTTGCCTGTGCGTATTCTTGATAAGCCCCATCAATCACGACAAGGCAATCTTGGTCAATTTGCTTTAAAAATTCAAAAGTTTCTTTGGAATCCAAACATTCTCCCAAAGGATTATTGGGGATACAAAGGAAAATGATTTCTGGCTTGTGCTGCAAGTAGAGTTGTAAAAACTCTTGTAAATTATGTTCCCGACTTGCTGTGCGAATCACTTGTGCGCCTACGGCTTTGGCATAGACTTCATACATTGCAAAGGTTGTTTTAGCCATTAAGATTTTGCTTGTTTGATTGGCTTTTGCGTGGATACAAAATTCAATAATTTGGTCGCTTCCCGAACCGATAATAACTTCTTGGGTTTGCACATTGTAATGTTTGCTTAAAGCATCTTTTAATGCAAACATAGAATCGTCAGGATATAAATGCGCGTTTGTTGCGTTTTTGGCGATTGCTTCGATTGCCTTTGGGCTAGCACCTAGAGGATTTTCGTTGGAAGCAAGTTTGACGATTTCGTTTTCTGGGATTCCAAATTCTCTAACAACGAGTTCAATAGGTTTTCCCGCTTCATAGGTTTTAATAGAATCAAGCGTGGTGTTAAAAGTCATCTAAATACCCTGAAAAATAAAATAATTTCGCTATTGTAGCAAAATTTACCAAAAAGAAGCAAAAATTTACAAAATCATACGCATCATATCAATAAATTGGTCGGTGTTGCCCTTGATGATAAAATAAGAGATTCCCTCTTGTTTGGCGTTTTGCAAAACTTCTTCTTCCATTCCTTTAGAAATAATAGCGCAAAAAACAGGTGTGCCAACGGAATCCTTAAACATTTCAAGATATTTTTGTCTAAAATTCAAAATATTCATCTCTTTGACTTCCCATTCCATTACGATTACATGGAGTTCTACGGGGTTAGAGAGACGCAAATTATCGCGCGGGTCGTTAGAAGTGGTGATTTGCAAGTCGCTATCAAAGTTTTTAAGATATTCTTTGTAATATTTGCTATCTTTTGGGTCTTCTTGAATCAATAAAATATTTTTTTTGGAAAAGGCTTCAAGGTATTTTAGCAAATCAAAAAGCCCTTTGGTTTCATTGCGTATTTTGTTGCGGTCTAGGCTACGCAGAAAATATTTCAAAAAAGTTTTGGAGCTGTAAGTCCCTGTGATTCCAGCTTCAATAAAGAATCTCCGCACACTCAAACTGCGTTTAGCTCTCTGCCACAATAAGCGGTCTAAATCAAAGGCTTTGGCGTTTAAAAGCTTGATAAAATCTTGTTTTAATTCTTTGGTTAATGGTAAGTAGTTTTTCAAAAAAGGTTCAAAAAACTTGTCCGAAAACTCTTCCCCGGCTTTGGTGATTTTGGCTAGTTTTTCTTTTTGTTGTGAGAGATAATGCAGCAAATCCACATAGCGTTTGCGGAAACTTTTAAGATTGTTTTGCGCTTGTAGGTAACTTGCGCTTCCGGTATCATTACGCGCTGCAAATTGGTTTTCCATATTTTTAAGAGCTTGTCCCATGGAGGCTTGTTGGATTGCCGCACTTTTGATAATGGATTGGGTGGTTTGGATTAGTTCTTCGTTTTTGACAAATTCAATTTGACGCGCAAGAAAAATCTTTTCATACGAGTATTGCGGGGGATAGGAGGATTTTTTGATAAAGGATTCGTATTCTTTATCTAGTTTTCCAAGTTCTGATTTTAGGTTGCTTAAAGCCATATTTGGAATCGTGCTATCTAATTCAAAAAGGTCGTTATAGGCAGTAAAAAGGAATCTTTTAATGCGTAAAAAATCTAAATCTTTGTTGGATTTAATTTCTTTTTCATAGCGTTTGATAAGGTTTTCTGTGCCACCAAAATAATCATAAATACAATCTTTTATGCTTTTAGTTTGGTGGATAACAAACTCTTCTTTTAGGTTTTTTTTAGGACGTACCACGCTTACTTGTTTGGCGTTTTCGGAGAGTTCAAATTCCACTTCCATATTGGGCGAAATCTCTTTAAAATCTCCATCCCATACGCGCAAATCAAATTCAAATCTCCGCTTATTGTGTGCTTGTTCAATTAAGCCGCGTTTAGTTTGTGCGTTTAAGCCAACCAAAAAACCATTCATTCTGTCCCTTATAAAGAAAACTTCATTATATCAAAAAAACCTAAGATAGGGCTTTGCAATCCGCACCAAATCACTTAAAAATTGATTTTTTTGTTGTAGCCAATAGAATTTATCACAAACCAAAATGATTCCTTTTTTCGCGCGAGAAAAGGCGACATTAAGCGCAAAGAGTGCGTGCTGATTGTTGGAATTATTAAGATGATAATGCAAGATTACCGGAGAAAAGATAACATAATCAAATTCTTGCCCTTGAGAGGAATGAATCGTGAAAACGCATTCTTCCCGATAGAGACTTGGCATTGTTTTAAGGATTAATTGACGCTGATTGACAAAAGGAGTAAGAATCGCAAAGTCTTGATGCGCGTCAAGAAAAGTGTGCGCCAAATTACAACATTGCGAGGCTTCGTTAAAGTTTGCTTTATCTAAAATTTGTGTTTTGGGCATTTGCGAGACATCTAAACAATACAAAAAAGTGTCCGCATTTAAGCCTTGAAGATTGTTTTGGTAAATATAGTGATTTAATAATTGTGCGAGATTGTTGCCATAACGATAAGTTTGCGTGAGTGTAAAAGTCTTTGTAATAGGCGGATTCTCACTTGGTAGGGTTGTCTCTAAAAAGTCAGAATCCTTAGGAGATTCTTTGCCTTGTAGGCAATGGATTTTGAAAAACTTTTCCATAAAAAGCGAGGAATATTGCCAAAGTTTAGAAGGTTTCCATTGCGATTCTTTGGCGTCTGTCGTATTTAATACGCAAATAGGCTGTAGTTGTTTATGGTCTCCTAAAAGTGTGATGGGTTTGCCAAATGCGCAAAGCGGCAGAGTTTTAATCAGTGGTGCGAATCCTGCCTCATCAATGAAATAATGTTTAAAATCTATTGTGTGTAAATCATTTCTGCGTAAAAAAGTATCCAAAGTCATTGCGATAATTAAGGAATCTTGCAAGGATTTTTTGTAGTCTATGGCTTTATTTTCTAATAATAAATCGCAATTTTTTGGGAAATTTTCGGCAAATCTCTGACTAGGTGTGCCAAGTCTTAAGATAGTAGAAGTTTCAAAACCAATCGCGTCAAGATTAACAATCAAAGTCGTTAGACATTGTTCTAGGGCATTATTGGTGGGGGCTAGGATTGCGACTTTTAGATTTGCTTTGAGATAAAAGGCGAGTGCGTGGAGTAGCACGACTTTGGTTTTGCCACTACCCGCAGCACCCCAAATATAACAAAATGGGTTTTTAAAGATTCCAAAAAGCGCGTTGAGCTGCTCTTGATGCGGAGGAGTTTGCAAGTCTTTTAAGGCGTTAATATCAGGTTTTAAAATTGGAGGAATTGCAGGAAAATTTAGCGAATAATCTTGAAGATAGAAATTGATTACATTTTGAACCAAAAACTTTAAATCCGAAATGAGTTGCAGGGATTCTTTGTAGGCAAAGAGTTTCGCGCAAAGCTCTTCCTCTACACTTAAATGAAGCACTTTTAAACGCTCATCATAAGTAAGAATCCCAATCTCTTCTTTGGAATCTTTTTCAAGCGCAAATTCTCCTAATGGAGTGCGGAGAATCAGACTTTCCGTGCTTTTGAGTTTGTATTCTAGCTGCAAACGCAATCCAAAAATATCTTTTGTAATGCTTTGGAGCTTGATAATTTCAAAGCCCTTATCGTGCGTTTGTAGATATTGGAGATAGTTTTCTGCTGCGCCAATTAAGAAATCTTTAGAAGCGGAATCCAAACTTAAATCAAACAGGGCGCATTCCTTGATATTTATAGTATGCCGCACACGCTCCCTCATTGCTAACCATACAGCTTCCTAGCGGGTTTTGTGGGGTGCAAGATTTGCCAAAGAGTTTGCAATCAAAAGGCTTTTTGTTTCCTTTTAGAATCTCTCCGCACAAACAGCCTTTATGCTCGTCTTTTGCGATTCCACCTAAATGCTCTTTAAAAATTAAACTTGCGTCATAGTCGGCAAATTCTGCTCTTAGGCGCAAAGAAGAATGTGGAATCTCTCCAAGCCCACGCCAATAAAAGCAATCGTCCAATTCAAAATAACGATGCACCAATTCTTGCGCTTTACAATTCCCTTGTGTGGTTACGCTACGCGCGTATTGGGTTTCTACTTTGGGTGCGCCCTTAAGGGTTTGTTGGACAATACTTAGGAGGCTTTCTCCGACATCTAAAGGTTCAAATCCACAAACAACAATCGGAATCTTAAATTTCTCGAAAAGAGGTTGGTAGATTTGAGAACCCGTAATAACGCTCACATGAGAGGGTGCTAAAAGTGCGTTGATTTGGCAATCTTCTGCGCTTAAAATAGCTTCAAGTGGCGGTGGCACTAAAACATGGTTGATATGCAGGGCAATATTATGGAATCCTAAAGAGATTGCGCGTTCCAATAAAGCAGCAGACATGGGCGTGGTGGTTTCAAAACCGATTGCAAAATACACCACGCGCTTATTGGGATTCTCTTTAGCGATTCTTAAAACTTCCAAAGGAGAATAAACAAACCGCACATCTAAGCCTTTGGCTCTCGCGTTTTGCAAACTTCCATAACTTCCGGGAACTTTAATCATATCGCCAAGCGTTACGAGAATCACATTGTTTTGACTTGCGATTTTATACGCACAATCTATGCGGTTTTTAGGCATTATGCACACAGGACAGCCCGGTCCATGCACAAATTCTATCATATCGGGCAAAAGCTCCGGCAAGGCGTATTTCATAATCGTATGCGTATGTCCGCCACAAACTTCCATAACTTTTAGAGGTTTTTTTAAGTCTTTGCTTAGAATTTTTAAGGCATTAAAAATGCGCAAAATTGCTTTGGAATCGCGATAAGTATCAATGTAAGGATTTTGCATTATTTGCCCTCTTGTAAGATTCTTGTAATCAAGCCATCAAAATTTTGAGAATAGGGCGGATTGAATCCCATAACAGGAATCTCATAGCTTTGTGCAAAATTTTGCGTCCTAAAGGCTGTGGTGGTTTGCACACAGAGTTTTAGCAAATAGCGAGGAACAAGGCTAAAAGAAGCAGTGGGAGAAAACTCCTCTCTTGCTTCATTGTAATAATCTCTAAAATAGAATCGCACTTCTTGCAAATGAGGATTAGGAGACTTTTCATAAAGGATTTTGAAGCGATTGATAAAAGTATCTGCAAAGTCTTTTGGCACAACATCTGTATCAAGAGATTCCATATAAGTGAGCTTGGGATAAGGAATGTTGGGATTGGCTAATGGAGTGTTGGCACAGCCCAAAAAAACAAACAGGCTAAGACTTAAAAGAAAAAATGTTAGAATCTTGCTTTGCATTATATTCTCAAAATAAAAATTTTAAAATGCAAATTCTATCAAAAAAGCAAAGGATTTTGAAGTTTGAATCGTATTTTTGTGGCAAAAAAACCTCTTTTTGTTTCTTCTAACCATTATTTAAGCCAACTAAAACGAAGATTTGGCGAGAAAAAAGCCGGATTTAGTGGAATCCTAGACCCTTTTGCTTGTGGAGCATTACTAGTTGCATTTGGGCAATACACGAAGCTTTTTAGCTATTTAAACAAATCCCCAAAAGTCTATCAAGCAACGCTTTGGCTTGGAATGGAAAGCGATTCTTTGGATTTAGAAAATGTGCGTCAAGTGCATTGTGTGCCAAAGTTTTCACAAAAGCAAGTGGAATCGGTTTTGCAGGATTTTGTCGGCATTGTGCCTTTTGTGCCGCCCAAATATAGTGCAAAAAAAATTCAAGGTGTAAGTGCGTATAAACTCGCGCGTTTGGGCGAAGAGGAATTGCTCACAAAACATCTTAAAGTTCAAACAATGCAAGTAGAAAAGATAGAATTTTTGAATTACTCCCATCCCTTTGTTAGTTTTAAAGCTTGGGTTAGCGAGGGGGCTTATATTCGTTCTTTGGGTGCATTGGTAGCAGAGAGGCTAGGTTGTGTTGGTTCTTTGAGCTATTTGGAGCGCATAAGCGAGGGAGGATTGGAGTTTCAAGGCGAAAAAGCTTTGAATCCTTTGGAGATTCTTCCTTTTAAAAAACTAGATTTGCGCGGGGATTTAAATTTGCGCATATTGGTAGAAGATGGCAAGAAATTAACCCCCCAAATGTTAAAAATTCACGAATTTGGAAAATATATAGTGCAATTTGAGGATTTTTTCTCTATAATTTCACACGAAAATCAAAACTTAAAATATTTAGCAAACAGGATTCCTTTATGTTGATTTTATCAAGAAAAGAAAATGAGAGTGTTACGATTGGGGAAAACATCACGATTCGCGTGATTTCTATTGATAAAGGCAATGTAAAGATTGGCTTTGAAGCACCGCCAGAATTGATTATTTTGCGCGAAGAATTGAAGCTCGCAATTTCAGAAGAAAACAAAAAATCTATCCAGCAAAACACGCAAGGTAATGCTTTAGACAGACTTGTAGCGGCAAAAAAGAAAATTTAACAACGAGGATAAGAAGTTTTAATAATGGTCCCTAACGCACTTGCACAAGGTAATGTTTATCTCTCCTATGCAAAGATTAATTTATTTTTGAAAATCGTCGGCAAAACCTGCATAAATGGCACAAATTATCATTTGTTAGAATCCCGTTTTATGAAAGTGCCGCATCTTTATGACACGCTGACTTTTGAATGGAATGCGCCGAAATTTGAAATTGTGGGAAATTTCGATTGCGCATTGGAGCAAAATAGCATTTATAAAGCTTATCGTTTGCTAATGCCCTATCTTAGAGAATCCCAAAGTCAAGCTTTGGCGCATTTAAGAATCTTGGTTAATAAGCGGATTCCTAGCGGCGGTGGATTGGGCGGAGGAAGCTCTAACGCGGCTTGTTTTTTACAAGCAATTCATCAGATTTTTGGGCTTTCTTTGGATTTGCAGACTTTAATGAATCTTGGAGCGCAAGTAGGAAGTGATGTGCCGTTTTTTTTAAGTGGCTTAGAGATTGCAAATGTTAGGGGCAGAGGAGAGATTGTAGAATCCTGCAATAAAGCACAAAAGCCCGATGGCTTTGCCCCTTTTGAAGTAGAAATTATTATGCCGAAGTTACATTGTGAAACAGCAAAGGTTTATCAACAATACGCCAAGTTTTTTTATAATGAAGCGACAATCCAACAAAACCAAAAACAAAATTGGTTAGAAATCCCAAATAATGAGATTCTGCAAAAAACCCCCCAAGAAAATAACGACTTGCTTGTCGCGGCTTTAGCACTCTATCCTAAATTAGAATCTTATGTGGAACAAGGCTTATTTTTAAGTGGAAGTGGAAGCTGCTTTTGGCGCAAAAAGGATTCCACAAATAAAAAGCTTAAAAGCTTAGAATCCCAAAATATAGAATCGTGCGAGGGCGCGTCTTTTGAGGCTGAAAAGGCGATAAGGAAAGATTTGCTTGTCGAATCTAGGTTGTCTTCTCTTGCCTTAGAGACTTCAGAAGGCGCATTAAGTATGCAATCCCCAAATGCAGAATCCTTAGGAGAGGCGCGATGAAAATTGTCGCAACCAATAAAAAAGCGTCGTTTGATTTTTTTATCCTAGAGCGTTTGGAAGCAGGGATTGAATTAAAAGGAAGCGAAGTTAAGGCGATTCGCGCGGGGAAAGTAAATCTCAAAGATAGTTTTATCAAGATTGTTAGAGGAGAGGCGTTTCTCTTTGGTGCGCATATTGCAACCCTAGCGACAACGAATCTTCATTACAAGCCCGATGAAAAGCGTCCGCGCAAACTCCTCTTGCATAAAAAAGAGATTGATAAACTCTTTGGCAAAAGCCAAATTACCGGAAATAGCATTGTGGCGTTAAAGCTTTATTTCAATGTCCGCAACAAAGTAAAGCTAGAGATTGCCCTCGCAAAGGGGAAAAATCTGCATGATAAACGCGAAAGTCTCAAAGAAAAAATCCAAAAACGCGAAATCGCGCAAACCCTCAAAGAAATGCAAAAAAATAGATAAGGAAAAGAATGTTAGGATTGTCTTTAAAAGAATCAGTAGAATATGGAGTAATAGGTGTTTTGCTATTAATGAGCGTGGTGGCACTTTGGGCGAGTTTGGAGCGTTTGCTGTTTTATAAATACATTAAATTAGTGCTTTATACCAATAAAACCGAATTAGAAATAGACCTTTCAAAGAATCTTACTTTGATTGCTACGATTGGTTCAAATGCGCCTTATGTTGGGCTTTTAGGCACGGTGTTTGGGATTATTCTTACTTTCGTGCAAATCGGACAATCTGGAATGGTAGATACCGCAAGTATTATGACAGGACTTGCACTTGCCTTACAAGCTACCGCGGGAGGATTGCTTGTTGCGATTCCAAGCATTGTATTTTATAATCTCTTAATGCGTAAAAGTGAGGTTTTAGTCGCACAATGGGAGATTCTGCAAGAAAACAAAAAGGCAAATAAGGGCGGAGAATGAAGCATTTTAAAAGAATGGATAGCATTAATATCGTGCCTTTTATTGATATTATGCTAGTATTGCTTGTAATCGTTTTGACAAGTGCGACTTTTATTGTGCAAGGCAAGATTCCTATCGCACTCCCACAAGCGCAGGGTTCAGAGAAGATTACAAAACCTCTAAAAAGCATTGAAATCACGATTAATGCGCAAGGGCAATATTATTTTGATAAAACTTTGATGAATTTAGAATCTATCCAGCAAGAATTAAGCAAGATTCCGCAAGATACCCCGATTCTTTTGCGCGGAGACCAAAAAAGCTATTTTGAAAGTTTTGTTGCGTTGGTTGGGGCTTTAAATTCCAGTGGGCATAATAATGTAGAAGTGCAAGTAGAACAAAGAGAAGCGAAAGGTTTGTGATGTTTAGAGAAAGCTATGATTTATCTATGATTATTTCCGCTGTTGTTACTTTTATGGTGATTGTCTTAGCGATTCGTTTTGTGCTTTATTTGGCGAATCGCAAAGGCTCACAGATTCAAAAGCCTGATTGGGTAGAGGACGAACGCTTTGAAGTGCAAACTAAAAAAGGCAAACGCAAATAAAAAACAAAGAATCAAGAAGAAAGGAAAATAATGGAAACTCTAATCATTAATGCAGTTTTTACGGCTTTTATGTTAGCTCTTGCAGTTTGGGATTATCTAAGCTATGGCAAACAAAAGCACCGCGATTTTAAATCTATCATTATGAGTGCGGGGGTGTTGGGAACATTTGTCGGGATTTTTGTAGGTTTGCAAGATTTTGATGTGAGCAATGTAGAAAACTCCGTCCCCTCGCTTCTTGCAGGATTAAAAACCGCATTTTATACTTCTATTTTGGGTATGGCGTTGGCGATTTTGCTTTCAATCCTGCAAAAAAGCAAAGCCGTCAAAAGCGATTTTGAAAATATGCTAGATTATTTTTCTCTACAAGCAGGGAAGTTAGACAAACTAGAATCGTTGGGGAAATTACAAGAAATTGTGATACAAAATCAAAATAACATAGAATCCCAAAATGCTTATCATAAACAACAAGCAAGTCATTTTAAAATGCTAGAAGAGCAGTTTAACAAAACCAATCTTGCCTTAAAGGAAGCAATGCACCACCTTGCACAAGGAGCTTCAAAGGAGCTTATCGCGGCATTAGAGGGAGTGATTAAGGATTTTAACCAGCGTATTACAGACCAATTTGGAGATAATTTTAAAGAGCTAAACCAAGCGGTTTCGCAGATGATTTTGTGGCAAGACCATTATAAGGATTCTATTTCAGGGCTAGATTCTAGCCTTAAAAGCACTTTAGGCTTATTTGAATCCACTAAAGATTCCTTAGAACTAATTGCTAAGCGAAATTCTGAAGTGTTAGAGGTTTATAATGCCTTAGCGCACAGCATTGAAGCTTCACGCATTGAAAACGAAAAACTCTCACAACTCTTGCAAGGTTTTGAGAAAATGCACGAAGACGCAAGGGCGGCACTTCTTAGCGTAGAAAATTTGAGTCAAAACCTACAAAACACACATACGCAGACTTTAGAATACACCAAAGAATCTTTAGACGAAGTACAAAACTTCCTTGCAAAAAGCACAACAACACATCAGGAAAACACGCAAAATATGCTAGAAGATAGCTTTAAGGCATTACAAGAAAATGCGCAAAAACAAAGAGAACAATTAAATGCCTTGCAAGACGCATTTAGTGCGTTTAATCAAGCATATTTAGAACAAAACAAAGAACATTTAAATGAAGCTTTGGAATCCCTAAAAACCACTTCGCAAGACTTTATGGAATCCTTAGAGCAAAGCGATTCTGCGTTGAAGCATAAAAATTTAGAAATGGTGGCGCAGATTGAGGGAAGCATTAAAGAGAGAATGGAAAAGGTCAAAGAAAGCTTTGAAAACAGCTTGGAGGTGCTAGAAAATGCACAAAAAGAATCCTTGCTATTGGTAGAAGAACAAGCCAAACGAAGCGATGAAGTGCTATTGCGCCATACGCAGGAATTAGAAAGCACACTAGAAAATGCAAGTAATACTCTGCAAAATCTAGGCGAACAAGCCCAAAAGAATCTTACAAAAAATTCCGACGCCCTAGAGCAACATATTTCCAATGCGGTGTTGAATTTTGATAAACTCTTAGGAAACACGACAAAAACCTTAGAGGAAAATTTCCGCGATTCTAAAGAATCTCTAACAACACTAAGCAAAGAGATAGAAAGTTCTATGCTTACGACTACAAAGTCTTTGGATTCTTTGCTTAATGATACGGCAAATACTCTAAGTCAAAGCACACAAAACATTGAAGAATCCTTAATTCATACCAATTCTACTTTGGTGGATTCTTTTAAACAAAGCACACAAGAAATCACGGAATCCCTTAGTCAAAATCATCGCAAAATCGCAGATGATTTTGCTAAAAGCACACAAGAAGTGCAGCAGGGATTCCAAAGCTTCAACGAATCTATGCGTGAGAATCTCTCCAAAACGACAGAAGAAATTGGCACAAGCGTTAGCAATCTCATAGAACAAAACCAAATACATAGTCAAAGTTTGCAAGATTTGATGACAAAAAATGTGCAAGATTTTAAAGAAGATTTAACGACAATGCACAAAGAAAGCCAAAGCTATAACGAGCAGATTCAAAGCCAAATTAGAAGTTCTTTTGGTGAATCTTATAAAAACGCCCTAGAATCTTTAAGCGCGTATTTGAAAAATACCACCAACGCATATCAAACCCAGCTTACGACAATGGCGCAAAATACGCAAAAAGTCAGCTTAGAAGCGCACCAGAAATTAGAGCAAGATTTACAAACGCGCTTGATGGCGATTGCACAAGGCTTTGAAAGCAATGCGCAAAAGGTTTTGGCAAGTTCTGAAAGTTTAGCGACGAATCTTCTAAAAACGAGCAGTGCGCAGCTAGATTCACATACGAAAGAAATGATGGCAAGTTTCAACGCGCTAGATAAAAACATTAAAGAATCTCTGCAAACAATGGCAAAAAGCTATCTTGCAAGTTTAGAGATTCTCACTCAAAAAAGCATAGAAACTCCAAGAAATGCGAGTGTAGAGCTACTCAATGAGTTTAATAAACTGCAAAAAAATCTAAGCGATGCACTGACAAAAACCTATCTATCGCTAGAAAATAACCGCAAAGAAATTGATACGATTCTAAAAATCACGCAATCCAACATTGCGACTTCTTTAAATCAAACTTCCGCACTCAATGAGAATCTTTGCAAATCACTAGGCGACTTAGATGGCGCACTTTCTAATATCACTTTGGGATTCCGTCAAGATTATGAATGGTTTTTGCGTAGAATCCGCGAGTTAATGGGAGCTAGAGGTTAATGGCAAATTCTCAAAAAGGCAATGAATGGATTAGTATCTCTGATATGATGGCGGGGGTGATGATGATATTTTTGCTAATTGCCGTATCTTATATGGTGGTTATTAGCAAGACGGAGAAAAAACTCGCGATTCAAAATGCCGAGCTTTTGGAACTGAATCGCCAAATGAGTGATATTGCAAAAACGCATAAAGATCTGCAAATGGACCTTTATCAAGATTTGGTTTCGGAGTTTTCTAGTAATTTGGAGCGTTGGAATGCCGAGATTGATACAGATAACACCGTGCGATTCAAAGAACCAGAAATTTTGTTTGACCAAGGGCAAAAAGAAGTAAAATTGCGATTCAAAGAGATTTTGGACGATTTTTTTCCGCGATATATTAAGATTCTATCACAAGAAAAGTATAAAGAAGACATTGAAGAGATTCGTATCGAAGGGCATACTTCCACAGAATGGCAAAATGCCAATACGCTAGAATCTCGTTATTTGGGGAATGCAGAACTTTCTCAAGCGAGGGCATTGGAAGTCTTGAAATATTGCTTTAGTAACAAGCAAATTGACGCGCAAAAGCAATGGCTTATTAGTGTGTTGCGTGCGAATGGTTTAAGCTTTGCTAAGCCGCTAGAGACGCCTGAACTCTCACGAAGAGTGGAGTTTAAAGCACTCACTAAGAGCAATCAAAAGATTCTTAAGATTCTTAATGTCAATCAAGAATTGCAAAATACAGAATCGCAAGGCTTGGAAAATGTAGAGCTGCAAAACGAGGATTCACAAAATGCACAAAGCGTAGAACCGCAAGAAGCGCAAAATCAAGAATCTCAAAATATAGACAATCAAGAGGAAAAAGAGATAAGGCGAGAAGAGGCGACAGAAAATAAGGAAAATAAAGGAAAAAAAGCGTAATTATGAAAAAACTAGCGATTGTTTTAAGTGGAGATTTACGATTGGATTTCGCGATTGCCAATGTTATTATTGGACTAAAGCGATATAATGAGGATTTGATAGATACGATTTATGTTTATTCGGATATGCCCCAAGAGAGGCGAGAGCAAATCACTTCACTTTGGGCGGATAGGATTGTTTTTGTGGATTTTGCTTATGAGGATTTTGCTAGAGATTTTGCCATAAGCACAGGCGGAGAAATCCCTAAGCTAATCGCAGAAAATAAGCGTTTTGGGCATTATATTTATGCGAAATTTTATTGCTTTGACTATTTAAGTGATTATGAAAATGTCCTTTGGCTAGACGCGGATACTTTGTGCTTAAATTCATTAACGCCTATTTTGTGTGGAGAAGCTCTTAGTTTCAAATGGCATAATGGACAAACAAGCCAAATCCGCGCGTATTTACGCGCAACTTCTGCGGGGGGGGGGGGATTTAGCAGAAAAAGCGCATAAACCTAATGGTGGAGTTTTAAGTTTTTCGCATAATATTTTAGAAAAGACGCAGTTTAGCGGTGCGGAGCTAAGGAGTGAATGTTATAAAATCGTGCTAGATTTGTTATTCGAAGGATTTTTGGAAGAGGTTGCGATGAGTGATGAGATTCCTTTTGGGGTGATTGCCTATCGTTTTAATCTTGCTTTTGCGCCTTTAGTAGTAGCAAATGTTTCGCCTTTTTATGCGGATTTAGATTCTATTATTATCCACGCAGCAAGTGATGCGAAGTTTTGGTCTTCACCCATTGTCGCGATTCTTTATAATGAATGGTGGCTCAATCATAAGCAGTGGGAGAAAATCGCAGGAAAAAAGGTTTTAGAACTTAAGCAAAGCAACTTGCCATTGCAAAGCGTTGGGGATTTGTGCCATAGCCTGCTTGGTTTGCACTATTTTAAACCCTTGGTGGAGCTCTTAGGAGAAACACTCGTTGAGAAAGGGCTGTATTTGGGATTCTGTTTTGGTCGGGAGCTGTGCGTGTATTCTAAAGTCTTTGGCAAATCCGTTTTTTATCGTTTGAGTTTTTGGCAAGTTTATGGACAATGGTGGGTTTCTTGTGAATTACAACTTGTGCTTCATCAATCACAACCAAAAGGGATTTTGGAATCCTTAAAAGCGAAGTTTGAGGGCGTGAAGTGTGAAATAAAGCAAAATGAAGTAATTTATCATATTAAACAAGTTAATATCAAGAATCCCAAAAGTGTTTTGGAAGATTTGTTGTGTTTGCATTCTGTGAGCTTTGGACTGATAGTAAAAGATCTTGGTGTGAAGCTTGAGATTCCTGTATGCACGAGTGCCAAATCCCGAATCCAAAACCACCTTGCTTATAAAATAGGGCAGATTCTAACTAAAGACTCTAAAAGTTTTAGTGGAATCTTAAAAATGCCTTTTAAATTAAGCTTTGTTTATCTTAAACACAATAAAGAACAAAAAGAATATAAAACAAAAATCAAAAACAATCCCAATCTAAAACTTCCGCCATTAGAATCCTATCTAGACTATCAAGAATCCTTGAAAATCAAAAAATACTTCTCTTACAAAATAGGTGAAGCATTCTTAAATATTGCTAACAATCCTAAAGATTCTACTATTTCTGCGGGGGGGGGGGGCAATTTCAAGATTCTTTGCCTTTATCCAAAAAGTGCGTGAGTTAAGAGGGGAGCTAAAACAACAAAAGAATCAAAATAAGAAGATTTAAAAT
>NZ_JRPA02000047.1 GCF_000765675.1 Helicobacter sp. MIT 05-5294 | reverse complement strand
GGAATCAATGCCAATAATTTCAAAAATACCCCTGCAGCGGTTGCAAATCTAGAATGGTGTAATGGAATGCCTATTAAAACGACTTATAAAGCAGAAGTGTTCAAAATAGATACAAATTACACTATAAATTCAAAGAATACTGCTTACTCTATTGGGTGTGCATCAGCGTCCCCAAATTACACTCTTTCGTGTTTTTTAGATTCAAAAGTTATTTTTAAAAGCAGAAGCTATAGTGAAAATATGGGGTATATTATTGGCTCAAATAAACAAGTTTTTAAGGCAACTAATGAAAACTTCATTACAAATATGTATTATTTATATGGGCAATAATATGCCAACAGAGAAAAAATTAGAGAACGGAATATATTTTTTTGAACGGCAAAGTGATTGTTTGTGTAAATGGAAAATTTTACGAAATTTAAAGGCAACTAATGGCTAAAAAATACACACTCTTACCGATTCCACTTAAGCAAGGTTTTGCAAATAGCGGCATTAAGCAAAGAGTGCCGTACCAACTTCCAGCAGCGGATGATGATTTAAATTGGTTAGAGGGCTTTACAGATGCCTATCAACGCCCCGTTATTGCAGATTTAGGGCAACAAAGCGGACGCTATGTAAGAATGGGGCAACTAAACCAAATTTTAGAAAATGTATCACAAGCAATTCTAAATGTAAAACAATCATTAGACAATGTGTCTGAAACCATAGACAAAGGCATTAAAGTTGAAATTGATAAAGTCGTAACGGACGCAAATAACGCCCTAACGAATCGTAAAGTTGTATGGCTTCAGACATTTGGCAATCAGAGAGCAGCGGGACTGAAAAATTTCACGGGAATCAATGCCAATAATTTCAAAAATACCCCTGCAGCGGTTGCAAATCTAGAATGGTGTAATGGAATGCCTATTAAAACGACTTATAAAGCAGAAGTGCTCAAAATAGATACAAATTACACTATAACCAATAAAAACGCTATGACTACTTTTTATACGAACACTCAAAGAAATAATTATGTAGCAGTAACCTATATCAACAGAATGGTTGCTGGCTTTGAGTGGGGTGGCTTTTCTGATGATAGATGGCAAATTCAAGGAGATAAAAGCTTTATATTCGCGTCTTTAGGAGATGTTCTACTTAACGGATTTAATGACTATTGTTGGGTAACTGGGCGAGGTAAAGTAGAACTTGGATATTAAGATTTAACAACTTAAGGAGTTTAAAATGCACATTATAGACAAAAAGACATATTTTATAAACACAAAAACGGGCGAAAAGTGGCTTTATGGAGCAGGAACAGACTTAGACGAATACAGCCCTCCAACAGATAAAGAGCTAAGAGACGAAACAACAAGATTTAACCACGCAAACGAATCTTGGAGGTGGCATTTAGACAAGTTGCACGCAATAGAAATGAGCGCAGAGGATTTGCTAATCTATGATTATGACAAAGATACAAATGTTAGTGGCTCGTTAAAATATGGGACAAGATTAGAGCGAGAAATTGTTGAAGCTTTAAATGACCTAAGAGATACTGAAGTCTCCGCCATTTGTCTTTTAGTGGGAGATAAAGGGAACAATGAGATTAACACAATCTCTTTAAGCGATGATTTAAAAGCTAAGATTGTATTACTTAAAGACTCTCAAGAAATTCCACTTGTAACAAACGAGGATAAAGTAATTACGATTAAAGGCAAACAAGCGAAAGAAGCCTTAATAGAATGTGAGATTAGAATTTCTGAAATATTTGCAGAGTATAAAGAACTAAAGCTTCAAGCGTTAAAGGTGTTTAGAGCCAAAAGCGCAGAGGAAACAAAAGAGCAGAAACTCTTTAGGATTTGTGCGTTTTTATTTTGGATAGAAAGTATAGGTTCTGAAATGGTAGATAATGAAGCCAAAGAATGGCGCGATGAGGTAATTAAAAATCGCAAGTTTAATTTTGATGAAATCCTAAGCAGTCTAAAAAAGGATTAATGTTCCTTTAAGTTATTTATGATTATAATTACATCATAAATTAAAACAAAGGATAGAGAAATGGAACAAGCCTTTTGGGAAATTAACGGCAACAAATGGTC
>NZ_JRPA02000020.1 GCF_000765675.1 Helicobacter sp. MIT 05-5294 | reverse complement strand
AATAATTCTAGCATAAGAGAGTTGATGGATTTTATTGAACAAAATGAATTTGAAGATTTCACAATCCATATTATAAATGATTTTAGAGGGTTGGGGTAACTTCAAGATTCTATTTTTGATAAATTTTCCAAAAATTTCGTATTTAATTCTTATTAAATGCTTCAAAAGATATAATTTTCGCCTTGATTTTAAATGAAGGTGTTATTTTGAGTGGATGTGTGATTACAATTACTTCCGGCAAAGGCGGTGTGGGCAAATCTACAACAACCGCGAATCTCGCCGTAGGTTTGGCAAATGCGGGAAAAAAAGTTGTGGCGGTGGATTTTGATATTGGTTTGCGCAATTTAGATATGATTTTGGGCTTAGAGAATCGCATTGTTTATGATATTGTCAATGTTATGGAGGGCGAGTGCAACCTCTCCCAAGCCCTAATCAACGATAAAAAAACCAAAACCCTTTATTTCTTACCTGCAAGTCAAAGCAAAGACAAAAACATTTTGGACAAAGAAAAGGTTTCTGCGTTGATTAATAAACTCAAAGAAGAGTTTGACTTTATCTTATTGGATTCTCCTGCTGGGATTGAAGGAGGGTTTGAACACGCTATTTTCCTTGCTGACCGCGCATTGATTGTTTCTACTCCTGAAGTTTCAAGTGTGCGCGATGCTGATAGAGTAATCGGAATCATTGATGCCAAAAGCAAAAAAGCCCAAGAGGGACAAGAAGTGCTAAAGCATGTGATTATCAATCGTTTGAAGCCAGAAATGGTAGAAAAGGGCGAAATGCTAAGCGTGGAAGATGTGCTAAAAATCCTTGCCTTACCACTGATTGGAATCGTGCCTGAAGATGAGAAAATCATCTCTTCTACCAACACAGGCGAACCCGTGATTTATGGCAATTCTCTCTCCTCTCTTGCTTACCAAAACATTGCAAGACGAATCTTGGGCGAAGAAGTTAGCTTTATGGATTTAAAATCCAAAAAAGGATTCTTCAAAAGGCTATTTTCATGAGTTTAGTAGATAGAATCTTTGGCAACAAAAAATCTTCCGCCCAAGAGGCAAAAAATCGTTTAACGATGATTTTGGCGCACGAGAGAGCCATCAATGTGCCTTATATGGAGGCAATGAAACAAGAGATTTTAGAAGTCATCAAAAAATACACAAACGCTCAAAAGATTGACATCAAAACAGATTCCAATCAAAATTTCAATACGCTTGAAGTCGAGATTTTGTTGGACAAATAGCTCATAAATGGAGAGAGTTAAACCTATCACGATTGGAATTATTGTTTTATTGCTCCTATTGCTTAGTTTTAACTTTATCCCCAAAAATCCCAAAAAATCTGCTATTTCCTCCACAACAATCTCAAAAGAATCCCCAAAAATAGAGCCAAACACAAAGGAATCCAATCAAGCCATCACACAAAACAACGCGGAATTAATCCAAAAAAACATTGATTTTTTAAGAGAAAATCTTGAAGCACTCAAAGCGGATTCCGCAAATCTTGAAGATTCCCAACAAGAATCATCAAAGGAATCTTCGCAAGAAACCGCCAATACGCAGCCTTTGGATTCTACTAGTGAAGAATCTCAAGCTACGGATTTGACTCTCGCTTCAACCCCAAAAACCCCAATAAAACCGCAATCCCAAGAATCCCAAACAATCCAAGAAAGTCCAAAAAACACCGAATCCCAAGCCCAATGCCAACGCACCAAACCACAACTCGCAATCATTATTGATGATGTTGGTTCATTCGCCCAATACAATGCTTTGCGCAAAATCAACTACAAAATCACCCCCTCACTTTTCCCTAAAAGCAAAACAAATCCGCAAACACCCAAAATCGCGAAAACTGCTCCCTTTTTTATGGTGCATTTACCCCTAGAAGCCTTGAACTTTTATCAAGCAGAACACGAATGGTTGTTTGTTGGCGATTCAAAAGCCAAAATAGAGCAAAGAATCCAAACAATCAAGCAAGATTTCCCAACACTTTCTTATCTTAATAACCACACAGGAAGCAAATTTACGCGCGATTTAGAATCTATGACGCTACTTTTAGAAACGCTTGCCAAGCACGAAATTAGTTTTTTGGATTCCAAAACTGCCCCACATACGAAAACAAAGGCATTCTACGACGCACACCCACAAAAAAAGCTAAATCCCTGTCAAGGCAACTACTTAGAACGCGATGTGTTTTTGGACAATGAATTAAACATTCCAAAAATCACGCAAAACCTAATCCAAGCGGTTAAAATAGCCAAATCCAAAGGCTATGCTATTGCGATTGGACACCCGCATAGAGAAACACTCATTGCCCTTAGAAATGCGGAAGATTATCTAGCCAAAAGTGGGGTTGAACTTGTATATGTCAATGAAATTATTGCACCATAAACAATTTTATAGAGAAATTATGCTAAGATATTTTAGAATCTTAGAATTTTAAGGGAAGGCTTATGACAACCCCAAAAGAAACTCGCCAATTACAAGGAAGCGTTTTAAGCATTGCGCGCGTGGAAGATTCTACATTTTGCATTGATAATGTTTTTTACATTTCTGAAATTAACCAAAATTTGCACATCTCTACAAGCATTCGCGTTATCAAAGATTTAGAATCCCCACATCGCTATTCTCACGCTTTTGGAATCTCCCCGCATTCTTATTTTTGTTTTCCCATTATGGGGGAGAAAAAAACATTTATTTTAGAGTTGAAAGGCTCTGCGCTCAAACATATTGCGACCTTGCAAGACCACGATGGCGATATAGAATCCTGCGCCTTTTCTCACGATGGGAGATTCTTTGCCACAGGCGGACAAGACGGCAGGGTGTTTTTGTATGAGGGAAGAAGCTTTTTGTCCATTTCTTCCTTGTTGGCGCGTTCAGATTATATTTCTACGATTCGTTTTTCTAAAAGTGGCGATTTTATCGCAATTAGCGGGTTTGATAAATTCACAATGATTTTTGATTTATTGCGCCATCGGATTGCCTTTAACTTCGCAACTAACGATGTAGTAGAAGATTCTTGCTTTTTTGAACACGATGAGAAGCTATTGCTTATTTGCCGCAACAACGCAAGTATTATCTTTAGTCTTAAAGAGGGCAAAATCATCTCTCAAGAATACCCATTTGCCTTTTGGCCTACTTCTATTGCTATTACAGATACAGAGGAATACGCGCTTGTTGGAACGCGCTCGGATACGCTTTATGTTTTGTCTTTAAAAGACAACACTAAAGCAATGGAGATTAAAAACGAACACGCCGGAGTCGCATCACTTGCCTTTTCGGGAGGGCTTTTATACATTGGGGCGATTGATGGTGCGCTTTTGATTATTGATTACAATGAGGGCAAAGAAGAGTTAGAGACAAGCATTGCTAACAAAGACTTCAAAAAAGCGCGTGAAGCAATCAACAAAAATGTATTTTTAAGCATTCACCCGCTAACCAAAGCGTTTGATGAGGCGTGGCCCGAGATTCTGCATCAAGCCATTGAATTACTCAACCAAAACGAAATAGAACAAGCCGTAGAATTAACCGCTCCTTTTGTCGTAAGCGAATCCAAAAAAAGTGAATTTGACTTCTATCTTTCCCAAAAAGACGGCGTGAAGACTTTTTTAGAACTGATTAACAAAAAAGACTTTACCAAAGCCTACGAAATGCTAAAAACCACGAAATTTTTAGTCAAAACACAGGCTTATGAGAAACTAGAAAACATTTGGAATAAAGCATTTTTTAACGCCAAAAAACTCCTTATGGAAAACGCCAATACAAACCAACGCCTAGCAGAACAAACCCTAGCACCTTTTAACAACACGCCCAAAAAGGAGCTGATTGTGCAGCTTTTGCGAAATTGCGATGTGTTTGAAAAGGCGGATTTGCTTATCAAAAAACAAAATTTCAAAGAATACTTCAGTCTCACTTTTCAATTCTCTTTTTTAAGAGAAACGGATTTGTATAAAAAAGTGCTGTTAGTGGGTGAGCGAATGCTAACAAATTTGATTGAACTAGAAAAGAATTTCAAATACGACGAGGCGAAAAAGATTGCAGAGATTCTACTTGTCTTCCCTCCGCTCAAACGCGCGGCAAACGAACGCATTGTATTAATGCAACAAAAAGAGAATCTTTTAAATGCCATTGAAGCAAAAGATATTAAAAAGGTCTATTCTTTGGTAGATGAGATTGAAAGTCTGCGCTCTATGCAACAATTCAAAGATTTCACCAAAGACTTCCTTAGACGCTATGAAGAAGCTAAATCCTATGCAAAATCCGGAGACGCGAAGCATACAATGGTTGTGTTTGGTGAATATATGGAGATTCATTATTGGGTGGATAAAATCGCTTCTTTGCTCAAAGTCGCTTATTTATGTCAGATTCAACTCGCCTTAAATGCCGCAGATGTGAATTGGACGATTACCATTAAACGCTTTTTTGAACGCTTTGGCAAAAGCATAGAATTAGTGCGCTTACTACAAGAACATCCTGCAAAAGATATTTTGGAAGAGTTTGAAGGCGAGGGAGAAAGCGATGGATACAGACGCTATGGTTTTGTGGATTCTATCGTCATTTATCTTGTCCAAAAAGATTCCTAAATCTCTTTGGAATCCTTTTTGAAAGATTCTATCATTTCGTCTCAATCCTCTTTTCCAACCTTGCCAACGATTCCGCAAGAATTGACACATTTGAATCTAAAAAACATTTTTTATTGCGGTAATTTGGAATTGTTACAAAGGCGCAAAATTACGATTGTTGGCTCACGCAACCCTAACCCTTATGCCCAAAGCTTCACACAAACTCTCGCGCAGAAACTCGCCTCAAAGGGTGCAGTAGTCGTGAGCGGTGGCGCACTTGGCACAGACATTATCGCACACAAAAACGCCTTGCCTCATACGATTATGGTTTCTCCCGCTTCTTTGGACATTATCTATCCTAAAACCAATGCTAAAATCATTGAACAAATCTACAAAGAATCTCTGATATTAAGCCAATTTGAACCGCCTTATAAGCCTCACGCCTTTTCGTTTTTGGAGCGCAACAAATTAGTCGTCAGTCTTGGAGAATGTATCGTGATTGCTCAAGCGGATTTGAATAGTGGCTCTATGCAAAGCGCACGATATGCGAGGGATTCCGACAAGCCAATCTTCGTGCCACCGCACCATTTAGGGCAAAGTCAAGGCACACAAACTTTAGCAAAAAACGGCATAGCTCAAGTGATTTGGGATATAGATGAGTTTGTGGAATCCCTTTGGATTTCTGATAAAAACTTAGATGAATCTCTTGCCAAAGATTCCAAACTAGAATCCCCAAAAGATGAGATTTTGGAGTTTTGCAAAGGCAATCCTTTGTTTGAAGAGGCGTTTTTAAAATTTGGTGCGATTCTCTTTGAATACGAATTAGAGGGCAAAATTCATCGTTGCAATGGCAGAATCGCAATACCTTAAGATATTACAGAGTTTGCCACCACGAAAACGCGCCTAAGAGTGCTAAATAGCGCAAACCTTTGCCAAATGCGACCCATAATGCCATTTTAAACAAAGAATACCGATAGACACCAAGAGCAAGTGCGAATCCATCGCCTACAATAGGCAGAAAACTCAAAAAAGCAAAGAGGAATCCGTATTTTTGGATTCCATTTTTGTAGCGATGAATTTTCGCATTGGCATTTTTGAAATAGCGTTGTAAAATGCGAGTTTCTCCCAAATATCCGATTCCATAAGTTGTGAGCGAACCTAGCGTATTGCCCAATGTGGCAACACACCAAACCACAACTTCCGAATACCCAAACGCCACGAATCCCAAGACAAAGGCTTCAGAGCCTAGCGGATATAAACTACTTGCCACAAAACAAACAAGAAACAATCCCACAAGCCCAAAAGATTCTAGGGTTTCCATTCTTTAGCTAGACTTTGCGGGGCGGAATCTTAAAAAAATTCCGCGATATTTCTAATAATACCCTCAATCAAGACTTGCTTACTTTGCTCATATCCCCACGCATTATGTGGTGTTAAGAGCAACTGATTTGCGATTTCTGGATTCAAAAAGGGGTGATTTTCTGGCATAGGTTCTTTAGTGAAAACATCAAAACCCGCATATAAATCCCTCTTTTCTAGTTCTTTTGCTAAATCTTCTTCATTGACGATTCCGCCACGCCCAACATTGATAAGAATCGCTCCATTTTGCATTAGTTGCAGATTATTTTTGTTTAATAGATTTTTTGTTTTCTCATTCAAAGGCGCATGGATAGAGACTACAAAGCATTCTTTAAGTAGAGATTCTAGGCTTTTGTGTGGATAAGGAGCATCGAGATTCTTGCCACTTGTAGAGTAGTAACAAACCTCTGCGCCAAACGCACTTGCTAATTTCGCGACTTCCTTTCCGATTGCTCCTAGCCCGATGATTCCCCATTTTTTACCTTCAAGCAATTCCAAAGGCTTGGCAAGATTCGTAAAAAGTGCGCTAGAAGCATAATGCTTTTGTTTGCAGAAAAAATCATACAAAGGCAGTTTCGCACTTAAGGCTAAGGCAAACATTAAAGTATGTTGTGCGACGCTTTTTGTGGAATATCCCGCGACATTTTTTACCACGATTCCAAAATCCTTTGCTGCCTCTAAATCCACATTATTCATTCCTGTGGCAGTAATGCAAACGAGCTTCAAGGAATCTTTGAGCGTGTTGAGCTTTTTTTTGTCTAATATAACCTTATTGGTTAGCACGATTGTAGCACCCTTAGCCCTTTCTAAAGTCTGTTCTGGCTTTGTGATGGGATATTCTGTATAATCCACATTAGGGAATCTTTCAAGGAGTTTGTCTTGTAAATTATGCTCACCCAAACTTAATCCATCTAAAAACACGATTTTTTCTTGCATTTGCAATCCTTTTGGCTATAATTTCGTCCTGTAATTTTACACTAAAAGAGGCAAAATGCGTAACTATTCTAAAATTGTTTCTATTCTTTTGGATTCGCTTCCTTATATTCGTTTGTTTCGTGGTTCTAAGATTGTTATCAAATACGGAGGAGCGGCGCAAACAAGCCCGAATCTCAAGGAGCAATTCGCGATTGATATTGTTATGCTTTATATGCTTGGAATCAAGCCAATCATCGTGCATGGCGGCGGAAAACGAATCAATGAGTTGCTAGATAACCTTAAGATTCCGAGCGAATTTGTCGATGGATTGCGCGTTACAAGCATTGATGCACTTAAAATCGTTGAAATGGTGCTTAGTGGGGAAATCAACAAAGAAATTACCGCGTTTTTGAATTTTCATGGCGTGAATGCGTTGGGTTTAAGCGGTAAGGACGCGTCTTTGTTTCAAGCCAAGCCAAAAGACAATGGCAAATACGGCTATACGGGCGAAATTTTTGAAACACGCGGAGAAGTGATTGATAATCTACTCGCCCAAAACTTAGTGCCTGTGATTGCGCCTATTGCCTGTGGCGAGGAGGCTGGACACCCGGGCTTTAACATCAATGCAGATTCTGCGGCAAGTGCGATTGCGATTGCAACACAAGCAAAACGGGCGATTTTCTTGACCGATACGCAAGGTGTGTTGGATAAAAATGGTGAAATCATAGAATCCCTAAATATTGGGCAGACAGAGAATCTCTATCAAGACGGCACGATTAGCGGAGGAATGATTCCAAAGGTGGAGGCGTGTTTGGATTGTGTCAAAGGAGGCGTGGAAAAAGCGCATATTATTGATGGCAGAGTCCCGCATTCTTTGTTGCTAGAACTCTTTACAAGTGCAGGGATTGGGACAGAATTTACCGCAGAATAGTGCAGAATCCTAGATTCTCCACCGCGTCCTTGCGAGGAGCGAATAAAATAGGCAACAAAGCAATCCAAAATTTCAAACAAAAGAGGATTCTACAATAACGAGATTCCATTACAATATTTTTTGGTATGCAGTATTATAGATTGCCACGAATTGCGTTGCAATTCTCGCAATGACGACTAGTAATGCTTTAACAACTTCTTTGCAATGAGGGCGGGTTGTTTAGATTTGTGGATTCCCGCGATGACGCCTTAGTGCGCCTTTGCATCATTGTGAGATTCCACAGAATCCCATAATTTAAGAGTATTGATAAAACACTGTATTGAAAATCTTGATTTTTTCTCGCAAAATATGTGCCTTGATGACTTCACCTTTGGGCGGAGTAGCTTGGGATTGTATCCAAGATTTTGGAGAATAGGCGTTTAACGCCCTAAAAGTGTGCAGCAAGTGTTGCTTAAAGCTAGGATTCAAAAAAGTAGCAGAATCCGCACTTTGGCTAGAATCGCGAATGCAGCCCTTTTTGTCCGCAATCAGCAAGGCAATTTGCAAACACAGCAAAGCTTCCTCGCCACCAAAAGAATCAAAAAAATTTACAACCTTAGAAGAGTGCATTTCGTGGAGTTTATAGATTTTAATATGGTTTTCAATCAGCTTTAGCATTGGGGTTTGTATGGATTTAGGGAGCGCAATATCAAGGGCGGACAAAACATATTCTAGCTTGTCGTGTCCGCTAGAATTGCCAAAATTACGATAGCAATAAGGCTTGGCAATATCATGAAAGAGCGCGGCAAACTTCAAAATCAATTTTTGCTTTTTATCATAAGGAGGCATTTTTGTGGAATCTCGTTCGTTGGCTTCTAGCAAAGATTCCGCGATTCTTAGCACTTCCATTGTATGGACGAAAACAGAGGCTTCTTGATGATACAAATTCCCCTCTTTTAAGGTCGTGAGCATATAAAGGTTTGGGAAAATACAATCCAATACGCCCAATTCAAAAAGCGTTTCAAAAAACAAAGAAGCATTAGGGGCTTGAAACGCAGACTCCACTTCTTGATAAACGCGGTTTGGCTCAAGGAATCGCAACTCTTCGCGCATTTTATAAATCAATACTTTTGTGCTAGGGTGGATTCTCCAAAGTTTCCCAAAACGCGCACGAAATCTCGCAATCCTCAATACGCGCAGAGGGTCTTCGCAAAACGCCTCTGAAGTGTGGCGCAAGATTCGCTTTTGCAAATCCTTGATTCCCTCGAAAGGATCATGATATTCTTTAGTTTCTTCATCAAAAGCAATAGCATTAATCGTCAAGTCGCGTCGTTTCAAATCCTCTTCTAGTGAAACTTGGTGCGTCTCTACGCAAAATCCATTATAACCTACGCCGACCTTTTTCTCTCTCCGCGCTAAAGCGATTTGCGAACCATCTTCGCGCAAAAACACAGGGAAGTTTTTGCCTACTTGCAATAAATGCTGAAAATCACTTGGACTATAACCAACCGCGACATAATCTTTGTCTTTAATGGGTGCACCCAAAAGCTTATCACGCACGGCACCGCCGACGAGATAGAGTTTTTTAGTATAATCCGTATTTGCCATCAATCCGCTTATAAATCACTCTCATTTTAGAATCTTTGTCGTTGAAAACAAAAAATTGTTGGGAGCTACTTTTAAGACGCTCCAGCGCATCTTCAATATCCAAAGGCTTATGCAAATCCAAATCCATTGGCACGATTTCATCTCCGCCTTTATCCGCGAGAGCTTCATCACGCAAGATTCCACTTGCCATAATGGTTTCACTAGGAATGGCTTGTTTGTGGTGGATTTTGTCGTGATAGCGGCGCAAGATTTTGTGCATACGCGCAACCGCAAGGTCTGCGGCAGCATAAAGGTCTTTGTCGCTTTGGCTAATTACAAGAGTGTTTGTGTGCGCCAAAGCAAGAGTAATATCCACACTAAAGAGACGCTTTTTCTTCTTTTCGCCCTTTTTATTGCCCTTTTTTTCTTGATGAGAAATCACAACGCGTGTGCTTAGAATCTCTAAATTGTATTTTTCTAGGCTTTTGGTTAGCTGAAGAATATAATCCTTAATGGAATCCGTGAGTTCAAAATGTCGTGAAGTAATAATGGTGTGCATTGCGTGTCCTTTTTGGGTTTTGGCTATTTTAGCATATTTATAGCGCGTCTTGCATACTTTGGCGCAAAATTGCTCTGTCAATTAGAATCTTTTGGGATTCCATAAAAATTTCAAACGCCAAGACTGCTTGGTTAATCAGCATTTGCTTACCATCGCATCGCGGGATTTTTAGGCTTTTGGCGAGATTTAAAAAGGGAGTTTCTCTTCCATAAACCAAATCAAAGGCAAACTTGGCGGATTCCAAAAGCGAAGTCAAAATCACGGAATCCATAGGAAGCGAATCATTTGTTAGTCCTGCTGGTGTGGTGTTAATCACGATTTCATAAGCAGTTTTTGGGCTAAAGGATTCAAAAGTCGCAGTATGGAATCCCGCTCGTGCGAAATTTTCCAAACGCTCACGGGAACGATTGATAAGGGTTGTGGCGATGTTTTTTTCTTTTAAGATACAAGCAAGGGCTTTTGCAGAACCTCCCGCTCCTATAATCAGGGCATTTTTTGGATTTAGGGATTCTACGCATTGATAGAATCCTAAAGCGTCAGTATTGTAGCCTAGAAGTTTGCCTTGTTTAAAAACAATCGTATTGACTGCGCCAATCTCTTGTGCGATTCCAAAAACCTCATCACACGATTGGAATGCGATTTCTTTGTAAGGCACGGTGATATTTGCTCCTTTTAAATGCAGACTTTTGAGGCTTAAAAATGCTTGATTGGATTCTAATAAATAGCGACCATAAAAGCCACGAATCCCTAAGGCTTGGAAAGCAGAATTATGCAAAAGAGGAGAGAGGGAATGATGGATTGGATTACCAACAACGGCAAACTGCATAGGATTCCTTTCATTAAAGATAGGTTTGGGATTCCAACTCTTCCAAATCTAGGAAGTTAGGAACTTATTGGCGCGGAGTAAGGGAGCGGCGAACCACCCAACCATTTTTGACAGAGGGGGTGTTGGCGTCTAGGATTCTTACCCAAACATCTTGCGTCTCTACGATGATTACAGAATCGTTAGGCGTGAGTCTGCCGACAACAGGAGTGTCTGTGGAGGGCAATTCGCGGATATTTAAGCTTGGCACTCTAGAAGTGTAGATTGGGGAATCTTGTGTGCTTTGAATCGTCGTGCTGTTCGGAATTTCTTGGCTTGGTTGCACTTGATTTTGAGATTCTGTGCTTACAGGTAGAGTGGTTGGCAAAGTTGTTTGTGGTGCGCTCATTTGAGATTCCACACTGACAGGGTTAGAAGCGAGATTCCTTGTCTCGGAAATCATAACTTCTTGTGGAAGTTCTTGAGTATAGCTTTTAAGAATCCAGCCCAATACTTTGCCTTGTTCGTAAGTGCCAATCAATATCCATTCTCCGCGCTCTTCTAAAAGCATTGCTTTGTGAGAGGGGGTTAGTTTGCCAATAATCGGAGCGGTTGCGTCGGGTTCTTGACGAATGTTAAGGGAGCGCACATTAGAAGTCAGATAAACTTTGTTGGTAGGAATTGGTGCGGGAGCTAACAATTCTTGCGCATTGCTCGGGATTTCTTGAATCGGAAATTCTTGTGTTGGTTCTTGTGGCATAATTTCATAGCTAAATCGCTTCATAATCCAACCTAAGGGCTTGTCGCTATTTTTCTCTGCAATCAAAACCCAATCCCCTTTTTCTTCTATAAGAGCCATTTGGTCTGCGGGTGTTAGTTTGCCTACAATCGCCGCACTTGTGCTTGGTTCTTGGCGAATGTTAAGAGATTTGGTGTGTGTAGAAAGGTAGATTTTAGACGCTTCTTTCGCTGGATTTTGTGGCTCATCAAGGGGTTGCACAGGTGGCACAACTTCGGTTTCTTGAACCTGCGCTATCTCTTTAGATTCTTGTGATTCTATCGGTTTTGTATTATCCGCTACGATTGGATTGCTTTCGCTCTGCATAGAATCCGCTTCAGTTTGCGGTATAGAGTGAGTTCCTCTCGTGCGCAAAAGCTCGAAGGCAGAATAATAAATAACGAAGCTCAACAAAAGCACGAAAATCGGTAAAGGATAAACTTTCAAAAACTTTTTTAGACTCTTAAGCATTAGACAATTTCTTTGATTTGTGAAATTACTCAAAACTTAATCATAATTAAGAATTAAGGATTCGGGATTATAGCATAAATATCTTAAACAAAATTTAAGATTCCACTACCCGAAACTAGCTCTCCTAAAACATATCCGCCGGATTCTTTAATGACAGAATCCGCCTCGCTATTTTCCACGACAAGCACCATTCCAACGCCCATATTAAAGGTTCTAAACTTGTCTTCTTCTTGCACATATTGGCAAAGCATTTCAAAAATCGGCAAAGAACGAATGTTTTTGCGAATAATTTGTGCATTGACATTTCGCGGCAAAGCGCGGGGTAGATTTTCAATCAAACCGCCACCGGTAATGTGCGCAAGGGCTTTAATTTTATTTTGCAATTTCTTAAAAGTCTTGACATAGATTTTTGTAGGCTCTAAAAGCGTTTGAATTAAAGGCTTACCTTCAAAGTTAGAATCCAGAGCGATTTTGTGTTCTGCTAGAATCTTGCGCACGAGGGAGTAGCCATTGGAATGAATCCCGCTACTTGGAAGCGCAATCAATACATCTCCCGCTTTGACTTGCGATTCTCTTTGCACTTGTGCGCGTTCTGCGATTCCAACAGCAAAACCCGCCAAATCAAAGTCTTTTGCTTGATACATTCCGGGCATTTCCGCGCTTTCTCCGCCGATTAATGCGCATTCTGCTTCCATACAACCTTGAGTGATTCCGCTAATCACTTCTAATGCAGAATCCTTGTCTAATTTCCCCGTGGCATAATAATCCAAAAAAAACAAAGGGGTTGCAAAATTACAAATCAAATCATTCACGCACATTGCGACTAAATCCACTCCCACGCTGTTTAGGATTCCGCTATCAATAGCAAGTTTTAGCTTTGTTCCTACGCCATCAGTTGCCGCCAACAAAACAGGTTCTTTATAACCACTTGGCAACAAAAACGCCCCGCTAAAAGAGCCGATTCCGCCTAATACATTGGGATTGAAAGTTTGTTTTACAAGCCCTTTTAGGTTTTCTACAAGCGCATTTCCTTCTGCAATATCAACACCAGAATCCTTATAATTAAGTTTCTCCATAATTTGCTACCCCAAGATAAAATTAATACGAAATGATACAAAATTACAACTTAAACCTTATAGTCGCGCATTTTCAAGGCAAGTTTTATGCAAATTTTATTATAATAAGCTTAAGGATTTTAAGTCAAAAAGGAGAAAATATGGCAGCAAATACCTTTAACAAACCAGCAAATTTTATCAATCGTGAGTTGTCTTGGTTGCGCTTTAATACGCGCGTATTGAGCGAAGCGCAAGATTCCAACAATCCGCTTTTGGAGCGTTTGAAGTTTATCGCAATTTATGGCACAAACTTAGATGAATTTTATATGGTTCGTGTTGCGGGATTGAAGCGACTTTATAGTGCGCGTATCACAGAAAGTGGTCCAGATAGATTGACGCCAAAAGAGCAATTAGACGAGATTCGTAGCTACTTAAAGCTAGAAAAACAAAGGCTAGAAGCGTGTTATTTTGAAATCAAAGAGGAGTTAGCCAAACTCGGATTATGTATCAAAACTTACAGCGAAGCGGATAAAAACCAAAAAAAAGAATTACAACAATACTTTATCAATCATCTTTATCCGATTGTGATTCCTATTGCAGTAGATGCAACACACCCATTTCCGCATTTAAACAACCTCACCTATGTCTTAGCTCTCAAACTCCAAAGCATAGAGAATCCAAGCGAAATTAAGTTTGGTATGACACGCATTTCGCGAATGCTGCCGGGCTTCGTGCAGTTAGGGGATACTTATTTCCATACCGATTCTATTGTAGCGGAATTTACCAACGAGTTATTTCCGGGCTTTAAAGTGCTTAGTTGGACTTCATTTAGAGTTACAAGAAACGCCGATATGGAGATTGAAGAAGAAGAGGGCGATGACTTTATGGCATTAATGACAGAGGGCTTGAAATCTCGCCGTAAAGGGGAAATTATCCGCCTAGAAATCAAAAAAACCGAAGATTTGGAGTTAAAAAACTTCGTAGAACAATACATCAAAGTAACTCCTGAAGATATTTATGAATGCGAAGCTCCGATGAATTCTAATATCCTTTGGGAAATCGTTGGCAACAAAAACTTCGCTAAACTAACTTTCCCTAGCTACACTTCTAAGATTCTACCTCCGCTAGATTCTAATGCAAATATTTTTTCTGTGCTAGATAGCCAAGATATTCTTTCATTCCAGCCTTACGAAAGCTTTGATCCTGTCGTGAATTTTATCCAAAGTGCGGCAAAAGACCCCGATGTTTTTTCTATCCGAATGACACTTTATCGCGTGGGCAAAAACTCTCCAATCGTCAAGGCATTGATTGAAGCAGCAGAAAATGGCAAACAAGTAACAGCATTAGTGGAGCTTAAAGCGCGTTTTGATGAGGAAAACAACCTGCATTGGGCGCGCGCATTAGAATCCGCAGGAGCGCATGTAATCTATGGTGTGCCCGGGCTTAAAGTCCATGCCAAAATCGCGCTTGTTATTAAAAGTATCGGGCGAGAATTACGCGAATATGTGCATTTAAGCACTGGAAACTATAACCCAAGCACGGCTAAAATCTACACAGATATTAGCTATATGACTTCTAAGCGAGAATTTACGCAAGACGCGACTAAGTTTTTCCATAATCTTTCGGGATTCTCGCATAAATCTAAGCTCAACACGCTTCTTGCAGCACCTTTGCAAATCAAACCAAAAATTTTGGAATTAATAGAAAACGAAGCTAAAGCAGGAAAAGAGGGGCGCATTATCCTCAAAGCCAATTCTATCGTAGATACCGATGTGATTTTGGCACTTTACAAAGCCTCTAGCGCGGGTGTAAAGATAGATTTAATCGTGCGTGGGATTTGCTGCTTAAGACCGGGAATTAAAGGGGTGAGTGAAAATATCCGCGTAACTTCAATCGTAGGAAAATATCTTGAACACGCAAGAATCTATTATTTCAAACACGCAAAAGTGCAAATCTACTTCGCAAGTGCGGATTTGATGCCTAGAAACTTGGAGCGACGCGTAGAGTTGATGACGCCTGTATTTGAAGATAATCTCGCTGATAAGCTTTTTGGAATCATTAAAATCCAAAGCGAAGACAATGCCAAAGCGCACGAGCTTCAAAGCAATGGGGAATATGTCAAACTTGCTCCAAAAGAAGGCGAAAAACCAACCAATAGCCAAAAAATGCTAGAGGACCATACCAACACACTTTATGCTTCCCTTAAGCGCGAAGCAGAAGAAGTCAAAGCAAAAAAACTTGCAAGACGAATGCTAAAAGAAAGTTAAAATTTTGTGATTCCATAGAATCTCGCAATGATGACTTCCTAATTGCGTCGTTGCGAGACTTTGTCCGAAATCGTAGCAATCTATGGTATTTAACAAAGTAGAATCCGCAATAATAAAAACTTAAAATTGAAATTACTTCATCTAAAATATATTAGAAATTAAAAATGAATCCAATCTTATTCTAGACTTTTGTCCTTATAATAATGAGTGCTTATCTCTTATCTAACATTTTGCTATTTATCTCAAATATTTCTTAAAACTATGAATCCATTATCTTTTGATTCAAGTTAATTTAAGCAAATTATAAGGGGGGGGGGGGGTATTATTTTGCCTTAATTAAAAATTAAATTTAAGGAGCAAATCAATATGTTAAACCAAAAAAATAATCAAAAGATTTTTTGCAAATTTAGAGGATTAGACTATGATGGCAATCTAATCCATTTCCTCAAAAAATATGTAACCTACAAACCAAATTCTCGCTTTTTGGATATTTTAAAGAATTGTCGGCTTTATGGAGCGAGCTTTAATAGCCTCAATGATATGGATGAGGGGAGATTTGTATTCCCTGAAAGTCAATCAGAAAAAGCAAAGGAAATAAGAGATAGGAAAACAACAGAGAACAAAGAAGAGAGATTTAAGATTTGTTCGTTTTCGCTTGAAGAGGAATTAATAGAATCAGATTTGGACTTGATGTGGGCGCATTATGGAAACTCCCATTGTGGTGTGAAAATTGATTTTAGGGTCGATGAGGCAGAACAAGACAAAGTGTTTAAAGTGCGCTATAAAGAGCCACCAGAATACAATGAAGAAAACACAAAAGATTTTATTCAATATGCACTGACTTTTAAAAAGCCAAGCTTTCGTTATGAGAACGAATACAGAGCGATTTGGAATAAGGGAGAGGAGTATCTGCCTATTACAATTTGCGCGATTACTTTAGGGAGGAGATTCACTAGAGAGACAATCTCTAGCAAGGAAACAGAGGATAGAGAATTTAGCAAAAACGATGATGTCGTAAGAATCGCCAAGCAGTTTTTAGAGATTTGGGAAAAGGGGGTGCGCAGAGGAGGAGAACAACCAAAGTTTTATGCTTATAAGACGAAATATTCTCCTAAGCCAACAGAGATTCCAACCTCCTTATTAAGGGGGTTGGAATCATCAATTTAAAGGAGAAAAAATGAAAAAGATGGTTTTGATGGCTTTAAGTTTGGCAATGTGCGTGAGTGTCGCAAGTGCATCATCTTGTTGGAGCGAAGAAAAAGAATTTAAGCAAGCCATTGAAAAATGCCAATACACAGGCGAAAATAGTGATTGCAATAAAGCCGCAGCGGCACAAGCAAAATATAATGCGTGCCTAAACAAGGAAATGCTAGAACAACAAAAAATACGGGATTCTCAATATAGAAGATATTAGCAAACACACAACATTATAGATTGCCGTAAAAGTCTAAAGATTTTTTCGCAATACGATAATGCGGAATCCCAAAAGCCAAAGGCTAATAAAAGCAAATAGACAATAAGGAAAGATTTTCCTAAAACTTGCTTTAGAGAAAATCAAGATTGCCTTTTCTTGTCTGTGAATTGCGCATTGGGCTTTGGCTAGGATTGTGATTGAATGCGAATTTTGAGATTCCATTGTTGGTTTTCTAATGAAGTAGAATCCTGTTGGGCGAGATTTTAAGCGTAGATTGCCAAGAAAGCCTAGCGGTTTTCTCGCAATGACGAAAGGATAATCACGCATTATGTGGAATCCTACAATGACAAAGACTAAAGCAAAGCACACAAAACATAGAGTGCATTCTCTAGTGCGATTCTGCGGTGTGAGATTGCGTTTTTCTCCTCATTGCTTAGCTCCGCTAAAGTCTGCTTAAATCCATTAGGGATAAAAATCGGGTCATAGCCAAAGCCATTTTCCCCGCGACATTGCGCAATCACTTGCCCATACATAAACCCATGCACACTATAATCCCCCATATAGGAACTAATACCAATACACGCGCAATAATGCGCATTAGAGATTCCGCCTAAGCTTTCAATCTCGCCCCTTAGCTTTTCTAAATTCTCTAACGCGCCCCCACCTGAATAACGCGCACTATGGATTCCGGGTTTGCCTCCTAGCTTCTCAACACAGATTCCGCTATCATCAGATAGCACAATATCTTTTTGCGTCAAGATTCCTTTGACTTTTAATGCTTCAAACACTGCTTTAGACTTGATGAGCGCGTTTTCTTGGAAACTCTCGCCGTCTTCTTCAATCTCAAAAGGTGTGATGAGTTTGTCCCAGCAAAGAATCTCTACGCCGAATTTTTTGGCAAATTCTGCATAAATTTCTTGAATCTCTCTTTGCTTGTCTTGATTTGAAGTTGCTAAAATTAAGCGCATATTCTTAACCTTTATTTATTTTTGGGTAAAATCTCCCTTTCGTTTTAGAATTTTAGCATAAGGATACAAAATGGCAAAAGAATCTCTGATTAAACAAAGTCTGCCTCTAAGCCTCATACTTGCTTCGCGCTTCTTTGGATTGTTTATTGTAATGCCTGTTTTGTCGCTCTATGCTCTTTCTTTGCCAAATTCAAGCCCGATTCTTATTGGAATCGCGATGGGCGGATATGCGCTCACACAAGTGCTTTTTCAGATTCCATTTGGGTTTTTAAGCGATAAATTTGGGCGCAAAAGTATGATTGCATTAGGGCTTGTAATTTTTGCTTTAGGTTCGGTGATTTGCGCACTAAGTTTGGATATTTATTGGCTGATTTTGGGGCGATTGCTTCAAGGGGCGGGGGCTATTGGAGGCGTGATAAGCGCGATGATAGCGGATTTGGTGCGTGAAGAGAATCGCACAAAGGCGATGGCGTTAATGGGAGGGACGATTTCTCTAAGCTTTACTGCCGCGTTGATTTTAGGACCAATTCTTGGGGCAAATTTTGGCGTGGCAAGTCTTTTTTGGATTACCTGTATTTTGGCTCTTTTGGGGTTTGGGATTCTGTGGGTTGCCGTGCCAAATGCGCCCAAAGTTACTTATAGTTTCGCGCACAAAGGCAAAGAATTTAGTGTGATTTTAAAAAACAAAAATCTCCAAATTATGAATCTTACAAATTTCTTGCAAAAAGGCTTTATGACTTTGGCGTTTTTGATGATTCCTATCGCTCTTGTCAAAGGCTTTGAAATGCCCAAAGAAGATTTGTGGCAAGTCTATATTCCCGCCTCATTGCTCGGATTCTTCGCAATGGCACCTGCGGCGATTATCGCAGAGAAAAAAGGCAAGTTTAAAAGCGTAATGATTGTTGGAATCTTGCTTTTTGTGCTTTCGTTTTTGCTAATGCTTAGCCCAAATGAGTCCGTGTTTATCGCGGGAGTTTTGGTGTTTTTTGTCGGATTTTCTATCCATGAGCCTATTATGCAAAGCCTTGCAAGTCGCTACTGCAAAGCACACCAAAAGGGTAGTGCGATGGGAATTTTTACCTCATTTGGATATTTGGGTTCTTTTTTTGGTGCATTGCTTGGCGGACATTTCTATGCTTTCTTTGGTATGCTCTCTATCGTAATGTTTGTTGTGATTGCGTGTTTTTTGTGGATTTTATCTTTTGGATTCCTTGCAAATCCACTTTTGCAAAAAAACCTCTACTTGCACTTAAAAGACAAAGAAAGCGCGGCAAATTGGGAATCTTTGGAGGTGCTAGGTGAATTGTGTGGCGTGATTGAATGGTATATCAACCAAAGCGAGGGAATCGTGGTCGTCAAATACGACAAACACTTGCTCACACAAGAAGAAATTGAATCCTTTGTGGCGCAACATTTACCCGACTTTTTTGAGGGTTTGGAGAATATGCGTAACTCTGCAAAGGAGCTTGTTTGATGAAAACCCATGCGATTGAAATCAGCAAAAAAATCTTAAAAATAACAGGCGCAACCAATGCGCAGTTTAACCTCATCAAAGAGGGCGACAAAGTGCTTTTGGGCTTAAGTGGCGGTAAGGATTCTATGCTTCTAGCCACACTTCTAGCAAGGCTTAAAAAATACGCGCCTTTTGACTTTGAATTTAAAGCATTAACCGTGGATTATGGGCGAGGCGGTGAATACGAATACATCGTGGAATACTGCGAAAAATTAGGAATCCCTTATGAACTCTATCGCACCGATATTTATAAGATTTTAGAAGAAAACAAACGCGAGGGAAGTGTGGTTTGTAGCTTTTGCTCACGAATGCGGCGCGGCGCACTCTACACAAAGGCATTAGAGGGCGGATTCAACAAACTAGCCTTAGCGCACCATTTAGACGACGCGGCGGAAAGCTTTATGATGAATCTCACCTATAATGGTGCGTTGCGTTCTATGCCACCTATTTACAAGGCGGGAAATGGCTTGTTTGTGATTCGCCCTTTGATTTTCTTGCGGGAGCGACAAATCATTGATTTTATAGCCAAAAACAACATTTATATCGCGCCAGATTGTAATTGTCCTATTCTTTGGCGAAGTGATGATAAACGCCCTTATGCGCGGGAGCAAACCAAACAAATGCTAAAAGAAATGGAAGAGAAAAATAAAGATTTTTTTGCTTCTTTGAAAGTCGCACTAAGCAATGTGCATTTGAATAGCCTTTTTGATTCGCGCTATTTGGACAAGCAAGAATAGTTTGGGATTCCATTGCAGTATTTTTGGGTGCGTAGCATTATGGATTTGCAAGTGTGGGTGAAATTTGTTTCACAAACTGCACACCACGACTTCACTATGCTTTGTTTGCAACGACGCAAGGCTATGCTTACCTTGTCTTTATACTCCCACCTGTCATTGTGAGGAATGCGTGAAACAAATGACGGCTAGGTAGCCTACGATTCCACTCGTTAGGTGCTAGGGATTCTACTTTTTGTCAAGAAAACATTGCGTCCTTGCAAACTTACTTAATAGAATCTCTTGTAAATAAAAATTGAAATAATTGAAACCAAAGGGAGAGAAAGAATCGCAAGGGGAGAAACCCCCGCGGAAGTTTTAAAGTCTGTCTGCGTTTTGTGAAAGGTATTCTGCTACGCCTTTTGCGTCTGCTTTCATACCTTTATCGCCTTTGTTCCAACCTGCTGGGCAAACTTCGCCGTGTTGTTCAAAGAATGTCAAAGCATCGCACATTCTTAGCATTTCGTCCATATTGCGCCCAAGTGGCAAATCATTAATCACCGCGTGGCGAACTACTTGGTTTTTGTCAATCAAGAATGAACCACGAAGCGCGACTGCATCACCGATAAGCACTTCATAATCGCGTGAAATTTGTTTTGTAATATCTGAAACCATTGGGAATTGCACATTTCCGATTCCACCTTGATTGATTGGAGTGTTTTTCCAAGCAAAATGCACAACATCAGAATCAATAGAAACGCCAATCACATTGAATCCTTTTTCGTTAAAAGCCTTTACTCTGTGGTCCATTGCGATGATTTCAGAGGGGCAAACAAAAGTGAAGTCTTTGGGCCAAAAGAAAACAACCGCGCCGTTTTTGCCTAAGTTTTTTGAAAGTTCAAAGTCTTCTACGATTGTATTGTTTGCCAAAACCGCTGGAGCTTTGAAATCTGGAGCTTTTTTTGTTACTAACATCTTTTAATCCTTATAAAAATAATTTATTGATAAAAAATATCAACTGCGTAATGCTAACAAATCTTAGATAAATGCAAAATTAATTCGCACAAAGTCTTGAATATGAAAATTCAAGTGCATTTTCACCTATCAAGCTTGGTTTTTGAATCTATGCAAATTTTATAAACCCGCATAACAACTCTTAAGAATCTCTGTAAATTGAGACTTGAAAAACTTTAAGTTTAGTTGTGGTAGAATCTCAAAAATTTAAAATACAAGGTGAATTTATGCAAAAAGAGTTTCTTTTCACTTCTGAATCTGTAACCGAGGGACACCCAGACAAAATGGCAGACCAAATCAGTGATGCGATTTTGGATTATATTATTGAGCGCGACCCTAAAGCGCGGGTGGCTTGTGAGACTTTGCTTTCTAATGGTTACTGCGTGATTGCAGGAGAGCTTAAAACCACGACTTACGCCCCAATGCAAGACATCGCAAGACGCGTTGTGCGTGAGATTGGCTATATTGACGCGCGTTATGGGTTTGACTATCATAGTGCGGGTGTGTTAAATGGCATAGGTGAGCAAAGCCCAGACATTAATCAAGGCGTAGATAGAGAGGACGGCGAGATAGGTGCGGGAGACCAAGGGCTGATGTTTGGCTATGCGTGTAGGGAAACCGATGTGCTAATGCCCTTGCCGATTTTCCTCTCACACAGAATCACAGAAAGCTTAGCAAAAGCAAGAAAAGACGGCACATTGCCGTTTTTGCGCCCTGATGGTAAATCCCAAGTAACAATCAAATACGCGAATGGCGTTCCTGTGGGCATTGATACGATTGTTGTTTCTACACAACACAGCCCGGAGACTTCACAAGACACTTTAAGAAGTGCGGTGATTGAAGAAGTTGTTAAAAAAGTCTTGCCTAAAGAATTTGCAAATGACAATATCCGCTATTTCGTGAATCCCACCGGGAAATTCGTTATCGGCGGACCACAAGGTGATGCAGGATTGACAGGACGCAAAATCATCGTGGATACCTATGGTGGAAGCTGTCCACATGGTGGGGGAGCATTCAGTGGAAAAGACCCAAGCAAAGTGGATAGAAGTGGCGCATACGCAATGCGCTATGTCGCCAAAAACCTCGTAGCAAGTGGAATCTGCGACAAAGCGACGATTCAAATCGCCTATGCAATCGGCGTGGTAGAACCTGTTTCAATCCTTGTCAATACGCATGGGACAGGCAAAGTTGAGGATTCTAAAATTGAAGAATGCGTCAAGCAACTTTTCCGCCTCACTCCACGCGGAATCATAGAATCGCTAGATTTACTCCGCCCAATCTATCAAAAAACCGCTAGTTATGGGCATTTTGGGCGCGAATTACCAGAATTTACTTGGGAGAAAACAGACAAGGCAGAAGCCATTAAGGATTATTTTAAGTTAAAATAAAGCTTTCCAAAAATTGCAGGATCTTTTCTAGGATTCTGCAATCCAAACCACAGATTATTTTAGTTTTTTGCGATTCTTAAAATCAGAATACAAACTCCCAATAACGGGCAAAGAATAAAGCATAAGCTTTTTTCTTAGTCTTTGCAGATAATCCCGCTCACCCTTGCGATTCTGTGAAATATCAATGCGACGAATCCTAAAGAGATTATCACCCTTATAATATCCTCCATCTAAGGTGCTAAAGGCAAATTCATAACCGCAAGTCTGCAATAAATCCAACGAATGCGGCACAAAAAGCCCTTTAGGGAAACAGAATCCCAAATGTTTTTTGCTTGGAAAAATCTCCAAAATCTTGTCCCTAGATTTTATCAATTCTTCTTTAATGCGTTGTGTATCGTCGCTATTACAAGGAAAATGTGTAGCAGTATGGCTATCAAACTCCAAAAGCCCACTTTGGTGCATTTCTAGGATTTCAGAAAGATTTAAAAAATACTCCAAATCCCCAGAATACTCTAATTCCTTATGAGATTTTGGCTCTAAATCATAATTTTCGCGCGTAAAATCTGTGATTTTATCGGTAATCAAAAAGCAAACCGCGGGGATTTGGAGCTTTTTAAGCACAGGAAACCCAAAGCGATACAAGTCAAAATATCCATCATCAAAGGTTAATAATGCGCGTTTTTTGCCTATGTTTTTGTTGTGCAAAATCGCTTCAATAAACTCCTCATAACTAACAAAAGAAAAGCCCCAATCCAAAATACGAGTCAATGCCTTTTCTAAAAGTGTGGGCGAAATACTCAAAGAATCCTCTTTGGGGTGGATATGGTGAAGTGTTAGGACAAGAATCGGGGGCATCATATTCCTTTTAAGTGTTGTTCTGTTTGCTTTATGAGTTCCATTAAGGCGGATTTCAAAGCACAATCATCAAAATTTTTGACATAATTTAAAGCATTTTGCGCGTAAGCTTCACCCGCATTTTTGTCCTTGATGAGGCAAAGAATCTGCCTACTTAAGTCTGTGGAATCCAAATATTTTGCACACAACCCACGCTGTTTATGCTCAATAAGAACGCTCATCGGAGGTTGGTCATAAACGACGATTGGGACGCCACTGCACATTGCCTCCAATAGCACCGTTCCAAGCCCTTCGGTATGACTTGCAAACACATAAACATCAAAGGCTTTGATGACATTAAGCGCGTCTTCTCTAAATCCAGTGAAAATCACTTTGGATTGGGATTCAAACTCCTTTGCTATTGCTTCTTTGATGCCCTCACTGATTTTACCGCCAAAGACAATTATCGCTTCAGGATAGACTTTAAGCACCTCTTTGGCAGCATTTGCGAAGTCAAACACTCCTTTTTTGGGATAAAGCGAAGTGAAAGTGCCGATGACTAAAGCGTCTTTTGCGATTCCAAACTCTTCTCTAAAGCTGCTTTGAGTTTGCATTAGCTTTTGTGTATCCACACAGCTAGTGAGATAGAAGCACCGATTCTCACAAACTCCAATGTTTAATAAAATTTGCTTGACAGATTCTGAAATATAAAGGATTTTGTCAAAGAGGAATTTGTGCAATAATTTTAGAAGCAAATCCTTTGATAGGATAGCAATTATGTCTCTCTCGCATAAAGACACAAGGAAAACCTACGACTTTTAGAATCATTCTTGTAATAGCGCACACCCAACTATCTGTGGAAGCATGGGAAATCACTAAGGAGATTTGGTTGCTTTTGATTGTTTTAAGAAGTGCAAAAATGGATTGCGGGTAAGTTTTCTTACTCATCTTGCAAGTAATAACTTCAAAGTCGAGATTCTGCGCTCTTAAGGCTATTTGCGAATCAGGATTGCAAAAAAGGAATACATTATGCCCCCCTCTCTCCCGCATAAATAGCATTTCTTTTAAAACTTTGTTTTGTTCCCCACCCCAGCCAAATAAGGTTTCTGTATGGAGAATATTCATTTGTTTTTCTCTCTTATTGTGTTTCTTTTGGCGCGTTTGACTGCCACAAATCCAAGCCACATCATCAAAAGCACCGCGCTAATACTCACCCAAGTTTCCACCAAGCCCACAGGTTGCGTAAGGTCAAAAAAACTCCCTTGCATTCCTTGTTACTCCTTAATTTAAAGTAAAAAATATTATATCAAAAATGCTATAATATTTCCTTATTAAATTTTTATAAGGAGTTTCTATGAAAAAAGCCATATTTTATGCTAGTAAAGGTGGAGTTTGCGCGGAGTTTGCAAACAAAATCGCCCAAAAAATCAACGCAGATTCTTTTGATATTAAAGAATGTGATGTAAGCAAAATCGCTGCATACGATTTCGTGATTTTTGCCGCGTCAAGCTATTATTTTGGGGCATTGCAAGAAGATTGGGGTTCAAAGGTTAAAAACTTAAGTGAGATTGATTTTAGCGGCAAAACCATTGCGCTTGTTGGCATAGGCTCACAGGCAAGACACCCTGATAGTTTTTGTTCGGGCATTGCAGATTTTTATGACAAACTCCGATTTAGCGGAGCGAAATTCGTAGGAGCGGTGGATTGCAAGGATTATAATTTCTCTTTTTCGCGCGCTCAAAAAGGACAAAAGCTTCTAGGATTATGCCTTGATAAAGCCGATGAGGCGAGAAATGATGCGCGTATTGAAGCGTGGATTCAATCTCTCCCTCTTAATTAATTGCCAAAAGCAAATCCTACAAAAGAGCAAAAATGCGACAATCCGCAATCAAGTCCATAAAGCAGAATGGGATTCTTTGGCTTGGATTGTTGCGATTCCCCACGGAATCCTTACAATGACGGCTTGGTGTGTCCCATCGTCATTGCAAGAAGCAAACAAAGTGAGAGACGCGGCGTGTGTTGCGTTAAGCAACTCACCCACACTTGCAAATCCGCGCCTTAATCCACCAAAGGTTTCACAATAGAATACTTTAAGGTGAGATTTTAGACTTGTAGATTGCCACGACTTGCTTTTGCAAGTCTCGCAATGAAGACTAGTAGCAAGATGACGCATAGAGGGATAAAGATTTACGAGTGTATCAAAAAACTATGGCAAAAATTTAAGAGATGCTAGTTTAACCTTTCTTAATTATTTTCTATTCTTCAAAACCTCTGCACAACGCGCACATGGCTCATTTTCGCTTGTCGCGATAAACTGCCAACATCTTGGGCATTTATGCCCTTTAGCAGGATAAATGCGATAGGATTCCCCCTCAAATTCAAAACTTGCCAATACCTCGCAATCGTGCATTATCTCGCTTTTTTCTGCCAATACTTCACTCACCATTAACCATAGATTTAACTCCCCAAACTGCACCATTGTAGCGGGGGCGACCAAATCCACTTCTAGCGTAGATTTGATTTTGGAATCTTTTTTGAGGCTGTCGATTTGCTCTAAAAAGTGAGAACGCAATGCAAGTAATTTTTCAAAATCAACCTTTGGTTTTTCCAAGTTTGGAAGCGGTTGGTAAAGAACTCCAAGCACCGCAGTGTCTTGACTTTGGGGCTTTGTGATTCCACACGCTTCAAGCAATGCCTTGCTTGTCGTATGATTCAAAGCCTCATTAATCGTATAAGTAAGAATCGGAGCTAAAAGCCCAAAAAGTCTTCCGCAAATCAAAGCCATTACGCTTTGTGCTGCTTTGCGTTCGTTAGAATCTAGCGCGTTACAATAAAGATTGTCTTTGCACAAATCCAAATAGATTCCACTTAATTCGGCGTTTAGAAAATAATTTAACTCTTGCAAACCTTTGGAAAATTCATACGCATTAAAAAGCGAACAAACAAGACTAAAACAAGTATTTGCGCGTTCCATTATCCATAGATCAATTTGGCTTAAATGCTCCAATTCCAAGCTCTCTAGCGATTCTATATTCGCTAGTAAAAAACGAATCGTATTGCGAATCTTGCGGTAATTTTCGCTCACTTGTTTAAGGATATTGTTTGAGATTCTTTGGTCGTTTTGGTAGTCGCTTTGTGCCACCCAAAGGCGCAAAATCTCCGCGCCAAAGCCCTTAAGCACATCTTTTGGCGCAATCACATTTCCTTTAGATTTGCTCATTTTTTCGCCATTTTCGTCCATTGTAAAACCATGCGTCAAAATGCTTTTATAAGGCGCGTGAGATTCTAGCGCACAACTAATGAGCAAGGAGCTATGAAACCAGCCTCTGTGTTGGTCGCTTCCCTCTAAATACATACTTGCAGGATAGCCCCCACTTGCGTATTTACCGCTTTTTAAAACCGCACTCCAAGTGCTTCCGCTATCAAACCAAACATCTAAAATATGATGCACTTTTTCTAAATGCTCACTTTGACTTCTAAAGCTCGGTGGCAACAATTCTTCTACGCTTTTGCTCCACCACGCATCGCAACCCTCTTGGCTAAAAATCTCCGCCACGAAATCCAAAACCTCGGATTCCAACAAAACCTCACCGCTTCGCTTGTCCTTAAAAAACGCGATTGGCACACCCCAATCCCTCTGCCTTGAAATACACCAATCCGGACGATTTTCAATCATAGAGTAGATTCTACGCATTCCATGTTCAGGATAGAATCTTGTTGCTTTGATTTGCTCTAATGCAACTTCGCGCAAAGTCCTATTATCCGCAGTATAAGGTTCGTCCATCAAAATAAACCATTGGGCTGTGGCGCGGAAGATTACAGGTTGATGCGAACGCCAACAATGCGGATAGGAATGCACGATTTTGCTGTGTTTTAATAAGTGTTTGCCCAAAAGCTCTAAAATCCTTGCGTGGGTATCAAAAATAAATTTCCCTATAAACTCATCGGGTTCAAAAAACAATTTTTCGCGCCTTAGCGTTTCATCAAAACAACCTGTATCATCAACAGGCATTAGCATAGGCAAATCATATTTTAACCCCACGAAATAATCGTCTTCCCCATGCCCGGGCGCAGTATGCACACAACCGCTTCCCTCGCCACTTGCGACATGTTCGCCAAGTATCAGCAAAGAATCCCTGCCATTAAGCGGATTGGTTGCGTGTTTGCGCTCTAAAATTTGCGCGTGGAAAGTTTTTAGAATCTTATTTTCTACGATTCCAAGTGCGGCGAGTTTTTCTACTTGTGAAGCTAACACGACTTTGCCATCTTGTGTAAGCGCGTAAGTTTCTTCGGGATTGAGCGCGATTCCGCTATTGGCTGGTATTGTCCAAGGGGTCGTAGTCCAAATCACACAAAAGGCTTCTTTTAAGCCAAAGTCTTTCGCTCCAAGCGCATTTAAAGCGTCTTCTTGCAAAGGAAAAGCGACGAAAATGGAATCGCTTTCTTTTTCTTCATATTCCACTTCGGCTTCCGCAAGGGCGGTTTGACAAGCCCAACTCCAATAAACCGGTTTTTTGCGCTCTTTTAGCAACCCTTTTTTAGCAACCCCACAAAGTGCCTTGTAAATTTCTGCTTCAAAGGCGAAATCCATAGTCTTATAAGGATTTTCAAAATCACCAAAGATTCCAAGCTCTAAAAACTCGTCTTTTTGGATTTGGACAAACTCTTGCGCGTGTTTTCTACAAAGCTCACGAATCTTGATTTTTGGCAAAGAATCCTTTTTTTCTTTGCCAAGCTTTTTTTCTACTTGTTGTTCAATGGGCAATCCATGACAATCCCAACCCGGCGTATAAAAAACTTTTTGCCCTTGAAAATAATGTTGCTTGACAATCATATCCTTAAGAATCTTATTTAATGCGTGTCCGATATGAATATGCCCATTCGCATAAGGCGGTCCATCGTGCAGATTGAACGAAGTTTCTGCGTTTTGGCGGTTTTGTTCTAGTTGTGCATAAAGATTGCTGTTTTTCCACGCAAGATAGGTTTTGGGTTCGTTTTGCGGAAGATTCCCGCGCATAGGAAAGCTTGTTGTCGGCAATGCAAGTGTATCTTTGTAGTCCATTAGATTCCCTTTTTAAGACAAATAAAGCTTGGATTCTACCTTGATTTCTTTTAAAAGTGCATTATTTTAACTCTTTTTAACGAATTTTTAATTACACTTGAAGTTATGAAAATATTATCTTTAACTTTTATCTTATTATTTTGTTTTGGAATTCTTGGCATTTTTGGCGGTTGTAGCAAAGAGGACAAAAACTTTTTATATAATACCTCCAACTGCAACGATGCGAAGCGAGATTGCCTTAATAAATGCCGCAGTGAGGGCAAAGGACAGGCGGTTTGTCTGAATGATTGCGAAAAAGTTCGCGGAATGTGTGAAGCTGTCAAGACAAAGGGTTGTTTGCAAAACTGCAATTTACAACATGGCAAAGGCACGGCAGCTGCTGAACAATGCAAAAAGCGTTGTGGAAGTTAGTAAAATTCCTTGAAAAAGGCATAATGTAACGATGAATCTAGAAGTTAGCAACACCCATTTTGTGCGCAAAATCCCCCTTAAGCGCAAACTGATTTTTGGATTTGTTGGATTTTTTATAATTCTTTGCGGATTCTTTGTGTTGCTTTTTTCGCCTTTTGGGAATGCGTGTGTTCGGGATTTTTTGCTTTTTAAATTAGAATCGCAAACAAACTTTGAATGGCAAGCAAGGCATTTTAAGCTCACTCCCTCACAGATTACTTTAGAAGCAGTGGCGCATAATGGGCAACTAGAATTGTTTTTGCAAAGCGAATATTCTTTGTTTTTGCGCAATCTTAAAGGTTCGTTTTTGCTAAACTCCAAAGGCTTTCATACAACATTTGCCAACAAATCGTTCAAGATTGGCGATAATGTTTGGATAGAGGGCGTCTTTAGCGGAGAATTTGCAAATTATGTCCTACAAGCGCAAAGCAATCTTTTAGAATCCCAAAGCGATTTTAACCTTTATGGTTCGTATGGGGAGATTCAAAGCTTCAATCTGCACACCAAAGGAGCAAGTCTCTACGCGCTTTTTGACTTCCTTAATCAAGTGCCTTATGGAGATGGGCTTTTGGATTTTGATTTGAAACTAAGCAAAACGCGGGATTCTTTGAATGCAACTTCTCCTTCGTTTTTGTCTAGTTTATTGGGTGAAACATCGGAAAATACGAATCTATACAATGGAAGTTTTAGCATTAATTTAGAGGGAGGAGAGTTAGACGCGCAAAAAATTTTGGAGCATTTTGGAATCGCGATTCCGCCCACGCGTTTTATGGGCGCACTGCATGGCGAGATTACGCAAAACACCCTCCAACATTATCTTGAAATGTATTCTAGCGTCGGAGACTTTACGCTTAAAGGAGCAAGTAATCTTATCACTCTCGCAACCAATACAGAGTTTCGCCTAAACTTGCAGAATCTCTCCCCTCTTTCGCCATTCTTTGGGATTCCGCTCAATGGTGCTTTAGGAGCGCAAGGAATCGCTAAAGGTGATGCAAAAAATATGCTATTAAATGGCACAATGCACTTGGAGCATTCGCCCTTAGAATTTCGTCTAAGCCTACAGAATCTCGCTGCCAATACTCTTAAAATCACAAGTCAAAACCTAGAATCTAGTGCGCTTTTCACATTTCTAAACCAACCCGCTTTCTTGCAAGGAATCTTAATGCTTGATTTGGATTTGCGTGATTTTCAACACGGAATCTCTGGGTTTATTTCTATGCAAAGCAAAGATTTGCTCATCAACAGCCCTCTAATAGAAATGCACACGCAAGTTGGATTCCCTGCAATGGCATTCCAGTTAGATTCCAAAGTAGAATTAGCACAAGGCAAAGGAATCCTAAACTACGCACTTACTTCTAGCCTCGCAAGTTTTCAGGGGCAAGGTGGCAAGATTTCGTTGCAACCCTTTTCTTTTGAAATTCCGCAAGAAATCAACCTTAAAAGACTTCAAAATTTCTCCTACCGCAACAAAAGTTTGCTAAAGGGCAATTTGAACGCGCAAGGAATCGCAACCAATGAGATTTTTGACATTCAAGGCACTATCACGAAAGAAACTGCCCAAAATAGCGAACGAACCAATCCTAAAAGCCCAACAAAAGATTTAGATAAAATTCACAATGCGAACGATTCCTTTAGCTTTAGCATAGACAAAAAGGGCTTGAAGCTTCATTTAGACGCGCTTACAAGTGCGCAAATTTATACGATATTTCCTAAGATTCCGCATTATTTTGAAGGAATGGCGAATCTCAAGATGTATGAAGATTTTACAGATAAGACGCGCCAAGTTCATTTGGATATTCTTCAAGCAAGATTCCATAATACGCCACTCTTAAAAGCCCTAAACCACGCGACACAACAAAATCTAGCTCCGCTTATTTTTCAAGGTTTTTCTGACCATTTTTTAGACAATGAGACTTTGAGTAGCAAAATCTCGCTCCAATCTCAAAAGGATTCCAAAACCCAAAAATCCCAAAGCCTACAAATTCAATCTTCTAATATTGTTACGAATCTAAACAATTTCACTTTAAAGGGAGATTTGCTATTAAAACGCCCCAAAAGCACTAAAAATCATAGGTTATATGGCAATATTTACCAACCAAAACTCCAATAAATTTCATAATGTTTTATAATTTAATTTTTATTTAAGTAAATTTAAATGCGGTTTTATTTTTATTTTGCTTAAATTTTGGCTAAATTTTTAATTTTTAAGGCATTTTTAATTATGGAAGACCTCAAACAAACTTATCCCGATTCGCTCCCCTATCATCAAGGTGGCAAGATTCAAGTCGTTGCTTGTAAGCAACTAGAAACCGAGCATGATTTATCTCTTGCATATTCTCCGGGAGTTGCTGTCCCTTGCAAAGAGATTCAACGCGACCCTCACACTGCTTATGAATACACCACCAAAGGAAACCTTGTCGCGGTCATTTCTAATGGCACGGCGGTTTTGGGGCTTGGCAACATCGGCGCACTTGCGGGAAAACCTGTTATGGAGGGGAAATCCGCGTTGTTTAGAAAGTTTGCAGACATTAATGCGTTTGATATTGAAGTAGATGAAACAGACCCGGATAAGTTTATTGACATTGTTCGCGCGATTGCGCCGACTTTTGGCGGGATTAACTTAGAGGACATTAAAGCTCCGGAATGTTTTTATATAGAATCACGCCTCAAAGAGATTCTTGATATTCCTATTATGCACGATGACCAGCATGGAACGGCAATTATTTCAACCGCGGGAATTATCAATGGATTGCATATTACAAATAAAAAAGCAGAGGATTTGAAAGTCGTGGTTTTTGGCGCGGGGGGCGCGGCGATTGCTTGTGCGAAAATGGCGCAAAATTTAGGCGCGAAAAACATTATTATGTTTGATAGCAAAGGCGCATTAACAACTTCACGCAAAGATTTAAATGGCTTCAAAAAAGATTTTGCCATAGATTATGAAGTCAATTCTTACAGAGAAGCATTAGAGGGCGCAGATGTTGTGCTTGGATTATCTCGTGGCGATATTTTAACCGCTAAAGACATTGAAGGTATGAATCCTAATCCGATGATTTTTGCGATGAGCAATCCGATTCCAGAAATCGACCCACAAATCGTGCATCAAGCGCGACCTGATGCGATTATCGCGACAGGAAGAAGTGATTGCCCCAATCAAATCAATAATGTTTTAGGCTTCCCTTATGTTTTCAAAGGTGCGCTTAAAGCCCGTGCAAGAAGCATTAATGAGGAAATGAAATTTGCCTGCGCCCATGCACTTGCTGCACTTGCAAGAGAGCCAATCCCCAATGAGCTAAAAAGCCAATTAGAGCAGATTCACGGAAGAAAATTTGAATTTGGCAAAGATTATATTATCCCAAGTCCTTTTGATGCACGCTTGAAAGAGTTTGTTTCTAATGCTGTGGCTCAAGCCGCCATTGATAGCGGAGTGGCGCGCGTTAAGAGTTTGGAATCCTAAATTGTCGTGAGCATAAAAAGAGATGGAAGAATTTGCCTATAAGCTTGTAATGTTTGGATTTAGCGCACTCTGTGAGGATTTAGAGGAAGTTAAAAGACGCTTAAGCCTCTATCCTACGGAGCGATACCAACTAGAAAATGGCGATGAATGCTTTTTGATTGACCTCTCTACGCGGGATTCCTATCCTATCGTGCTTCAAGAGGGACGCTTTGTGATTCAAGGGTTAGAATCCTAAAACCCCCAAATGCAAAGCTTCAAATCCACGCTTTAATCCGCTAAACTTTACCAACAGCCTCTAACCCACAAACAATACGAAGAATCTCCAAAATAAACCCAAAAATGCAAGATGATAGATTTTAACAAACAACAATAAATATTTTAGGATTAAAAATAGAAACTTTAGCTTAAAAAATCTTGATTTATGGATTCATTGGAGTTATGCTTATATAAGTTTAAAGTAGTTGTGTTGTATAATAAGCTTTCAAGATTTATTTTAAACTTTGGACGAAAGGGGTGCACTTGAAATATCTACATTCGTTAAATATTGGCACGAAAATTATGTTGGGACTTGCAGGGATATTGGTGATTTGTATGTTGATTACTACGATTATTACCACAAATTTTTTACAAACGATTCAAACTGAAGAGGCAAACAAAATGCTTGTCAATGCAGCAAAGAGAGAAGCGAATCGGGTTCAAGGGCTTTTTAATGAAATTTATGTTGCAACCAATGCTTCCAAGCATTATGTTGCGCGTGATGTGCAACAAGGAGAACAAGCCATTTTAGAACAAGATATTATGGATATTCTCAACAGCAATAAGTGGGGAAGTCTGGGCTATATTTATATCAAAGACCCGAGATATAGTGGCGAGAGAATCATTAACCCCAAACACAGGCTACCCAATGGGGATTTTTTAGTATTAGCCGTTAATGATAGCACGACCACGAAATACCAAAGTCGTATCGTTCAAGCCAATGAAATCATTTTGGGATTTAGCAGTCTGCAAAAAACTCTAAGCACAGGCGAATCTACGATTGGAAGACCTTTGTGGCGCACGATTGATGGCAAGGAATATTTTGGTATGGGGATTAATCAAGCGATTACAAATCGCGATGGGGCAGTCATTGGAGTTTTAGGGATTTTCATTGATTTGCAATCCATTACAACAATGCTCCAAGACCCAGCAAACTCCATTTACAAAGGAGACTTTAAAGGCGTGTATGCGACGGATTCTACTATTGCCGCACACGGGCGCAAGGATTTTTTGGGTAAATACTTGCGTGAAGTTAATCAAAGCCCCACAATGAATGACTTAAAACACGCGATTGAAAATCAGATTGAAGGAATCTTTAGCTATATTAATTCTTTGGGAGAGATGAGCTATACCGCTGTTGCGAATATTCACATTGGCGAGAATACAAGCGTTTGGACGCTAATTGTTTCTGCGCCTGAAAGCTCCATTTATTCCTCTGTAACAAGACTGCGAACCATCATCACTCTTGCAAATATCGCAGTGATTGTTGTGATAATGTTTGCGATGTTTTTCTTCATACGCTCTCAAATTGTTGCGCGTTTGAAAAGCATTTCCACCTTGCTTTTTGGATTCTTCAAATATGTCCGTCACGAGGTTCATACTCCACCAACTCCGCTTGTTTTTAAATCTCACGACGAATTTGGCATCATGGCAAAAGAAATCAATCAAAACATTCAAAACATTCAAAAAGGTTTAGAGAAAGATGAAATTGCGATTGCCCAAT
>NZ_JRPA02000046.1 GCF_000765675.1 Helicobacter sp. MIT 05-5294 | reverse complement strand
AACTTACAAATATTAACTTACAAGATATACAATCCCAAAGCAACAATACACTCACTAAAGATTCTCCACTCTTTATTTATATTCAAGATTATAAACTTACACTAAACAATTTAAGATTCCAATTATTGAAGATTTTAAAGAGAATGAGATTATCAAAGAATGGAAAAGAGAATCTTTGAGTAATAAGATTGTAGAAGTATATTTTAGTTATGGGGAAGAACAAATTAGATTGCAAGAGTATTCAAGGCATTCTGAAGATGTTAATTCGCATATTGTTACTAGGGATTGTAGGGATAATGAGGAGATAGAAATAACCTTAGAATCTTCAAATCATCAAAGATTTACAACTTGTGCTAAAATACATAATAATAAAGCAGTAATAAAGAATGTGTTTAAGAGTAAGTATATTGCTGTGGGGGAGGTTAAAGTTTATGTCAGATAAACCAATTCTTAGAATAGAAATCAAAAGACCAAGTTTTGAATATGTGAAAAAAGCGTATGAGGAGATCAATGGAATAGGCAATCAAGAAAATAATTACACAAAAGCTGAATTGAGATATGATTTTTGGGGGGGCAGAATTCAAAAAGCTTTTGAAAAAGAAAAAGAACAATACATTAATACTTGTGCGGTAAGAGTGAGTTATGCTCTGAATAAAGGGGGTATGCTACTAAAAGAATCATTGATAAAAAATGCAAAACACATTGATAAGCACAAAGCAATATTGCACGACATAAAGAAAGACATAGAAAGATACAGCAGGATAGACAAAGACAATAATTACTATATAACAAACTCCATAGATATGGAAACATTTTTGTGGATTAAGTGGGGAGTGCCGGAATTGGCGCAAAAAGAAATGAAAAATAAAATCCAAAACATAGAATTTCTTGATAAACTAAAAAAATTTAACAAACAGGGTATTATTACTATGAGGATTCACTTTAGTGATGCACAAGGACATACAACATTATGGGATAAAGATCATTTTACAGATGGCAGTAATTATTTGCAGCGCAATGATACCATAGTAACAGAGGCTCATTTTTGGGAGTTGCTTGAGGACTAAATATGAAAAAATTACTATTTTTATTGTTTTGCTGTTATGTATCCTTGAATGCGAATGAAAATCTTTATTTGTTATTAAAGATGAACCTAACACAAGAGGAATATTCTGCGACATTGCAATCTTTGAAAAGAAAAGGTTTGGCGTATTGCATAAATACTTTTAAAAATGATGATATAGTTTTGCAGGATATGGTGTTAGCTAAGCAATACATATCTATTGAACAAAACTTTGAAGAATCTTTTTATAAGCAATATCCAGAGACTTTACAAATGAAAAATGGTTGGAAACCACATAAGACAAGTGAAGTGGCGTTTAAATACACCCAAAGATATATTAATGCAAATGCCCCTTTTATGGCATATTATCAAACCTATGCGCCCTACAATAAATTTCCGATTCCGATACAAAATACAAATAATCTTGAATACCTAAATAGCTTTTTTAAAAGTCCAGCAATGGGAGGGGTAAATTATTTCATACCTTGTATGCAAATATATGATTCCAAAGAGTATCACGAATATTTACATAAGGTGATAAATTTCATTGTTTGTAAGAATTGCCAAAATTATACTGCGCTAGATTTGCAAAAATATCAAACAGAATATAATGAAATTGTTAGTATTTCCAAAATGGAGGGGTTTGCAAGATGCATAACGCATTATTATCAAGGCAGTATGGATTCGTCTAATAATTATGACAAGATGCCAAATGATATAAAAAGTGGGTATTTCTTGCTTAGTGTTTTTTTATCTGCTTATAATTGGAAATATGAATCTGACAAAATAAGAACAGAATTGGATTTGCACATTCATAGTGCTATGGAAGAATGGCACAATAGTGTTGCAACTACTGAAAATACAGCTCAAAAATCCTTAGAGCAACCACCTTATATATTTGGTTGTATGCAACTCTACGATTCCCCAGACTACCAAGCCGAAATTGAACGCATAGTAAAGAAGTATTGTAAGGATTGTAAATAATAATGTGGATAGAATCCTCCAATACGACACAAGAAACACAAGCCAATCTAACAAATACTCAAGAATCCCAAAGCAACAATACCCTCACTAAAG